>DASSJM010000058.1:0-20612 GCA_035691205.1 Actinomycetota bacterium
GCGCGCCCGCTTCGTCGGTCGCGACGTCGAGGACCGTGGCGACGGCGCCGTGCAGGCTCGAGGCCCGGATCGGCTTCACGATCACCGCGCCCAGCCCGGCGGCCTCCCAGCGCGGATCCTCCAGCACGTCGTGCCGCGGGATCGACGACGCGAGGATCGTCGGCAGGGTCGGAACCCGCTCGCGGATCCGTGTTCCGAGCTCGAGTCCGTCCATCCCGGGCATCAGCATGTCGAGGACCACGAGGTCCACCCCCTCGAGTGCGCCGAGCGCCTCCTCGCCGCTCCCGGCGGTCGTGGTCTCGATCCCCCACGCACCGAGGAGCGCCGTCATCAGGAGGAGGTTCGTCGCGTTGTCGTCGACGACGAGGGCGCGGCGGCCGGCGAACGAGCCGTCGCGGCGGAGCGCCGTCGGCGTCATGTCGGTCACGCCGGCTTCGAACGTCACATGGAACGTGCTGCCCTGCCCCGTCACCCCCGTGCTCTCGGCCGTGACGGTGCCGCCCATCAGCTCGGCCAGGCGGCGGCTGATCGCGAGCCCGAGGCCCGTCCCGCCGTACCGGCGGCTCGTCGACGCGTCGACCTGCGTGAACGAATCGAACAGCGCGCCGATCCGGTCGGCTGGGATCCCGATGCCGGTGTCGCGGACCGACACGCGGTACGCGATGCGGTCCGGCGCGGGCCCATCCGCGGCCGAGACGTGGACGACGATCTCGCCGGACTCGGTGAACTTCACGGCGTTGTTCAGCAGGTTCAGCAGGATCTGCCGCAACCGGCTGCCGTCGCTGATCGCGGTCTCGGGTGTGCCGGGGACGATCCCGTACGTGACCTCGAGGCCCTTGCGCTGGGCGACCGGGCCGATCAGGTCGACCACGGACTCGACGCACCCGCGCACGTCGAACGGCGCGAGCTCGAGGTCCATGCGGCCGGCCTCGATCTTCGAGAAGTCCAGGATGTCGTTGATGATCGACAGCAGCGCCTCGCCGCTGCGCGAGATCGTGGACGCGTACTCATGCTGCTCGGCGTCCAGGGACGTCTCGGACAGCAGGCCGCTCATCCCGATGATCGCGTTCATCGGCGTGCGGATCTCGTGGCTCATCGTCGCCAGGAACGCGCTCTTGGAGGCGTTCGCCTCGTCGGCGAGGCGCTGCGCCTCCTTGGCCTCGGCGAACAGCCTGGCGTTCTCGATGGCGATCGCCGCCTGTAGCGAGAGGCCGACGAGGAAGTCGAGGTCCTGCTCGGTGAACGGGTTCACGGCGCGGGTGGTGCGCCAGACGGCCATCATGCCGATCGTGTGCCCGCGCGCCACGAGCGGCGCGCCCATCAGCCGCTCGGCCTCCTCGTACTCGGCGCCCGGGATCTGGACCCCGCGCGGGTCGGATCGGACGTCGTTGACGATCTCGGCGGCGCCGCGGATCGCGAGGTCGCCGATGATGCCTTCGCCCGGCGTGATCGTGTCGCCCATCAGCGCCTCGCCGAACTCGCCGAGGGCGACCACGGGGACGAACGCGCCTCCCTGCTCCAGGAAGACCGCGCTCGAGTCGGCCTCGAGGAGGTCGCCGGCACGCTCCGCGATCTCGCGCAGGATCGGCTCAAGCTCCAGCAGCGCGCCGATCTCGCGGCCGAGATCAGCGAGGGCCGCCATCTCGCTCGCGCGCCGACGGGTCTCGACGTAGAGCCGAGCGTTCGCCATCGCGACGCCGACGTTCGCCGCGATCGTGGAGAGGAGACGCGCGTCCGACCCGCCGAAGCGCCCCGCCTGTCGCGTGCTCTGCACGCTGATGACGCCGATCGACTCCGTGCCGGTGACGATCGGTACGCCCAGGTAGGACTTGGCGGGCGTCCCGACGACCTCGACCCCCGTCTGCTCGAAGGCCTCGGCGCGGTTCAGGAGCATGGGCTCGCGCGTCTGGAGGATCTTGGAGGTGAGCCCCTCCCCGAACCGCATCGGCGGGTTCGCGCGCCGCTCGCCATCCTCGCTGTAGTAGGCGAACTCGATCATGTCGGTCGCGCGGTCGTGCAGCGCCACGTAGACGAGGTCGGCGGTGAACACGTCGCGGAGCTGGTCGCCCAGGCGCTCGATCAGGGCGGCGAGGTCGAGCTGCTCGGCGATCGCCTGGCCAACGTTGTTCACGATCGCGAGCTCGGAGGCGCGCCGGCCTGTCTCCTCGAACAGCCGGGCGTTCTCGAGCGCGACGCTCAGGCTCCCGGCCAGCGTGGCGAGGAGCCGGACATCGATCTCGCTGAAGGCATGCTCGCGGTCGAGGTTCTGGAGCGAGATCACGCCGGTCGCCTGGCCCCCGACGATCAGTGGGACGAAGACCCCCGACATCGGCGGCTCGCCCTGCAGCACGAGGGGTGCCCCCACCTCCGCGGTACGCGCGGCGAAGTTCTCGTTCACGACGACCGGGGCTCGGGTCCCGAGCGCCTGCTCGCGGAACCCCACGATCTCGATCGGCTCGTCGGGGAAGCGCTCGCCGCGCTCGATCGCGTACGGGAAGTGGATCAGGTTCGTCTCCCGATCCACGATGCCGATGTCGACGACCTGCGCGTCGAAGATCTCCTGGATCCGGTCGCCGACGAGGTCGTACATCGCCTGCATGTCGAGGTTCTCGGCGAGCCCGCGCTGCACGTCGTTGATCAGGGCGAGTTCGGCGTTGCGCTGCCGGGTCTCTTCGAACAGACGCGCGTTCTCGAGCGCGACGCTCAGGCTCCCCGCGATCGTCGTGAGCAAGCGCACGTCACCCTCGCTGAATGCGTGCTCGCGGTCCAGGTTCTGCAGCGAGATCCGTCCCGTCGCCTCGCCTCCCACGACGAGCGGTACCCACAGGGCCGACTTCGGCGGCTCTCCGAGGAGGACGCCGCCGCCGAACTCCGCCATCCGCTCCATCATCCGTTCGTTGACGAGCAGTGGTTCGCGCGTTTGCAGGACGTGATGGCTCGGCCCGATGGTGTTCGGGATCGGCGCGTCCGGGAGACGGACTCCGCGCTCGAGCGTGTACGGGAACCGGATCACGTCGGCCTCGCGGTCGAGGATGCCGATATCGACGACCTGCGCGTCGAAGATCTCCTGGATCCGGTCCCCGACGAGGTCATACATCGTCTGCATCTCGAGGTTCTCAGCGAGCCCGCGCTGCACGTCGTTGATCAGCGCGAGCTCGGCGTTTCGCTGCCGCGTCTCCTCGAACAGCCGGGCGTTCTCGAGCGCGACGCTCAGGCTCCCTGCGATCGTCGTCAGCAGCCGGAGATCACTCTCGGAGAAGGCGTGCTCATGGTCGAGGTTCTGCAGCGAGATCCGACCGGTCGCCTCACCGCCGACGACGAGCGGGACGAACAGGGCCGACCTCGGCGTCTCACCCTGGATCACCGAGGATCCGAACTCGCTCGCGCGCTCGTCCATGCGCTCGCCGATGAGGAGTGGCTCCCGGGTCTCGATGACGTGGCGAGCGAACCCTCCGATCGGCGTCGGCGCGTCCGGGAACCGCTCTCCGCGCTCGATCGTGTAGGGATAGTGGATCAGTCCGTCCTCGCGGTCGATGATGCCGATATCGACGACCTGGGCGTCGAAGATCTCGTGGATCCGATCGCCGACGAGGTCGTACATCGCCTGCATGTCCAGGTTCTCGGCCAGGCTGCGCTGGACGTCGTTGATCACCGCGAGCTCCGCGTTTCGCTGCCGGGTCTCCTCGAACAGGCGAGCGTTCTCGAGCGCGACGCTCAGGCTCCCTGCGAGCGTGGTCAGGAGCCGGAGGTCGTTCTCCGTGAACGCGTTCTCGCGGTCGATGTTCTGCAGCGAGATCACGCCGGTCGCCTTGCCGGCCACGACGAGTGGCACGAACAGGGACGACTTCGCCGGTTCACCTTGGATCACGGCGGGTTGGCCGTACTCGGCGAGGAGCTCCGGCGTCGCCGAGCCGAACAGGAGCGGCTCCCGCTGCTCCAGCACCCACTTGCGGAACCCGATGATCGGGAGCGGCTCGTCGGGGTAGCGGACGCCCTTCTCGATCGTGTACGGGAAGCGGATGAGCCCCGCGGCCTCGTCGAGGAACCCGATGTCGACGACCTGGGCGTCGAAGATCTCCTGGAGACGGTCGCCGACGAGGTCGTACATCGCCTGCATCTCGAGATGCTCTGCGAGGCCGCGCTGCACGTCGTTGATCAGGGCGAGCTCAGCGTTGCGCTGCCGGGTCTCGTCGATCAGGCGGGTACGCTCGAGCGCCGAGGCGATGTGCCGGGCGACGAACACGAGGAGGTCCTTGTCGGCCTCGGTGTGCCGGTGCTCCTCGTGGTAACTCTGGACGACGACGGCGCCCACCGTCCGCTCGTCCGACCGCAGCGGGGCGCCGAGCCAGGTGACCGAGGGGTTCCCGATCTTGGCGATCTCTCCGGCGGCGACGAGCTGTTCCCAGTCGTCGTCCGAGTTGAGCATCGGGATCCCGGTCCGCAACATGTACCCGGTGATGCCGACCGATTGGCCAGTGCCCATCGGCTCCCAGACGCTCGGGTCGGGCCAGTCCTCGTCGACCTCGTCGACGTAGAAGGGCCAGTTGATCGCCTGACGCTCCTCGTCGTACAGGGCGATGTAGAAGTTCTCCGCGTACATCAGCTCGCCGACGATCGCGTGGATCGTGCGGTAGAAGTCCTGCATGTCCTGTGCGGCACTCGCGGTCTCGGCGATGCGGTAGAGGGCCGCCTGGACGCGCTCGGCGCGTTCGCGCTCGGCCTCGGCCGCCTCGAGCTCGGCGACGCGCTCGTGGAGGGCCCGGACGTCGTCGTCGGTCACGGGGCCTGGCCCTCCGGCGTCGTCCAGAGCTTGACCTTCGACTCCTTGCCGCGGATCTCGAACTCGTCGACGAGGATCAGGTCCTCGGCACCCGCCGTCATGTTGGTCCGGGTCTGGTCCGCGATCAGGATCGCGTGGCCGGTCTGCTTCGTCAGCTGCTCGATCCGCGCGGCGGTGTTCACCGTGTCGCCGATCACCGCGTAGTCGATCCGGCGGTCCGAGCCGAGCGTGCCCGACATCACGCGTCCCGAGTTGAGGCCGATGCCGAGGCGGAACCCCTCGGCGATGCCCTCCGCGGCCAGCCACCCATTGAAGTCCGCCAGCCGCTCGCCCGCCATCGCACGCGCGGCCGCGACGGCGCGGTCCGCGTGGTCGACGCCCTCGACCGGCGCGCCGAACACGGCCATCAGCCCGTCGCCGAGCTGGTCGACGAGCGTTCCCCCGTGGTCGAGCACCGCGCCGCCCAGCGTCTGCTGGAGGCGGTTCAGCACGCCGATGACCTGCTCGACGGGCTGGGTCTCGGCGAACGTCGTGAACCCGCGAAGGTCCAGGAACATCACGGTCGCCCACAGGCGCTTGGCCTCGATCGTCGGTGTGCCGTCGCTCCGCTCCAGCATCTGGGCCGCGATCGGCTCGGGAAGGAACCGCGCGAACACGCTCCGGACCTGCTCCCGCTCCAGGTCGTGCAGGCGCTTGCGGTTGAGTCCCGCGTCGATCCGGGCGCGCAGGATCACCGGGTCGAACGGCTTGGGCAGCAGGTCCTCGGCGCCCGCCTCGATGCAGCGGACGATCGCCTGCGAGTCCTCGATCCCCGAGATCATGATCACCGGGATGTCGCGGAGGGCGGGGTTCGACTTGAGGCGCTCGAGTACCTCGATCCCATCCAGGCCGGGCATCTCGACGTCGAGCAGGACCACGTCTGGGCGGTCGGCCTCGATCGCGTCGAACGCCGCGAACCCGTTGTCGACCGAAGCCGTTC
Organism: Actinomycetota bacterium; assembly: GCA_035691205.1. Taxonomy (GTDB): domain Bacteria; phylum Actinomycetota; class UBA4738; order UBA4738; family HRBIN12; genus DASSJM01. The sequence goes on from DASSJM010000058.1 coordinate 5,760, forward strand.
GGTGCCCGTCGTTGGCGAGGCTCCTCTCGAGGAGCGCCCGGTTCAACGGATCGTCGTCCACGATGAGGATGTTCCCGGAGCGTCCCGGCATCGGCCCTCCTGCCTGGAGCGCCTCGATGGCCTCGCAGGTGCGCGAGGAGCGGTCTCTGCGCGCGCGTGGAGTGTGTCAGAGGCCCAGGGGACCGGGCAACACGCGCCCGGGGCGACCTCGCCACAAGCTCATCGGCCTTGGGGAGGTGGCCACCTCGGCGTCGTACCTGGGTGCCAGGCTCAGATGGCTCTGGCGCCCACCCGTCCGCGCGCGGCCCAGGCTGCAGCCTCGAGGGTGAACGGTCCGTCGCCGAGGAGTTCACGGCATCGCCGTCGGATCGCGTCCAGCTCGTCCCTGCCGAGCGAGGCGGCGGCCGCGCCGGCGGGCCCGACGCCGAGGGTGAAAGGCTCCCACCACTCGTCGAACGTCTCGTGACGCACCGAGATCTGCAGCGCCGTCTCCTCCAGATCGAGCAGGCCGGCCGACGCGAGCAGCGACGTCAGCTGGCCCTGACCCGCGCCGGCGAGCCCCGACTCGTCCTCGATCTCCCCCAACACGGTGGTTGCCGCCTCCCAGAACGGGGACACCGGAGCCCGTCCCCCGACGAAGTCCCACACGCATGCGGCGACGCTGCCGCCGGGCCGCGCCACCCTCGCCATCTCGGCGGCGCCTCGCGACGGGTCCTCCATGAAGTGGACGACGAGTTGCGCGCACGCGAGGTCGAAGGTGTCGTCGCCGAACGGAAGGTCCTCGGCGGAGGCCGCGCGAACGTCGACACGGGGGAAACGCGATCGGACGGCGGCTACGAACGTCGGGGAGGGCTCGACCGCCGTAACGCTGCTCGCTCCCACCCGCTCGACGAGCTCCGCCACCAACGCGCCAGGGCCGCACCCGACATCGAGGACCCGCTGACCCGGCGCCACGTTCAGGAACGCGCAGAACGCGGTGGCGAGGGGCGACGAGTACCGCCCCATGAACCGGTCGTAGGCATCGGCATCGACCGCGAAGCTCATGCGTCAACCCTATGCCGGATCTCGAAGTTGCCTCAGCGAGGGTCGATACCTCTTCCGGCATCGCCGGCGCTCGAGAGATCCTCGCCCTGGTGCCAGCCGCGCTCGAGAGATCTATCGGCTCCCGACAGCGTTTCAGACCGTCAGCTCTGGTTCGCCTCGAGCGTCGAGAGGATCGCCGACAGCACACCCTCGGTGTTGTCCCAATGGATGTTGTGCCCGCCCTCGAGGCTGGCCTGCGTGGCGAGGGACGAGAGCTCCAGCCAGACGGACTGATCGCGCACGTCGGATTGACCCTCGGTCGCGGTGACGATCCCCACCGGGAGGTCGCCGAGGTTCGGGATCGCAATCGCAAGCGTCCGCTCGGCATCGGGCCAGTCGATGCGCTCGGGGTTGTTCCAACCCAGCTTGCCGGGGAACTCCTTCGCGAGGTCGGGGATCGGCGCCGAGACGTCGAGCAGGACCACCCCGGCTGCCTCCTTCGGGTACCGGTCCGCATACGAGACGACGATCAAGCCGCCGCCGGACTGCCCGACCAGCAGGTAGGGCCCTGGGACATCGGCGACGCGCAGCAGCTGGTGCAGGATGTCGACGACCTCGTCGACCGATCGCCGCCGTTCGGGTGGCGCGGCGCTGCTCCCGGTCCCGGGCCGATCGTACGTGCACGCCGTCGTCCGCTCGGCGAGTCCTGCTACCAGCGCGGGCGGGAAGTCCTCGATGCCCGCGCTGTCGGTGCCGGCCTCGAACACGATCGTCGGGGAGCCCTCGCCGACGCAGCGGAGCGCGACATCGAGATCGTCGGGTCCGACCGCGAAGATGCCTTCGAGCACCGGCGGCTCGCTCGGGTACCCGAGCTCGGACAGGCCGGTCTCGAGGAGCAGCTCGGCCACGGCGTCCATCGACTCCTGCGAGCTGTCGTTCACCGGGCGATCTAGGTTCGGGCCGTTCAGCGCGGGACGCACGTCGACGCAGGTGGCGCCGTGAGCCTCGGCGTTGTCGCAGACCGCCTGGGTGAGTGCCTCGAACAGCGCCGCGAAGCCTCGAGCCTGTTCGGGGGTGAAGGACGGGTCGAGGAACGCGTTCGCCGCGTTCACGAGGCGGATCGCGGTCGGCTCGCCCGCCCGGAGCGCCTCGATCTCCTCGAGGATCGCGTCGAACTCGCGATCCCACGTCCGTCCGATCTCGTCTACGCACGCCGTGCCGTCGTCGCCTCCGCAGGTCCCGCCCTGGATCGCCTCGAACTGCGCTCCGAAATCGTTGGCGCCGGTCGCGATCACGATGATGTCGCCGCTGGCCACCTGCTCCCTGAAGGGCTCGTCGGTCCGGATCGCCTCGAGCAGGCCGGCGCTTCCTCCCTTCCCGGGTGTGTCGAAGGACGGCTGGGCCTGACCCGCGAGGTCCACCAGCGTGACCGGCTCGCCGAGCTCATCCGCGAGCCCCTTGGCGTAGGTCTGCGGGAAGGTGCGACACTCGTTGCAGTGCGCGCCCTCCGGCCACGAGTCGCCGAGCGAGACGAGCACGAGACCTTCGGGGGCGGGACTCGACTCCGCGTTGGTCGCCCCCGTCGCCTCGCTCGAGGCCCCGGCGGTCTCGGTGGGAGGCGTTGCGTCGGTTCCTCCGTCCGACGTGCACGCCGCCGCGCCGAGGACGAGAGCGAGCAGCAGGGCGGGTATCGAGCGGCTCATCACGTGCCTCCTTGCGTCGGTCGACGCCACGGAAACGCATGAGGAGCAGGTACGGTTCCTTCGTCGGCCGAGTCGACCTCAAGGAACCGACGAGCGCTCGTAGGCGTTTCCGGAGCATGATGGACGCCATGGCGGAGCCGGTCCGGGTCGAGGGCGGGCTGCTGGAGCAGCTGTACCTGCGCCACGCGACCGAGGCGGTCCGCTTCGCCTACCTGTTGACCGGGGACCGGGCTCTCGCCGAGGACCTCGTGCAGGACGCGTTCCTGCGGGTGAGCGGCCGGCTCCTGTACCTGCGCGACGAGGGCGCCTTCTACGGATACCTGCGGCGGGCGATCGTGAACCTCTCGCGCTCGAGCGGGCGTCGGCGTCAGGTCGAGCGCCGCTACCTGGAGCGCACCGCCGCCGAAGTACCGCTCGCGTCGCTGGATCCCGATACCGCCGAACGCGAGGCGATGCGCGTAGCGCTGCTCGAGCTCTCGGAGCGTCAGCGCGCGGCGATCGTGCTGCGGTTCTACGAGGACCTGTCCGAGGCGCAGATCGCCGAGGTCCTGCGGTGCCGACCGGGGACCGTGAAGTCGTTGATCTCCAGGGGCGTCGAGGCGCTCCGCGACGTCGTGACGATCGAGGGATGAGGGCGATGGACGACCAGCGACTGCGCGAACGGCTGAACCGGCTCGCGGATGACGTGAGGCCGATCGGGTCCGTGCCCGAGGGACTGATCCCGCGGGCGAGGCGGCGGTCGGTCTTGGTGCCGGCGTTCGCGGCGCTCGCGCTGGTGGCGATCGCGGTGGTCGCGTCCGCCGGTGTCCGTGAGCTGGTCCGTTCGGACCCGGGCACGCCCGCGGTTCCCGGCCCCGTCACCGGGCCGGTGGCGGAGGTCGAGGACCACATCACGGTGGTGCTCGGTCGCGATGGCGGTGCGCTGCCCGGCGCCGCCGCCGCCTTCGATCCGGACGGCGAGCCGGCGGGTCCGTTCATGGTCGCGCTCGCGCCTGGGAGCGTGCCGCTCGACCGGACCGCGGACGGTCGATTGGCGTTCACCCCGCTCGAGGGCGGCGGGGTGTTGTCGGTGTTCGGACCGGACGGCGAGGTGACGCAGCTCGTCCAGGATGGCTCGATCTACGGGGCTTCGTGGTCCCCCGACGGGACTCGGCTCGCGTACGCCGTCGGGTCGTTCGGGGACACGACGATCCGCGTCGTGAACGCCGACGGCTCGAACGACACGGTCCTCGTGGCCAGCGAGACCGCGGAGTGGAACGCCGAGCCCTCCTGGTCGCCCGACGGCGCGACGATCGCGTTCCTCCGCGGTGAGGCCGACTTCCCCGGATGCGACGAGGTCTGCAGGTTCGTGGGCGACCGGCGGCTGGAGCTGTGGGCCGTGAACGCCGGCGGGACCGGGCTCCGGCCGTTGGCGCCGAGCCTCCGCCCGCGCGGGTACCACGCGCCGGCGTGGTCGCCGGACGGCTCGCGGATCGCGGTCGCCGCGTACACGCCGCAGGACGACATCGCGGTGTACGTGGTCGACGCGGCGAGCGGGCAGACATCGCGGCTCACGCGACGGGGTGGTGGTGCGCCGGTGTGGTCGCCCGAGGGCGATCGTCTCGCGTTCGTGGCACAGGACGGGCCGAGGTTCCAGGTCTACCTCGTGAACGCCGACGGCGGCGACGAGCGCGAGCTGCTCACGCCGCCGGTGTGGTCGGCGTCCGTGTTGATCTGGGACCGCGCGCCACTGGCGTGACCGGCCTGTCGCCGAGGAGCAAGCGACACCGCTGACGGATGCCTCCGCGACGGTCGATACCTCTTCTCTTCTGGTATCGGCGGCACATGAGAGGTTCGAGCGGTTCGCCTACCTGAGCCACTCGAAGTCGAAGCCCGGATCGCGCTCGCCGCCGAGGATCCAGATGGGCGGTGACGGGAGCGCGCCCGGGTGTCTGGCGTATCCCACGCTCGCGATGAGCCCGTCGGTACCCCAACTCAGGTCGGAGGCGGACATGGGCGTGGAGAGGTAGGCGACGTCCAGGCTGCGCACGTCGAGGAGCGCGACGTTCCCCCCGACGGTCGCGTACGCGATGGAGCGCCCGTCCGGCGACCAGCTGGGCTCGAGCTCATGGGCCCAGTTCTCCTTCTCCCATTCGGGTTCGAGGGGTTGCTCTCCAGAGCCATCCGAACGCACCAACCAGAGGTGCGCGTACGTCATGAGGCCGTTGCCCGTTGAGCCACTGAGGCGGGTGAAGGCGATCCACCTCCCATCGGGCGACCAAGTCGCGTCGACCGCCGGCCCGCGCCGGTAGCTCCCGAGGATGACGACCGGGTGGCGGGTGGGCTCGCCGCCGCCAACGGCGACCACCCAGATCCTTCCGTACGTGTCGAACACCACCTTCGAACCGTCCGGGGACCAGTCCGGGCGGCGGTCGGATCGTGGCGTTCGCGCCAGCACGCGAAGATGGCCGCCCATCGGGTCCATCACGTAGATGTCCGAGTCGCCACCCTCGTTCTCCGCGCCGGCGAACGCGATCCGCGATCCGTCGGGGGACCACGTCGGTTCCATCCCCCCGCCCGGGAGACTGGTCAGCCGCCGGCTCGTGCCCTCCTTCAGGACGAAGATCTGCGGGACGCCGCTCCGTGTCATCGAGTGGTACACGAGCCTGGACCCGTCCGGCGAGCGCTCGGGCTCGTGCAGCTCCAGGTCGCCGGACAGGATCGGCTCGGTCTCGCCCGTGGCGAGGTCGATGCGGTACAGGCCCGGTCCCGGGCCGATGACCTCCTCCGATCCCGCTTCGGCATCCGCGCTCGCGCCGGTCGGCGTCGGTTGCACGATCGGCGATGGCTCGTCGCTGTTCGTTTCCCGTGGGTCAGCCGGATCGCCCGACCCCGTGCATCCGGCCAGGACGAGCGCGAGCGCCGCGACCCAACGCCCTCGGGCTCCTCGGAAGCGTCGGATGGCCGTGCCGGTCATCCCTGTCCTCCGCGACGTCTCTTGATGATCACGGTGCGGTCGTCCAGCCAGTCGATGGGTTCACCGAAGGCGATCAGCGTCCGGGCTCCCGTCTCCATGTCCATCACGTACGCGCCCGACGCGGAGGACAGGGAGCAGCCGTCGGGCGGCGCCAGGTCCGCTCGGTAGGCGATCCGGGTGCCGTCGGGCGACCACCCGGCGACGGTCGACGAACCGCGAGGCTCCTCCCCCGCGCGGGGCACGAGCAACCGAGGATGGTTGCCATCGGCATCGCTGATCCAGCTCACGCCGTAGCCACTGACGCAGCGACCCAGGGCCCCGACCGCTGTCGCCGTCCGTTGATACAGGATCGCGGTCCCGTCCGGGGAGAAGGAGGCGCCGTACCCCAGGCCCTCGACCTCCAGCGTCGGACGACCGCCACCGACCGGGATCGACCACAGGTCGTAGCCCTGGCCGTACGCGTCCTTCGGACGTTCGTGGTGGTAGCGGGTGAACATGATCGTTCCTCCGTCCACGCCGAAGAAGGGGTCATCGAAGGCTCCCGCCCGCCCGGTCGCTACCCTCGTGGTCGTTCCCGTCGCGAGGTCCAAGACCATGAGGTCCGCGGGGGACTTCGAGCCTCCGAGGTAGACGACCCTCGTCCCGTCGGGGGACCAGCTTCCCTGGGAGGTGCCGATGGGGTCGTCCGTGAGCCGACGCAGGCCGGTCCCATCGACGTTCGCGAGGTAGAGCTGGTGGTGGCCGAGGTCGGGGGGCTTGGTGGACGGCGTCGTGCGGCCCGAGCCCTCGAACAGGACCATCGATCCGCCCGGGGACACCTCGAAGTTGCGGGCGCCGCGGATCGACGTGAACGCGTCCGGGAGTCGAGACGCCTCACCCGTCCGCACGTTCACGGTATGCATGCCGGCTCCCAGGTCGGCGAGCGGACGGAACAGCGCCCTCGGTCGGACCTGGAACCTCGGTGGGGCCGGTCCCGACGGGACGGGGTCGTCGCTCCACAGGGTCAGGAGGATTCCGTCGGTGCCCCAGCTCGGCTCGGCGTCGGCGCTGCGGAGCCGCTCCGAGATCCGGTGCGCCTCGCCCGTGCTCGGATCGACGAGCAGGATCACGGATCCCATCTCGCGCCAGTCGGTCCGTTCGACCACGATCGAGCGCCCATCGGGAGACCAGTTCGGCGCTTGGATCGGGCGGCCCCCCCCTCTCGGGATCGAGACCTCCACCTGATGCGAGCCGTCCGGTCGGATGACGCCGAGCCAGGCGGCGTAGGGCCAGTCGTTGAGCGTGTATCCCCGGTGGTACACGCGGTACGCGATCCGTCTCCCGTCCGGCGACCACGCGGGTGCGGTCGCCGCGTACGGCGTGTGGCGCTCCGTGAGCGGGTGGAGGGCATGCGTGCGGACCGACGCGACCCAGATCACGCCGCGGCCCGAGTGCGGGTCGCCCGATCGAGCGTCGAAGACGATCTGCGTGCCATCCGGAGACCAGTCGGGGTGGCCGTCGTCCTTCCAGGTCCCGGCGATCCTGGTCGCGGTGCCGCCGTCGACGGGGATCGTGAAGATGTCGGTGTCAGATCCCTCGCCCGTGCCGGCCGCGAACGCGATCGTCTCCCCGTCGGGTGACCACGTCGGGTCGTGAGCCCCGCCCGCGAAGTGCGTCAACCGTCGTTCGTTGCCTTCGGTGTCGAGCAGGTAGATCTGCGAGGTGGTGTCGTATGGGGCGCCCGAAGCCTGGCGCTCGTACCCGACGTGCCTGCGCTCGTACGCGACGTACCTGCCGTCGGGCGAGAGCTCGGCACCGGTCAGCCAGGTCACTCCCGCCGTGACCGAGAAGATGGTCTCGGCCGCGCCGGTCTTCGGATCCCACAGGACGATCGACCGCTCCGCGTCCGAACCGACCGCAGGGGACGGGGCGACCGGACCATCGGCCGGACCCACCGTGACAGGCGCGGGGGGCCCCGCGCCCTCGGTGCAGGCCGCCAGGGCCACTAGGGGGAGCACGATCGCTCCGACGACGAGCTTCCTCGAGATCCTCATGGGGTCTTCACGCATCCCCAGCACCCGAGGATCCCCTCGATGCTCCAGCTGAGCCCGAGCAAACGGCTGGGCCCGGACCTGCACCAGCGCGGTCCGGGTGTGCACCAGCCCGGGGGGTCGAGCGGGACCACGCTCAACGTGCTCGACTCCTCCGACCGCACGTCGACGACCTCGATGCAGGCGCACCCGGTCGCGGGGAAGGCGATCGAGTTCCCGTCGGGCGACCAGATCGCTCTCGGCTCCCCGAACCTCCATCCCCAGGAGGAGTCGTCGCCGAGTGGTGTCAGCCGCGTGCCGTCGGCGCGCATGAGCCACACGTGGCCGACCGGGATCCTGGCGGGCCCGACACGGCCAACGACGCGGGTGAAGGCGATCGATCGCCCATCGGGCGACCACGCCGGGCCTTCGTCTCCCCAAGCGCCGTTCCGGGTGAGACGGGTCTGGGAACCGTCGTGCAGGGATACCGCCCAGATCCCCCCCCGGACGCCCGGGCTCCCGTCGCCCCCGGCCGCATGGAAGGCCACGGTCGATCCGTCCGGGGACCAGTCGGGGGCTCGGTCGGAGCGAGGCGTCTGCGCGAGGAGGCGGACGTGCCGGCCGTCGGCGTCCATCACGAAGATGTCGGAGTCACCCCGCTTGCTGGTCGAACCCGCGAACGCGATCCGCGACCCATCCGGCGACCACGTCGGCTCCCACGCCCCGCCCGTGAGGTCCGTCAGCTGGTGGCGTTTACGGCCGCGGTCGACCAGGAAGATCTGCGGGATCCCTTCCTTCGAGGAGCCCTGGTAGACGAGGGTCGAGCCATCCGGCGAGCGCTCCGGCTCCTGTTGATCACCCTTCGCGACGACGATCGGGGCGGTCTCACCCGTGGTGGGGTCCACGAGCAGGAGATCGGCCCCCGTCTCCTCGTCCCGCGAGGACACCTTGGCCGGTGTCGTCAGATCTGGCGACGCCTCGGGATCGGGAGCCGGTGCTGGTGCCCGTGTGGCCCCCCCGGTGCACCCGCCGAGCATGACGAGCGCGAGCCCGATCGCTCCTCGACGCCATCCTGGTCCCTGCGGCGGTCGCATCGCTTCCCCCCGCCTAGGCCCGAACGAGGAAGAGGGTGTACTTGACCGTCCCGTCGACCCCTTCCTGGATCGCGTGCCCGCCCGCGTTGTTGTACGCACCGGTCCCTCCGGTGATGGGGATGCTGCTGATGTTCGGCATGCCCGGTGTGTGCTTCGAGTAGCCGGTCGCCACCACGGTCCCCTTGTCGGTGTTGGGACCGTCCTTGAGGACGCTGACCAGGGTGCAGATCCACGGCGTGTCGATGGTGACCAGGCAATCGATGTACTGGCGTCCGACCTCGTTCCCGTCCACGTCGAACAAGGTCAACTTCTTCGTCGTGATCTGTCCGGTCGTGGGTCCTTCGGCTTTGAACGGCCCACCCGGCTTGTCGCCCGCGAGTGGGATGAAGCGGATGTTGGTGTCCTTGGCACCGGTCTTCCACACCAGTTCGATCACCGTGGGCTCGTCGGGCACCGTGGCGTGGGTGCTCCCGGCTCCGCCCGCGTACCCGACGCCGACCAGCAGGCTCGACATCAGGAGCGCTCCGACGAGCGCTCCCACCGCCATCTTCCTGTCCATCGCCGCCTCCTCGTTCACGGTGGTGGGCTCCGGAGCCGCGGGCCCCGGAGCCCACCGTTCGTTCACGGGATCAGGTTGATCGTGTGGTTGACCCCTGCCCCTTCGTCCTGGACCGTGAATCCGCCGACGCCCTGGTAGGCACCGGAACCGCCGGTGATGGCGAAGACGTCCCCGGCGCCGTCCGTGTACTCCCCCATCGCCACGATGGTGCCGCTCTCGGTGTGAGGACCGTCGTCGAGGGTGTAGAGATGTGTGCACACCCAATCGGTCTTGTCGGAGACCGTGCACGAAACGTTGTTGGTCCCTACCCGTTCGCCATCCACGTCGAAGATCGGACTCCGGCACAACGTGACCTGCCCAACCACGTCCGTGTGGTTCCTGAGCAGGTAGTGGCGAGGGGTCTTGCAGACGTCGATGTGCAGCTCGATCACCTGGGCCTCGGTGATCCCCGGTCCTCCGAACGAGACGCCGACAAGCCCGCCCGACGTCAACAGCCCCGCGGCCAGGAGCCCGACGCTCAGCCTCTTCATCATCCGTCGCTCCCTTCCTCATCCGGCCGCCTCTCCCGCGGTGGGCAGCGCGGTCCAAGGCGTAAAGGCTCCGTGGCGGCCGTTTCGGTCGGGTTTCAGATCGTTGACGCCTCGTTTCATCGAATGAGCGAGGGCGTCGAGTGGGGTCCGTGAAACGGATCTGAAATCCGCCTTCGGCACCCTCGGCGGGTGCTCGCGGATACCAGGAGCGAGGGGGTTCCCAACGCGAGGGGACGGCGCTACCGTCGGCCGGTGCGCTTCGGTGTCCTCGGGCCGCTCGAGGTCTCCGATGGGGATGGCCCGGTCCCGCTCGGGGGTCCCAAGCAGCGCGTCGTGCTCGCCCACCTCGTGTTGGGCGCGAACCAGGTCGTCCCCGCCGAGCGGCTGATCGACGCCCTGTGGGGCGAGGACCTGCCCGACGAGCCGAGGGCGACCCTCCGCGTCTACGTCTCCCGTCTGCGCTCCGCGCTGGGACAGGAGTCGATCGAGGGACGCCCACCCGGCTACCTCCTGCACGCCGAACCCGACGAGGTGGACGCGTTCCGGTTCGAGGCCCTCCTGCGGGATGCACGAGCGAGCACGATCGATCCCCGGACGAAGGTCGGCTTGCTCGACGAGGCGCTCGAGCTCTGGCGAGGGCCCGCGCTCGCGGATCTGTCGACCGAGTCCTCGCTGACCGGCGAGATCGCCAGGCTCGACGAGCTCCACCTGCAGACCCTCGAGGAGCGGATCTCGGCCCAGCTCGCCCTCGGCCGGCACGCGGACGTGATCGGCGAGCTGGAGGCGCTCACGGCCGCGCACCCGCTCCGCGAGCGCGCGTGGTGGCTGCTGATGCTGGCGCTCTACCGCTCGGGCCGACAGGCGGACGCCCTCAGCGCCTACCAGCGCGCGCGCGAGCTGCTGGCCGACGAACTCGGGATCGACCCCACGACCGAGCTGCAGGGACTGCAGGAACAGATCCTGCGCCACGATGAGGCGCTCGACCTGGACGGCCGTCCCCTCCGCGGCTACCGGCTGTTGGAGACGATCGGCAAGGGCTCGTTCGGCGTGGTCCACCGAGCGATCCAGCCGCACGTCGGGCGCGAGGTGGCGATCAAGTCGATCGACCCCGACCTCGCCAACGACCCCGGGTTCGTGCGTCGCTTCGAGGCCGAGGCCCAGATCATCGCGCGCCTGGAGAACCCGCACATCGTGCCGCTGTACGACTACTGGCGGGACCCCGACGGCGCGTACCTGGTGATGCGGTACCTGTCCGGCGGGAGCCTTCGGCGCCGGCTCGAGGAGGGAGGCAGGATCCCTTCCGCCGAGCTCGCCGGGCTCGTGGACCAGGTCGCCCAGGCCCTATCGAGCGCGCACCGGCAGGGGATCGTCCACCGAGACGTCAAGCCCGAGAACGTGCTGCTGGATACCGACGGCAACGCGTACCTCTCCGATTTCGGGATCGCCAAGGACGTCTCGGATCCCCGCGCGACGACGACGGGCCCGACCGGCACGCCGGTGTACCTGTCGCCGGAGCAGATCCGGGGAGAGCCGGTCTCTCCGCGCACCGACGTCTACGCGCTCGGGGTTCTGATCTACGAGGGACTCACCGGCGGCCGGCCGTTCATCGACGGCTCGATCGCGAGCCTGCTCCACAAGAACCTGAGCGAGCCGCTGCCCTCGGTCCTCGAGACCGACCCGCGGCTGCCCGGGCTGGTCGACGAGGTCATCGCGCGCGCCACGGCCAAGGACCCGGCCGAGCGGTTCGCCGACGTGGCGTCGCTCTCGGCCGCGTTCCGGAGCTCGATGGGCCCCGAGGCCGAGGGCGGTGCCGCCGCGACCGATCGGCCGAACCCGTTCAAGGGGCTCCGGCCGTTCGTGGAGGCCGACGCGGTCGACTTCTTCGGCCGCGAGGCGCTGGTCGAGCGGCTGGTGGGTCGACTCGTCGAGGACGTGGACGGCGCCCGGTTCCTCGCCGTGGTCGGACCCTCCGGGAGTGGGAAGTCCTCCGCGGTACGGGCGGGACTCGTGCCGACGCTCCGCCGCGGAGCGCTGGACGGCTCGGCCCGCTGGTTCTACGTCGAGATGGCCCCCGGTGCGCACCCGCTCGAGGAGCTGGAGGCCGCGCTCCTGCGGGTTGCGGTGCAGGCGCCGGCGTCGCTGCTCGAGCTGCTCGAGGGGGAAGAGGGACTGCATCGGGCGGTGGAACAGGTTCTCCCGGCCGGCTCCGAGCTGCTCATCGTGCTCGACCAGCTCGAGGAGGTGTTCACCCTCGTCGAGGATGAGGCCGAGCGCCGCCGCTTCCTGGCGGCGATCCGCGACGCGGTGACACGTGCGGACGCGCGCATGCGGATCGTCGCGACGTTGCGCGCCGACTTCTACGACCGACCGCTCGCCTATCGGGGATCCGCGGAGCTCGTCCGCTCGCGCACCGAGCCGGTCGTCCCGCTCTCGCCACAGGAGCTCGAACGCGCGATCGCCGGACCGGCCGAGAACGTGGGGGTGTCGGTCGAGCCCGCCCTCGTCGCGCAGATCGTCGCCGACGTCGCCGAGCAGCCCGGCGCGCTCCCGCTCATGCAGTACGCGCTCACCGAGTTGTTCGAGCAGCGAAGCAACGGCGTGCTGTCGGCGCAGGCGTACGGCGAGATCGGCGGCGTTTCCGGTGCGCTCGCCCGACGGGCCGACCAGCTGTTCGCGGCGATGAACGCCGCCGGCAAGCTGGCCACGCAGCAGTTGTTCCTGCGCCTGGTCGCGCTCGGCGAGGGGACCGAGGACACGCGCCGCCGCGTGGGCAGGTCCCAGCTGGACCGGATGGGGGTCGACGGCCGCGCGCTCGACGGCGCGATCGAGGCGTTCGCGCGTCACCGGCTGCTCTCGCTCGACCGGGATCCGGAGACACGAGAGCCAACCGTGGAGGTCGCGCACGAGGCGCTGCTGCGCGAGTGGCAGCGCCTGCGCGGGTGGATCGACGACGCGCGCGACGACCTCCGGACCGAGCGACGACTGTCCGTGGCGGTCGCCGAGTGGGAGGCGAGCGGGCGCGAACCGAGCTTCCTGCTGCGCGGCTCGCGCCTCGAGCAGCTCTCGACGTGGGCCGCTGGCACGACGCTCGCGCTGGCTCAAGCCGAGCACGAGTACCTCGACGAGAGCCTCGGCGTGCAGGAGGCCGAACGGGCTGCCGAGGCCGAACGCGCCGAGCGCGAGGCCCGGCTCGAGCGCCGAGCGATCCGACGGCTCCGGACCGCGGTGGCGATCTTCGCCGTCGCGGCCTTGGTCGCGGTCGGCCTCACGGTCGTGGCCACCCGCCAGAGTGAGCGGGCAGAGACCGAGGCCCGAGAAGCGAGTGCGAGGGAGCTCGCGGCGGCGGCGGTGGCGAACATCCAGAACGACCAGCAGCTCAGCGTCCTGCTCGCGATCGAGGCCGTCGAGCTGACACGCTCCGTCGACGGCTCCGTCCTGCGCGAGGCCGAAGAGGCGCTGCATCGGGCGGTGACCGCGTCTCGGATCGTGACGTCGATCCCCGGCTCGAGCGAGTTGAGGAATGAGCCCAGCGGCGGCGCCGGCGCCGGCATCGACTGGGGTCCGGACGGGCTCATGGTGGTGAACGGGATCTTCGCCTCCGAGGGCCCGCGCCCGGCGGGGATCGTCGACCTCAGGGACGAGCAGACGGGAGCGATCGTTCGGTCGCTGCCCGGACACGACGGCAGCCTGACCGGCGCGGCCTTCAGCCCCGACGGCCTGACCCTGGCGACGACCGGTACCGACGGTCGCCTCAAGGTCTGGGATCTGACGACCGGCGAGGTACTCCGGTCGGTCCGAGGTCCTGCCGAAGCGTGGAGCCCGGCCTTCAGCGCCGACGGGTCGCGGGTCGCGGCGGCGTTCATCGGGATCGAGGAGCAGGAGGAGGGAGTGGTTCGCGTCCTCGACCTGAAGACGAACCGGGTCTGGACGCTCCCTGCGGCGACGTGGCTGAACGACGTCGCGCTCAGCCCGGACGGGGCGCGGGTCGTCTCCGTGGGTGGCTACGCCGGCGACGCGGACCTCCTGGTCGTCGGTGTGGAGACCGCGGAGGTCCAGTGGATCCGGAACCGGAGCGACGAGGGCCTCCTCTCGGTCGCATGGAGCCCGGACGGGCGATCGATCGCCGCGAGCAGTTTCGGGGCGCATGTCTTCGTGTGGGATGCGAACGGGCGATCCATGTCCACGCTCCGAGGCCACAGTGGCAGCGTCGACTCGGTCGCCTGGGCTCCGGACGGGACGCGCCTACTCTCGGGGGCCTCGGACGGAACTGCCAGGGTCTGGGAGGTCGGCCGGCCCGACGGGACGCTGACCCTCGCGGCGCGTGCCGGGGCGATCACCGGCGTCGCGTTCTCGCCCGACGGTACCCACGTGCTGACCCGTTCGGAGGAGAGGATCGTCGATGTGTGGGACGTTGGTCCGACGGGCGGCGCGGAGGTCGCGAACGTCGCTGACGTCGAGCAGATCGTGAGCTTCACGTCGAAGCGTCTCACCACGAGCGGCTCGGACGGCTCGCTCACCACCCTGGACGTGGAGACCGGCGGCCTGACCCGCCGTGCGATCGGGTGGTTCGACCCTCCGAGGCTCCTCTTCTCCAACTACGACTTCGCCCCGGACGGGGAGTCGCTCCACGTGAACCCGTTCACGGTGGCCGATGCCACCGTTCGGGACGTCGAGACCGGGGCCGAGCTCTTCGCCGGCAGCGCGTGGGGGTTCGACTGGAGCCCCGATGGCGCGCACGCGGCGGTTGCCTACATCCGGAGGGTGGACATCGTGGACGATTCGGGACGACGGGTCGCCCGCTTCAGGGCGGACGGGTTCACGGTCGGGGAGTGGGGTGCTCACTTCGGTCCCGACGGGCTCGTCGCGGTCAGCGGCACCGACGAAGAGGACGGCGACCAGGTCAAGATCTGGCGGTGGGCAACCAACGAGGTCATCGCGGAGCTCTCGTTGTCCGGGTCCGAGGTCATCTCATTCGATGC
>DASSJM010000059.1:0-14118 GCA_035691205.1 Actinomycetota bacterium
CATCGAGCCCCCGCTCATGGCGTCGAGGTAGCGGCGGCCGGACGCATCCTCGACCCAGACGCCGTCGCCGCGGACCACGAGGGGATAGGGCCGGGCGAGCTCGAGCGGCAGCACGCGCGACCGGTCATCCTTCACGATCGACCGAGCCATACGGCCTCTCCTTCGCGCGACGGTACGGGGCTCCAGGGTCGCCAGGAGCGTAGGGTACGGTCGCCCCGGCCCGACGACCACACGCCGCCTGGCCGTCCGCGTGAAGCGATCCCGCCCGCCGCCGACCGGCTCCCGTTCAGCCCCGCTCGAAGTACCGGACGAGCTCCCAGTCGGTCACGGTCGTGTTGTCGAAGATGACCTGCTCCTGCTCGGCGGTGTTCAGCAGGTGCTCGAACACGAAGTCACCGAAGGCGACGCGCGCGACCGCGGAGCCCCGGAACGCGTCGATCGCCTCGTGCAGCGACGACGGGACGCGTGGGACGTCCTTGGCCTCGTAGGCGTTGCCGTGGTACATCGGCGGCGGCTCGACCTTGTTCTCGATGCCCCACAGCCCGGCGGCGATCGTCGCGGCGAACGCGAGGTATGGGTTGGCATCGGCTCCCGGGATGCGGCTCTCGACGCGCGCGCCCTTGTGCTCGCCCACGGTGCGGTACCCGCAGGTCCGGTTGTCCCGGCTCCAGACGCTCGCGGTGGGCGCCCACGAGCCGTGCTGGTACCGCTTGTACGAGTTCACGAACGGTGCGTACATCCACGCCATCTCCCTCGCGCAGGCCATGAGCCCGCCGAGGTACCAGCGGTAGAGGTCGCTCATGTGGTGCTCGCCGTCGTCGGACCACATGAGGCTCTCGGTGCCGTCGGCGTTCCAGACGCTGGAATGCAGGTGGCAGCTCGAGCCCGCCTCCGCCATCGACCACTTGGCCATGAAGGTGAGGGCGACCCCGTTCATCTCGGCGATCTCCTTGGCGCCGTGCTTGTACAGCGCGTGGTGGTCGGCGTTGGACAGGGCGTCCGAGTACGTGATGTTGATCTCGTGCTGACCCTTGCCGAACTCGCCCTTGCTGAACTCGATCGGGAGCCCCGCCCCCAGCATGCCGTTGCGGATCTGCCGGATGAGCCACTCGTCGCGGGTGGTCTGGAGCATGTGGTAGTCCATGATGTAGGGCGAGCTCGGGCGGAGCTCCCGGTACCCGCGCTCGGCGATGTCCCGGAACGAGTCCTGGAACAGGTAGAACTCCAGCTCCGAGCCGGTCTTGATGGTGAAGCCGCGCTCCGCCGCCCGCGCGATCTGGTGCTTGAGGATCTGGCGCGGCGCGACCTCGACCACCTGGTCCGCGTGCTCCTCGTCGTAGATGTCGCAGATGACCATCACGGTCTTGTCGATCCAGGGGCACCACCGCAGGGTGCTCATGTCGGGCACCATGCGGAAGTCGCCGTAGCCGGTCTCCCAGGACGCGTACTGATAGCCGGGCAGCGGCTCCATCTCCATGTCGATCGCCAGCAGGTACAGGCAGGCGTGCAGGCCCTCCTCGCCGAGGATCTCCTCGAGGAAGAAGTGCGGGACCACCCGCTTGCCCATGTACCGGCCCTGCAGGTCGGTGAACATGCACAGCACGGTGTCGACCTCGCCGGTGGCGGCGAGCTCCTCGAGCTGTTTGGCGTCCAGCTTGCCGGTGGCGGTCACGTACGGCTCCTTCGGGTCGTGGTCGGTCGTATCGGATATCGAGCGGCGCGTGCCTGTCAAACGCGAACGGCGGGCCCGCATGGGCCCGCCGTTGCGCCTGCGACTCCCTTCGCCTACCCGGACGAAGGTCCTTCGGGTGGCGACGAGGATCCCTCCGAAGAGGACGTCCCCATGCCAGAGGACGTCCCCATGCCGCCGCCGGACTCGCCGCGAAGGACGGCCTCCTGCTCCGCGGCGGAGTGGCCGTACGACTCCTCGGGGACGCCCCGCTCACCCCTGGTGAGCGCGAACTCCTCCTCCGGGGAGAGCACCAGGCGGTGCCGCCCGGCGATCGCGAAGTAGAGGATCCCGAGCACGAAGTACACGGCCACCCCGTACACGCCCGGTCGATACCCCTCGTTGAGGAAGATCGACACCAGGGCGACGACCGCGATGATCCCCGCGATCAGCGCGCCGGGAACGCCCCACTTGCTCCGGTACGGACGGTTGATGTTCGGGAGGTTCCGACGGAGCAGGATGAACGAGAGGCACTGGAGCGCGTACGCGATCACGGCCGCGAACACCGCCATGTTCAGGACGGCGGCCACGACCTGGGCCCCGAGCTCGCCCTCCTGACGACCCAGGTACCAGACCACCCACAGCACCGCGTACCCGACGACCGAGGCGACGATCATCGCGACGTGCGGGGTCTTCCGGGTCGCGTGCGTCACCGAGAGGAACTTCGGGAAGTACCCCGCGCGCGAGAGGGAGTAGGTGTTCCGCCCGGCCGCGTACATGATCGTGAAGAAGCTCGCGACCAGCCCGATCAACCCCATCATGCCGAGCAGGACCGCGCCGGTCCCCTCGCCGAAGATGGCCCTGAAGCCATCGAACAGTGGGGTGCCGGAGACGCCGATCTCCGCGGCGCCGCCGCCGACGCCCGAGTTGAGGAACAGGGTGAAGATGCTGAAGATCAGCAGCGTGTGCATGCCCCAGACGGTTCCCCGTGGGACGTCCCGCTTCGGGTCCATCGACTCCTCGGCGGCCAGCGGGACCTCCTCGATCGCGAGGTAGAACCAGATCGCGAACGGCAAGGCCTTGAAGATGCCGCCGATCCCGTGCGGGAGGAAGCTGGACGCCCCCTCGTCCGGCGGGATGTTGGTCAACAGGTCGGGGTCGAACTCCCCGGATACGAGCGCCGCGACGTAGAAGACGATGAGGATCGCGAGCGCGAGCACCGTGATCACGATGGTGAAGCGCATCGTCGCCTCGATCCCGCTGATGTTGATCGCGAGGAAGACGATGTAGAACACCGCCCACCAGAACGGCTCGCTGTTGTACCAGGGGTCCCCGGTGATGTTGAACAGATCCGCGAACGTTGCCTGCGCGAGCAGGGCGATCGCGCCGTTGACCACGGCGGTCGTGATCACGTATTCGGCGTTCTCGGAGAGCCCCGTGAGGAACCCGCCCCAGGGCCCCATCGCCGAGCGCGCGAACGAATACGCGCCGCCCGTGTGCGGCAACGCCGGGGACATCTCGGCGATGCTGTAGCACAGGCCGTAGTACATGACGGCGATGACCGCGGTCGCGATCAGGAGCCCGCCGAACCCGCCGACGTCCAGGCCGAAGTTCCAGCCGTAGTAGTCGCCGGAGATGACGGCCCCGACCCCGAGTGCCCACAGCGACCACACGCCAGCGTGTCGCCTGAGGCCTCGCTTATCGAAGTACTCCTCACCCACCTCCTGGTAGGTGACGGAGCCGACCTTGCGTTCCGACACGTGACCACCTCCCCCTGGGCGGACCGCCCTCGACGTCGCGCGTATTGAGCCCCGAACCACACTCCTTGTCAAACACACGGCGGGGGTCCGGCCCCTCCACCACCCGCGCGGTGGGCCGGTTGACGGAGGGACTTTGTCTGACAAATACTCCGTGGATCGGAAAGGGGCGCCGGGTGGGACAGCAGGCGAGGTCGAAGACCCAATCCGCGCGACGCGACATCGCGTCGCGGATCTTGGAGGAGGCTCCCGGGAGCCAGCTGCCGCCCGAGCCCGAGCTGGCCGCGGAGCTCGGCGTCTCGCGCGCAACGCTCCGCGAGGCACTCCGGTCGCTGGAGGACGAGGGACTGGTCCGCCGCACCCGCGGGGCGGGCACCTTCGTCTCGGACCGGCCGCTGGTCCAGAACAACCTGGACGCGAACTTCGGGGTGACCGACGCGATCCGCGCCGCCGGGATGGAGCCGGGGACGCTCCACGGCTCGGTCCGGGTGGAGGCGGCCTCCGCGGACGAGGCCGAACGTCTGAACCTGGAGCCGGGTGAGGACGTGATCGTCGTGGACCGCGTCCGGACGGCCGACGGGCGCCCCGTGGTCCTGTCCCGCGACATCCTCGCTCGGCGCCTGACCGGCGAGGATCCCGGTCTGCTCGGCAAGCTCGAGCAGACCTCCGTGTACGAGGTGCTCGAACGTGACCTCGGCGTCGCGATCCACCACGGTCTCGCGACGTTCCGCCCGACGCGTGCGGATGGGCACATCGCATCGCGGCTCGACGTCCCGAAGGGGACGCTGCTCCTGTACATCCGCCAGGTCGACTTCGACGGGGAGGGGCGGCCCGTCGTCTCCTCACACGAGCATCACTTGGCCGACGCGTTCGAATTCTCCGTGGTCCGCAGGGGCCCGGGAAGGAGGCATACGTGAGCACACCGGTTGGGAAGTCGATGCGGCTGAAGCGGGTGATCGACCCGGCGGGGGTCTCGATCATCTGCGCGCTCGACCACGGGATGACCTCGCCGACGTTCCTCGAGCCGCTCGCCGACATCACGACGCGGGCGGCCGAGACCGTGAGCGGCGGCGCGAACGTGATCATGATGAGTAAGGGCATGATCCGGGTGGCCGAGCCCGCCTTCTCGCCCACCACCTCGCTGGCGCTGCTGCTCTCGGCCTCGGGCAACCCCGACGGCGATCGGCCCGAGATCGTCCAGATCGCCGAGGTCGAGGAGGCGCTCGTCCTGGGCGCCGATGCCGTCGTGCTGTTCACCGCGCTCGGCGGCGACACCGAGCCCGGGATGATCGAGATCCTCGCGAGCGTGGGGCGGGAGTGCGCCGCGCTCGGGATGCCGTTCATCGCCGAGGCGGAGTTCCCGACGACCTACGCCACCGTGGAGGAGCTCAAGCAACAGTACGGGTTCGAGTACCTGCGGCGGAACGTCCGCCTGTGCGCGGAGCTCGGCGCCGACATCGTGAAGACCAACTGGCCGGGCGACCCGGAGTCCTTCGGGAAGCTCGTGGAGGCCGCGAACGGCATCCCGGTGGTGCTGGCCGGCGGCTCGCGCCTGAAGGACGAGGAGCTGCTCTGGCGGATGCAGGTCGCCGTGGAGGCGGGCGCGATCGGCTGCTCGGTCGGGCGCAACATCTTCATGCACGACTCGCCCGAGGCCATCACGCGGGCGCTCGCCCGGGTGATCCGTGAGCGCTGGAGCTCGGACAAGGCGCACGAGGCCCTGGTCTCGGAGCTGGGGGTCCGGTGATGCGCGCGGCCTTCATGACGGACGTCAACGCGGTCGAGGTCCGCGACACGGAGGAGCCCAAGCTCGATCCCGCCGGCGCGGTGCTGAAGGTCGAGGCGTGCGGCATCTGCGGGACCGACGCGAGGACCTTCTTCAACGGCGATCCTCGGGCGCCCGCGCCGTGGGTCCTCGGCCACGAGCCCGTGGGGATCCTCGAGGAGGTCGGACCCGATGCCGACCTCCCGCCGGGCGTCGCGAAGGGCGATCGAGTCTTCCTCGGCTCGATCTTGACCTGCGGCGAGTGCCGATGGTGCCTGGATGGGTTCCAGAACCTGTGTGAGTACCACCTGCTG
This sequence comes from Actinomycetota bacterium, assembly GCA_035691205.1. Taxonomy (GTDB): domain Bacteria; phylum Actinomycetota; class UBA4738; order UBA4738; family HRBIN12; genus DASSJM01. The sequence goes on from DASSJM010000059.1 coordinate 5,506, forward strand.
TACGGGTTCGACCCCTTCCCCGGGGCCTACGCGGAGTGGGCGGCGGTCCCGCCGATCGGGACGAAGAACCTGATCCCACTCCCGCACGACCTGCCGAGCGATCTGGCGACGGTGGCCGACCCGTTCGCGTGCGCGCTGAACGGCGTCGAGATGCTCGACGTGCGCCTGGGCGACACCGTCGTGATCCTCGGGACGGGACCGATCGGGTGCTGGCAGGCCGTGATGTGCCGAGACCGCGGCGCGAGCCGCATCTACATGACCGACGTGAAGCCCGACCGCCTGGAGGTCGCGCTCGGCGTCGTCGGACACCTCGTGGACGACTCGTGGGTGACCGGCCCCGACGACGATGGCGTGCAGCAGGTGCTGTCGCGGACGGACGGGACGGGCGCCGAGCGGGTCAGCGTCGCGGCGCCGTCGAAGGATGCACAGCAGGCGGCCCTGGAGATGGCGGCCAAGCGCGCGCGGATCGTGTACTTCGCCGGGCTCCCCAAGCACGACCCCGTCAGCCCGCTGGACATGAACCAGCTCCACTACAAGGAGCTCGCGATCCTGGGGGCGTACGGCGCGACCCATCGCCAGTACCGGATCACGATGGACTACCTGGACCGGCGGCAGGATGAGCTCGCGCGGGTGGTGACGCACCGGTTCTCGTTGGACCACATCGGCGAGGCGTTCGACACGATCCGAGCCGGCACCGGGCTGAAGATGGTGATCTTGCCGTGAGCGAGGGACCGTACGTCCTCGGGTGCGACGTCGGCTCCCAGGGGACCAACGTCGCGCTGTACGCGGCCGACGGCACCCTCGTGGCCTCGTCCTACCAGACCTACGACCTGTCCTTCCCGTTCCCCGGCGCCGCCGAGCAGGACGCCGACGCCTGGGCGCCCGCCGTCGCCGCCGGCGTCCGCGAGGTGCTCGGCCACGTGTCCGAGGGGCCGACCGCGGTCAAGGGGCTCTCGTTCGGCTCGCAGCTGGACGGGATGGTGGTGTGTGGATCGGACGGGAGGGCACTGCGTCCGGCGATGATCTGGATGGACCGTCGGGCCGAGCCGCAGGCCGCGCGCGTCGCCGAACGCATGTCGCCCGAGGAGTTCTACCGGCGGGTCGGGGCCAACCTCGATTCCTCACACGCGGTCTTCAAGGCGTTGTGGGTCCGGGACGAGGAGCCCGACGTCTGGGCGAAGGCCAGCTACCTCATGTCGCCGGGGACCTACGTCCTGCGGGAGATCGCCGGGCCGATCGCCGTCGACTACTCGAACGCGTCCTCGCTCGCGCTCCTGGACCCCCGGACGCGCACGTGGTCGGACGAGGTGCTCGACGCGACGGGGATCGACCGCTCCATGCTCGCCGAGCTCGGGGCGGGGACGCAGTCGGCGGGGACCATCACGGCGGCGTTCGCGGATGCGACGGGGCTCGCGGCGGACACGGTCGTCGCGATCGGATGCGGGGACGAGATGGCCGCCACGCTCGGGGCCGGCGTGTTCGCGCCGGGCGAGGTCTGCGACGTGGTCGGAACCGCCGAGCCCGTCTGCGCGGCGTCGGCGGAGCCGCGCGAGGATCCCACGATGCTCGTGGAGTGCCACCCGCACGCCGACCCGGACGCGTGGCTGCTCGAGAACCCGGGGTTCGTCTCGGGCGGCAACCTGCGGTGGTGGCGGGACCAGTTCGCGCACGTCGAGCTGGGGGCCGAGGCCGATGGGCTGGGCGACGCGTACGACCTGCTCTCGCGCGACGCCGAGCAAGTGCCGCCCGGCGCCGAGGGACTGGTCTTCCTCCCTGCGATGCAGGGCGCGATGGCGCCCGAGTGGAACGGCGCCGCCCGCGGTGTGTTCTACGGGCTCACGCTCGCACACTCCCGGGCACACATGACCCGCGCCGTCCTGGAGGGGAGCGCGTTCGGTCTGCGCGACATCCTCGAGGCGATGGTCGCGGCCGGGCTGGACGTGCGACGGCTCACGATCGTGGGCGGCGGCGCGAAGGGACCCCTGTGGCGACAGATCAAGGCCGACGTGACGGGCCTGCCCGTGCGGGTGCCCGAGAGCGTCGAGACCACGGCGACCGGCGCCGCGATCCTCGCGGCGGTCGCCGCGGGCGTGCACGTCACGGTCGCCGACGCGGTGGAGGCGTTCGTCGGATATCGGCCCGAGGAGCACGAGCCCGACCCCGAACGCAAGGAGGTCTACGACGAGGCCTACCGGCGGTACCGAGACGTGTACTTCGCGCTGAAGCCCGTCTTCGCCGCCGGGTAGCCGCTGGAGGGCCTACCAGGCGCGGGTCGCCCGCCCGCGGCGGCGGACGATCGCCCCGGCGAGGACTGCGATCACCAGGGCCAGCGACGCCGCGGGGATCACGCCAAGCACGTTCACTGCCCACGACCACGTCATGCCCCCCGCCAGGGCCACGAGGGCTCGCCGGGTCGTGAGGCCCCATCCGACGACGGCCATCACGAGCGCGAAGGACAGGACCACGTACACGGGGAGCCAGACGTCGAACCCTCCGCCGACGTCCCCCCACATCGGGACCCCCACCGCGATGGTGCCCATCGCGTCATCGTACGGCGGCGTGCGGGGTTCGGTTCAGTCCTCCGGCGTGACGTACGCGGCCGTGATCCCGCCGTCCACGATGAGCGATGCGCCGGTCATGAAGCTCGAGTCGTCGGAGGCGAGGAACAGCGCCGCCTTCGCGAGCTCCTCGGCCCGGCCGAGGCGCCCCATCGGGATGTGCACGAAGCGGCGCTGGCGCTTGGCGTCGTCCGAGAGCAGCTCCGCCAGCAGCGGCGTGTCGATCGGCCCGGGGCATAGCGCGTTGCACCGGATCCCCTTGCGGGCGTACTCGACGGCGATCTCACGCGTCATCGCGAGCACGGCGCCCTTGGAAGCCGTGTACGCGGTCTGGGAGGTGGCGGCTCCCATCCACGCGACGAAGGACGCGACGTTCACGATCGAGCCACCGCCGCTCTCGATCATGGCGGGGATCCCGTACTTGCAGCCGAACGCCACCCCTTTCACGTTGATCGCCAAGACCAGGTCCCAGAGCGCCTCGGTGTTCGTGTGCACGGAGCCGTCATCGTTCGGCATCACGCCGGCGTTGTTGTAGAGGATGTGGAGGCCGCCGAAGTTCTCCACGGCGGCGGCCACCATCGACTGCGCGTCTGCCTCGCTCGAGACGTCGGCGTGGACGTACGCCGCCTTCCCGCCATCGGCGCGGATCTCGGATGCCACGGCCTCGCCCGGGTCGTCCGCCACGTCGGTGAGGACCACGCTCGCGCCCTCGGCCGCGAAGAGCCTGGAGGCCACCATCCCCATGCCGCTCGCGCCACCCGTGATCAACGCGACCTTGCCGTCCAGCCGTCCCATGTCGCCTCCTCGTCCCGGACCCGCGGAGCATACGGCGCGTCACGGGGCGCCAGGCAAGCGCCCGACGCGCCACAGGGCTTCGAGCCCCTGCGGCGTACCCGGCCAGTGCCGCCGGACGGCATCGGGACCGGCCCGGCGCACCACCGATCGCAGGACGGCGGTCGCGATCACGACGTCGTCCGCGTAGCCGATCAGCGGCAGGAAGTCCGGGACCAGATCGATCGGGAACGCGAGGTAGGCGAGCAGGAGCCACAGGCGGATGCGGACGCCGCGGTGCAGGGATCGGTCGGCCGCCAGGCGCTGCAGCAGTCGGGCGATGTCGGGGAGCAATCGCACGCCCTCGCGGGCCGACCGTGCGTCGGGGCGCGCCAGGAACAGGTACCCGAGGAGCGCGAGCCACGAGAGCAGCAGCGCTCCGAGCACGGCGACCAGCACCTCGGCCACCCCTCTATCATCGGGCACGGGACCGATCATCCGAGGGGGCGTTCGATGACGACCGAGCTGCTGGTGCTGGGCGGGGAGCGGACCGCCGCGACCGAGGGCAAGACGTTCGAGGTGATCGAGCCGGGCACCGGTGAGGCGATGGCCGAGGTCGCCGAGGCCGGTGTCGAGGACGCTCGCCGGGCGGTCGACGTCGCGGCTCGGGCGTTCGAGGAGGGAGCCTGGCGGCGGATGAGCGCGACCGAGCGGGGCCGGGTCCTGCTTCGCGCATCGACCCTCTTCCGCGAGCGGCTGGAGGCGTTCGCCGCCGCGGAGTCGCGCAACGCTGGCAAGCCGATCAACGCGGCGCGCGGCGAGATGGGGATCGTCGCCAACGTGCTCGAGTACTGGGGGGGCGCCGCGAACAAGATCTTCGGCGAGACGATCCCGGTGCAAGATCCCGGCCTCGACGTGACGATGCGCGAGCCGGTGGGGGTCTGCGCGCTCATCACGCCGTGGAACTTCCCGTTGGTGATCGCCTCGTGGAAGATCGGTCCGTCGCTCGCGTGCGGGAACACGATCGTGGTCAAGCCCGCGACCTACACGCCGCTCACGGTCCTGATGCTCGCCGACCTGCTCGTCGAGGCGGGGCTGCCGCCCGAGACGATCAGCGTGTTGCCGGGCCCGGGTTCGACGGCCGGCACCGCGCTGGTCACCGATCCGCGGGTCTCGAAGGTCGGGTTCACGGGCTCGACGTCCGTCGGCTCGCAGATCATGAAGCAGTGCGCGGACAACATCACGCGCGTCTCGCTCGAGCTCGGCGGGAAGTCGGCCAACGTGGTGTTCGCCGACGCCGACATGGACCTGTGCGTCGAGAAGTCGATGTGGGCGATCTTCGACAACACCGGCCAGGACTGCACCTCGCGCTCGCGGATGTTCGTCCAGCGGCCGGTCTACGACGAGTTCCTGGAGCGCATGGCCAAGCGGACCGCCGAGTTGCGGGTCGGCCTACCGCAGGACGAGACGACCGACCTCGGTCCCATGATCTCGGCGAGCCAGCGGCAGACCTCGCTCGAGTACATCGAGATGGGGACCGGCGAGGGCGCTCGCCTGGTCACGGGCGGCGAGATCCCGTCCGACCCGCCGGGTGGCTTCTACCTCCGGCCGGCGATCCTGGCCGACGTGGACAACTCCTGGCGGGTCGCGCAGGAGGAGATCTTCGGTCCGGTCGCCTGTGTGATGCCGTTCGACACCGAGGACGAGGCGGTCCGGCTCGCGAACGACACGCCCTACGGCCTGTCGGGCTCGATCTGGACGCGGGACCTGGGGCGGGCGATCAGGGTCGCCAAGGGCGTCCGGGCCGGGGTGCTCTCGGTGAACTCGGCCCACAGCGTCCACACGGAGGCGCCCTTCGGCGGCTTCAAGCAGAGCGGGATCGGCCGCGAGATGGGGATGCACGCGGCCAACCTCTACACGGAGGTGAAGAACGTCTTCTTCTCGGAGGCGTAGGTGGGGGACTGGCGAAGGTCACTGAACGGCGATCCGCTCCCCTGGCTGCTCGAGCCGGACACCCCCGCCGTTCGGCACGCGACGCTTCTCCGCCTGTTGGACGAGCCGGAGGACTCGGCCGCCGTGCGGCGCGTCCGAGCCGCGGCGATGCGCGTGCCGCCGATCGCGACGATCCTCGAAGCGCAGGAACCGGACGGCTGGTGGGTGAAGCCCGGCGGCGGGTACGGGCCGAAGTACACGGGAACCGTGTGGTCGGTGATCTTCCTCGATCAGCTCGGCGCTGACGGCGCCGACCCGCGGATCCGGCGGGCCGCCGAGTACGTGTTGTCCAACGCGCAGGCCCCGAGCGGCGGGTTCGGATCGTCGGGGCGGAGCGACGGCAAGCCGCCGGGGGGCTCCGACGTCATCCACTGCCTCAACGGCAACCTGCTCCGGGCGCTGATCGGGTTCGGGTGGCTCGACGATCCTCGCGTTCGGCGGTCCATCGACTGGCAGTCGCGGTCGATCACCGGAGAGGACTTCGACACCTACTACCGCTCTGGGACCAGCGGCCCGGGGTTCGGGTGCGCGGTCAACGAAGGCCTGCCGTGCGCATGGGGCGCGACGAAGGCCCTCCTCGCGCTCGCCCGCATCCCGCCTCGCCGCCGCGCACCGCACGTCCGGCGGGCCGTCGAGGCCGGCTCCGAGTTCCTGCTGTCGGTGGATCCTGCGACCGCGAGGTACCCGATGGGCTGGGGCAACACCGCGCCCAGCCGCAGCTGGTTCCGGTTCGGCTTCCCGTCCGGCTACGTGGCCGACGTGCTCCAGGATCTGGAGGCGCTGGCCGAGCTCGGCCACGCGAGGGACCCGAGGCTCTCGAACGCCGTCGACCTCGTGCTGTCCAAGCAGGACGCCGAGGGTCGGTGGAGGAACGAGTACGCGTACAACGGCAAGATGTGGATCGACGTCGAGCCGCAGGGTCTGCCGAGCAAGTGGGTCACGCTGCGGGCCTGCTCGGTGCTGAAACGCGCGGGGTGAACCTCGCCAGGATCGGGCCCTGCGGCGTCACCGAGCGAAAACGAGAGCGATCCGCACCGCCACGAGCAGGCCGACCGCGACCGTGATCCATCGAACCTTGGCGGCGGGGTGGCCGGGGCGGAACGAGTCGGGGAGCCAGTCGAGGAGGCTCATCGCCGCGGGACCGTACGCGCCGGGTGGCCTGCGCGCAACTCCTTGGTAGATTCGGCGGCCTGATGGAGCTCCCCGAAGAACTCGCGAGCCGCCCGCCGCGCGCGGCGGGCCACGAGCCGACCGCCAACTTCACGCTCGAGGCCTACCTGCGCCTGAAGGCCGAGCTCGAGCAGCTGAAGACCGAGGGGCGCGCTCACATCGCGGAGCGGATCAAGGCGGCCCGCGAGCACGGCGATATCCGAGAGAACGCCGAGTACGACGCCGCGAAGAACGAGCAGGGGCTCATGGAGTCGCGGATCCGCAACCTGGAGCGCATGCTCCGGGACCCCGACATCATCGAGGCGCCGCCGGCCTCGGACGTGGTGGCCGCGGGGATGCTCATCACCCTCCGCCCGCTCGAGGACGACGATCCGGAGGACGAGACCTACCTGCTCGCGGACTCGGCGGAGGAGCGTGCCCCCGGTGTTCGGACGATCACGACCACCTCGCCCCTGGGGAGTGCGGTGCTCGGGGCTCGGCTGGACGACGAGGTGGCCTACGATGCCCCGGCCGGGACGTTCCACTACCTCGTGGTGGGCTTCGAGCCCCGGACGTGACCAGGAGTGCGCCGACGCCCGACCGGCGCTAGCCTCGGGACCGTGGACGACGATCTCGAGCACGAGGAGACCCCCCGGATCCGCGACATGCCGGCGCCGCGCACGGCGCAGGGCCTGGCCGCCAAGCCGATGCGGTGGGTGTTCACGTGGCCGTATCGGCTCCTGCTTGCGGGCGTGTATCGAGCGGGGTTCCGGCCGATCCACCTCACGCTCTTGGGTCTCGCGACCAACGTGTGGATCGGCGTGCTGCTCCTACGCGGGGACCGACTCGTCCCCGGGCTCCTGCTGATCCCGGCGGGGCTGTTCGACATCCTCGACGGCGCCGTCGCGCGCCTGCGGGGCGAGGACAGCCGCCTCGGGGCGTTCCTGGACTCGGTCTTGGACCGAGTGGCCGACGTGATCATCTTCGGCTGCTTGTACTGGTCGCTCGCCGGGCAGGATCTTCGTCTGGAGGCCGCGCTGGCGCTCGCCACGCTCGTCATCGCGCTGTCGGTCAGTCACATCCGGGCGGAGGCCGAGGCGGCCGGCGTCCCCTTGACCGAAGGCTACTTCCAGCGGCTCGAGCGGTACGTGGCGCTGATGATCGGCCTGCCCGTTCCCGGGGCCCTGCTCCCGGCCCTCGCGATCCTCACGGTCCTCGGAGCGGTCACGGTGCTCCAGCGTGGCTGGTCGGCCGTCACCCGGATCGCCGCGAGGCCCGCGAACGCGCCTGTACCCAGCTCGCCCGCATAGGCGAAGATGCCTCCTGTGGACGACGAGTTCCGCCGCATCGGGTCGCTCGCCGAGGTCCCCGAGGGGGAGCTGCGGGCGTTCGACCTGCCCGGTGTCCGCGTGGCGATCGCGCACGTCGAGAACGAGCTGTTCGCGTTCGGCGACGAGTGCACCCACGAGGGCTGCTCGCTGGCCGAAGGGGCGTTGGGCGGCCAGGAGGACACCGTGGTGTGCCCGTGCCACGAGAGCGAGTTCGACCTGGCGACCGGGGAGCCCGTGAGCGGTCCGGCCGTCGACCCGGTACCTGTCTTCGCCGTCCGCGAACGCGACGGGTGGATCGAGGTGGGCCCGCCCGGCGAGGGCATATCGTGACCACCGAGCTCTCGCCGCAGACCGCGGTGATCTTCGGGGCTACGGGCGACCTCACCAAACGCAAGCTGCTGCCGGCCTTCTGGCACCTGTGGCGTCAGGGACGCCTGCCGACGGGCTTCGCGCTCGTCGGGTACGCCCGCTCGCCCATGACCGACGAGGAGTTCCGCGAGTACGCGTTCGACAACATCAAGGAGTTCTCCGCGACCCCCGACGGTGAGGCCTGGCAGGAGTTCGCGCGCCGACTCCACTACTTCCGGGGTGCGTTCGCCGAGACCGGCGCGATGGCGGAGTTCCGTCCGTACCTCGAGCGGCTGGACGCATCCTTCGGCACCGAAGGGCGGCGGTTCTTCGACGCCGCCGTCCCGCCCTCGATCTACGCCGACATCGTCCACCGGCTCGGCGAATCGGGGCTGCACGAGAACGCGAGGATCGTGTTCGAGAAGCCCTTCGGCCGCGATCTGGCCTCCGCGATGGAGCTGAAC
>DASSJM010000060.1:0-5059 GCA_035691205.1 Actinomycetota bacterium
CGTCCTGCATGAGCTCCTCGGCCTCGGCGCGGTTCCCCGTCACCAGCCACAGGCGACGGAACAGCAGGCGGCTCTCCGCGTCGTAGAAGGCTTCGAAGCTCCGGGACGCCTCGAGCGCGGTGATGGCGGATGCCTCCGAGAGCGCGATGGGTTCGCTCATGTTCGCTGGATGAACCCCCTGGAGGCCCGGAACGTGCAGGCGCCAGCCACGGTATGTCCGAGGGACCCCGGAAGTCGAGCCGGCTGCGGATCCCTCGTCTTCGGACGACGGGCTGGCTATCGGTCCGTTAGCGGGATCCGGTAGAGCACCGCCCGCCATCCCGCGGGCTTCTCGAAGTGGCCGGCGATCCAGAGCTGCCCCTCGTTCGCGTCGACGCCACCGCTCGCCTGCGGCTGCCCGATCCGCGCAACGACGCGATCGGTGACCGGGTCGATCTGTGCAACCAACTCCGCGCTGCCACGGAGCCAGACGAACCCCTCTCCGACGCTGACATCACCGCCGAAGATCTCCTCCGGGTCCACCGGGATCGTGGCAACGACGCTGTCGGTCGTCGGATCGACGTGGGACACGGATCCGTCGACCTGATCCATCACCCACACGCCGCCTTCACCGACGTCCAAGAACCGGGGCCCGGAACCGACGTCGATCGCTGCGACGACCTCGCCCGTCTCCGGGTCGACGCGCAGGACGCGATCCTCGGAGTAGTAGGTGATCCAGATCCCACCGAGGCCGGCACGCACGGCCGTGGCCCCTTCCGGTACCTCGTACGTCTCGGCGATCTCGACGATGCCTGGGTCGATCCGAACCAGCACGCACCCGGCGCAGCCGTCTCCATCGGCGATCGCCCAGATGCCGCCCTCACCCGCGCCGATGCTCGACTCTCCTTCGGCCGGCACGCCGACCGCCACCCAGTCGGTGACCTCGGCGGTCCGAGGATCGATCCGCGCCACCCCCCGCTGTCGGCACGTCGCCGTCCACACCGCTCCGAACCCCGACGCCATCGCGGCACACGGCGCCTGCGGCACGGCAACCGAGCCCTCGAGACGACCGGTCTCGGCGTCGTAGACGCCGATCCCTCTGCCCATGGCGCTCACCCACGCGCGCCCGAAGTCCACGAGGATCCAGTCGGCGCTCGACGGGGCCGGGATCGCCTGGGCGCCCGCCTGCTTTACGCTGGTGATCTCCGGCAGCTCCGGCTCCGGTGTGCGCGAAGGGGACCGCGCCTCCGACGGGATCGCGGTGGGTGACGCCGTCGGCGCGGCGCCGGTCACATCCGTCGCCTCAGGACCCGACGTGCACGCCGCGATCGCGAGCATGATCGCCAGGGCGACGGGATGGCCGAGCCGGGGGGCAGACGACACGGCTCGAACCGGATGGAGTCCAGGATGGCGTGCAGCTCGTCGATGACGTGCTGTGGGGCATCCGCGTAGTGCCGCTGGTCCGCCGGTGCGGCAACGATCTCGTCGACCTTCGTTGCGAAGGTGTCGGGTCTGGTCCTCGACCATTCGCATGGATCCTCGTGGAGCTCTCTGCCTGATCGGCGCCCGCTACTGAGACCCGAAACGGTCGGGCACCGACTCGCCGTTCTCCGTGGTGCTGCCCCGCCCCACGGTGTCCAACGTCAGGTGCCCTTGGGAGCTCGGCCAGACGACGAGCGCCTGCTCCACGACGTCCTCCCCTCCTCGGGCGAACAGCCGCACCGTCACCGTGGAAACCCCAGCCGGCCAGAGCGGTTCGTCCACGCTCCCGATCTCGAACCGCTCGTAGCGATGGCCCCCGGTCGTGGCATACAGGAGCGGGATCCTGGCGCGGGGCCGCCACCAGTAGAAATCCTCGGTCAGGTACGCCTCCGCCCCCTCGCCCGCGACCCTGGCGGAGAGGAACGCCTCGAGGGCCTCCACGAGCTCGGCCTCGCTGGGAGGCACCACCTGCTCGTACTGCCGATCCACCCACTCGTGGTAGCGGAGGTCGCTGGCTGGGTCATCCGACGGAGCGAGCTCGGTCCATCCGCTGACCACCCAGATCCCGGTCGGACCGGTCCGGACGGGCTGCGTGAGCATCAATGAGACCGTCTCATAGTGGGTGTCGTCGAGCGTCGGCGGGCAGTCCCCGCCGTGCGGGTCGTCCGGGTACACGGGATTCGTCCGTGGACCGCACCGGATCCGCACGAACGTCCACCCGGCGTCCCCGTAGGACGGATCGCGCCTGGCGACGGTCACATAGCGCTCCCACCCGAGGACGTCCCGGAAGAACCGGGCCAGGATCTCCGCTCGGTCCGCGTCGGCTGGTTCCTTCGGGAACACGTACGGGAACAGGAACGTTTCGCCCTCCGGCGGGGACGCCAGCTCCGGGGCGAGCTGCCAGGTGAAGGCGGGGTCGCCGGCGTCGGCCTGCCGCTGCGCGTCCTGGGCCTCCTCCAGGTTCGTCTGGGGCCAGACCCCCCAGAACGGGAGCGCGATCGGGTCGCTCCCGGGAGAGCGTCGGTGCCACACCACGCCGAATCCCTTCATCCAGGAGGGAGCATCAGGCACGCTGCCGGCTGGACCGACGAGGGTGTCGGTCCCGGGGTCGTAGACGAGAGGGGTGTGGCCGGCCGCGAGCTTCAGGCCCCGGTCTCCCGTCACGACGTTCGGCCCGGGCTCGCCCTCGCAGAGCCAGGTCTGGGAGTCCATGACCAGCCCCCGCCCCTCGACCTGCCCGATCCCGGTCATGGTGATCGGGCCGGTGCCGATGCTGTTCCACTCCGACGAGTAGCAGTCCTCCGCGCCGCTGAGCGCGCCGTCGATGAGCAGGATCTCGTACCCGTCGGAGTGGTCCGCGGCCACGCGAACCCCGAGGAGGAGAGAGCTCCCATCGACGTCGGTCGACTCCCACGTCCCGAGGAACCCGGTGTCGGCGGGCGACGACTCCCAGGTGCCGCCGAAGCGGCTGGGATCCCACGACTGGTCGAGTCCTTCGAGCGGCGCGGGGCTCGGGACCTCCGCGCCCTCCCGCACCCACACGCCGCCGACGCCGTCGGAGAGGGTGTCGGTCTCGGGGTCGAGGACCAAGGTCCAGTCGCGGAGCACCTCCTCGAGCGGGGGGCCGCTCAGGGTCTCGGGCTCGCTCCCGTCGTCGCACGTGTACACAGGCGCGGGGATGACGAGCGCGGTGCCGCCCTCGATCCGCCCGGTGCCGGTCATCGTGGAGGGCGTGCCCGAGCACACCGTGGCGACGTCGTCCGTCACCACGATCTCGACGGCGCCATCGGCCGAGGCGCTGACGGTCATCGTCTGCGTGCCGCCGTCGGCGTCGCTGGTGGAGACCCAGGTGCCTGCGAACGGGCTCTGAGGATCGCTCGCGGGGGTGCCCTCGGATCCAAGGAGCCGGACGAACCCGATCGCCGCGAGCGCGAACACCGCGATGCCGAGGACGCCGGCCGCGACCCGCTGGTTCCGGTGCTTGCGGTCGCGCCGCGCGAGCACGCGGTCGAAGGCGTCCGGCGTCGGCTCGAAGTCCCCGACGCCTCGCCGCAGCAGTTCCTTCGTCTCGTTCACGAGGTCTCTCCCAACGCGTCGCGGAGCGCGGAGCGAGCCCGGTGCAGCCGCACCCGGACGCTCGCCGGCTTGAGGCCGAGCACACGGCCGGCCTCCTCGGTGTCCATGTCGAGCCAGTCCACGAGGATCAGCGCCGCCCGTTGGCCCTCGGGCAACGTCTGGAGCGCCCGGTGCACGTCCTGGCGGTCGCTCGCGTCGGTTCCGATGTCGGCCGCCGGCACCAACGCGAACCGTCGCTTCGCGCGGACGGCCAGGCGTCGGATCCGCTTGCGTTGGAGGTTCAGGGCCGTCCGGTAGGCGTATCCCGCCGGCGAGTCCATCGTGCCGACGCGGTCCCACCGCTCGAGCACCTTGGTCATCGTCTCCTGGGCGAGCTCCTCGGCCTCGAACGCGTCACCGACCAGCAGGACCAGGGCCTGACAGAGCGAGCGGTACTCGGCACGGAAGAACGACTCGAAATCCAGGGCCACCCTCCGTGCCGCATCCGGCAGGGTCATCTCGCGCATCTTGGACCATGAACCCCTCACGGACGGTGAGCGTTACCAGGGATCCCCGTCCCTCGGCCGCGAACGCCGGTAGGCTCCGCGCACCGACCCGAGTCGAGGACGGACCCTTGAGCGACGCGTTCGGCCAGATGCTCCCCTTCGCGCTCGTGATCGCGCTCAGCCCGATCCCGATCGTGGCGGTGATCGCGATGCTGTTCTCGAAGCGCGCGATCGCGAACGGCATCGCGTTCCTGGTGGGCTGGATCGTCGGGGTTGCCGGTGGTCTCGCCCTGCTCACCGTGGTCGCCGAGGCCGGGGACCTCGGATCGGGCGAGGCCCCCTCGACCACCGCTGTCGTGCTCCGGTTCCTCCTCGGCGCCCTCCTGCTGGTCGGCGCCGTGAAGAAGTGGCGGGGACGCCCGCGACCCGGCGACGACGTCGCGATGCCCGGGTGGATGGCGCGGATCGACGGCATCGGTCCCGTGCGGGCGTTCGGCCTTGCGGTGCTCCTCGGCGGCGTGAACCCGAAGAACCTGTTGATGAACGTCGCGGCCGCCGCGGTGCTGGCCTCCGAGGAGCTCGCCGGCGCGGACCAGGCGCTCGCGATCGTCCTGTACACCGTGGTGGCCTCGGCCTCCGTGGCGCTCGCCGTCGGCTACCGGGTGTTCGCGGGCGATCGCGGCACCGCCACGCTCGAGCGGATGCGGGGGTGGCTGGCCGCGAACGAGGCGACCGTGATGTCCGTCATCCTCCTGCTGCTCGGCGTGAAGCTCGTCGGTGACGCGATCACGGGGCTCTGAGCCGATGGACCTGCCCTCACTCGTTCCCCGCGACGCCTACGCCGCCCTCGAACGGTGCACGTACCTCAACCAGGCATCTCTGGGCCTGATACCGACCGCGGCCGTGGAGGCGATGCATGCCTTCATCGACCGGACGGCGCAGCACGGGAACCTGCACCTCAGCGATCAGCAGGAGGCCGAGATCCTGGATGGCGTCCGATCCGCCGGGGCCGAGCTGCTCGGAACCACGGCCGATGC
>DASSJM010000061.1:0-136241 GCA_035691205.1 Actinomycetota bacterium
CGGCGAGATCGACGTCCTGGTCGCGACCACGGTCATCGAGGTCGGCGTCGACATCCCCGAGGCGCGCGTGATGCTCGTCGAGGACGCCGAGCGGTTCGGCCTGGCCCAGCTGCACCAGCTCCGTGGACGGATCGGGCGCGGCGAGCACCCGTCCACCTGCATCTTGTTCGACGAGTCCGAGGAGACGAACGACGAGGCGCGGGCGCGCCTGGACGCGATGGTGAGGACCACGGACGGGTTCGAGCTCGCCGACGTCGATCTCGCCCTTCGCGGGGAGGGGACGCTGTTCGACATCAAGCAGTCGGGGCTGCCGGATCTGCGGCTCGCGCGGCTGGCGGAGGACGTCGAGCTCGTCAAGCGTGCCCGCACGCGGGCGTTCGCCACGATCGAGGCCGATCCGGAGCTCCATGCCCGCCCGGGCCTGCTCGACGAGCTCCGCTCCCGGTTCGAGCGTTCGATCGACTGGCTGTTCCACTCGTGAGGGTCGTCGCCGGCTCGGCCAGGGGGATCCGCCTCGCGCCCGTGCCCAGGGGCGTCCGACCGGTCTCCGACATGGCGCGCGAGGGCCTGTTCTCGAGCCTGGGGGAGCTCGTGCGGGGGGCCCGGGTCCTGGACCTGTACGCCGGCACGGGGGCGATGGCGATCGAGGCGCTCTCCCGGGGCGCCGAGCATGCCGTGCTGGTCGAGCGCGACCGCGGGGCGATCCGGGCGATCCGCGACAACCTCGAGCGGACCCACCTGACGGAGGCGGCGGAGGTGACGGCCGGGGATGTCGCTCGGTTCGTCACCAGAGATGGCGAACCGTCCGAACCGTTCGACCTCGTCCTGGCCGACCCCCCCTACGACACCCCCGTGCGAGAGGTCGAGGGCGTGCTCGAGGCGCTCGCGGGGGGGTGGCTCGCGGAGGGCGGGAGCCTCGTGCTCACGCGTCCGAGCAGGAGTTCCACGCTTGTCATTCCGGTACACTTTTCCGTCGCGAGGCGCCTTACCTACGGCGACACCCTCGTCCTGATCATCCGGGAGGCGTAGATGGGCCTGACCGCCCTGTGTCCGGGGACGTTCGACCCCGTCACCAACGGTCACCTCGACATCATCGAACGGGCTGCCCAGCGCTTCGACGCGCTGGTGGTCGGCGTGCTCGACAACCCCGCCAAGCAGCCGCTGTTCTCTGCCGAGGAACGGGTCGGCCTGCTGAAGGAGGCCACGCTCTCGATGGCCAACGTCGAGGTCACGGCCTTCTCGGGATTGCTCGTGGAATACGCAACTCAGCGAGGGATCGGCGTGATCGTCAAGGGCCTGCGGGCGGTCACGGACTTCGAGTTCGAGATCCAGATGGCACAGATGAACCACCGCCTTGCCGGGGTCGAGACGATGTTCATGACGACCAGCCCACAGTGGTCCTTCCTGTCCTCGTCGCTGATCAAGGAGGTGGCCCGCTTCGGCGGTGACGTGTCCGGGCTCGTGCCCCCGGCGGTCGCCGAGCGCCTGGCCGAGCGACTCGGGGGGGCGTCCTGATGGACCTCACGGCCCGCCTCCAGCAGCTCGAGGACCTGGTGCGCGACGCGAAGTCGATGCCCCTGTCATCGTCCGCCCTGCTGAACCGGGAGGAGGTGCTCGAGCTCATCGAGGAGCTCAAGGTCGCCCTGCCCGAGGAGATCAAGCAGGCGCGCTGGGTGGTGAAGGATCGTGAGGAGCTCCTGGCCAAGGCCCGACGCGATTCCGAGACGATGGTCGAGCAGGCTCGCGAGGAGCAGCTACGGCTCGCGAGCCACGAGGCCGTCGTGCAGCGCGCGAACGAGGAGGCCGAGCGGATCCTGCAGGAGGCGGACGACGACGCGCGCCGGCTCCGTCTGGAGGCCGAGGACTACGTGGACGCCAAGCTCGCCCAGCTCGAGGGGATCCTGCAGAAGATCTTCGAGGACATGGTCGCCTCCAACGACGCGCTGTCGCGGACGATCGACCAGGTCGTCGCCGGGCGCGAGAAGCTCCGCGGCGCGGCCCCCGGCCTCGGCGAGATCGGGCCGGAGATCGGGCCGGAGAGCGGGTCGGGGATCGGACCCCCCGAGGAGGCCGAGGAGGCGTGATGCGAGCCATCGACGTCCGAGACCTGCTGCAGCACCCGGGTGCCTCCAGGACGATCCACGTGCAGGAGCCGGTCCCCGACCTTCGGACCGAGCTCGCCGGGGTCCCGGAGGACGCGCCGATCGAAGGCGACCTCACCCTCGAGAGCGTGGTGGAGGGCATCTACGTCACGGGGTCGTTCGAGGGGCGGATGACGCTTCGGTGTGCGCGCTGCCTGAACGAGTTCGAGCGCGACTTCGACGTGGACGTGCACGAACTGGTGGCTCGCGAGCCGAGCCCGGACGAGGACTACGCGCTCGAGCCCGACCTCACGCTCGACCCCGAGCCGATGGTGCGCGACGCGGTCGTGCTCGAGATGCCGTTCTCGCCACTGTGCCGGCCCGACTGTCTCGGGCTGTGCGAGATCTGCGGTGGGAACCGGAACCTGGGCGAGTGCCCCGGTCACGTGTCCACCGATCCTCGTTGGGCGGCCCTGGAGGGGCTGTTCGGCGACATCGCCCACACCAACGAGACGGCCGCGGACGACGCGGGCCGCTGACCCCCGAGAAGGAGCAGACCGATGCCGGTTCCCAAGCGACGCCAGAGCCACACCCGCAGCGCCAAGCGCAAGGCCAACTGGAAGGCGCAGCCGCCGACGTACTCGGAGTGCCCGCAGTGCCATCAGCCGAAGCTGCCGCACCGGGTGTGCTCCAACTGCGGCTACTACGCGGGACGCCAAGCCGTCGAGGTCGAGTAGTCGCGTGGCTCGCGACCGCGGGGGCGACGGCCCGAAGGCGCTCGACCGGATCCTCGGCGTCCGCTTCCGCGACGCGTCGCTCCGCCGACTCGCGCTGACGCACCGTTCCTACGCGTTCGAGAACGACCTGACGGCCAACAACGAGCGCCTCGAGTTCCTCGGCGACGCCGTCCTGGGCATCGTCGTGACGGACATGGCCTTCACCGAGTTCCCCGAGATGCCCGAGGGCGAACTGGCCAAGCTCCGGGCCGCCATCGTGAACATGGGCGCGCTCGCCGACGTCGCACGCGACCTCGGCCTGGGTCGCTTCGTCCTCTTGGGCAAGGGCGAGGAGATGAGCGGCGGACGGGACAAGAGCAGCATCCTGGCCGACGCGCTGGAAGCGTTGCTCGGCGCCGTCTACCTCGACCGAGGGCTCGACGCCGCCGGCAAGCTCGTCCGGCGGCTGTTCCGCCCGCGGATGATCGCCTACGTGCGCGGCGAGGGCGAGCGCGACTACAAGACGATCCTGCAGGAGATCGCCTCGGCCGAGCTGCACGTCGTGCCCGAGTACAAGATCCGGGAGCGCGGTCCCGACCATCAGAAGGAGTTCACGGCGACGGTGGTGCTGGCCGGCAAGGAGTGGGGGGTCGGCATGGGTCGCAGCAAGAAGGAGGCCGAGCAGCAGGCCGCGCACGAGGCCTACGTCCGTCTGTCCGAGCGGGCCGAGCCGGCCCAGGCGAAGGGGGCCTAGGTGGAGCTCCCCGAGGTCGAGGTGATGCGCCGCGACATCGAGAAGGACGTGGTCGGCCGCAAGGTCGCGGCCGCCGAGGTGCGCTCCTCGAAGAACGCGATGCGGGTGGTCCGCCGTCACGGCAAGCGCAAGGAGTTCACCGATCGGGTGATCGGACGCAAGTTCACGAAGGCCGAGCGCCGCGGCAAGTACGTCCTGCTCCAGATGGACAACGGCGAGGTGCTCGTGACGCACTTCGGCATGAGCGGCCAGTTCGTCCGCGGGACCAAGCGGGTCCCGCTGCCACCGCACACCCACGTCGTCCTCACCTTCGCGCAGGGCGGCGATCTGCGGTTCGTGGACCCGCGGACCTTCGGCGAGATGTTCGTCGCGACGCCCGACGAGCTCGGGAAGGTGAAGGAGCTGCAACATATCGCGATCGATCCGCTCGACCACGTCTTCACCTGGCAGGCGTTCGGCGCGGCCCTCGCGCAGCGCGCCGCCAAGATGAAACAGCTGCTGATGGATCAGAAGTTCGTGAGCGGCCTCGGCAACATCTACTCCGACGAGGTGCTGTTCGCGGCCGGGCTGCGGTACGACCGGATGTCGGACACGCTGTCCTCGCAGGAGGTCCGGCGCCTGTACCGCGCGATGCAGGAGGTCCTGCAGGAGGCGATCCGGTTCCGGGGGACCACGCTCGAGGACGAGGCGTACGTGGACCTGTTCGGCAAGCCCGGCGAGTTCCAGAACGAGCTCAAGGTCTACGGACGGGCGGGCCTCCCGTGCCGGCGCTGCCGCACACCGATCCAGGCGGTGAAGGTCTCGGGGCGCAACGCCTACTTCTGCCCGCAGTGCCAGTCCTGAGCTCGCCTACGAGCTCCCCTCGGTCAGGAGCGCTCCCGCCTCGCGCATGCGCTCGAGCGCGCGCTCGCCGTCACCGGGCCGGCGGTCCACGCCGTGGATCGCGTCGGTGATCACGATGACCTCGAAGCCGAGGCGGATCGCGTCCAGCGTCGACTCGAGCACGCAGTAGTCCGTGGTCAGTCCGACGATCACCAGCCGCTCGGTGGCGCAGTCCCGCAGGATCGGTGCGAGGGTCGTCGAGGAGATCTCCTCGGTGACCGGGTCCCACACGCTGAAGCCCGAGTAGGCGTTGCCGCCGTCGGACCCCTTGCAGACGGTCGGCCCCTCGACGGCGAGGCCCTCCAGGAAGGCGGCGCCCCAGCTGTCCATCACGCAGTGGACCGGCCAGGTCCCTCCGTCCTTGAGGAAGTGCGGGGTCACCTCCGGGTGCCAGTCCTGCGTGTAGACGACGGGGCAGCTTCGCCGCGCGGCCCGCGCCACCTCCGCGTTGACGGCCTCGAGGATCCGGTCGGCGCCCTCGACGTACAGGCTGCCGCGTGGGTCGGCGAAGTCGTTCTGGACGTCGACGACGAGGAGCGCGGTTCCCGGGCGATAGCGTTCCATGGGTCCCTAGTATCCAGGAGTGACCGCTCGCTCGCGCGTGATCGTGACCGGCCGGGTGCAGGGGGTCTTCTTCCGAGCGAGCTGCGCGGTGGAGGCTCGCCGGGTCGGCGTGGCTGGATGGGTCCGCAACGTGCCGGGTGGCGCGGTCGAGGCGGTGTTCGAGGGCCCCGACGCCGCGGTCGCGCACATGGTCGCGTGGTCGCGCCGCGGGCCCGAGCTCGCCCACGTGGACGAGATCGAGGTGCTCGCCGAGGATCCGGTGGGCGATGTGGGGTTCTCGGTCCGCTAACGTATCGACGCGAGGGGCGGGCGCGCCGATGGGTCGGCGGCGAGCCAGCGCTCGAACGCTGCGCGCGCGGGGGGCCACTCGCCGTCGAGCATCGCGAACCATGCCGTGTCCCGGTTGCGTCCCTTGATCACCATGTGCTGGCGGAAGATCCCCTCGAACGAGAACCCCAGACGCAGCGCGGCGGCCCGCGAGCGCTCGTTCAGCGCGTCGCACTTCCACTCGACCCGGCGATGACCGAGGACGTCGAACGCCTCCTTGAGCATCAGGTAGGCGACCTCCGTGTTGGCCTCCGTGCGCTGCGCGGCGGGGGCGAACCAGATGTGTCCGAGCTCGACGTGGCGCATCGCCGTGTCCGCGTTCAGGAAGCTGGCCATCCCGAGGGGTCCTCCGGGACCGCTCGCGACGAGGAACAGCGGATCGGCCGAACCGGAGAGCCCCTCCAGCCAGGCGCGCATCTCGTCCGGGTCGCGGAAGGGACCGTAGGGCATGTACGTCCACAGGCGTCGCGCCTCGGGGCTCCCGTCGTGGGCGACACGCCACAGCGGCTCGGCGTGAGAGGCGGGATCGAGGGGGTCCAGGCGGACGAAGCGACCCCGGAGCGCCCGGCGCTCCAGGGGGCCCGCGGGGTCGCCCCCGACGAGGGGGCCGACCGGGGGCTCGGTCTCGGGTCTCACCGGCGCAGTCTGCCTGCTGAGGGCACCGCGTGACAGCTCGGCATCTTCCTGGTCGAAGATGCACGGTTCGTGCCTGAGCCACTGCTAGCATCGGCGCGCATGTTCCTGCGCTCCCTCCAGATCCGAGGCTTCAAGTCGTTCGCCGACAAGACGGTGCTCGAGTTCGCTCCGGGCACGTCGGTCATCGTCGGGCCGAACGGCTCGGGCAAGTCCAACCTCGTCGACGCCATCAGCTGGGTCCTCGGGGAGCAGGGCCCGCGGGCCCTGCGCGGCGGCCAGATGGCGGACGTGATCTTCGCGGGGAGCCCCCAGCGGCCGGCCCTCGGCATGGCCGAGGCCAAGCTCGTGATCGACAACAGCGCCGGTCTGATCCCCGTCCCCATGTCGGAGATCGAGATCGCGCGCACGATCTTCCGCTCCGGCGAGAGCGAGTACCGGATCGGCGGCCAGGTCGTGCGCCTGCTGGACGTCCAGGAGCTGTTGTCGGAGACGGGCATCGGACGGGCGCTCCACACGGTGGTGGGGCAGGGCCAGCTGGAGGAGGTCCTGCAGGCGCGGCCGGAGGAACGGCGCACCTACATCGAGGAGGCTGCCGGGATCGCCAAGCACCGCAAGCGCAAGGAGCGCGCGGAGCGCAAGCTCGCGGGGCTGGACCAGGACCTGCTGCGCCTGCAGGACGTGCTCGCGGAGCTGCGGCGCCAGCTGAAGCCGCTCAAGCAGCAGGCCGAGATGGCCAAGCGCCACGAGGAGCTCGCCTCCGAGGCGGACGCCATCACGGTTCGCCTGGCGGCCGCCCGCCTGCGGGATCTGTGGAACGAGCGCGAGCGCCGAGCGGGCGGGTGGGACGAGGGGCTCGCTCGCCGCACGAAGGCGCGCGAGGAGCTCGACGCCCTGGACGAGCGCGTGCGGCTCGTGGCGGACGAGCGCGCCCGAGCCGGGTGGGCGCTCCAGGAGGCCGAGGCCCGAGCCGTCGAGGCGCAGGCGGCCAGGTCCGCGGCCGAGCTCGAGCTCCGCCACGCCGTCGAGCTGGAGTCCGAGGCCCGGCAGGCGTTGGCCGCGGAGGGCAGCCGCGCGATCCGTCTGTCCGCGCTCGAGGAGGACCTCCAGGTCCTGGAGGCCCGCCGGCTCGAGGTGGTCGCCGACCTCGCCGAGCGCGAGGCCGAGCTCGAGGGGGCCGAGCGCGAGTTCGCGGCCGCAACGGACGCGCGACGCCAGGTCGAGGAGGACCGCCGTCGGATCTCGGAGGAGGCGGCGGCTCATCGCGCGGAGATGGAGACGCTGCGCCGCTCACTCGCCTCGCACGAGCGCGAGCGCTCGCGACTGGAGGAGTCGCTGGACCAGGTGCGCGAGCGCATCACATCGGCGGCGGCGGAGCGCGAGCGGCTCGCCGAGGACGTCGAGCGCCTGGACGCGGAGACGACGCCGCTCTCCGAGCGCCGAGCCGAGCTCGAGGCAGAGCGGCACCGGCTCGCGGACACCGTTGCGGAGCTCGAGGAGGCCCTCCGCCACCATCGGCTCCGCCGAGACGTGCTCCGCGCGCGCCTGTCCGACCTGCAGGAGACGCCGGGGTCGCGGTTCCTCGATGGTCATCGCGGCCGCGCGACCGGCCTGCTCGGGGAGCTCGTCGCCGCCGCCGAGGGCTGGGAGCGCGCGCTCCGTGCGGGGCTCGGCCCGCTCTCGGACGCCGTCGTGTACGAGGACGGCGCCCGGGCCATCGACGACGCCCCGCGAGGCGACGGCGCGATCCTCGCGATCGCCGGGGGAGGGCCCGCCGGCCTCATGCTCTCGGGCGAGCGCACCCTGCTGTCGGTCGTCGACGCCGACCCATCCGTTCGGGGACTCGTGTCCACCGTCCTCCGCGACATCTACCTCGCCGAGACGCTCGAGGAAGCGGCCTCGAAGCACGCGGAGCATCCGAAGGCCTCGTTCGTGACGCCAGAGGGCGTCCTGGTGGGCCCGGCGATGATCCGGACGGCGCCCCAGGCGGATTCCCGCGCCGATGAGATCCGACGGGAGCTCACGGTCGTCGAGCACGATCTGGCCCAGGCCACGATGGCCCAGCAGCCCCGCCGCGAGCGCCTCGACGCGATCGGTGCAGAGGTCGAGGAGCTGGACGAGCGGATCGGCGATGCGGACGCGCAGATCACGCGCGCCGCCGAGCGCATCGCGCGGCTCGAGGGCGAGCTCGGCTCGATCGGCAAGGAAGAGGAGATCCTGACCCAACGACTAGCCGGGATGGACGACGCGGCGGCGGCGTGGCGCGAGAGCCTCGCGGCGGCCGAGCCCGTCGTCCACGAGCTCCCCGACCTGCCCCGCACACCCGAGCTGCCGTTCCAGGCTCGCGTGGCCGTGGAGACCCTGCGCCGGGACCGGTCAGCGCTGGAGTCGCGGATCTCGACGGTCCGTGCCGAGAGGGAGGCGCTCGCCGCGCAGGATCCCGATGCGCTTGCCTCGCAGGCGGAGGCGGCCGGTCGCGACCGCGCGGCCGCCGAGGAGCGCCTCGCGGCGGCGGAGCAGAGCCTCGAGACCGTGACCGCAGCCCGGAGCGCCGCCGCCGATGCCGAGCGCGCCGCGACGGAGGAAGAGTCCCAGGCCAACCGGCGGTGGCGCGAGGCCTCCGGCGAGCTCGAGCGCCTGCGCGACGCCTACGAGGACGAGGACCGCGCCCGCGGTGACCTCGAGCGGCGGATCCGCGACGCCGAGCGGCTGCTCAGGGAGGGACACCAACGCGAGGCCGCCGAGGCCGTCGCCGAGCTTGCCGAGGACGACACGGTCCAGACGCTGGAGCGCAGGGCCGAGCTCGTGCAACGGCGCCTGGGGCTGCTTGGCCGCGTGAACCTGCTCGCCGGCGGGGAGTTCGAGGCGATGCAGGAGCGCCACACCTTCCTCCAGCGCGAGCTTGACGACGTCCGCAAGGCGCGCCGCGATCTGCTCGAGGTCGTCCAGCGGATCGAGGAGGAGATCGTCATCACGTTCGAGGCCGCCTACCGTGACGTCGCGGCCGAGTTCGAGCGCCTCATCAAGGAGCTGTTCCCCGGCGGCGAGGGCCGCCTCGTCGCGACCGAGCCCGGCGACCTGCTGCAGACCGGGATCGAGATCGAGGCGCGTCCGGGCCGCAAGCGCGTGCGTCGCATCTCCCTGCTCTCGGGCGGCGAGCGCGCGCTCACGGCGATGGCGTTCCTGTTCGCCATCTTCAAGGCCCGCCCGAGCCCGTTCTACCTGATGGACGAGGTGGAGCCGGCGCTGGACGACGTGAACCTGCATCGGTTCATCCGGCTGGTGGAGGGCTTCGCACGCGACGCCCAGGTCCTCATCGTCACGCACCAGAAGCGCACGATGGAGGTCGCCGGGATGATGTACGGGGTCTCGATGGGCAAGGATGGCACCTCCAAGGTGATCGCCCAGCGGCTCGAGCCGCCCGCGGAGCAGGCGCGCCTGGACGTCGAGCCCGCGAGCGCGGCGGAGGACGACGACTACGACGACATCGTGACCCTGCCCGAGCCCGACATCGTGGCGTAGGCGATGCTCGGGGCCAGCCTCCTGCTCATGGCGGCCATCATCGGCGTGGTCGTCCTCGGTGCGCTGCTGCTCGCGTGGGTCGTCGTTCGGCGCAAGGCCCGCGTCGAAGCCGACGAGACGATGGAGGCCCGGCCGATCGCCCGACCGGCGCCCGGCGCGGGCCTCGGCGAACGGATCCGCGGGTTGTTCGGCGCGGAAGGTGGGGATCCGTGGTCCGGGCTCGAGGAGCTCCTGGTCAGGGCGGACGTGGGCCCCGCCACCGCCTCGAGGATCGTCGGCGACGTCCGCCCGCGTTACCGGCAGGGGATGGACCCCTCGTCGCTCGTCGGCCGGGAGGTCGAGGAGATCCTCGGTGAGGACCAAGCCCTCGAGCTGCCGAGCGAGCGGCTGGGCATCGTCATGATCGTGGGCGTGAACGGCTCGGGCAAGACGACGACGATCGGCAAGCTCGCCTCGCGCCTCGCCGCGCAGGGGAAGGCGGTGAGCCTCGCCGGCTCGGACACCTTCCGTGCCGCGGCGTCCGAGCAGCTGGAGGTCTGGGCCGAACGCGCCGGGGCGCACCTCGTGAGCCAGGAACGTGGGGCCGATCCGGGCTCGGTCGCGTTCGACGCGGTGAGGTCGGCGCAGGCGCGTGCGTCGGACGTGCTGATCGTCGACACCGCCGGGCGGCTCCACACGAAGGAGCCGCTCATGGAGGAGCTGCGGAAGGTCCGGCGGGTGATCGAGAAGGCGGCCGGGAGAGCCCCGGACGAGACGCTGCTCGTAATGGACGCTACGACGGGACAGAATGGGATCGCGCAGGCCAGAGCGTTCACCGATGCCGTGGAGGTGACGGGCGTGGTGCTCGCCAAGCTCGACGGCACGGCCAAGGGAGGGATCGTCCTGTCGGTCAAGGACCAGCTCGGGGTGCCGGTGAAGCTCGTCGGCACCGGCGAGGGGATCGGGGACCTCGAGCCGTTCGAGCGGACGGCGTTCGCGCGCCGGCTTCTGGGCGAGTGACATGCCCAAGGCCGACATCCTGATCGTCGAGGACCACCCCACGATGCGCGAGGCGATGCGGCTGATCCTCGAGCCCGAAGGGTTCCAGATCCGCGAGGCGACCGACGCGGCTTCCGCCCTCTCGATGGCGCACGCGCAGCCGCCCGACGTCATGTTCCTGGACCTCAACATCCCGGGAGGACCGGGCACCGAGGTGCTCGCGGCGTTGAAGGCGGACCCCGCCACGCGGGGCGTGCGGGTGGTCGTGGTGACGGCGACCGGGGAGGAGGGCCGCGAGCGGGTGATCTCGCTCGGCGCCGACGAGTACTTCACGAAGCCGTTCTCGCCGACGGCGCTCCTGCGGACGGTGGAGGCCGTACTCGCGGGCCCGTCCGAGCCCACGCAGGCCTCGTAACCTAGGGTTCCCGACGAGGAAAGCCTGCCGATGTTCGACACCCTCTCCGGCCGCCTGGACGGCATCTTCAAGAAGCTCCGCTCGCGCGGGAAGCTCCACCCCAAGCAGGTGGACAACGCGCTGACCGAGATGCGCACGGCCCTGCTGGAGGCCGACGTCGCGGTCGAGGTCGCCGACGACCTGCTCGAGCGCGTCCGGCGTCGATGCCTCTCCGAGGAGGTCATGAAGAGCCTCACGCCGGCTCAGCAGGTGATCAAGGTCGTCCGCGACGAGCTTCAGGCGACGATGGGCGGGACGCAGGCCCCGTTCACCCTGCCGGGCGCCAAGCCCGCGATCGTGATGATGGCGGGCGTGCAGGGCTCGGGGAAGACGACCGCATGCGCGAAGCTCGCACTACAGCTGAAGTCCAAGGGCAAGCGCCCCCTCCTGGTGGCCGCCGACCTCTGGCGCCCGGCCGCTGTGGACCAGTTGATGACGCTCGGCCGCGAGATCGGCGTCGAGGTGGTCTCGGACGGCAGGGACGCCGTGAAGGTCGCCAAGGCCAGCCTGAAGCACGCCGGCCGCGAGGGCCACGACGTCGTGATCGTGGACACCGCGGGGCGCCTGCACGTGGACGACGAGATGATGCGAGAGGCCCGTCGCGTCAAGGACACGGTCAAGCCCCACCAGGTGCTGATGGTGTGCGACGCGATGACCGGGCAGGACGCGATCGTCCAAGCCAAAGCCTTCATGCGTGAGGTCGACACGACGGGGTTCGTGCTGACCAAGCTCGACGGCGACGCTCGCGGCGGCGCGGCCCTTTCCATCACCGCGGTGACCGGCCGCCCCGTGTTCTTCGTCGGCACGGGGGAGAAGCCACAGGACCTCGAGCCCTTCTACCCGGACCGGATGGCCTCGCGGATCATGGGCATGGGCGACGTGCTCTCGCTGATCGACAAGGCGCAGGAGAACCTCGATGCGGACAAGGCCGCCGAGGCGGCCAAGAAGATGCTCGAGGCGAAGTTCACGCTCGAGGACTTCCTGGAGCAGATGCAGGCGGTGAAGCAGCTTGGCCCGATGCAGGACCTGCTCGCGATGCTCCCGGGCGTCCCCGGGGGCAAGAACGCCCTGAAGGACCTGCAGGTGGACGACGGCCAGATGGCGCGCGCCGAGGCCATCATCCAGAGCATGACCAGGGAGGAGCGCCAGAATCCGGCTATCATCGGCGGGTCCCGGCGCCTGCGGATCGCGCGGGGGTCCGGAGCGACCACCGCGGACGTGAACGCCCTGCTCAAGGAGTTCGAGCAGGCCCGGAAGATGATGAAGAGCATGATGGGCGGCAAGCGCATGCCCCGGATCCCCGGGATGCCGACCATCCCCGGCCAACGGACGTAGAGGGAAGTGGAGAGACGAGATGGCGGTTCGGATCAGGTTGAAGCGGCTCGGGGCGAAGAAGCGTCCCTACTACCGCGTCGTCGTGGCCGACCAGCGGAGCCCGCGCGACGGCCGCTTCATCGAGAACATCGGGAAGTACCACCCGCTCGAGGACCCCTCGCTGATCGATATCGACGAGGAGCGCGCGCTGCACTGGCTGCGCGTCGGCGCCCAGCCGAGCAACACGGTCAAGGTGCTGATGACCAAGGTCGGCATCTGGGAGAAGTTCGCGGCCGAGCGCCCGAAGGCCGAGAAGAAGGCGGCCGCGAAGGCCTCCTGACGTGAAGGAGCTCCTCGAGTACCTCGCGCGAGAGCTCGTCGACGAGCCCGACGGGGTCCAGGTCGAGGAGGTCGAGGACGACCGCGGGGTCCTGCTCACCCTCCGCGTGGCCAAGGACGACATGGGCAAGGTGATCGGGCGCGGTGGGCGGACCGCCCGCGCGATCCGGACGGTCGTGAAGGCTGCCGCGGTGCGTCAGGGCATCCATCACACGCACGTCGAGATCGCCGACTGACATGTCCGAGCCGACCGTCGCGGTCGGGCGCATCGGCAAGGCCCACGGCGTCCGCGGCGAGGTCGTCGTCGTCGTGCTGTCCGAGGTGCCCGAGCGCTTCGACCGCGGATCGGTCCTTCGGACGGAGGATGGGCGTTCGCTGACGGTCGCGTCGTCCCGTCCCTACCGGGACAAGCTGCTCGTGACCTTCGAGGGGGTCGGCGATCGGGTCCAGGCGGAGGCGCTCCAGACCGCGCTGCTCGTCGCGCCGGAGTCCTCGTCGCCCTCGCTGCCCGAGGGCTCGTGGTGGGATCACCAGATCGAGGGCTGCTCGGTCGCGACGGACTCCGGCCTCTCGCTCGGAACCGTCCGGGAGGTGATCCATACCGCGGCGAACGACGTCTGGTCCGCCGTCGATGAGGCCGAGGTCGAGACGTTGATCCCCGTCTTGGGAGACGTTCTCGTCGAGGTCGACATCGAGGGTCGACGCATCGTCGTGCGCGAGATCCCCGGCCTCACCGCGCCCGAGGAACCGGGTTAGCCTGCCACGGTGCGGATCGACGTCCTGACGATCTTCCCGGGCATCTTCGAGAGCCCGTTGCGCGAGAGCCTCCTCGGGAAGGCCATCGACGCCGGCCTCATCGACGTGCGCGTGCACGACATCCGTGAGTCCGCAGCGGACCGCCATCGCCAGGTCGACGACGAGTCGTACGGGGGCGGCCCCGGGATGGTCATGAAGCCCGAGCCGGTGTTCGCCGCGGTCGAGGCGCTCGGCGAGGGAACCAGGCGCGTCGTGCTGCTCTCGCCGGCGGGACGCAGGCTCGATCAGGCGCTCGTGCGCGAGCTCGCCGAGGAGCCGTGGCTCGTCCTGATCTGCGGCCGCTACGAGGGCGTGGATGAGCGCGTGGTGGAGGGCCTTCCCGCCGAGGAGGTGTCGATCGGCGACTACGTCCTGTCGGGCGGGGAGGTGCCGGCGCTCGTGCTGCTGGAGGCGGTGACGCGCCTGGTCCCGGGCGTGATCGGGCGCGAGGAGTCCCACGAGCGCGACTCGTTCGGGCAGGAGGGCCTGCTCGATCATCCGCACTACACGCGCCCGGCCGAGTTCCGGGGGATGGCCGTCCCGGAGATCCTTCTCTCGGGCAACCACGCGGAGATCGAACGCTGGCGCCGAGCGGCCGCCCTCGACAAGACGCGTCGCAACCGCCCGGACCTGCTCCCGGACTGACGGGACCGGGCCGGAACGCCTGCTACCATTGTGCGTCCCCACCCATGGGGCATCTCGCATGAACAAGACCGATCTCGTCGACAAGGCCTACCTGCGCGCGGACATCCCTGAGTTCCGCCCGGGCGACACCGTGAAGGTGCACGTCCGTGTGGTGGAGGCGGGCCGCGAGCGCCAGCAGGTGTTCCAGGGCGTCGTGATCCGCCGGCAGGGCGGGGGTCTCCAGGAGACGTTCACCGTCCGGAAGATCTCGTTCGGGGTGGGGGTCGAGCGGACGTTCCCCCTGCACTCGCCTTCGATCGGCAAGCTCGAGGTCGTCACGCGCGGCAAGGTCCGCCGGGCCAAGCTCTACTACCTGCGCGAGCGCACCGGCAAGAAGGCCCGGATCAAGGAGCGGCGGCTGGGCGACGAGGAGCTCGCGGCGATCGCCGAGGCGGAGGCCGCGCGCCTTGAGGCCGCGACCGCCGTCCTCGAGGAGGGTGAGCCGGAGGGCGACGACATCGAGGCGGTCGCCGAGGCGGAGCCGGAGGGCGCGGAGGCGAGCGCGTCCGAGGAGCCGCCCGCCGAGGCCGAGAACCCCGCCGACGAGGACGCACCGGCGGAGGCCGGCGCCGAGGCCGAAGCCGAGGCAGAGGTCCAGGGCTAGGCGTGACCGCATCCCCGTCGGGCTCCGACGAGCCCCTCGACGGGACCGCCGTCACCGAGCCCTCGACGGCCGCGGAGCCCTCGACGGCCGCCGAGCCTTCGGGCCGGACCGCAACCGCGCAGTCTTCGGAGAAGGATCGCGAGCGCTCCTCGTTCCTGCGCGAGCTCCCGATCCTGATCCTGATCGCCTTCGGGCTCGCGATCGTCCTGAAGACCTTCTTCGTCCAGGCCTTCTACATCCCCTCGGGCTCGATGGAGCCGACCCTGCAGCCGGGCGATCGGGTGCTCGTGCGCAAGATCCTGTACGAGCCGGAGCGCGGCGACATCGTCGTGTTCTCCGATCCGCAGGGCCGGCCCGGTCCGGACCGGGGGCTGGTGGGCGGCTTCCTGCACTGGCTGTCCGAGGGCCTGGGGTTCGCGCGGCCCGAGCACGAGGACTTCATCAAGCGGGTGATCGGCCTGCCGGGGGAGACGGTCGAGCTCCGCGATGGCCGGTTGTACGTGGACGGGATCCGGATCAGGGAGCCCTACCTGAAGCCTCCGCAGGACACGAGGGACTATGGTCCAGAGCAGGTGCCGGAAGGAGCGCTCTTCGTGCTGGGGGACAACCGGCTGAATTCGAACGACTCCCGGTTCGGCTTAGGGTTCGTCCCGGTGGACAAGGTGATCGGGCGTGCCTTCGTCATCGTCTGGCCGCCGTCGAGGATCGGATGGCTGCGTTAGTCCTCGACCTCGGGCGCTACGAACGCGGGCTGCGCGAGCAGGGGTTCCGCCGGGTCGCCGGCGTCGACGAGGCCGGCAGGGGCGCGCTCGCGGGACCGCTGGTGGCCGGCGCCGTGATCCTGCCCGAGGGCTTCGACCTGGAGGGCATCGACGACTCGAAGAGGCTCACGGCCGCGCAGCGGGAGGTGGCGTACGAGCGCATCGTGCGCGAGGCGGTGGCGTGGACGGTCAAGAGGTGCATGCCCACCCGGATCGACCGGCGCGGCCTGCATCGCTCGAACGTGGCGCTGCTCCGTCGGTGCGTGGTCTCGCTCCCCGTCGAGCCGGACTACGTGCTCTCTGACGGGTTCCCGATCCGGCGCCTCCCGGTCCCGAACCTGTCGATCAAGAAGGGCGACGCCGTCACGGCCTCGGTGGCCGCGGCGTCGATCGTCGCGAAGGTCACGCGCGACCGGATGATGGACCGCTACCATCGCCGGTTCCCCGCCTACGGGTTCGACCACAACCGCGGCTACGGGACGGCCGAGCATCGGGACGCGATCCGGCGGCTCGGTCCGACGCCGATCCACCGGTACTCGTTCAAGGGCCTTGCCACCGGGTACTACGACGCGCCGGCGCCGGATAGGGTGGGGGAGACGGCGGAGGGCGAGTGAACCACGAAGAGGACGACATCGAGCGGTTCGAGGAAGAGCGAGAGCTCGAGCTGTACCGCGAGTACCGCGACGTCCTGCCGATGTTCGCATTCGTCGTCGAGACCGAACGCCGCTTCTACCTCGCGAACCAGGTCGAGGTCACGCAGAAGGGCGACGGCTGGGTGGAGGTGGTCCTCGGGGACGCGTGGGTGTGGGACATGTTCCGCCCCGCGCGGTTCGTCTCCAGCGTGCGCGTGATGACCCGACGGGACGTGAACGTCGAAGAGCTCCGCCGGGACGAGACGATGACGCTGCCCAGCTGACCGGTCGACGGTGACGGTCGACGGCCAGCCGAGACGGGAGCGACGGGGTCGCCTGGCCGGGTGGGTCCCTGGACTTGGCGTCGTCGCGACCTACCGGCGATCCTGGCTCGGACGCGACCTCGCCGCCGGCCTCGTCCTGACCGCGTTCCTCGTTCCGGTCGGCATGGGGTACGCGGAGGCCTCGGGCCTGCCGGCGAGTACGGGCTTGTACGCGACGATGGTCCCGCTGCTCGCGTACGCGATCTTCGGCCCCTCCCGGATCCTGGTGCTCGGGCCCGACTCGTCGCTCGCTCCGATGATCGCGGTGACGGTCGTGCCCCTGGCCCACGGCGACCCCGACCAGACCGTGGCGCTGGCCGGCATGCTCGCACTGTTCGTCGGGCTCCTGCTCGTCGGGGCAGGGCTGGCACGCCTGGGGTACCTGACCGACCTGCTCTCGCTCCCGATCCGCTACGGGTACCTGAACGGGATCGCGTTGACGGTGATCGTGAGCCAGCTCCCGAAGGTCTTCGGGTTCTCCACGGACGCAGACGGCCTCGTGCCGCAGGCGGTCGCCTTCGTCGAGGGGGTCGTGGACGGGCAGACCGTGGGCGCCGCGCTCGCGGTCGGGGCGGTCTCGATGGCCATCGTCATCGTGGGTCGCCGGTACGTACCGGGCGTGCCCGCGGTGCTCGTCGCGGTCATCGTCGGGATCGCGGCGGTCGCCGTGTTCGATCTCGGCGGCGTGGTGGACGTGGTGGGTCCCCTCCCGGAGGGGCTGCCGTCGTTCGCCGTCCCGTCCGTCGACGTCGCGGACCTCGCCACGCTCGCGGCCGCCGCGCTGTCGATCGCGCTGGTCGCCTTCGCGGACACGAGCGTGCTCTCGCGAACCTTCGCAGCGCGGCTCGGCGATGACGTCGATCCGAACCGGGAGATGATCGCGCTCGGCCTGGCCAACGCCGCCGGCGGTCTGTTCCAGGGCTTCCCGATCTCGAGCAGCGCGTCGAGGACGCCCGTGGCCGAGTCCGCGGGAGCCCGGACACAGCTCACCGGTGTGGTCGGCGCGGTCGCGATCGCCCTGCTCCTCGTGTTCGTCCCGGGCCTGCTCCGGAACCTGCCGCAGGCGACCCTGGGCGCGATCGTCATCGTCGCCGCGACGAGCCTCGTCGAGGTCAGGGGGGTGCGCCGCCTGTGGCGGATCCGTCCGGCCGAGTCCTGGCTCTCGCTCGTGTGCTTCCTCGGCGTCGCGCTGCTCGGGGTGATCCCCGGGATCTTCCTCGCGATCGCCCTCGCGCTGGCGCAGTTCGTGCGGCGCGCGTGGATCCCACACGATGCGGTGCTCGGTCGGGTCGCCGGCCTGAAGGGCTACCACGACATCACGCGGCACCCCGAGGGC
The DNA here is from genome assembly GCA_035691205.1 of Actinomycetota bacterium. Lineage (GTDB taxonomy): Bacteria > Actinomycetota > UBA4738 > UBA4738 > HRBIN12 > DASSJM01. The sequence continues at coordinate 17,700 of DASSJM010000061.1, forward strand.
CTGCAGATCCCAGGCCTCGTGCTCTACCGGTGGGACGCCCCCCTGTTCTTCGCGAACGCCGCGCGGTTCCGCGAGCGGGTGCTCCGACAGGTCCGGCATGCCGACCCGCCGGCGCGATGGGTCGTGGTGGCCGCCGAGCCGATCACGGACGTCGACGCGACCGCGGCCCGCACCCTCGCCGACCTGCTCGGCGATCTCGAGGCACGTGACGTCCGGTTCGTGTTCGCCGAGCTGAAAGGCGGGGTCTGGGACCAGCTCAAGGTCGATGGGCTCGCCGAGCGCATCGGCGAGCGGTATCGGTTCCCGACGATCGGAACGGCCGTCCACGCGTACGTGGCTGAGACGGACACCCCCTGGGTGGATCCCAACCCCGACTGAGGCGTGTCGGTGCGGGCGACTACCGTCGCCTCATGGAAGCGTCCACGCGCGACGTTCGACCCGCCCGCGGCCGAGCCGGGGAGGATGCCGCGCTCCGCGTCTACGAGCGCCGAGGGTACGCCCTGGTCGTGCGCAACTGGCGATGCGCGATCGGCGAGCTGGACCTCGTGCTGTGCAGACGCGACACGCTCGTCGTGTGCGAGGTGAAGACGCGCAGCGGTTCCGCCTTCGGCGGGGGGTACGAGGCGGTGACGTGGTCCAAGAGGCGGAAGCTCCGACAGCTCGCGGAGGCGTTCCTGCTGGACGCTGGGGCGCGGGTCGGGGCCGTGCGGTTCGACGTTGCCAGCGTGTGGCTCGGGCCTGGCGGTGCGGACGTCGAGATATTCGAGGACGCGTTCTGACGGACGGTTGAGGGGGAGCTCCGCGCGCCGGCCATGTCGGTGGCGCGCGCTAGGGTCGCGCGACCGTGTACGGGAAGGTCACCGGCGTCACCGTCGTTGGAGTGCGGGGGTATCCCGTCACCGTTGAGTCGCACGTCGGGCGGGGCCTGCCGTCCTTGACGCTCACGGGACAGCCCGGGGCGGCGATCCAGGACGCCCGCGAACGGATCCGCCCGGCGATCGAGAGCGCCAGGCTCGAGTGGCCGCTCCGCCGGGTCGTCGTGAACCTCGTCCCCGGCAACCTGCGCAAGGAGGGTCCCGGACTCGATCTCCCCGTCGCCGTGAGCGTCCTGGCGGCCACCCGGCAGGTCCCCGAGCGTCGGCTCTCCGGATGGGTGTTCGCCGGCGAGCTCTCGCTGAAGGGAGTGCTCGTCTCGACGCCGGGGGTGCTCTCGGTCGCGATCGCCGCGGAGCGCGCCGGGCTGCGCGGCGTCGTCGTCCCCGACGCCAACGCCGCCGAGGCCGGCCTCGTCGAGGGCCTCGAGGTCATCGGGGCTCCCACGCTCGCCGAGGTCGTCGCGTTCCTGCGGGGAGCGTGGCGGCCCGCACCGACGCCGGAGACCCGATCGGAGGGGGTGATCTCCCACCCCGTCGACCTGGCCGAGGTCCGCGGGCAGGCGCAGGCGCGTCGAGCGCTCGAGGTCGCGGCCGCCGGCGGGCACAACCTCCTGCTGGTCGGATCGCCGGGCGCGGGCAAGACGATGCTGGCCCGGCGGCTGCCCACCATCCTGCCCGCGATGTCCCGGGACGAGGCGCTGCAGGTCACCCAGCTGCACTCGGTGGCCGGACTCCTCGACGGGGGGCTCGTGCGCGAGCGACCGTTCCGGTCGCCGCACCACACGGTCTCGCCGGCGGCGCTGCTCGGCGGCGGGTCGACGCGTCTGCGTCCGGGCGAGATCTCGCTCGCGCACCACGGCGTGCTGTTCCTCGACGAATTCACCGAGTTCCGCCGGGATGCGGTCGAGGGGCTGCGTCAGCCGCTCGAGGACGGCAGGGTGGTGGTCACCCGGATGACGGGAACGGCGGAGTTCCCCGCGCGCTTCACGCTCGTGGCGGCGTCCAACCCATGCCCGTGCGGGTACCGAGGGGACGCCACCCGTCGCTGCTCGTGCCGGGACGACCGCGTATCGCTCTACTCGGGCAAGCTCTCCGGCCCGCTGCTCGATCGTGTGGACCTGCAGGTCTCGGTCCCGCGGCTCACCCGCCAGGAGCTCCTCGGCGAGGGAGCGGGAGAGGCCTCGGCGATCGTGCGCGAGCGCGTCGAGGTGGCACGGGACCGTCAGCGGCGCCGATACGCACGCATCGGCTCCCCCTGCAATGCGCAGCTCCCCGGACCGATCGTTCGGCGCGAGGCCCGGGTCTCCGGCGAGGCGCACGAGATCCTCGCCGAGGCCGTCGACCGGCACGGCCTCACGGGTCGCGGCTTCGATCGTGCGCTGAAGGTCGCCCGGACCATCGCGGACCTGGCCGGATCGGATGACGTCGGCCCCGATCACGTCGTCGAGGCCCTGGCGTATCGTCGGACGCCACCGTCCCTCGAGCTCGAGCATGCCGGCTGAGGTCTCGGATCCATCCACGGGAGCCGCGTCCGATCCCTGGCCCGCGTGGCCCGACGGGTTCGCGGAGGCGGACCAGGACCGGCGCGCGCTCCTCGTGCTCGTCTCGCTCCGAGGTATCACGCCGCGCCGGCTCCTCGAGCTGGCCGTTCGATCCGGTACGGCCTCGGCCGCGTTGGCTGCCATCGGCCGCGGGGAGGCCGGCAGCGAGAAGGACCGGGCCTTCGCCTCCGCGCTCGACCCCGATGCGATCGCCGCGGCGGTCCGAGCCCGCGGCGCGCGGTTCGTACCCTGGGGAGATCCGGGGTATCCCGAGCAGCTCCGGTCGATCCACGACCCGCCTGCGGGGGTGTTCGTCGCCGGACCATCGCCGCCCGATGTGACGCGGGCCGTCGCCGTGGTGGGCGCGAGGCGATGCACCGAGCTCGGGCGCGAGCAGGCTCGAGAGGTGGGTCGCGGTCTCGGATCGGCGGGCGTCACCGTCGTCAGCGGCGCGGCACGCGGGATCGACGCCGCTGCGCACGAGGGCGCGCTGTCGGTGGGCGCGGCGACGCTCGCGGTGCTCGGATGCGGGCTCGACGTCGACTACCCGCCGGGGAACCGCCATCTCCTCCGCCGGATCCGGGCGAGCGGCGGCGTCGTGAGCGAGTACGCGCCAGGGGTGCCGCCGGACCCCTGGAACTTCCCCGCCCGCAACCGGATCGTCGCCGGCCTGTGCTCCGCGACGGTGGTCATCGAGGGTGCCGACGGTAGCGGCTCGCTGATCACCGCGGAGCACGCGATGGAGTTCGGGCGCGACGTCTTCGCTGTCCCGGGACCCGTGAACAGCCCTCTCGCGGCCGTGCCGCTGCGCCTGATCCGGGACGGCGCCACGATGATCCGGGGCGCGGCGGACCTCCTCGACGATCTGGGTCTCGAGCCGGTCGGCGAGCCGCTCGGGGGGTCCGCCGACCTGTCGGCCGCCGACCGGGAGGTGCTCGACCGGCTCGCGGGCCCCACGCTGCCGGACCGCATCGCGGCCGAGATGGGCTCGACCGTGCCCGAGGTCGTGCAGGTCCTGATGCGGCTGGAGCTGCGTGGCTTCGTGCGGAGCGTGGGCGGTCGGTACGAGTCGACGCTGAAGGCGCGGTCCGCTCAGGCTCCCCCGCGGAGCAGCCGAAGCGCCCGCGGCACGCCCGCCGTCGACACCACGCGGACCGGCACGCCCTCGCGCGCCAACATGCTCGCGACCATGGAGGAGCGGTAGCCGCTCGCGCAGACGATCGTAGAGCGCACGGAGCGCGAGAAGGCGTCGGCCGAGTCGGGGACGTCTCCGACGAAGACGTGCCGGGATCCCTCGAGGTGGCCGGCGTCCCACTCCGTCTTCTGGCGCACGTCGACGACGTCCCCGGCCTCCCCGCGCCCGATCTCCGCCACGAGCTGCTCGACACCGATCGCGGGGTACGAGGCGGTCTCCCGGCCCGACGCCGCCCAGGTCGCGACCCCGCCCTCGAGGTGGCCGAGCACCGGATCCCACCCGATCCGGTGCAGCTGGGTCGAGGCCTCCACGAGCCCCTCGTGCGACTCCACCAGGAGGACGATCGGAGTGGCGAACGGGAGCAGCCACCCGACGTACGCCGCGAACGAGGGTTCGAGCGGGACGTTCAGCGAGCCCGGCACGTGGGCGCCCGCGAAGTGGGAGCCGTTCCGCGTGTCCACGAGCCAGGCGCCGCCGGCGAGCGCCGCCGCCGCGTCGTCCACCGTCATCGCCGCCGGGATCGGGACGGCGCCGAACACGGGCGGCCCGGCGCGGTTGATCGGCGCCATGTGCGCGTAGTAGTCCGGGTACGCCACCAGGCCGGCCAGCTGCTGCCGCACGAACGCCTCCTCGTCCAGGTCGGCCAGGGCCGGGTTCAGGTGTCGTTCGTCGCCGAGCGTGGAGGTGCGTTCGCTGCTGGGCGGCGCGCTCGCGCAGAAGCTTCCGGCGCCGTGGGTCGGCAGGAGCAGGACCTGGTCCGGGAGCGCGGAGAGCCGACGCATGGTCCGGAACTGGAGACGCGTGAGCTCGTCGGCGCGCTCGGGGCCGAGCAGGTCCGTCCGTCCGGCGCTCCCGACGATCAGGCTTCCTCCCGAGAACAGTGCGACGCCCTCGCCATCGAAGTCCCGCAACAGGTAGGACGTGTGCTCGGGCGTGTGACCGGGCGTGGCGAGCGCCTCGAGGCTCCCGTCGCCGATCGAGATCCGCGTCCCGTCCTCAACCGGCGTCGTCGGGAAGGCGTAGCCGCCGGTCGCCGGAGCCAGGATCTCGGCGCCGGTCGCCACCCGGAGCTCCCCCGCCCCGGAGACGTAGTCGTTGTGGACGTGCGTCTCGATGACGTATCGGATCCGCGCGTCGCGGGACCGTGCCGTCTCGACGAACCGATCGACGTCTCGCTGTGGGTCGATGACGGCGGCCTCGTCCCCCCAGGACACCACGTAGCTGTTGTCGCCGAGCCCGGGCGTGACGAACAGGTCGAGCTCCATCCGCGCATCGTACGCTCGCCCCTTGCTTGAATGGCACCCGTCGCGTTGGTACAAGGTCGGAACCGAACCGGGAGGATCATGACCGCCCGCGAGCTTCCCCCGACCGACGCAGCCCTGATCGAGGGCTTCGTCGACCATCTCAGACTCGAGCGGCATCTCGCCGCCGCCACGGTCGAGGCCTACCGCCGCGATCTCACGCAGCTCGGGACGTTCCTGTCTCGGACGCGCCGCGGCCTGCGGGGAGCCGACCTCGATGACCTCCGTCGGTTCCTCGCGCAGCTCACGACCCTCGGTTACGCGCGCGCGTCGATCGCCCGGCGGGTCGGGGCCATCCACACCTTCTATCGGTGGGCCCTGTCCACCGGGGAGGTCGATCGAGACCCCGCCCTGTTGCTCGGCAGGCCGAAGGTGATCTCACGTCTGCCGACCGTCCTGCGGGTTCCCGAGGCCGCGGCGCTGGTCGAGGCCCCATCCGCGGCGTCGGGCGTCGCCGACCTCGATCGGGCCGTTGCGCTCCGTGACCGGGCGATCCTGGAGCTCATGTACGGATCGGGGCTGCGCGTCTCCGAGGTCGCCGGCCTCACGCCGGACCGCGTGGACATCCGGCGAGGACGGGTGCTCGTGCTCGGGAAGGGCTCGAAGGAACGCGATGTGCCGATGTCCGATCCAGCACGGTTCGCGCTCGCCGAGTGGATCGCGCTGGGGCGCCCGCTGATGCTGCCCGAGGGCGGGGCCGAGGCTCTCTTCCTCAACCGCCGATCCCGGCCGATCGGACCGCGCGACGTTCGACGCCTTGTGGGACGATACGGAGGCTCCACGCTTGCCGGCCGCCGGGTGACCCCGCACACGCTGCGCCACTCGTTCGCCACGCACCTGCTCGAGGGAGGAGCCGACATCAGGGTCGTCCAGGAGCTGCTGGGCCACGCGAGCGTGGCGACCACCCAGCGGTACACGCACGTCACCCGCTCACGCCTGTTCGAGGCGTACGAGCGGAGCCATCCGAGGGCCTGATGGCGCGCGCGAAGACCGAGCCCGCCAAGGAGCTCAAGGCCAAGCGGACCTCGCGAGCCAAGCCGGAGGAAGAGGGACCTTCGCCCGAACGGGCCCCGATCGACGAGCGCGCCCTGGAACTCTCGCGCCTGTGGGACGAGTACAAGGGTGCCGGCGGCACCGACGAGGTCCGCGATCGCCTGATCCTGCATTACGCGCCGCTCGTGAAGTACGTCGCGAGCCGCGTCGCGACCGGCCTGCCCGCCAGCGTGGAGCAGGCCGACCTGGTGTCGTACGGGATGTTCGGCCTGATCGACGCGCTCGAGAAGTTCGACCCGGCTCGGGGCAACAAGTTCGAGACCTACGCGATCCCCCGGATCAAGGGCGCGATCATCGACGAGCTGCGGGCGATGGACTGGGTCCCGCGCTCGGTCCGTTACAAGGCGCGCGAGATCGAGAGGGCCCACACGGACCTCGAGACCCAGCTCAAGCGCGCGCCCACCGAGAACGAGCTCGCGGGTCGCCTCGGGATGTCGCTCCGCGAGCTGCACGACGTCGTCAACCAGATCTCCTTCGTGCAGGTCCTGCAGCTGGACGAGATCCTCGCGGTGGGCGGGGATCGCGGGGAGCAGGTCTCGCTGATGGACACGCTGGCCGATCGCACGGTGGATCCGACGACCGGCCTCGAGGGCCAGGCGACGCGGGGCTTGCTCTCGGCGGCGATCAACTCGCTATCCGAGCGCGAGAAGATCGTCGTCACCCTCTACTACTTCGAGGGCCTCACCCTCGCGGAGATCGGCGACGTCCTCGGCGTCACCGAATCGCGCATCTGCCAGATCCACACGAAGGCCGTCGGACAGCTCCGGCTCCAGCTGGCCGAGAACGAGTAGTCGCTCGCGGCCGTGAGGTGCGTCACAGCCCGCCGCGACGTTAGGGACTAGGCTCCGGGCCGGTTCGACGATGGAGGTGACGACGTGCTACACCACGCGCTCGCCCTCCCCCTCGCCCTGCTGCTTGCCGGCCCCGGCACGGCCGGCCCCGGTGCTTCCGACCTGCCGGTGCCGGCCGTCACGGCGGCGCTGCCTCCGGGGACGTGGTCGTGGCCCGTGCACGGTCCGGTCCTTCGTGGCTTCGACCCGCCCGAGTCGCCCTTCGGCGCCGGCCATCGGGGCATCGACATCGCGGTTCCCATCGGGACCGTGGTGCGCGCCCCGGAGGGGGCGGTCGTTGCGTTCGCCGGCAAGGTCGGAGGACACCTGTTCGTGACGCTGGACCACGGCGGCGAGCTCACGAGCACGTACTCCTGGCTCGCCGCCGTGCAGGTCCGCAAGGGCGACGTGCTCGCTCGAGGTCAGGCCTTCGCCACCAGCGGACCCGGTCACCCGGGGTCGGTCGTTCCGCACCTGCACCTCGGGGTGAGGCTGGCGGGCGCGTACGTGGATCCGCTCCTGTACCTCGAGCCCGTGGGGGTCCAGGATCTCATCCGGCTGGCGCCGCTCATCGGTTCGGAGGTCGTGGCGCCGGCCGCGTGAGTACGATGTGCGGCCCCGGCACCCGGAGGAGCTCCTGTCACCCACCCCGAACCGCCCGTCGTCGCGCGCCGCCCTCGCGGCCGGGCTGACGATCCTCGTGCTCGCGGCCGTCGCTCCCGGGGCGATCGCGCAGGAGGCGGACGCCACGTGGCCCCAGTACCAAGGCGGTGCCGCGCACCCCGGGGCGCTCGCGGAGGGACCGCAGCCGCCCTTCCGCGTGCGCTGGATGCTCCCGGCCCCCGCCGGCGAGGCCCTGTCCGCGGCGATCGTCGTCGGCGACCGGGCGATCTCCGTCGGGAGCGAGGCCGTGTACGCCATCGATCTGCAGACCGGCGTGGAGGAGACGATCGCGGCGCGCTCGGGTGGACCGCTGTCGGTGCCGGCGTTCGCGACCGTGGGCTCGACCCCGATGGTCCTGTACCTGGAGGGGCCGGAGGCGTCGGGGGCCGGGGCGTCGCCCACCCCATCGGGGACACCCTCTCCGACCCAAGCGACGACGACCTCGCCCGGAAGCGAGGCGGTCGGGCCGGACGAGGAGGTGCCTGCTTCCTTCTTGGTCGCGGTGTCGCTCGAGGACCGCTCCGAGCTCTGGCGGGTGCCGTTCGGGGCGACCACCCGCAGCGGGGTCACGGTGGACGGCGGAACCGCCTACGTCGGCGATCAGCAGCGGCACGTCGTCGCCATCGCGCTCGAGGACGGATCCGTCGTATGGACGGCCGATGTCCCCGGGCGCGTCGACGCGCCGGTCGCCGTCGCCGACGGCCGTGTCTACGTCGTCGCCCGAGACGGTGCGGCCGGGCAGGCCACGATCGTCGCGCTCGACGCCGCGACGGGGGAGCGCGCCTGGGCCGTCGTGCCGCAGGCGACGTCGACCCTGGCGTCGGCGCCGTCGGCGGGCGGGGGATCCGTCTTCGTGGGTGCCGCCGACCGCCTCGTGCGGTCCCTGGCGCCCGAGGACGGCGCCGAGCGCTGGACGTCCCTCGTCCTCTCGTTCTTCACGCCGTTCACCGCGCTCGCCGTCGCCGAGGGGGCGGTGTACGCCGCGGACGTCACCGCGGGGCTCTATCGACTGGACGCGGCCGATGGGCGTCGGCGATGGGGCTTCCAGCTGAACGACCGCGTCATCCGCAGCGCGCCGGTCGTCTCGGGTTCGACGGTCCTGTTGGGCCTGAACGACGGCCGCCTCGTCGCGATCGACACGGACTCTGGGCATCTCGTGTGGGAGTCCGAGGCCTCACCGGGGCTCGTCGGGACGATCGCGCTGGGAACGGACGTGGTGGTCGCCGTCAAGGGCGGCCGGGACGCCGGGCTGATCGCGTTCGAGCATGACCCCGACGGCGCGCTCGTCGATGTCCCCTCGCCGACCGAGTTGGACGCTGGCACCACGTTCTCCCGCTACGGCATCGCGGCGGCGATCGTCCTCATCCTGGCGCTGATCCCGGGGATCGCGCTGCGGCGACGGCTGGGTCCGGTCGACCTGACGGGCGGCGTCGACCTGGACGACGAGGAACCGGCGGGCGGAACCGATGAGGGGGTCGAGGGGTGAGCGGGAAGAAGCGGCCACCACGACGGCCCGCGCAGGCCCGGCCCGTGCCCGCGAAGCGCGCCGAGCCGCCCGCCGAGCCTCGTCGCCCGTTCGGGAGCGCGCTCTTCGGCCAGGCGAGCTCGGTGATGCCTCCGATCGGGCGATCGCTCGGCCGCGGGCTGCTGACGATCGTGTCCTCGCCGGTGCTGGTGGTCGTCGCCCTCGTGCTGGTGCCGCTCGCTTGGTTCGGGTTGCTCGCGATCGGCTTCGAGGGCTCGCCGTCACGACTGGTGGACGTGCTCGCCCTGCCGCCGATCTCGACCTACTTCGACCTGGGAACCGCCGTGAGTATCGTGGGGTTCGGACCGGCGTTCCTGGTGTTCACGGGCGCGGCGATCCTGATCCGCAGCCTCGTCTACGCGGTGCTCACCGGCGTGATCCTCGAGGCGCTCGAGGACGGCCGCGTCAGCTCGTACGGCGTCCTGCGCGGCGTCGGCGCGATCCCCACCGTCGTGGTCGTGCAGGTCCTCTCCTTCTCCCTGATCGTCGTCGGGAACCTGATCTTCCCGATCCTGGGGCCCGGGCTCGGCTTCCTCGCGTTCGTCGCCGCGCTCGTGGCCGGGCTGTTCTTCCTCGGCTTCGCGCCCACGGCGGCGATCCGTCAGCGCCGCGGGATCACGGAGACCCTGCGCCGCTCCGGACGAGCCGCGATGCTCCCGGGGTCCCGACAGCTCCTGTTCTGCACCCTGTACTTCTTCGTCGCCCTGCCCGTGGTGGTCGGGTTCGCGCCAGGAGGGTCCGACGTCACCGCCAACCCGACGCTCGGGACCTGGATCTTCGCCCTCGCGGTGAACGTGCTGCACCTGGGTTTCATGGCGGCCCTGTCGTACCGCTGGATCGTGGCCGAGCCCTCGGTGCCGGACCAGCCGGTCCGACGTCGGAAGGCCGCGCGTCAGCCCTCGGCCCGTCCGCGCGGCCGGCGGTAGGCGCGAGGCCCCGGGGGCCGCGGTGCATCGTCGCTGCTAGACTGCCCGCTCGCCGGCGCGGCTCGCGCCGAGCTCACACGCCCGGGGATCGCGCCCGGGGTCCCGGTCTTCGGCCGGGCCGGGCGCGAGATGAGACGGGCGGAGGACAACCGGAAGGAGGAAGCGCCGTGCCTGTCGTCACCAGGCGGGAGCTCCTCGAGGCAGGGGTCCACTTCGGGCACCAGACCAGGCGCTGGAACCCGAAGATGGGTCGGTACCTGTACGGGGAACGCTCCGGGATCTACATCATCGACCTCGAGAAGACCCTGACCGGGCTCGAGGAGGCGTACGCGTTCGCTCGCGATCTGGGCCGGAGGAGCGGGGTGGTCCTGTTCGTCGGGACCAAGAAGCAAGCCCAGGAGGTCATCACCGAGCACGCCGAGCGTGTCGGGATGCCCTCGGTCACCACGCGGTGGCTCGGCGGCATGCTCACCAACTTCCAGACGGTCTCGCGCCGGCTCCTGCGACTGCGCGAGCTCCGCGAGATGGAACGCACGGGCGCGTTCGACTTCCTCCCGAAGAAGGAGGCGATCCGGCTCCGGCACGAGAAGGAGAAGCTCGAGCGCAACCTCGGCGGGATGCAGAGCCTCGAGCGCCTGCCCGACGCGGTCTTCGTGATCGACACGAAGAAGGAGCAGATCGCGGTGAACGAGGCTCGCAAGCTGGGCCTGCCCGTCATCGCGATCGTGGACACCAACTGCGATCCGGACGAGGTGGACTATGTGATCCCCGGCAACGACGACGCGATCCGTTCCGTCTCGCTCGTGACCCGGCTGATCGCCGACGCGCTCCTGGAGGGTAAGCAGGTGGGCCGCGAGTCGATCGTCACCCGCGCCACCGGACCCGAGATCGAGCCCGAGCCCGAACCGGTGGCGGTTCCCGAGCCCGTGCCCGTCCCGTCTCCACCGGCCGACGGCGGCGGTCCGGCGACGCCGCCCACCACACCCGCCGACGTCCCGACCGCCGACGTCCCGACGCCCGAGGTCGTGACGCCCGAGGTCGTGACGCCCGAGGTCGTGACGCCCGAAGTCCCGACGCTCGAGGTCCCGACGCAGGCCGACGCAGGCGGGGACTCCATCGAGAAGGAAGAGGGTTGAGCACCGCCATGACGGAGATCTCTGCTGGTTTGGTGAAGGAGCTTCGTGAGCTGTCCGGGGCGGGGATGATGGACTGCAAGCGCGCCCTCCAGGAGACGGGCGGGGACGTGCAGAAGGCGTTCGAGCTGCTCCGGCAGAAGGGCATCGCCTCGGCCGCGAAGCGGGCCGGGCGCGTCGCCAACCAGGGGCTGATCGAGTCCTACATCCACTTCAACAACACCGTCGGCACGATCGTCGAGGTCAACTGCGAAACGGACTTCGTCGCGAACACGGAGGAGTTCAAGCGGCTGGCCAAGGACCTCGCGCTGCACATCGCGAGCCCCGCCGCCCCGCGATTCGTCTCGCGAGAGGAGGTCTCACCCGAGGAGCTCGGATCCGAGCGGCAGGTCTTCGAGGCGCAGGCCAGGGAGATGGGCAAGCCCGACAACGTGATCCCCAACATCGTCGAGGGCAAGATGCAGGCCTTCTACGAGCAGAACGTCCTGCTGGACCAGCCATTCGTCAAGGACGACTCGAAGACGATCCAGCAACTCCTCGACGAGGTTGGGGCCAAGGTCGGCGAGAAGGTGGCGGTCCGCCGCTTCGTGCGGTACAAGCTCGGCGAGGAGACCGGGTAGGGTACCGGCATGCCGGAGGGCGACCAGACGCGCGAGGGCGAGGCACGGCCCCTGTACCACCGGGTCCTGCTGAAGCTCTCCGGCGATGCCTTCGCGCCCCCCGATACCGGGTACGGGATCTCGACGGATTCGACCGGGCTGCTCGCGCGAGAGCTCGCCGACGTGATCGACCTCGGCGTGCAGTGTGCCGTCGTCGTGGGCGGGGGCAACATCTGGCGCGGCCGGCAGGCGCCGGGCATCGACCGAGCGCGGGCCGATTACATGGGGATGTTGGCCACCGTGATGAACGCGCTCGCCCTCCAGGACGCGCTCGAGAAGATCCACCTCCCGAGCCGCGTCCAGACCGCGATCCACATGGCGCAGGTCGCCGAGCCGTACATCCCGCTCCGCGCGATCCGCCACCTCGAGAAGGGGCGCGTCGTCGTGTTCGCGGCCGGGATGGGGGCGCCGTACTTCTCCACGGACACCACCGCCGCCCAACGTGCGCTGGAGATCGGGGCGCAGGCCATCCTGAAGGGAACCAAGGTCGACGGCGTCTACACGGCCGACCCCCACGTCGATCCGACGGCGGAGCGCTTCGACTCGATCGAGTACCTGGACGTGCTGCGCGAGGGGTACCAGGTGATGGACGCGACGGCGATCAGCCTGTGCATGGAGAACCGGCTCCCCATCATCGTCTTCGATTTCGCGCGCGAGGGGAACATCCGTCGGGCCGTGTCGGGCGAGCCGATCGGGACCCTGGTCCACGGAGGTGCCCGTTGACGGTGGAGACCGCCCTCGCGGCGGCGGCGGAGAAGATGGACAAGGCGATCGGCGTCCTCAAGGACGAGCTGGGCGGGATCCGGACCGGCCGCGCCACGCCGGCGCTCCTTTCCCGGATCGTCGTCGACTACTACGGGACCCAGGTGCCGATCCAGCAGCTCGCATCGTTCTCGGTGCCCGAGCCGCGCACGCTGATGATCTCGCCGTTCGACAAGAACGCGATCGCCGCGATGGAGAAGGCGATCATGGCGAGCGACCTTGGCATCACGCCCGGGAACGACGGCGCCGTGATCCGGCTGTCGTTCCCCGCGCTCACCGAGGATCGCCGCAAGGAGCTCATCAAGGTCGTCCACCATCGGGGCGAAGAGGCACGCGTTGCGGTTCGGAACATCCGCCGGCACTCCAAGGACGAGCTCGAGGGACTTGAGCGCGAGGGCGGCATCTCGGAAGATGACCTCGTGCGCTCCGAGAAGGAGCTCCAGAAGCTGACGGACAAGCACGTCGCCGAGATCGACGAGGTCGTGGCGCACAAGGACGCAGAGCTCAAGGAGATCTGATCGTGCCCGACGACGAGGAGCGGAACGAGGGCGAGGAGCTCTTCGAGGACCTCGACAAGTTCTTCGCGCCGATCCAGGACGTCGACTGGCCCGAGGGCGCGCCGACCCGTCCCGCCGAACCGGCCCCCGCGCCACCGGCCGCCGCGCCGCCAGAGCGCGAACCCGAGCCCGAGCCGGCCCCCGAGCCCGTCGTCGAGCCGTTCGAGGAGGAGGTCTCCGAGGAGGCCCTGCCGGCTGCGCCCGCACCGTGGGAGGCCGAGGCGACGCGGGAAGAGGAGCAGGCGACCGACGCCGGCGTGGGGTCGTTCCTGTTCGAGGCGGAGGCCGAGGAGTACGAGGGGCTCGAGGGGGAGGCGGTGCGGATCGAGGCCGTCCCCGCCGGGCAGGCCGGTGGCGAGGACGAGGGCGTCGCCGAGCTCATCGAGGAGGCCGAGCCCGCGATCGAGGAGGCACCCGACCTCGAGGCCGTGGAGGCCGCGGCCGAGCACTTCGCCGGCTCGATCCGCGAGGAGACCGGGCTCGAGGGGGAGGCGCCGGTCGCACCGGCGACGGAGGAGATCGCTATCGCGCAGCTGCTCGGGGAGGAGGGCGAGGGCGCGCCCGGCGAGCCCGAAGGGGCCAGGGCCGTCCGGGTCGGGGCCGAGGGTCTCGGCGGCCCGAGCTGGCAGGAGCCGACCGCGCTCGAGGTGGGCGCGGAGCAGGAGGGCCGAGGGCCGCGCGAGATGCCCACCCGCTTCCTCACGGGCATCGTCCTGGCGGGGCTCGCGATCGGCGCGATCTTGCTCGGGGAGGGCGCCTTCGCGATCTTCGCGGGCCTCGTCGTGCTGTTCGCGCAGGGGGAGCTCTACCTCGCGCTGCAGAAGCACCACTTCCAGCCGGCGACCGCCCTCGGGCTTGTGGCCGGCGCGCTGATCCTGGGGGCCGGGTACTACCGGGGCGAGGGCGCGATGCTGGCCGTGACCGCGCTCGCGACGTTCGCCACGTTCCTCTGGTACATGACGGTGCCGCCGCAGCACCGACGGAACATCGTGAGCAACGTGGCGCTGACGGTGCTGGGGATCGCGTACATCCCGCTCCTGGCCGCGTACGCGCTCGCCGTGCTGAAGCTGCCCGACGGCCAGGGGCTGGCGGTCGCCATCATCGGCCTCACCTTCGTCTACGACACCGCCGCCTTCGGGGTCGGGTACTTCTGGGGGAGCCGCCCGCTCGCCCCGAACGTGAGCCCGAAGAAGTCGTGGGAGGGCGCGATCGGCGCGACGCTCGTCACGATCGCGGTCGCGGTCGGCGTGGTCGCCCCCTCGGTCACGCTGCTCGACACGGTCGGACGCTCCGTGGGGCTGGCGCTCGTGGTCGCCATCTTCGCACCGCTCGGGGACCTGGCCGAGTCGCTGTTGAAGCGGGATCTGGGGATCAAGGACATGGGTGGCGTGCTGCCCGGTCACGGCGGGGTGCTGGATCGCATCGACTCGGTCCTGTTCGTCGCCCCGGCGGCCTTCCTCTACCTCCGGCTCATCCTGCTCTGACCGCGAGGTCCGTCGGCCGTCCCCGGTTCTCCCGGCCGTCGGGGTACTCTTGATTCCGATGCGCTCGCTGGTGATCCTCGGGTCGACGGGATCGGTGGGGACGCAGGCGCTCGACGTCGTGCGTCGCAACCCCGACCGGTTCAAGGTCGTCGGCCTGTCCGCTGGGACCAACCAGGAGCTGCTGGTCGGCCAGGTCCGCGAGTTCCTGCCGGCGGACGTCGCGATCGCCGACGAGGAGGCGGCCGCCGACCTGCGCGAGAAGCTCGCCGGCATCCGAGGCGTGCAGATCCATTCGGGTCCCCAGGCCGCGGAGATGCTCGCCCGCGACGCCGAGGCGGACATGGTCCTGAACGCCCTCGTTGGTTCGGCCGGATTGGCGCCGACCCTCGCGACGCTGCAGGCGGGCAAGACCCTCGCCCTGGCCAACAAGGAGAGCCTGGTCGTCGGCGGCGAGCTCGTGCTGGACCTCATCAAGGGCGAACCCGAGCGGCTCATCCCGGTGGACTCCGAGCATGCCGCCCTCGCGCAGTGCCTGCGCGGGGAGCGGCGCGAGGACGTGAAGCGCGTGATCCTCACGGGGTCTGGCGGGCCGTTCCGCGGGTGGACGCACGGCGAGCTCGCGAAGGCATCCGTGAAGGAGGCGCTGGCGCATCCCGTCTGGCAGATGGGTCCGAAGATCACGATCGACTCGGCCACCCTGATGAACAAGGGGCTCGAGGTGATCGAGGCGCACTACCTGTTCGCGCTGGAGTACTCGCAGATCCACGTGGTCATCCATCCCCAGGGCATCGTCCACGCGCTGGCCGAGTTCCGCGACGGCTCCATCACCGCCCAGTTCGCGGTGCCCGACATGAAGCTGCCGATCCAGCTGGCGCTCGCCTGGCCCGAGCGGCTCCCGGCCGGCGTCGGCCCGGTGCCGCTCGCCGACAGCCGGCTGACGTTCGAGCCGGTGGATCGCGAGGCGTTCCCGGCGATCGACCTCGCGTACCGGGTCGGCGAGATGGGCCTCACCTTCCCCGCGGTCATGAGCGCGGCCAACGAGGTCGCGGTCATGGCCTTCCTCGAGGGCAAGATCGCGCTCACCGGGATCGTCGAGGTCGTCTCGACGGTCGTGGACGAGCACGAGGCGCCCTCCTCGGTGGTCTCGGTGGTGAACCTCGAGCGGGCCGACGCGTGGGCTCGCCGTCGTGCCGCCGAGCTCATCGAGGCGCGGTAGGGACCCACGATGGCCGGACTCGGCATCGGCGCGTTCATCGTCGTCCTGATCCTCGTGATCGTGGTCCACGAGGCAGCGCACTTCGGCGTGGCGCGACTGTTCGACATCAAGGTGACGGAGTTCTTCGTCGGCTTCGGGCCGAAGCTCTGGTCCCGCATGCGCGGGGAGACGGAGGTCGGCGTCAAGGCGATCGTCGCCGGCGGCTACGTGAAGATCGCCGGGATGAACCCGTACGAGACGATCGCGCCGGAGGATCTGCCGAGGACCTTCGGTGCCAAGCCCATCTGGCAGCGGGCGCTCGTGATCGGGGCCGGTCCGGCCACGCACTTCGCCCTCGCGTTCGTCTTCTTCGCCCTGTGGCTTGGGCTCGTGGGCGAGCCGACGGACGCCAAGCCCGTGCTGAGCGACGTGTGCGCGAGGATCGGCGGGACGCCGGTCTCGGGCGAGGATTGCACGACGATCGGCGGCGTGCCCGGGCCGGCGTTCGAGGCGGGGCTCGTTCCGGGCGATGAGATCGCCGCGATCGGCGGGGTCGAGCGCCCCACCGGGGACGAGATCATCGCCGTGACCCAGGACAACGTGGGTCGCCCGCTCGCGGTGACCGTCCTGCGGGACGGGCAAGAGGTCTCGGTGACCGTGGTCCCGGTCCTGGTCGAGGAGGACGGCGAGGCGACAGCGCGGCTGGGCGTGGTCCTGTCGCCGGGACGCCAGACCGTCGGGCCGGTGGGCGCCGTGACGGGCGGCGTGGACCTCGTCTGGGACAACCTCGTGGGGACCGTGCGAGGCGTGGCGCGGATCTTCGGGCCGGAGGGGATCGGCCGGCTGTTCGAGCTGGTGTTCACCGACGAGCCCCGCGCCCCGGAGGACCCCGCGAGCGTCGTGGGGGTGGGGGCGGTCGCGGGGAACATCGCCTCCGAGGGCCGATTCGGGGACCTGCTCGTCCTGTTCGGCCTGGTGAACGTCTTCGTCGGGTTCCTGAACCTGCTCCCGCTCCCACCCTTCGACGGTGGGCATCTCGCGGTCCTCGTGATCGAGAAGATCCGGCATCGGCCGGTGGACATGCGCCGGGTCGCCCCGATCTCGGCGGCGGTCGCCGCCTTCTTCATCCTGTTCACGCTCGCGGTGGTCTACGTCGACCTCGTGAAGCCACCCGTCTAGCGGCTCGACGCCTGCGCCGCCGCCACGATTTCTCAACACCTGGTCCGGAGGGCCTCCACGGCCTGCGGATACGATGGGCGCCGTGACCGAGCAGACCGTTCTGGTCGTCGACGACGAGGCCGCGATCGCCGAGGCGGTCCGCGCACGGCTCTCCAGCGAGGGGTACCGGGTGCTGGTCGCCGGGGACGGCCCGCAGGCCCTGGAGGTCGCCGACGCCGAGCATCCGGACCTGGTGGTCCTCGACCTGATGCTCCCGGGCATGGACGGGCTGGAGGTCTGCAAGCGCCTCCAGCACGACCGGTGGGTTCCCGTCCTGATGCTCACGGCACGGACGGAGGAGGCCGACAAGGTGGCCGGGTTCGCGGTCGGCGCGGACGACTACCTGACGAAGCCGTTCAGCCTGCGCGAGCTCGCCGTCCGCGTGCGGGCGATCCTACGGCGCGTCGAGCGCGTCGCCTCCGGCTCGCCGAGCGAGCCGATCGTCCGAGGCGGCCTGACCGTGGATCCCGCCCGCCGGCGGCTCTCGGTGGACGGGGCCGAGGTCCAGCTCACGCCGCTCGAGTTCGACATCCTGCTGGCGCTCGCCCGCGACCCGGGCGTGGTGTTCACCCGTGAGCAGCTCATGGATCGCGTCTGGGGCTACCGCGACTATGCGGGCGGCCGGGTGGTGGACTCGCACGTCGCGAGGATCCGGCGCAAGCTGGGTGAGGACGGCGCCGAGCCGCGGTTCATCCGGACCGTGCACGGGGTCGGCTACGCCTTCCGGGACGACGCCCGATGAGGTCACTGCAGCGGCTGCCAACGATCCGGGCCAAGCTCGGCTCGGTGATCGTGTTCGCGGTCGGCATGACGATCTTGCTGGTGTACCTGATCCTCGGACTCGGGTTCCGGGTGTTCGACGTCGGGGACCACTGGTGGGAGCTGGCGCTCGCCGGCGCGCTCGGCGCGGGGATCGCCCTGTTGATCGCGCGGTGGGTCGCACGAGGGATGACCCAGCCCCTGCGTGACATGGCGCAGGCGGCGCGTCGCATGGAGACGGGCGACTACACCCAACGTGTGCGCACGGACTCGGTGGACGAGGTCGGCCAGCTCGCCCACGCGTTCAACCGGATGAGCGCCGAGCTCGAGAGCCTCGAGCAGCTCCGTCGCGACCTGGTCGCGAACGTCTCGCACGAGCTGAAGACGCCGATCTCGGCGCTGCGCGCCCACCTGGAGAACCTGCTCGACGGCGTCGAGCGTCCGGACCCCGAGACCCTGCAGGTGATGCTCGCCCAATCCGAGCGCCTCGGCCGCCTGGTGGACCAGCTGCTGGACCTGTCGCGGCTGGAGTCCGGCGACGTGCCGCTCGAGCCGGTGCCCGTAGAGCTGGCGCCGCTCGTCTCGCAGGTGCTCTCGGAGATCGAGGTTGCGCGGTCCGATCGAGGCGTCGACCTGGACGATCGCGTACCCGACGACCTGCCGCCCGTGCTCGCGGACCGGGAGCGCGTGCACCAGGTCCTGTTCAACCTGCTCGACAACGCCGTGCGATTCACGCCGGCGGGAGGGCGCGTCACCGTGACGGCCTCGCGCCACAACGGCTCGGTCGACGTCGAGGTCGCGGACACGGGACCGGGGATCGCGCCCGAGCACCTGGCCCGCGTGTTCGAGCGCTTCTTCCGCGTCGACGAGGCCCGCTCCCGCGACGAGGGGGGAACCGGCATCGGCCTCGCGATCGCGCGATCGGTCGTCGAGGCACACGGAGGACGCATCTGGGCCGAGAGCGAGCCCGGCCGCGGCAGCACGTTCACGTTCGAGCTCCCGGCCGCGCCCGCGGTGGGGGGGTACGACCCGACCAGGAGGAACCGATGAGATCGGTCACGACCACGATCGAGGTCGCCGCAACCGCGCGGTACACGTACCTCGACCTTACCGAGGAGCTGGAGCGAGCCATCAAGGACTCGGGGGTGACCGACGGGGCCGCGATCGTGTTCTGCGCGCACACGACATGCGCCCTGCTGATCAACGAGTGGGAGGACGGGGCGCTCGAGGACTTCCGGAACCGCATGATCCATCTGGTGCCCGACGACGTCTACTACGCGCACGACGACCTCGTGCGTCGGACCCAGAACCTGGACGAGTCCCACGAGCGTCGGAACGGGCCCGCGCACGTGAAGGCGATGGTCCTTTCGGCGTCCTCGCACGCGATCCCGGTGGTCGACGGCGAACCGATGCTCGGCCGCTGGCAGCGCCTGATCCTGTTCGAGATGGACGAGCCCAAAGGCCGTCAGGTCGCGTTCCACGTGTTCGGCGAGTAGCTGGGACACTTCCCCGGGATGCTCGCTGAACGCAGGAAGAGCCGGCAGGTTCGCGTCGGCGACGTGACCGTCGGCGGCGACGCCCCCATCCGCGTTCAGTCGATGACCACGACGAAGACCGCGGACATCGACGCCACCCTCCAGCAGATCGCGTCGCTCGTGGCCGCCGGCGTGGACATCGTGCGGGTCGCGGTCCCGCACTGGGAGGACGCCGAGGCCCTCGTGGCGATCGCCGCCAAGTCCACCGTGCCCGTAGTGGCGGACATCCACTTCCAGTGGAAGTACGCCATGGCTGCCCTCGAGGCGGGGATCCAGGGTCTGCGGATCAACCCCGGCAACATCAAGTACCAGGACAAGGTGCGGCTCATCGCGCGCGAGGCCAACGCGCGCGGGGTTCCGATCCGGATCGGCGTGAACGCCGGGTCGCTCGAGAAGGACCTGCTCGAGCGGTACGGAGCTCCCACGGCCGAGGCGCTGGTCGAGAGCGCGCTCGGCGAGGCGCGGATCCTGGAGGACGAGGACTTCTTCGACATCAAGATCTCGGTGAAGCACTCCAACCCACTCGTGATGATCGAGGCGTACCGGATGCTCGCCGAGCGTTGCGACTACGCGCTGCACCTCGGCGTGACGGAGGCGGGTCCGATGCCGATGGGGGGGATCAAGAGCTCCGTCGGGATCGGGGCGCTCCTCGCCGAGGGGATCGGCGACACGATCCGCGTGTCGCTCACCGACGACCCGGTGGAGGAGGTCAAGGTCGGGATGTGGATCCTGCAGTCGCTCGGGCTGCGACGGCGTGGCCTCGACCTGGTGGCGTGCCCCTCGTGCGGGCGCGCCGAGGTGGACGTGCTCGGCCTGACGAAGCAGGTCCACGAGGCCCTCGAGCGCGAAGGCTTGAAAGCGCCGATCCGGGTCGCCGTCATGGGCTGCGTGGTGAACGGGCCCGGTGAGGCGCGGGAGGCCGACCTCGGCATCGCGGCGGGCAAGGGCCAGGGGTTCCTGGTCGTCAAGGGCGAGGTCGTCGACAAGATCCCCGAGGACCGGTTCGTCGAACGCCTGGTCGAGGAGGCGAGGAAGCTCGCCGCGGAGCGTGAGGTCTCCGGCGCTCTCTGAGCAGGTGGGTTGTGCCTTCCGTAACCTCCGGGGCATGATGGGCGTTGTCTTCCGATGTGAGGGGGTCTCCATGATCGGTCCGTCGTTGCGTCGCGCCCTGGTTCCGACCGTAGCCGTCCTGCTGATCGCCGCCCTGGCCGGGACGGTCGCCGCGGCCGAGGGCTCCGGATCCGCCCGGAGCGGTCCGGCTCTCGTTCCGGGATCCCCGCCCGCCGCGGGCGGCGGCGGGGCGAGCGTCGACCCGCTGCTGGTGAAGCGGCTCGCGCGCGGCGAGGCGGTCGAGGCGCTGGTGACCCTGGACGGTGCCACAGCGCTCGCGGGCGCGACGGCCATGTCGGCGGCGTCCTCGCGCGACCTGCTGCGGACCACGGTGCCGGCCTATCGGGCCCTCAAGGACGGCGTGGCGGCGCGGGTCCCCGGGCTGGCGGTCCTCCGGGACTTCGCCGCACTGCCGATCCTGCACGTTCGGATCGACTCGCGGGCGGAGCTCGCGCGCCTGGCGGCCGACCCGGCGGTGGCCGGGATCGGCATCGACCGTCAGGACCGGATCCTGCTGTCCCAGAGCCTGGCGTTGATCGGGCAGCCCGCGGCCGCCGCCGCGGGTCACACGGGACTGGGAGTGTCGGTCGCCGTGCTCGACACCGGCCTCAACTACACGAACCCGGCGTTCGGCACGTGTCCCACGCCCGGCGCGCCGGGGTGCAGGGTCCTCGTGGCCCAGGACTTCGCCCCCGATGACGCATCGCTGGACGACAACGGGCACGGGACCAACGTCTCGGGGATCGTCGCGGGCGTGGCCCCGGAAGCGGGACTCTTGGGGCTCGACGTGTTCAACGGGAACCTCTCCTCGGCGTCCGACCAGATCGCCGCCATCAACTTCGTGATCGCGAACCAGGCGACCTACAACATCCGGGCGATCAACATGAGTCTCGGCTCGGCGAACAACTACAACACGTCGCCGTGCAGCGACCCCGCCGATCCCCGCGTGGCTGCATTCGCCAACGCGCGCGCGGCGGGCATCCTTCCCGTCGTGGCGGCTGGCAACAACGCGTTCTCGAACGGCTCGTTCCACGTGGGGATCACGAGGCCCGCATGCATCCCGGGTGCGTTCCCGGTGGGCGCGGTCTACGACTCGGACGTCGGTGGCAAGGTGTGGGGGTCGCCCCCCAACCAGTGCACCGACGCGGCGACGGCCGCCGACCAGATCACGTGTTTCTCGCAGGCCTGGAACAACCCGATGCTCCTCGCCCCCGGCGCGCTCATCACCGCTGCCGGAATCACGCAAGGGGGGACCTCGCAGGCGACGCCGCACGTCGCCGGTGCGGTCGCGGTCCTGCACGACGCCGGTGGCATCGTGTCCGACCTCCCGGCGCTGGTGACCGTCGATCAGGTGCAGAACGCGCTCCTGAACTCGGGACCGTTGATCTTCGATCCGCTCATCAATCAGAGCGTGCACCGGCTGGACCTGCCCGCCGCGATCGCGGCGCTCGGCGGCCTGCCGCCACCCCCGCCTCCGCCGACGGGGCCGACGGTGACGTCGTTCTCCCCCACGCTCGGACAGGTCGGCACCTCGGTCATCATCACCGGGACCGGGCTCACGGGCGCGACCGCGGTCACGGTCAACGGCGTGGCCGCCGCGTTCGCGGTGAACCTGGATACGCAGGTCACCGCAACCGTCCCCGCCGGCGCCTCGACCGGGCCGATCGCCGTGACGACGCCGGGCGGAACCGGCACGAGCGCGGCACCGTTCGTCGTGCAGCACGCTCGGGACGTGTCGCTGCACTTCTCGAAGGCGAAGGGCGACATCACCGTGCTCGACGGATACAACGCGTGCGGGTCGGGGGTTCCGGTGAAGCTGCAGTTCTTCAAGAACGGGAAGTTCAAGACGATCGCGAGCGGGGTGACCAAGCCGAACGGCTCCTACAACCTGGGCAACGTCACCAACGAGGGCAAGTACCGCACGCTCGCCAAGCCGACGACGCTCGGCTCGGGCGACAAGTGCCTGAAGGACATCTCGCCGACCGTCCGACTCTGAGGTCTCGTACTCGCGTTGAAGAGGGGGCGGCCGACCGGCCGCCCCCTCAGCGTTCGCCGAGCGTGGCGAGGAAGTTGCGGACGATCGTCGGTCCGTCCGGCGTCAGGATCGACTCGGGGTGGAACTGCACGCCGAAGCGCGGCAGCTCGCGGTGCTGGGTCGCCATCACCAGGCCGTCGTCGCTCCACGCGGTCAGCTCGAGCTCCCGGGGCAGGCCCGCGCGTCGCACGATGAGCGAGTGGTACCTCGCCGCCTCGAACGGGTTCGGCACGCCGGCGAGGATGCCGCGCCCTTCGTGGTAGACCAGCGAGGCCTTGCCGTGGACCGGCGCGGCGCGGTCGACAGTGCCCCCGGCGACCACCCCCATCGCCTGATGACCCAGGCAGACGCCGAGCACCGGCGTCGTGGGCGGCAGGATGCGGAGGAGCTCGGTGAACACGCCGGCGTCCTCGGGACGGCCCGGGCCGGGAGACAGGATCACGGCCGCGGGCCGGCGCGCGACGAGCGCCGGGGCGGGCTCGTCGTCGCTCTTCACGACCTCGGTCGGCGCCCCGAGGCTCTCGACCAGCTGGACGAGGTTGTACGTGAACGAGTCGTAGTGATCGACCACGAGGATCACGGGCCCGCCCCTTCGACGTCCAGTACGGCGGGCAGGATCGCCGCGGCCTTCCACTTCGTCTCGGCGAGCTCCGTGTCCGGGTCCGAGTCGGCGACGATCCCCGCGGCGGTCTGGACGTGCGCGCGCCCTCCAGCGACCACCGCGGTCCGGATCGTGATGCAGAAGTCCAGATCCCCTGCGAACGTGCAGTACCCCACGGCCCCCGCGTAGGGTCCACGCGCCGTGGGCTCGAGCTCCGCGATCAGCTCCATCGCTCGGCGCTTGGGCGCGCCGGTCACGGTCCCGTGCGGGAACGTCACCGCGAGTGCGTCGAACGGGTGCAGGCCATCGGCCAGCTCGCCCTCCACCGTGCTCACGATGTGCATGACCTTCGAGAATCGCTCCACGGTCATGAGCTCGGTCGGACGCACCGACCCGGGTGTGCAGACGCGCCCCAGATCGTTGCGCGAGAGATCGACGAGCATGGCGTGTTCGGCGCGCTCCTTCGGATCGGCGAGCAGCTCGTGCTCGTACAGGCGGTCCCGCAGCTCCGTCTCACCGCGAGGGCGTGTGCCGGCGATCGGCCTGGTCGTCACCCGGGTTCCCTCGACGCGAACGAGCGGTTCCGGTGACGACCCGGCGAGCTCCACCCCCAGCATGCGGACGAAGAACATGTAGGGCGCGGGGTTCGTCACACGCAGGCGCCGGTAGACGGGGAAGCCCCCCCGGGAAGACGGGAAGGTGACGCGGCGCGACGGCACCGCCTGGTAGATGTCGCCGGCGGCGATGTGCTCCTTCATCGAGCGCACGATCTCGCGGTATCGGTCGTCGGTCATGTTGGACTCGCCGCCGTCGAGCGGTCCATCCGAGCCGAGCGGCTCCGGCGGCGGGGGAGCGGAGCGCGCGAGCCGCTCCGCCAGGTCCTCGAGCGCCTCGACCCCCGCGTCGTAGCCGCCCGGCGGGACGTGCGCGATCAGCAGCAGGCGCTGCCGCCAGTGATCGAAGACGACCGCGCGATCGACGACCAACAGCCCGACCGGCGGGCACGGGGTCTCGCCGGCCGGAGCCGGGTGGCCGTCGAGCAGCCCTGCCGCCTCGTAGCTCAGGTAGCCCATCAGGCCGCCGGTGAGCGAGGGCAGACCGTCGACCCGCGGGGCCCTGAGCGCTCGCGCCAGAGCCACGAGGTCCGCGCGCGCGTCCCCGGATGAGGGAGGCGGCTCGAGCGGCAGCGAACGGACGACGTCTCGAACCCCGAGGCCGTCGGCCTCGACGGTGATCACCGCGGCCGGGTCCCCGGCGACGAACGAGTAGCGCCCCCAGCGCTCGGAGCGCTCCACGCTCTCGAGCAGCACCCCGGGGCCGTCGCCGGCGAGGGCGGCGAACACGCCCACCGGGGTCGAGACGTCCGCGAGCAGCTCGGTCCAGACCGGCGCGAGGGCGTGGCCCTCGGCGATGCGGTCGAACGTCTCGCGATCAGGGCGGATCTTCAGGTCGATGCTCCTCTACCTACGACGAACCCCGGGGGTCGGCCCCGGGGCTCTGGTGCGGTTCGGCGCGAACGCGTGCCGGGCTCCGGGCTCAGATGCCCCCCGACCAGGACCAGCGGCGGCCTCGTTCGCTCATCGTGGGCCGATGCTCCCACCGGTCCGTTCGACCCGTCAACGCCGTCCGGTGACGCTGGAGAGCGGCCGACGATAGGGTTGGCCACCCTCACACCTGGAGGCTCGTCGATGCGATCGTTCCGTGCGCTGCTCCCCATCACCGCCGTCCTCGCCCTGGCCGGGACGCTGCTCGCCGCTCCCGTCGCCGCCGGTCGAGAGGCCCGGCCGGAGGTGAGGGCGGTCACGCGTTCGGTGGTGCACGCGGATCCGGTGGACTCCTCCCAGGAGCGGCCGACGTCGTTCGACGTCTTCTCCCGGGGCTCCCGGCCGCCGACCTCGCCCCCTCGGTCCGGCGACGTCGTCGGTCGCGGGCCCTCGGCGCCAAGCGTGACCTTCGGGTTCGATGCGCTGGCGGATCTCGACGGCTTCTTCCCCTCCGACACCGTGGGCGCGCTCGGGGAGACGGTGTACGTCACGGCGGTGAACTCGAGCATCGGGATCTACAGCGCGGCCGACGGCTCGGTCGTGCTGCCGCGGAGGACCCTCGGATCCCTGAGCGGCGAGCCTGGGTTCCTCCAGTTCGATCCCAAGGTGATCCACGACCCGTACGCCAACATGTTCCTGGTGGTCTGGCTCGGGTTCGACGACGCCCCGCAACGGTCGACGATCTTCGCGCTCGCGATCCCCGATGCCACCGCGGCCGACACGGGGACGTGGTGCCTGACGAGCCTCCTCGGCGACCAGGTCCCGGGCGACGGAGCGCAGTGGGCCGACTACCCGGGGGTCGGCTACGACGAGGATCGGGTCACGATCACCACGAACCAGTTCAGCTTCGCCAACGCCTTCCGGTACGCGCAGGTGATGTCCATCGACAAGACCTTGTACGACTGCGACCAGCCGACGCCGGTCCCGGTCGTGTTCGGCGGGTCCCAGACCCGCGACCGGAACGGGCTCCAGGCGTTCACGCTCCAGCCGGCGCAGACAGTGGGAACGGGCGGCGGGGCGCAGCTGCTCCTGTCGTTCGAGTTGGTGCGCGGCAGGTTCGACTACCTGACGATCTGGCGTATCAAGCCGACCGCGTCCGGGCTCGAGCTCAAGAAGGGCACGGTGCCCACCGGGAAGGTCTCGCTCCCGCCGCCCGGGACGCAGGGCGGCGGCGGCGTTTCCAACGCCGACCTCTTCTGGGACGCGGGTGACGAGCGACTGGTCAACGCGTTCTACGACGCCGACCGGGACGAGCTGTACGCGGCGCACGCGGTCCGCGTCAACCTCAAGCCCGACTCGGTGACCGGCTCCTACCCCGAGTCGGCGGTGCGCTGGTACGAGATCGACCCCGCGAACAAGCTTCCGAACTCGGTCCTGGTGCGGAAGGGACTGATCGGCACGGCGGAGGCGGACCTGGGCTGGCCCACCGTGGCCACCGACGCGAACGGCAACCTGTTCGTCACCTACAGCCGCGCCAGCTCGCCCCTCGGCGAGTTCCTCTCGGCGTGGGTGGCGGAGATCCCGCCGGGCTCCACCACGGCCACCCAGCTGCTCATGCGTCCGGGGCTCGCCACGTACGACGCCTCCTCCGGCGTCGAGCGCTGGGGCGACTACACCGGCATCAACCGCAGCCCGCTGGCTCCCCAGTCCATGGCGACCTTCAACCAGTACGCGGCGACCACCACGACGTGGCAACAGGTCGTGCACGCCGTGACGCACACGTAGCCCACCTCGCCCGCCGGTATCCTTGGGCCTCCATGAGGCTCTCGGAGCTGTTCGCGCCCACCCTGCGGGAAGACCCCGCCGAGGCGGAGGTGCCCTCGCACCGCCTGCTGCTGCGCGCCGGGTTCATCCGACAGGTCGCCGCCGGCGTGTACACGGCGCTGCCCCTCGCGATGCGCTCGATCCGCAAGATCGAGGCGATCGTTCGGCAGGAGATGGACGCCTCGGGTGCGCAGGAGATCCGGATGCCGATCGTGCTGCCCGCCGAGCCCTGGAGGGCGACGGGCCGCTTCGACCTGTACGGCGATCTCATGTTCCGGCTCAGCGACCGACACGGTCGCGAGATGGTGCTCGGGCCGACCCAGGAAGAGGTGGTCACCCCGCTCGTGGACGCGGCGTTGCCCTCCTACCGCGACCTGCCGGTGAACCTGTATCAGATCGAGTGGAAGTACCGGGACGAGTTCCGGCCCCGCTTCGGGCTCCTGCGAGGGCGCGAGTTCCTCATGAAGGACGCGTACACGTTCGACCGGGACGAGCAGGGGATGGCCGCCTCCTACCAGGTGATGTACGACGCCTACGTCCGGATCTTCGATCGGCTCGGGTTGGACTACGTCGTGGTCGAGGCGGAGCCGGGGCAGATCGGCGGCGGCGTGAACCACGAGTACATGGCTCGCGCCGAGGTCGGCGAGGACCGCTTCGTCGAGTGTGAGAACGGCGATTACCTCGCCGACTGGAAGGCCGCGACGCCGATGCCGCCGGAGCCGGTTCCGGAAGGGACCGAGCCCCTGGAAGTCCTCGACACGCCGGGCGCATCCACCATCGAGGCCGTCTCCGCGCTGCTCGGCCGGCCCGCCGAGGGACTGCTGAAGACGATGCTCTACGACGCCGGCGGCCAGACGGTGGCGGTCCTGGTCCCAGGGGATCGTGAGGTCGAGGAGGCGAAGCTGGAGCGCGCGTTCTTCCCCACGCCGATCGCGCTGTTCGAAGAGGCCGACTTCGCCGCGCGGGACTTCGTGAAGGGCTTCGTCGGTCCCCAGGGCATGGGGTCGGACGTGCTCGTGCTCGCCGACCACTCCGTTCGCGCGGGAGCGGACTGGGTGACCGGCGCGAACCAGCCCGATCGGCACGCGTCGGGGGTGAACACGCCGAGGGACTTCCGGGTCGATCGCTTCGAGGACGTCGTCGCCCTGCGTGAGGGCGATCGCTGCCCGGGCGACGGCGGCACGCTGCACGTGGGTCGGGCGATCGTCGTCGGCCACATCTACCAGCTGGGGACGAACTACTCGGGGCCGCTCGGCGCGCGGTTCGTGGACGAGGACGGATCCGAGCGCCCGTTCCTGATGGGCTCCTACGGCATCGGGATCTCCAGGATCGTGGCGGCGGCCGTGGAGCAGTTCCACGACGAGGCCGGCCTCACGCTCCCCAAGCACCTGGCGCCGTTCGGCATCGCGGTGATCGTCGCCAATCGGGACGACGAGGCCGTCGTCGAGCATGCCGAGCGCATCTACGACGAGCTCCACGCGCGCGGCGTGGAGGTGGTGATCGATGACCGCGAAGAGACCGCAGGCGTCAAGTTCGCCGACGCCGACCTGATCGGCTACCCGGTCCAGATCGTGGTCGGCAAACGCGGTGTAGGTGGGGGGACCGTCGACCTGAAGCTGCGGACGACGGGGGAGCGGTCCCAGGCACCCCTGGCCGAGGCGGCCCAGGCCGCGGTGGACCTGCTGGCCGCCGCCCCCTAGGCTCACGCCATGGCCACGAGGCGCGCGCCCAGCGCGCTCCGAGAGTTCGCGAAGCTCCACCCGGAGGTCGAGGCGGTGCTCCAGCCCGTCGGCCTGCGGACCTGGGACCTCGTGCTGATCGACGTCACCGGCCGGTGGGTCCGCGACGTGTTCGAGACCGAGGAGGCCGCGGAGGCGACCTGCCGGGAGCTCGCGATCCGACTCCACCGCGGCTGGGACGACGCCAGGATCGCCCGGCGGATGAACGGCCGCGATCACTGGAACACGCCCGACGGGCAGCGCCGGGCGCTGTAGGACCTCCCGAGCAGGGCGTCCGGTATACTCCGAAGAGCGATTCGGAGCGGTTTCACCCCGGAAGTGGGCTCGCGCCCACTTTTCTTTTCGAGGGGGTCCCTCGGGTGGGCGACAAGGACGTGGAGGCGCTGGTCGGCCCGGTCGTCGAGGCCGCCGGGCTCGAGGTGTGGGAGGTCGGCTTCGGGCGCGAGCAGGGTCGGCGGGTCCTTCGGGTGATGGTCGATCGCGAGGGCGGGGTCGACCTGGACACGATCGCCGAGCTGTCGGAGCGGCTGTCTCGGCGACTGGACCTCGAGGGGTTCGCGGGAGATGCCTCCTACGCGCTGGAGGTGAGCTCCCCGGGGCTCGAGCGAGGGCTCCGGACGCCCCGGCACTTCGAGCGGAGCGTCGGAGAGCAGGTGAAGGTGAAGACGGTGGAACCCGTCGAGGGGCGCCGGGTGCACGAGGGCGCGCTGGTCTCGGCCGACGCGGAGGCGATCGTGATCGCTTCCGCCGGCGGAGAGCTGCGCGTCCCCTACGCCGGCATCGCGTCGGCGCGAACCGTCTTCACGTGGGGACCGGGGGTCGAGCGGAAGAGCGAAGACCCCAGCAGAAGGGCGAGGAGCACGACATGAACCAAGAGATGATCGGTGCGCTCCGCGAGCTGGAGCGGGAGAAGGGCATCGCCTTCGAGACGATCCTCGCGGGGCTCGAGGAGGCGATGGCCTCCGCCTACAAGTCGTGGTGGAAGCAGCAGCACCCCGACCTGGACGAGGACTCCTTCGGCGTGCGGGCGATGATCGACCCCGAGTCCGGCGACCTCCGGGTGTGGCTCCAGGAGCTCGAGCACATCGAGCACGAGGACGAGGAGGGCGAGGTCACGACCGAGACCAAGGTCCAGTCCGAGCAGGAGGTCGAGGTCACCGACGAGTTCAAGGGTCGCATCGGCGCGCAGACGGCCAAGCAGGTCATCTTCCAGAAGCTCCGCGACGCCGAGCGCGAGATGACGTACGAGGAGTTCGCCGGACGCGAGGGAGACGTCGTCACCGGCATCGTGCAGCAGTCCGAGCGCCGGTACACGCTGCTCGATCTCGGCAAGGTCGAGGCGCTCCTGCCGCAGGCCGAGCAGGTGCCGAGCGAGCCCTACCGGAGCGGTGAGCGGCTGAAGGGGTACATCACCGAGGTTCGCCGCGGCACGAAAGGCCCGCAGATCGTGGTCTCCCGCACACACCCCGGACTGCTGAAGAAGCTGTTCGAGATGGAGGTGCCCGAGGTGCAGGAGGGGATCGTCGAGATCAAGGCGGTCGCCCGCGAGCCCGGCCACCGGTCCAAGATCGCGGTCGCGTCCAACGAGCCGGCCGTCGATCCCGTGGGTGCGTGCGTCGGGCCCAAAGGTTCGCGGGTCCGCAACGTCGTCACCGAGCTCCGCGGGGAGAAGATCGACGTCGTCCCGTGGAGCGCGGAGGCGGCGGCCTTCGTGGCGAACGCCCTCCAGCCGGCCAAGGTCAAGGAGGCCCGGGTCGATCCCGAGACACAGACCGCGCTCGTGATCGTGCCCGACTACCAGCTGTCGCTCGCGATCGGCAAGGAGGGGCAGAACGCCCGGCTCGCGGCGCGACTCACCGGGTGGCGGATCGACATCAAGAGCGAGACGCAGGTCGCGGACGAGGCGCGCGGGGGCCCTCCCCTGACCGCCCAAGCGCCCGTGGAGGCCTCGGCCGCCGAACCGCCAGGGGAGCCGTCCGGCGCATCGGCCGTGCCTCCCGAGGCTGCGGCCGTCGACGAGGCCCCGTCGTCCGAGGACAACACCGGTGAGCCGGAGGTGCCCGAGATCGCCGAGGCGGAGGAGGCCCCGGCCGAGGAGACGGCGGGGGCCTGAGCCGTGGGCCCCTCGCACGGTCCCGAGCGGACGTGCGTGGGGTGCCGGACCAGCGCGCCGAAGCGGGAGCTGTTGCGTCTCGTCGTAACGCCGGACGGGCACGTCCGTGTGGATCCTCCCGGGGCCGCACCCGGCAGGGGGGCGCACGTGCATCGCGACCCGGCGTGCGTGGAGCTGGCGCTCGGACGAGGCGCGATCGCGCGGGCGCTGCGGGTTCGGTTGGACGAGGGTGGAGCCGCTACCCTTAGGGCGGACATCGAAGGAGAGCTGGGTACGTGAGGGTTCACGAGCTGGCCAAGGAGCTCGGCGTCGCGAGCAAGGAGCTGCTCGCCGCGCTGAAGGAGATGGGACTCGACGGGCTGACGGCATCGTCGTCGGTGCCGGAGCAGGCCGTTCCCAGACTCCGGGCCTCCGGCGGCAAGGCCGTGCCCGAGGCCAAGATGAAGGAGGTGGTCGAGGAGCCCCTCCCCAAGACCCGTGCGCGGAAGAAGAAGGCCGAGCCCGAGGCCGCCGAGGCCGGTCAGCCGGAGGAGGCGCCGGCCGCGGCCGCGGCGCCGGAGGAGGCGGCCGTGGTGGAGCCTGCGGCGCAGCCGGCTGCGCCGGCGGTCGTCGCCCCTCCCGCGGCCTCGCCAGCCGCTCCGGCCGGCCCAGCACTGCCGGTGCTCAAGCTCGTCAGGGGGGCGACGGCTCAGGACGTGGCGGACAAGACCCATCGGACCCCGGCGGAGGTCGTGAAGTCGCTGATCTCGCTGGGGGAGATGGCCACGGCGACCCAGTCGCTCTCGGACGAGGCGTTGACGGCGCTCGCGGCGGACCTCGGGTACGAGGTGGAGATCGTGGGGGTCGACGAGGGCGAGGAGGAGCCCGAGGAGGAGGTCGACGAGTCCCGGCTCGAGCCCCGCGCGCCGGTCGTCACGATCATGGGTCACGTCGACCATGGGAAGACGCTGCTCCTGGACGCGATCCGCCGCACCGACGTCGTTTCGCAGGAGTTCGGCGGCATCACGCAGCACATCGGTGCCTACCAGGTCCACACCGACGAGCGCGAGGTGACGTTCATCGACACGCCCGGCCACGAGGCGTTCACGGCGATGCGGGCACGAGGCGCACAGGTCACGGACATCGCCGTGCTGGTCGTGGCGGCGGACGATGGGGTGAAGCCGCAGACCGTGGAGGCGTTGGACCACGCCAAGGCAGCCGGGGTCCCGATCATCGTGGCCGTCAACAAGATCGACAAACCCGAGTCCGATCCCACCCGCGTCCGTCAGCAGATGGTCGAGCACGGCGTGGTGCCCTCGGAGTGGGGTGGCACGAACGAGTTCGTCGACGTCTCCGCCAAGGCCCACACCAACCTGGACAGCCTCCTCGACACGATCCTCCTCGTGGCCGACGTCGAGGAGCTGAAGGGGGATCCGATCGGACGCGCCCGCGGGGTCGTGCTCGAGGCACACCTGGACAAGGGCCGCGGACCCGTCGCGACCGTGCTCGTCCAGCGAGGGACGCTCGACGTGGGCGACTCGCTGGTGTCGGGGACGACGTGGGCGAAGATCCGGGCGATGCTCGACGAGAACGGCCAGACCGTGAAGCAGGCGGGGCCGAGCAAGCCGGTGCAGATCCTCGGCTGGTCGGCCACGCCGAACGCGGGCGACGACGTGCGAGAGGTCGAGGACGAGCGCGATGCGCGCCACCTCGCGCAGGAGCGCGAGGCGAAGGTGCGCGCGGCCGAGCAGGTCGCCACGCGCCCACCCACCCTCCAGGAGCTCATGGCGCAGGCCGCGCGGGACGAGGTCCCCGAGCTCAACCTGATCGTGAAGGCCGATGCGCAGGGCTCGATCGGCGCGCTCGTGGACGCCTTCGCCAAGCTTCCCCAGGACGAGGTGCGCGTGAACGTGATCCGCAGCGCCTCCGGCGCGATCACCGAGAGCGACATCGCCCTCGCCCTCGCCTCGGGGGCGATCGTGGTGGGGTTCAACGTCCGCCCCGATGCCCAGGCCCGGGAGCTCTCGGAGAAGGAGGGCGTGGACGTCCGCCTGTACCGCGTCATCTACGACGCGATCGACGACATCCGCGGGGCGCTCTCGGGGATGCTGAAGCCCGAGGAGCGCGAGACCGAGCAGGGTCGCGCCGAGGTACGGGCGCTCTTCCGTGTGCCCAAGGTCGGCACCATCGCCGGCTCCTACGTGTTGCAGGGCACCATCACGCGGAACGCGAGGGCCCGCCTCGTGCGCGATGGGGTGATCGTCTACGACGGCCGCATCGGCTCGCTGAAGCGTTTCAAGGACGACGTCCGCGAGGTCGCCGAGGGGTTCGAGTGCGGCATCGGGATCGAGAACTTCAACGACATCAAGGAGGGCGACGTCATCGAGGCGTACGAGGTCCGCGAGGTCGCGCGCGAGCTGTAGTCGGTGCTGGTCGCGCTCGAGCGATTCGACCTCCGCATCCCCGGATGCGGCTCCCTGAAGGAGAAGCGCCACGTGGTCAAGACGCTCTCGAACGCGATCCGGAGCACCTTCAACGTGGCGGTCGCCGAGGTGGATCACCACGACCTCTGGCAGCGCACGACGATCGCGGTCGCCGTGGTCTCGGGTGAGCAGTACCACGCCCGCAAGGTCCTGCACGAGGTCGAGAAGCTCGTCGAGCGCTGGGCCGAGGTCGAGGTCATCGACACGGAGCTCACGCTCCACTACCCGGAGGACTGACCGTGCCCGATGGCGCGAGACCTTCGCGGGTCTCCGAGGAGCTCCGCGAGATCCTGGCCGAGGAGATCCCTCGCCTGAAGGACCCGCGTGTCGGGTTCGTCACCGTGATCGGCGTCGCGATGACCCCGGACCTGCGTCGCGCACGCGTCTCGTACACCTCGATGGGCGACGAGAGCGAACGACGCGCGACCGCGGCGGCGCTCCGTTCCGCTCGAGGACACCTGCGCAAGGTGATCGGGCGGCAGATCCGGATGAAGGTGCTGCCGGACCTCGAGTTCGAGGAGGACGAGACGGAACGCACGGCCGAGCGGATCGAGGAGCTGCTCCGGAAGGTGCGCCGGGAGGAGGGGCCGGGGTGAGCCACATGGACCCCTTCGGGCGGGCGGCCGTCACGCTCATGGAGGCCTCGAGCGTCGCGCTCGCCTGCCACGTGAACCCCGACGCGGACGCGCTCGGCTCGATGCTCGGCCTGTCCAACCACCTCCGGGCGATGGGCAAGCAGACGCTCTGTTCCTTCCCCAACGAGCCGTTCGAGCTGCCACGTTGGACCGAGATGCTCCCCGGGCACGACGCGCTCGTGCCGCCGGGGGAGTTCCCCGAGCACCCCGACGTGATGGTCACCTGCGACGTCGCCTCGATGGACCGCCTCGCGATGCTCGGCGGTCCCGCGACCCGCGCGAAGCACCTGATCTGGATCGACCACCACGTTACGAACGAGGGCCTGGGCACGATCGCGCTGATCGATCCGCGGGCGAGCTCCACCTGTGAGCTCGTCTGGCGCCTCGTGCACGAGACGGGCCTCGAGCCCTCGACCCAGACCGCCACCTGCATCTATGCGGGGCTGGTCACCGACACGGGGCGGTTCCAGTACGAGGCCGTTCGGCCCGACACGCTGCGCCTGGCGGCCGAGCTGCGCGAGTTCCCGTTCGACCACGCCGCCCTCGTCCAGGCCCTGTACGAGGACAACTCGGTCGCGTACCTCAAGCTGCTCGGCGTGGCCCTCGAACGCGTCCGGCTCGAGCCGGACGTGGACATGGTCTGGAGCTACCTCACCCGAGCCGACCTGGACGATGCCGGGGTGCATCCAGCGGAGACGGACGACCTGATCGACGTGATCCGCACCGCGCGCGAGGCGGACATCGCCGTCGTGCTCAAGGAGCAGCGGGACGGAGGGTTCAAGGTCAGCATGCGATCACGAGGTCGACACGACGTCGCCGGTGTGGCCGCGGCCTTCGGCGGCGGGGGGCACCGGCTCGCCGCCGGGTACACGTCCACGCACGGCCTCGCCGACACGGTCGAGCGCCTGAAGGGCGCGCTCGCCGGTGCCCCCGTCGAGCCGTAGCGATGGCGATCGGGCCCGACGGACTCCTGCTCGTGGACAAGCCCCCCGCGATGACCTCACACGACGTGGTCGACGCCGAGCGTCGACACCTCGGCACCCGGAAGGTCGGCCACGCCGGGACCCTGGACCCGATGGCGACGGGGCTCCTCGTGCTCGGGATCGGTCGAGCGACGAGGCTGCTGCGCTACCTCGGCGACCTCCCGAAGACGTACGAGGGCACCGCGCGGCTCGGCGAGGAGACCGACACCCTCGATGCGGAGGGGGTCGTGCTTCGGACGGCACCCGTGGACGTCACCCACGCAGAGCTCGTGCGTGCGTGCGCGGCGCTGGTCGGGGAGACGATGCAGACCCCGCCGGCCTACTCGGCGGTGAAGGTCGGCGGGCGCAAGCTGGTCGACGCGGCCCGCAGGGGGGAGCGGCTCGAGGCTCCGGCCCGGCCGATCCGGGTCGATCGGTTCGAGGTCACGAGCTTCGCGACGCCCTCGTTCGGGTTCGAGGTGACCTGCTCGGGCGGCACCTACGTGCGGGTGCTGGTGGCCGACGTCGGTTCGACGCTCGGCTGCGGCGCGCACCTGAGCGCCTTGCGCCGGACCGCGATCGGTCCCTTCGACGTGGCCGACGCTCGAGCGCCCGGCCGGGGCGAGCCACTGCCGGTCGAGGCGGCGGTGCGACACCTGCCGCGCGTGGACCTCGGCCAGGAGGAGGCCATGGCCGCCAGGCACGGGAGCATCCTCGGGCCCACCGGCATCCAGGGACCCCATGCGGTCTTCGCCCCCGACGGACGCCTGATCGGCGTCTACCGGGACGAGGGCGCCAAGGCTCGTCCCGAGGTGATCGTGCCGGAGAGCGTGTGAGCGCCCGCGTGCAGTCGCGGCGCACGTCTGCAAGCATGTCCCATGACGTCCGACGAGCCAGGCACGGTATGACGCTCAAGCGCGTCGTCGGACTCGTCTTCTCCGTTGCGATCGTCGTCGGGATCTTCGCCTATGCGATCCCGCGCATCGCGGACTACTCAGCCGTCTGGGCGACGATCCAGAACCTCACGCCGATCGAGTTCGTATCGCTTCTCGCCGCGACGGTGCTGAACCTGTTCACGTACTGGCTCGCGAACATGGCGGCGCTGCCGGGGCTCCGTCTCGGGCCCGCCGCCGTCGTCACCCAGACGACCACGTCGGTGGCCAACACCCTGCCGGCGGGCGGGGCGATCGCGGTCGGACTCACGTTCTCCATCCTGCGGTCGTGGGGCTTCACGGCGCAGTCGATCACCCTGTACATCGGGGTCACCGGCGTGTGGAACGTGTTCGTGAAGCTCGCCCTGCCGGTGGTCTCGTTGGCCTTGCTGGCTCTCACCGGGCAGGTGAGCCCGGCCCTGGTGGTGGCCTCGATCGTCGGGCTGGCGGTGTTGATCGTCGCGGTCGTCCTGTTCTCGCTCGCGCTGTCGAGCAAGGAGTTCGCGCGTCGGATCGGCGAGGGCCTCGGGCGGCTCGTGTCGTGGTTCCGCAAGCGCTTCCGCAAGGCGGCGGTCACGGGTTGGGGGGAGCACGCGGTCGCGTTCCGCAGACGGACGATCGTCCTGGTCGCCGGGCGCTGGATCAGGATCACCCTCACGACCATCGCGTCCCAGCTCGCGTTGTGGCTCGTCCTGCTGCTGTGCCTTCGCCACGTCGGGATCTCAGAGCAGGAGGTCTCCACCCTGCAGACCCTGGCCGTGTTCGCGTTCGGCCGGCTGCTCGGGGCGATCCCGATCACGCCGGGTGGCCTCGGCGTGATCGAGCTCGGGTACATCGGCGGACTGGTGGCGGCCGGCGGGAACGAGGCCCAGGTGGTGGCGGCGGTCCTGCTGTTCCGCGCGCTGACCTACGGGATCCAGATCCCGATCGGCGCGTTCACGTACCTGATCTGGCGCGCGAAGCGGAGCTGGAGGCTGGAGATCCACCCCGACATCGCCGGGGAGGCCCAGCTCGAGCCCGAGGCCGAGGTCGGAACCGACTTCCTCCCCGCGTAGCTCATCCGTCGCGCACGCTCTCGCGCCGCCGCAGGGCGACGTCGTGGATCTCGGTCACCAGGGCGGCGCAGCCCAGGGCGATGCCGGTCCCGAGCAGGACGCCCGCGAGGACGTCGGAGAACCAGTGCGCGAGAAGGTAGACGCGCGAGCTCGCCATGACGAACGCGAACGCGGCGGCCGCGAACTCCCATCGTCGACGTTTGGGCCCAGGCGCCAGCAGGACCAGGACGAACGCCACGGCGATCGAGGCACCGGCCACCGCGTGACCCGACGGGAAGGAGAACCCGACGGTCTCGACGAGCGAACCGGGCGGGCGCCCACGGTGGAAGAAGTCCTTGGCCACCAGCACGGTGATCTCGGCGACCGCCCAGGTCAGGAGCCAGGTGGCGAGCGCTCGCCAGCGCGTCCTGGACAGGAGCCACAGCGCCACGACGATGCGGAACGGGATCGTGACCACGCCGCTCCCGATGAGGTTGAGCAGGCGAGCCACGGCCGTGAGCGGCTCGTTCCGGATGTCGACCATCGCGTGGGAGATCGCGAGGTCCCATTCGCCCAGGAACGGCAGGGTGGTCTCCGGTGCCGCGGCGGGTGGGTGGCGACCCACCGCGACGAAGACGAAGACCGTCGCTGCGAGGAGCGCGATCGCCCACCAGAAGGCCCGGCGGTGGTCGGTGAGCACTTCTCAGTCCTCGCCCACGCACGGCGGGGCTTCGGCGCCGCAGAGCGTGAGTCCCCATCCCTCCTCGACGAGGTCCACCACCTCCGCCCTCGGCAGGAACGTCAGGGCGTCGTCGGCCTCGAACGCGAGCGTCGCGGCCTGCGCGACGTCGAGGAATCGGTATCGGTAGGTTACGCAGCCGCCGACGAACACGAAGTGCCGATCGGCGGCGTACGGGGTGACGCTGATCGATTCGCGGTACACCCGCACGTCGAGCTCGCCCGAGGCCCTCGTCACCTCCTCGAGGCCGGCGACGTCGCAGCTCGGCGCGAGCACGACCTCGACCGAGTGGATCCCGGCCCGGTCCGAGTCCAACCAGAACCGCGCGGTGCCGTTGCGCATCTCGGAGCCGCCGTATCCCCATCCCGGCGGGAACAGGCGGATACACGGGAGGAGCGTCGCCGAGGGGACGGATTGCGCCATCAAGATGAAGGGCGCCGCGTCGTCCGGCTGACACAGCACCTCCTCCGAACGCGCCGAGCCCGCCGCGCACCCTGAGAGCGTGACGGCGACCGCGATCAGGGCGAGGACCCTGGCCGATGGGCTCACGCGAACACCGCCCAGTTGTTCACGACCAGCAGGAGCGCCAGCATGAGGACCAGCACGACCCCGAGCGTCAGGGTCACCCGGCGGATGCTCCAGCGCTGGATCGCTACCGGCGCACGGTCGGGGGCGAGCCGGCGGAAGCGTGCCAGCAGGTCCCGGCCGTCGCGCTTGAGGTGCGCCCGCAGCTGGGTGGGGCTCGCGACCCCGCGGGTCGCGGCGAACGCCTCGGCGAGTTCGTCCTCGGTGAAGAAACTCGTGGCCCGCTGGTAGACGCGGTCGGCGTCGGTGCGGAGCGCGAGGACCAGCATCATGTTGGCCAGGTCGACGGCCTGGCGCCACGGCGACGGACGGACCTGGACGAAGAAGACGTCGATCAGCTTGAGCTGGCCGTCCTGCACCATGAGGTTCGCCGGCTTGATATCTCGGTGGGCGAGCCCCTCGTCCCAGAGGCGTCGGACCAGCATGAGGCCCTGCTCGATGATCGAGTCGTCGACGTCCGCCTCGCTGATCTCGACGGCGCCGTCGAAGAACTCCATCACGATCATGTACTCGCGCTCGGGGGTGATCTCCACGACCCCGTACGGTGTGGGGGAGGGGAGCCCGAGGTCCTGTAGGAGCCGAAGGGTGTAGTCCTCGTACTCCACGAACCGCCGGACCGACGTGAACCGGCTCTCGTCCTCCAGGGCCCCGTACAGGATCGTCCGACCGAGCTTGTACCAGCGGTCGGCGCGGACGTGGCTCTTCGCGTAGAGCTTGGCGAACAGGTACCGCTCGGGCTGGCCGCCGCCGGCGGCGATGCGCAGCCGCAAGGGGGTGGAGCCACCCGAGGCCTCCAGCCCGACCGGCTTCAGGTCGAGCACCTCCATGTCGAGCTGGTCGCGCACCCCCGCGACGATCGCCTCGCCCCGACGACCCCCGACGTCCAGGTGCGCGGCCTTGCCCCTCCCATAGGTCACGGGGAAGACGTCGTTCGGCGTGAACAGGCGGAAGGCGACCAGACCGATCGCGACCCCGAAGATCGCCCCGAACACGGCGTCCGTTGGGAACTCGACGGCCAGGTAGATGCGCGCGAGCCCGACCAGCCCGAGGACGATCCCGATCGCCCACTTGGTCCGGTAGCGGGGCCGCCCCGGCACGACCAGGCAGTAGGCCATGCCGATCAGCGTCACCGCGAGCCCGGCCATCGGC
The DNA here is from genome assembly GCA_035691205.1 of Actinomycetota bacterium. GTDB lineage: Bacteria > Actinomycetota > UBA4738 > UBA4738 > HRBIN12 > DASSJM01. Next base: position 56,315 of record DASSJM010000061.1, read on the forward strand.
CGTGATGGCATCGAGAAGTCCTCCCAGGAGGCGAGGATCCTGACATCGAGGGGTCGCGGGCGGCCCATGACGACCGACAGGTCGTAGGCCAGCACACCGGTGACGATCAGTGCGCCGAGGAACACGAACAGATGCCGCCACCTCCGAAAGGCGATCAGGGCGCCGATGGTCCCCCATCGCAGGATCCGGATCGTCCAGCTCAGCGCCAGCACGTTCACGAGCTTCATCGCATCGGTGAGCCACGGGGTCCGCAGCTCGGCGATCCACCGGAGCACGGCGGACTCCAAGCGCTGGAACACGTCCGCCACCGTGGGGAGCAGCAGGGCGCCGGCGAACACGAGCAGGAAGTAGCCGGCCATGATCAGCCAGAAGCGTCCGGACCGCCCCAGGTCTCTCGGGAGCGGCGGCGGCTCGCCGGAGGGCCGACGACGCCGGGTCCGGCCACCGGGCAGGTGCCGCTCGTCGGCGACGACTCGAGGATCCCGGGCGGCGTCCATGGGTCCCGGCGACTCTACCCTGCCACGCGGGCCGTACGGATGCCGCCCGGCGGGCCGCGTGTGAAGATGTCCGCATCGCAGGCAGGCTGGGGGAGCACGTGACGGTGGACGACGCGAAGAAGGCGAAGGCCCACAAGCATCGCGACGTCGAGGATCGCAACAGTCGCCTGCCCAAGAAGGCCTACGAGAAGGAGCTGCGGCGCCTCCAGGAGGAGCTCGTCAAGCTCGAGGACTGGGTCGCGGCCGTCGGTGCCCGCATCGTGGTGGTGTTCGAGGGTCGGGACGCCGCGGGCAAGGGCGGCACGATCAAGCGGATCACGCAGTACATGAACCCCCGGATCACCCGGATCGCCGCCCTGCCCAAGCCGACGGAGCGAGAGCGCACGCAGTGGTACTTCCAGCGCTACATCGACCAGCTACCCGCGGCCGGCGAGATCGTCCTGTTCGACCGTAGCTGGTACAACCGGGCCGGCATCGAGAAGGTGCTCGGGTTCTGCACCCCCGATGAGCACCGTCGGTTCCTTCGCCAGTGCCCGATCGTGGAGCGACTGATCGTGGAGGACGGGATCACCCTCCTGAAGTACTGGTTCTCCGTCTCGGACGAGGAGCAGGAGCGCCGCTTCCGGGCTCGGATCGACGATCCGATCCGGCGGTGGAAGCTCTCCGACACCGACCTGTACTCGCGCTCGCGCTGGGTCGACTACTCCAGGGCGAAGGACGAGATGTTCGTCCACACGGATATCCCCGAGGCCCCCTGGTACCTCGTCGAGGCCGACGACAAGCCGAGCGCGCGGCTGAACTGCATCGCCCACCTCCTGTCCCAGATCCCGTACGAGCCGGTGCGGCACGATCGGCTCGCCGTTCCGGAACGGCAGTCGGACGAGGGGTACGTCCGCCCGCCCCGCGAGGCGTTCACGTACGTGCCGGACCACGCGGCCACGCTGCTCGCCTGAGCCATCACACCGTTCGATACGCTGCCGGGCCATGGAGCGTCTCCGCGGTCTGGACGCGCTGCCGCTCGCCGGTGGCCGCAGCGTCGTCACGGTCGGCTTCTTCGACGGGGTGCACATCGGGCATCGGGCCGTCCTGGCGCGCACGGTCGAGCGAGCCCGGGAGCGGGACGCTCCCGCCATCGCCGTCACGTTCGACCGTCACCCGCGAGAGGTGCTCACGCCGGGGAGCGAGCCCCGGCTGCTCACGTCGGTGGAACGCAAGGCCGCGTTGATCGAGGGTGCGGGGATCGACGTGCTGCTCGTGGTCGAGTTCACCGAGGAGTTCAGCCGGTGGCCGGCCGATCGGTTCGTCGCCGACGTGCTCGCGGACGGGCTGCACGCCGAACACTGTGTGATGGGCGCGAACTTCACCTTCGGCCACAAGGCCGCCGGCAACGTCGATCGCCTCGTCGAGGTCGGTCCGGCACACGGCTTCACGGCCGAGCGGGTCGAGCTCGTCGATCTGGGCGGCCGCCGCGTCTCCTCGTCCTCGATCCGGGAGGCGCTCGCCGAGGGGGACCTCGGGTGGCCCGAGGCCGCGCTCGGCCGGCGGTACGTGCTGGACGGCACGGTCGTGCGTGGGGCCGGTCGCGGCCACGACCTCGGGTTCCCGACCGCGAACCTACGGACCTGGCCCCGCCTGCTCCTTCCGGGGCGAGGGATCTACGCGGGGCGCGCGGAGGTCGACGGCGGGGCCCACGTGGCCGCGATCAGCGTCGGCACCAACCCGACGTTCGGCACCGAGCCGCTCCACGTCGAGTCCTACCTGCTGGACTTCGACGGGGACCTGGTCGGTCGAGAGATGGCCGTCGAGTTCTGGTCGTACCTGCGCGATGAGGTACGCTTCGACACCGCCGCCGCCCTCGTCGACGCGATGACGGAGGACGTTCGCCGGACCCGCGAGCTCGTCCGGAGCGACTGAAGTCATGGCCCCACGCCACGCCCGCCGCACCCGCTTCCCCTTCGCCCTGGTCGTCGCGATCCTTGCCGTGGCCGCGGCGGCGGCCTGGTTCCTCGGGGGTCGCGAGGGTACCGACGCCGAGGCGGGAGCGGTCCCGGGAGCCGGCGGGGGCTCGGCGACGGGTACCGCGACGGGGAGCACGGCCGACCTCGCCGGTGACTCGCCCGACGCTGCGCTCACCCCCGCGCCCGAGGCGACCCCGGCCTCCGAGCCGAGAGGGAAGCTCGTGATCCACGGGACCGGCGACGTGAGCCTGGACCCCTCGTACATCCCGGCGCTCGCAACCAACGGGTACGGCTGGGCCTGGAGCGGCCTCGATGGTCTCTTCCGGGACGACGATCTCACGATCGTCAATCACGAATGCCCCTCGACGGACATCGTCGCGCCGATCTCGAAGACCTTCGTGTTCCGGTGCGACCCGCGGGCGCTGGATGAGGCGCTCGCGGCCGGCGTCGAGGTGGCGAACCTCGCGAACAACCACGGATACGATCAGGGTCCGGACGGCCTGTTGGATTCGATCCGGAACATGCGGCGGGCGGGCGTGCTTCCGGTGGGCGCGGGGGAGGACGCGACCACGGCCGACGCCCCCCGGTACGTCGAGGTCAAGGGGTGGCGGATCGCGATCGTCGGCGTCGGAGAGGTCCTGGACCCGCTGACGCAGGTCGCGACCGAGGACCGGCCGGGGACGGCGGTCGGCCACGAGTTCGGCCGGGCGCTCCGAGCGATCCGCGAGGCTGAGGCCGAGGCCGACCTGGTGCTCGTGACGATCCATTGGGGGATCGAGCTCGACACCCAGCCCCGCGATTACCAGGTCCAGGAGGCCCGCGCGATGATCGACGCCGGGGCCGACGCGATCTTCGGTCACCACTCGCACCGGCTGCAGCCGATGGACACGTACCAGGGCCGGCCGATCTTCTACGGCCTCGGGAACTTCGTGTGGCCCAGGTTCTCGGTCGAGGGCTCGACGACGGCGGTCGCCCGCGTGGTGGTGCGTCCCGACGGCACGATCACGGGCACGCTCCTGCCCGCCGAGATCGTCTCGGACGGCCACCCGGTCCTTCGGTAGTGCGCACGAACACCCGCCCGCAGCGCTCCGTTCGTACCGCCGGCCTGCGGCGCCTCGAGCGCATCTGCTAGAAAGCCCTGGTGAGCACATCGCTCGGTCCGGGCGGCCGATTCGGCGACTACACGATCGCCTCGATGCTCGGCCGCGGGGGGATGAGCGTGGTCTACCTGGCCGAGGACCGTCGGCTCGGCCGCCAGGTGGCGATCAAGGTCCTCGCCGAGGAGCTCGCCGAGGACGAGTCCTTCCGCACCCGGTTCATCCGGGAGTCCCAGCTCGCGGCCGGCCTGGAGCATCCCAACATCGTCCCCGTGTACGAGGCGGGCGAGCTCGAGGGACACCTGTTCATCGCGATGCGGTACGTCCGCGGTACCGACCTGCGCACGCTGATCTCCCGCGAGGGTCCTCTCGCCCCCGATCGTGCCTTGGCCCTGCTCCGGCCGATCGCCGCGGCGTTGGATGCCGCGCATCGCCGCGGATTGGTCCATCGAGACGTGAAGCCCGCCAACATCCTCGTGGCGATCGACGAGGGGGAGGAGCACCCCTACCTGTCGGACTTCGGGCTCACGAAGCACGTCTCGTCCAAGAGCGGCCTCACCAAGACCGGGCAGTTCATGGGGACGGTCGACTACGTCGCGCCCGAACAGATCCGCGGGGAAGAGGTCGATGGCCGTACCGACGAGTACTCGCTCGCGTGCGTCCTCTACCAGTGCCTGACCGGCGAGGTGCCGTTCGACAAGCAGGCGGACGTCGCCACGATGTTCGGGCACCTGCAGGATCCGCCTCCGAGGGTCTCGGCGCGGCGACCCCTGGTCCCGTCCGGTCTCGACGACGTCGTGATCCGGGGCATGTCGAAGGAGCGCGAGGACCGGTTCCCGACGTGCACGGCCATGATGGAGGCGCTCAACACCGCGGTCGGGCTCCCGTCCCTGCCTCGCGAGCAGCCCTCGATCGACCCGTCGATCGTGGCGATGCCGCCCCAGCCCGGTACCGGACCGCTGCTCCCGGCCGCCCCCGCGACGCCGTCCGGGCCGTCCGCGACGCCTCCGTCGGGCACGAGCACCGTTCGGGTGCCGGCCGCCGCGCCCTCGCCCCCTCGGGGCACGAGCCGGCGCGCCCTCCTGATCGGCGGCCTCGCCGCGGTCGCCGTCGTCGTCGTCGTCGTCCTGGTCGTGCTGTCGTCCGGCGGCGAGGAGCCCGTGCCCGGTCCGGGACCGACGGGTGAGACCGCCCCGGGCTCCGCCTTCGCGAACGAGCGGCCGATGGACATCCCCGGCGCCGGGATCACGGCCCCGTACCCCTCGTCGATCGAGGTCGCCGACCTCTCCGGCACGATCGACGACGTGAACGTGACGATCCACGGGTTCGCTCACGCGTTCCCCCGCGACGTGGACCTCGTCCTGGAGGGACCCGGCGGCCAGACGGTCTTCCTCATGGAGGGGATCGGTGGACCCGAGGGGGTGAGCGGGCTGACGATCACGTTCGACGACGCCGCACCTTCCCTGCCCTCCTCGAGGGCGCTGTCGAGCGGGAGCTTCCGGCCGACGACCGCCGTGGGCGACGGGTTCGGGTTCAACGGGCCGCCGCCCGCTCCCGAGCCGCCCTACGGACTGGACCTGTCCGTGTTCAACGGCACCGATCCGAACGGTACGTGGAACCTGTTCCTGTTCGACGACTCGCAGGGGTCCGGCGGCCAGATCGCCGGCGGCTGGAGCCTGGACATCGAGCTCGCCGGCCCGACGACGACCGGCGCGACGGGATCCACCGGCGCCACCGGCCCCTCGGGCGAGGTCATCTTCACCGACGACTTCTCTGACCCCGCGTCCGGGTGGGACGTGTTCGACGAACCCAGGCAGCACGGCGGCTACCAGGACGGCGAGTACGTGCTCGGCGTGGTGGGCGGGCTCCGCGTGGTGGGGGACTTCAACACCTCGACCCAGGAGTTCGCCACGCTGGGGGACGTGCGGGTGGAGGCGACCGGCCGGATGCTCACGCCGGAGAGGGATTCGGTGTACGGGGTGGTCTGTCGGGCCGCGACCGCCGACGACTACTACTACTTCCTGATCGGGGGCAACGGGAAGTACTTCATCGGGGAGAACGATGCGACCGGGGCGACGAACTTCGACGTCGGGGTCTCGCCCGCGGTGGTCCGTGGTCGCGGGCCGAACCGGATCGTCGCGGAGTGCATCGACGGACCCGAAGGGGTGATCCTGCGGATGATCGTCAACGGCATCTCGGTCAACACGGTGGTGGACGCGGTCGAGCCGATCGCCTCGGGCGCGACCGGGTTCCGTGTGGACTCGGGGGGCTCCGACGCGGAGGCGGCGTTCGACGACTACGTGCTGAGCGCGCCTTCGAGCCCCTGACCAGGGGGTTTCGCGGACGCCGTCTGGTAGCCTTGGCTCTCCGTATGACCCTCACCAAGACCCAGAAGTCCGAGATCATCTCCGAGCACCGGCGCTCCGACGCCGACACGGGCTCCGCGGAGGTGCAGATCGCCGTGCTCAGCAAGCGGATCTCGGACCTCACCGAGCATCTGAAGAGCCACAAGAAGGACCACGCGTCCCGGCGGGGCCTCCTGATGCTGGTGGGGCGTCGGCGGCGGCTCCTCGAGTACCTGAAGCGCGAGGACATCAACCGCTACCGCGAGATCGTGGCGAAGCTCGGACTTCGCCGGTAGGACCCGGAGGGCGCCCGAGGGCGCCTTCTCCGCAGGAGGGATGCGAACGACCTGACCCACCCGACCAGCGAGGCGGGACGCCCGCGGTCGGTTCTCAGTAGCGAGCCACCGAACCAGTGTCGGCGGTTCACCACTGACAACCGGCCCGGCCCGCCTCCTCACCAGCGCGGCTCACGCCGCGCCCGTACCCCAGGAGGATCGGCCGATGGCCATCAACATGTCCCGAGAGTTCGGGAGCCACACCCTGACGTTCGAGTCGGGCAAGCTCGCCAAGCAGGCGGACGGCTCGTGCGTCGTGACCTACGGCGAGACCCAGGTGCTCGCCACCTGTACCACCGCCAAGCCCCGCGAGGGGATCGATTTCTTCCCGCTCACGATCGACGTCGAGGAGCGGATGTACGCGGCCGGCAAGATCCCCGGCGGCTTCTTCCGTCGCGAGGGCCGGCCGTCCGAGACCGCCATCCTCACGGCGCGCCTGACCGATCGCCCGATGCGGCCCAGCTTCAAGGACGGGTACCGCGACGAGGTCCAGGTCGTGATCACGGTCCTGTCCGTCGACATGGCCAACCCGTACGACATCCCCAGCATGAACGCCGCGAGCCTCGCGACGATGCTGTCGGGCATCCCGTTCGAGGGACCGGTCGGCTCCGTGCGTCTGGGCCTGATCGAGGGGCAGTGGGTCATCAACCCGACCTTCCAGGAGGTCGAGGAGGCGACGTTCGACATCGTCGTGGCCGGACGGCGCAACGACGCCGGCGGGGTCGACATCCTGATGATCGAGGGGGAGGCGCCGGACAACACGTGGACGCTGCTCGAGGGCGGACGAGGCGTCGCCCCGTCCGAGTCGGTCGTCGCGGAGGGCCTGGAGGCCGCCAAGCGCGCGATCGACGAGCTGATCGAGTTCCAGCTCGAGTTCGTCGCCCAGGCCGACGTCAAGCCCAAGCCGTTCGAGCCGCGGTTCCTGTACTCGGAGGACACGTTCGCCGCGGTCTCGGCCTTCGCCAAGGAGCGTCTGGAGACCGCGATCGTCCCCGATCGGGCCGAGCGCGAGGCGGCCCTGGATCAGGTCAAGGACGAGCTGAAGGTTCACCTGCAGGAGACCTGGGGGGAGGAGGCCTTCGCCGAGCGAGCCGCGGAGATCTCGCCGGCGTGGAAGGACCTGCAGAAGAAGGTCATGCGCGCCAGGGTGATCGAGCACGGCGTGCGACTCGACGGTCGCGGGCCGCGCGACCTGCGGCCGCTCTCGGCCGAGGTGGGGATGATCCCGCGCGCTCATGGTTCGAGCCTGTTCCAGCGGGGCGACACGCAGGCGCTCAACGTCACCACCCTCGGCATGCTGCGGATGACGCAGATGATCGACACGCTGGACCCGGAGGAGAGCAAGCGATACATGCACCACTACAACTTCCCGCCCTTCTCCACGGGCGAGGTCGGCCGGATCGGCTCACCGCGTCGTCGCGAGATCGGCCACGGCGCCCTCGCCGAGCGGGCACTCTTGCCGGTCGTTCCTCCGGAGGAGGAGTTCCCCTACGCACTCCGCCTCGTCTCGGACATCCTGGGCTCCAACGGGTCCACGTCGATGGCGAGCGTATGCGCCTCGACGCTGTCGCTGATGGACGCCGGCGTGCCGATCAAGGCGCCCGTCGCGGGCATCGCGATGGGGATGATCGCCGAGGGCGACACGTTCGTGACGTTGACGGACATCCTCGGCGCCGAGGACGCGCTCGGCGACATGGACTTCAAGGTCGCCGGCACGAGCGAGTTCGTGACGGCGATCCAGCTGGACATGAAGGTCACGGGGCTGCCCGGCGACGTCCTGGTCGGCGCGCTCGAGCAGGCGAAGGAGGCGCGCCTGAAGATCCTCGAGGTGATGCTCGCGGCGATCCCCGAGCCGCGCACCGAGGTCAACCCGAAGGCACCGCGGATCCTCACGCTGAAGATCCCCGTGGACAAGATCGGCGAGGTGATCGGCCCCAAGGGCAAGAAGATCAACGAGATCGTCGCGATGACCGGCGCCGACATCGACATCCAGGACGACGGCACCGTGTTCGTGGGCGCCCGCGAGGCCGCGGGTGCCGACGAGGCCGTGCGGATCATCGACGAGATCGCGAACCCGCGCCCGATCACGGTGGGCGAGCGCTTCACGGGGTCCGTCGTGAACACCACGACGTTCGGTGCCTTCGTGAACCTCGTCCCCGGCCGCGACGGCCTGATCCACATCTCCAAGCTCGGGCGCGGAAAGCGCCTGTCCAGCGTGGAGGAGGCCGTCAAGGTGGGGGACACGATCGAGGTCGAGGTCCAGGACATCGACGACCGGGGCAAGATCAGCCTGAAGCCGGTCGGCGAGGAGTGGGCGATCCCCGAGGGGATGGAGCCCGAGGCCGCCCAGGACCGGCCGCCGCGCCGCGATCGGGATCGCCGGCCGCGCGACCGCGATCGCCGGCCGCGCGACCGCGACCAGGCGCCGAGGGACCAGGCCTAGCCCGAGATGCCGATCGGGCGGACGGAGTTCGCCTCCGGCCTGCGCGTCATCACCGAGCGGATGCCCGGCGTCCGCTCGGTGGCGCTCGGCCTGTGGGTGCTCGCCGGCTCGCGCGACGAGCCGCCCCCGATCAGCGGGTCGAGCCACTTCCTGGAGCACCTGCTGTTCAAGGGGACGAAGACGCGCTCGGCGCGGGACATCGCCGAGGCCTTCGACGCGGTCGGAGGCGAGGTGAACGCGTTCACGGCCAAGGAGTACACGGCGTACTACGCGCGGGTGCGCGATCACGACCTGCCGATGGCCGTGGAGCACCTCGGGGACATGCTCGGCAACTCCGTGCTTCGGGCCGCGGACTTCGAGGCCGAGCGCAGGGTGATCCTCGAGGAGATCAACGTCCACGAGGACACCCCCGACGACCTCGTGCACGACGTGTTCACCGAGACGCTGTGGCCGGGGCATCCGCTCGGCCGACCGATCCTCGGGACGCGAGCGAGCATCCTGGCGGCCTCGCGCGACCAGGTGCGTCGGTTCTATCGCCGGCACTACGTGCCGGGGAGCGTCGTGGTGGTCGCCGCCGGGAACCTTCGCCACGACGCCCTGGTGGACCTGGTCGCCCGGCACATGCGCCCCGGCCCGATCAGATCCGAGGGACCGGCCGCGTGGAAGCTCCGGCCGGCGAGTGAGGCTCCGATCCCCTCGGGGCGCTCGCTCGTCAAGCGGCGGAAGACCGAGCAGGCGCACATCTGCATCGGGACGAGCGGGCTCTCACGCGTCGATCCCGACCGGTTCGCGTTCGGCGTGGTGAACAACGCACTGGGCGGCGGGATGAGTTCGCGGCTGTTCCAGGAGGTCCGAGAGAAGCGGGGGCTCGCGTACAGCGTCTACAGCTACCACGCGATGTACGCGGAGGCCGGGCTCTTCTGCGCGTACGTCGGCACGACGCCCGACCGCGCGAGGGAGGTCCTCGCCCTCGTGCGGGGGGAGCTCGACGACGTCGCGAGCGACGGCCTGGGCGGCGAGGAGTTCGAGCGGGCGAAGGGTCACATGAAGGGCTCCCTCGTCCTGTCGCTCGAGGACCCCGCGGGGCGGATGTCGCGGCTCGGGAAGTCGGAGATCGGCCACGGCGAGATCCTCACCGTGAGCCAGCTCCTGTCGAGGATCGAGGCGGTGACCCCGGAGGATGCGCGGCGGGCAGCCGAGCGCGTACTCTCGCAGCCGATGACCACGACCGTGCTCGGCCCCTTCTCGCGCAAGGACCTCCTCACGTGATCCGTGTCGGCGTGATCGGCGCCTGCGGCAAGATGGGCCTGATGGTGTGCCGGACGGTCGCGGAGGCCCCGGATCTGGCGCTGGTCGCCGCGATCGACCGATCGAAGGTGGGACAGAGGATCGGCCAGATGATCGGGCACCCGGAGGTGGACGCGCCGGTCTCCGACGAGCTCGACCGGCTCCTCGAGGCCGAGGTCGACGTCGCGATCGACTTCACGCATCCGGAGGTCGTCATGGACGACGTCCGCTGGTGCATCTCGCATGCGGTCCACCTCGTCGTGGGGACCACGGGGATCACGCAGGAGGACCTCCAGGAGATCGACCGGCTCATGTCGGACGAGGGCCACGAGTCCAACGTGATCGTGGCGCCCAACTTCGCGCTCGGCGCCGTGTTGATGCAGCGGTTCGCGGCGCAGGCCGCCCGTCACTTCGCCGCGGTCGAGGTCATCGAGCTGCATCACGACCAGAAGGCCGAGGCGCCCTCGGGGACGGCGATCGCGACGGTCCGGCGCATCCAGGAGGAGCGTGGAGAGGCCTGGCACGGGCCGCTCCCCGAGACGCTGGAGGGCGTCCGGGGCGGCGACGTCGACGGGATCCGCATCCACTCGGTCCGGTTGCCCGGGCTCGTCGCGCATCAAGAGGTGATCTTCGGCGGGCTGGGGCAGACCCTCACGATCCGCCACGACTCGACCGACCGGTCCTCGTTCATGCCCGGCGTGCTGATGGCCGCTCGGGCCGTCCTCACCCGCAAGGGGCTCACCGTCGGCCTCGAGCCGCTGCTCGATCTGCCGCCGCTCCCGTGACCCAGCGGATCGTGGGCGTGTTCGCCCACCCCGACGACGACACCTACGGGGTGGGAGGCAGCCTCGCGCTGCATGCCGGCGACGACATCGAGGTCACCGTGGTGATGGCGACGAGCGGCGACGCAGGCAGGATCGCCGACCCGTGGCTCGCGACCCGAGAGACCCTGGGACGGGTACGGGAGGCCGAGGACCTCGCCGCCTGGAGGGCGCTGGGGCTCGAGCCGGACATCCGCTTCCTGCGGCACCCCGATGGCCGGCTGGCCGAGGTGCCTCGCGAGGAACTCGTCGCCGAGGTCGTGGCCGTGCTGGAGGACGCGCGACCCGACGTCGTGATCACGTTCGGGCCCGACGGCATCACGGGGCACGAGGATCACGTCGCGATCGGCGCCGCCGCGACCGAAGCCTTCCACGCGGCCAGGGGCCGCACGCGCGAGCGAGCGTTCGCCCGCCTGCTCCACCTCGCGCTGCCCGCCGGGCAACTCGAACGGCTGAACGAGCTGCTCCGCGAGCGAGGGCTCGAGCCGATCGACCCGACGCAGCCCTTCATGCCGCGCGGTGTGCCGGACGCCGACATCGGCGTCCGGGTGGACTGCTCGAGCGTCTTCGACCGCAAGCTCGAGGCCCTCCGGGCCCACAGGACGCAGGGTGAGATGGAGGACGTCCCCTTCGACCTGTGGCCACAGATCCTGGGCGTCGAGACGTTCTCGACCGCGTGGCCAACACGGGGGCGTGCGGACCCGGTCCTGTCCGACGTGCTCGAGGGTCTGGCTCCGGCGTAAGCTCGGGGGTCGTGGACATCCAGATCCGCGCGATCGGCGAGGACGAGTTCGAGGCGTACGCGAACGCGGTCGAGACCGCGTTCGGCAGCTTCGTCGACGCCGCCGACCTCGAGCGCGAACGCTCGATCGCGGAGCTCGACCGGTCGTTCGCCGCGTTCGACGGCGACCGCATCGTCGGCACGGCGGCGACCCTCACGATGCCGATGACCGTCCCCGGCGCCGAGCTGGAGGTCGGGTTCGTGACCGCGGTCGGGGTGCTCCCCACGCACACGCGGCGGGGGATCAACACGGCGCTGATGCTCCGCACCCTCGAGGACGCGCGCGACCGCGGGGAGGCCGTGGACGTGCTCTTCGCATCCGAGGGCGGGATCTACGGACGCTTCGGGTACGGGATGAGCGCGCCGGAGCTCACCCTCGACGTCCGCACGACCCACGCCGCCTTCATCCGCGGCTACCGGCCGTCCGGAGCGGTCCGACTCGTGGGAGCCGAGGAGGGGATGCAGGGCATCATCACCGTCCACGGATCGCTCCGTCACGAGCGCCCCGGGGCCATCGAGCTCACCCCGACGCGCCTGAACTCCGCGCTCCACGACCACGGCGAGGACAAGGGCAAGCCGAGGTTCTTCGCGCTCCACGAGGGGCAGGAAGGGGTGGACGGCTATCTCGCCTACCGCGTGAAGCACGACTGGGCGACCGGCACACCCGAGAACCACCTGGAGATCCACCTGCTCGACGGCTCGAGCCCAGGTGCGTACGCGGACCTGTGGCGCTACGCGTTCGACGTCGACCTCGTCGCCCGGGTCACGGCGTGGGCGCGACCGGCCGATGAGCCCCTCGTGCACCTGGTGCGTGAGCCGCGCCGGCTGAACGCGAGGCATTCGGACGGGCTGTACCTCCGGGTGGTCGACGTGCCCGCCGCGCTCGAGGCTCGCCGGTACGCCGCGGCCGGACGGGTCGTCCTCCAGGTGCACGATCCCTTCTGCGCCTGGAACGAGGGCCGGTTCGCGCTCGAGGGCGGTCCAGATGGCTCGGCGTGCGCTCGCACGGACGAGGAGCCGGATCTGATCGCGACCGTGAGCGAGATCGGCGCCACCTACCTCGGCGGCCCGTCCTTCCGCCAGCTGCATCGGGCCGGTCGCGTCTCGGAGGAGCGCGCCGGGGCGCTCGCGAGGGCAGACGCGATGTTCGGCTGGGACCCTGCCCCCTGGTGCGCCTTCGGCTTCTGAGGGGCGGCGGTCGGTCAGCCGGTGAACCCGCTCACGATCAGGAGCAGACCGAGCACCCCCAACGCGACGGCGAGCACGTCGCCCAAGATCCGGAGCGTCCGGTCGCTCACGCGGTGAGCTCCCGTGCCGAGCAGCACCATCGCGAAGTCCATGAGCGACACGCCGGCCAGCAGGGCGATCACCGTGACGAACGCCTGCGGGCGCCCGCCACGCTCGAGCGCGCTCGCGACGACGGCGGTGCCGGTGGTCGCGAGGAACACGTAGACGCCGGGGTTCAGGAGCACGGCGACGACGCCCCGGAGCGAGGGGTGCAGGCCGGGGCGATCGGCGTCGGCGGCCTCGGGGCGGCGGCTCTCGCGGACGGCGTCGATCGCCAGGAACACCAGGAACGCGCCGCCTACGACCTGCACCACGCGCAGGAACGCCTCGCCCGGCGCCAGGGAGGACAGCCCCGCCGCGAGCAGGAGCATCATGAGGCCGAACGTGCCGTTGGCTCCGGCCATCGCGAGGACGCCGCGGCGGACCCCGCCTCGGGAGGCCTCCGAGAAGAGCAGCAGCTGGACCGGACCGGGCGAGGTCCCGAGGGCGACGCCGAGCCCGAAGGCCGCGAGCGCGACGGAGGCCTCCACGATCGCTAGAGTCGGAGCTCCTCGAGCTCGACCGGTGCCTCGTCGTGCTCCCTGCGCAGGAGCACGCCCTCGCACTCGCGGAGCGGCTCGATCTCACGGGCGGTGAGGCCGAGGACGGCGCGTTCGATCAGCGGTGTGTGCGAGACGGCGAGGCCCCTGCCCTCCTCGGGCACGGCGTCGAGGAGCGCGGCGACGACCCCGGCCATGGCCAGGGGGGAGCCGTCGTTGTCCTTCGCCGCGAGGCCGGGGACCACGGCGTGGGCGGGCAGCTGCTCCCCGAGGCCCCGCAGCATCCACGCCACGGTCTCGGCCGCCCGCTGGGCGGGTGAGATGAACACGACTCCGTACCCCCCCGCGAGCGATGCCCCGACCGACTGCGCGTGTGCGCGGCCCTCCTGCGAGAGCCGATCGGCGGTCGGATCGCGTTGCGCGTGACGACGGAGTTCCAGGGTCCTCACCGTTGGGGTTCCTCCGGCTGCGGTTCAGGTAGCATGCCGCGACCCGTGGAGACTACCCGTCGCTTCGCCGTGCTCGCCCTTGCCGGGACGTTGCTCCTCGGCGCCTGCACGGGGTCCGGCGATGGCTCCGAGACCACCGGCTCCACCGGTGGGGCGGGGATCACCGGTGTCCAGGACACCGGCCCCACCCCCGCGCAGACGCTCACGCCGGGCGTCGGCACGTTCACCTACGAGAACGGCGGTCTCACCGTGACGGCCGACATCGAGGCATCCAGCGGAACCCTGGAGGTGGACAACCGGAGCGGGCACGACCTGGCGGCGCCCGATCTCTACGTCCTCGACGCGGTCGACGGTCATGAGGTCGCGGTGGACGTCGCCGGAAGCGAGCCGGTCGCGGCCGGTGAGACGGCGACCTTCGACGTCTCGCTCGGTGAGGTCGACGTGGACCAGGTGGGGCTGCTCGTGCTGCTGTTCGGGAAGGACAACTACGGCGCCTTCGTGCGGACCGGCTAGCTCTGCCTGCTTGCGGGCTCGGCCTCGCCGGCCGCGATCCTGGCCAGCACGAACAGCAGGTCCGAGAGTCGATTGAGGTAGGTCAGGACCGCGTCGTTCACCCCCGTCCCTGAGTCGCGGAGCTCGACGACGCGTCGTTCGGCGCGGCGCGTCATCCCGCGCGCGACGTCGAGACACGCCGAGACCGGGTTCGCGCCCGGCACCACGAAGGCCTGGGGCAGGGGATGAGCGGAGACCAGGGTGTCGATCCGCGACTCGAGGCCCTCGACCATGTCGGGTGTGACGACGGATACGCCGGGTTCCAGGCGTGCGCGCTCGGCCGGATTCGCCGCGAGGTCGGCGCCCAGCACGAAGAGCTCCCGCTGGATCTGCAGGACCTCGTCGGCGAACGGCCGGTCCTCGCTCAGCGCCCGCGCGAGCCCGAGGGCGGCGACCACCTCGTCCAGGGTGCCGCAGGCCTCGGGGACCGGGTGGGCCTTGGAGACCCGACCCCCGTACAGGAGCCCGGTAGTGCCGTCGTCGCCGGTCTTCGTGTAGATCCGCGGCATCCGGCTAGGATAGCCGGGTCACTCCTCCCATCTGGGGGGGAACGGGCCGGGAGCGCAGGAGATGCAGGAGGCACGAGCGACGCTCCTTCCGCTGGTTGAAGGCGAGCCCCCTCGGGCTCCTGCCCCTCTGCGGGCTCCTGCCGCCCCTGAGGTTCATGGTCCTCTTTGGGCTCCTGCCGCCCCTGAGGTTCATGGCTCTCCCTGGGCTCCTGGGGCTCTCAGGGTGCAGGTCGCTCTTGGGCTGCAGGCCCCTCATAAACGACATGTGCAACATGTGGCAGATGTGGCTGTTGTGCGGGAAGTGGAACGGTGCTAGGCTGCGGTCTCGAGCGTGGGGCCGGTCGACCGTGGCAAGCCAGGACGCCTGAGCGGGGCCCGGTCGCCCGGCCCGACGTCGTCCCCGGAACCGCTCGTCACGCCGACCGCCGCACCGGAACGAGGAGGCATCGTCATGGCCGGTAGGTTCGGGGCGGTCGTCACCGCCATGGTCACGCCCTTCCACGAGGATCACACCCTCGACCTGGACGCCGCCCGGTCGCTCGCCGCGTACCTGTACGAGCACGGATCCGAGTCGCTCGTCGTCGCGGGCTCGACCGGCGAGTCACCCACCCTCACCCACAAGGAGAAGCTGGAGCTCTTCCGCGCCGTGATCGAGGTGGCGCAGGGCCGGGGGAAGGTGCTGTGCGGCACCGGCACCTACGACACGGCCGAGACCGTGGAGCTCTCACGCGAGGCCGAGGGGCTCGGCGCCGACGGGCTGCTGCTGGTGACGCCGTACTACAACAAGCCGCCGCAGGCGGGCCTGCTCGAACACTTCACGCGGGTGGCGAACGCCGTGAGCATCCCGATCATGGCCTACAACATCCCGGGCCGCACGGGCATCCGGATCGAGCACGACACGCTCCTGCGGATGGCCGAGATCCCGAACATCGTCGCGGTGAAGGACTCGACGGGGGACTTCCAGGCGATCAGCCGGCTGATCTCCGAGGCGCCGCCGGACTTCGAGGTCTACTCGGGCGACGACTGGGCGACGTTCGGCTACCTGTGCCTGGGCGCCGTGGGGATCGTGAGCGTGGCCGGTCACCTCGTCGGTACGCGCATCGGCCAGATGTGCGATCTCATCTTCGCCGGTGACATCCCGGCTGCCCGCAAGATCCACGAGGAGCTCACCCCGCTGTTCAACGCCCTGTTCATCACGTCGAACCCGATCCCGGTGAAGACCGCGCTCGGCCTGGTGGGTCACCCGGTCGGCCCGCCGCGCCTGCCGCTCGTGCCGGCGACGCCCGAGGAGCGCGAGCGGATCCGCAAGGCGCTGATGGATGCCGGCCTCCTCTAGCAAGCGGACGAAGTCCGCCCCGTCCGCCCGCGTCGTCTTCCTCGGCGGCGTCGGCGAGGTCGGGCGGAACATGGCGTGCGTGGAGCTCGACGGCCGCCTGCTCGTGGTCGACGTCGGCCTGTCCTTCCCCCACGCCGAGATGCCCGGGATCGACCTGGTGCTTCCGGACTTCGAGTACGTGCGGGACCGGTTCGATGACCTCGAGGCCGTGGTGCTCACGCACGGGCACCAGGACCACATCGGCGCGATGCCGTACCTGCTCCGCGAGCTCGCGGGGCGGGCGCTCCCGGTGTACGGGACCCCGTTCACGCTCGCGCTGCTGGAGGGTCAGCTCGAGGAGCACGGCGTGCGCGACCGCGCCGAGTTCCGTCAGGTGACCCCGGGGGAGGACGCGAGCGTCGGGCCGTTCTCGATGCGGTTCATCCGGGTGACGCATTCGATCCCCGACGGGATGGCCGTGGTCATCGACACGCCGTTCGGCTCGATCCTGCACACGGGCGACTTCAAGGTGGATCAGACGCCGCTGGACGGCCGGCCGACCGACCTGCACGGGCTGGCCGAGGAGGCCGGTCGGGGCGTCCACCTGCTCCTGTCCGACTCGACCAACGCCGAGGAGGCGGGCTACACCGACAGCGAGCGCAGCGTGGGGCCGGTCCTGCAGGACATCATCGCCCGCGCCCCGCAGATGGTCGTGGTCGCGTGCTTCAGCAGCCACATCCACAGGATCCAGCAGGTCGTGAACGCCGCCCGCGCCGACGAGCGCGTCGTCGCCTTCCTCGGCCGCTCCATGCATCAGAGCGTCGAGGCGGCGCGCGAGCTCGGGTTGCTGCACGCGCCCGAGCAGGACGTCGTGCCCATCGAGGAGGTCGAGCGCCTCGACCCCTCGCGCGTGGTGGTCGTCTGCACGGGCTCGCAGGGAGAGCCGCTCTCCGCGCTCAGCCTGATGGCCGCGCGGGAGCACAAGTGGGTCAAGCTCGACCAGGGCGACACGGTCGTGCTCTCGAGCAGCCTGATCCCGGGCAACGAGCCGGCGATCCACCGCGTCGTCGACGGCCTGTACCGGACCGGCGCCGACGTGTTCCACCTGCCCGCGTACCCGGTCCACGCGAGCGGCCACGCAGCGGCGGAGGAGCTTCGGCTGATGCTCTCGCTCGTTCGTCCGCGCTGGTTCATCCCGATCCATGGGGAGCGCCGGCACCTCGCCCACCACGCGAAGATCGCGACCGAGGTCGGCATCCCGTCCGATCACGTCCTGATCTGCGAGGACGGCGACGTCGTCGAGGTGGGGGAGAAGGTCCAGGTCGTGGACCGGGCGCCGGCGGGGATGACGTTCGTCGACGGCCTGGGCATCGGCGACGTCGGCCAGGTGGTGCTTCGGGATCGCCGCAAGCTGTCCTCGGACGGCGTGGTCGTGGTGGTCGTCGCGATCGATGCCCACCACGGGCAGGTCGTCTCGGGCCCGGACATCGTGAACCGCGGCTTCGTGTTCGAGGAGACCTCTGGCGACATCCTTGAAGCGGGGCGCGAACGCGTCATGCTTTCCCTGCAGGAGAGCGCGCAGGCGGAGGTCGTGGATCGCAGCGTGCTCGAGCAGAACATCCGGCGCGTGCTCGGGAAGTACTTCTACGAGGTCACCCAGCGCAAGCCGGTGATCGTGCCCGTCATCGTGGAGGTGTAGGTGGCGACGAAGACGAAGGGCCGCGGCAGGTCACGCGGCCCTGCCCGAACGTCGGTGCGGAGCCACCTGTCGCCCTGGGCGCGCGACGCGCTCGGGATCGGCCTGGTCGTGCTCGGCCTGCTCGCGGTGCTCGGCCTGTGGTTCGGGTCCGCCGGGCCCGTCGGCCGAGGTCTCGACTGGGTCCTGCACGCCTCGATCGGGGTCGCGGCGGTGGCCTTCCCGGTGATCGCCGTGTACTGGGGTGTCCTCCTGCTCCGAGACACGGCGGAGCAGGATCGGGTCCGGATGTTCATCGGGTTCCTCATCGCGTTCGTCGGAGTGCTCGGGCTGATCTCGCTCGCCCGGGGCAACCCTCGCCCGTTCGGCGGGTACGACAAGGTTGCTGACGCCGCCGGCGCCATCGGCGCGCTGGGTGCGTGGCCGCTCGGCAAGTTGATCTCGCGGATCGGGGTCGCGATCGTGTGGACCGGGGCGGTCGTGCTCGGCCTGCTCATCTTCACGGGGACGCCGCTGTCGGCCGTGTGGGAGCGGATCCGTGGGGCGTTCGAGCGCGAGGACCGGGATCTCGAGGAGGAGGAGGAAGAGGACGAGGAGCCCGAACCCCGTCGCCGAGAGCCGCGGGTGATCCACACGGATCCCGAGCTGCCCGTCGTCGAGCTCCCGGAGGAGGAACCCGAGGAGCCCGAGCTCGAGCCGATCGAGGTACCCGAGATCGTGCGGCCCCGATCCTCCGGGGGCCGGTACGAGCTTCCACCGCTCGAGCTGCTGCGGACCTCGCCGCCGTCCGGTGGCGCCGAGCGCGACGAGGAGCACCAGATGGAGGCGCTGGAGCGGACGTTCCACACCTTCGGCGTGCCCGCGCACGTCGTGGCCGCGCACCGCGGGCCGACCGTCACCCTGTACGAGGTGGAGGTCGAGGCCGGGACCAAGGTGAACAAGGTCCTGTCCCTCGCGGACGACATCGCGTACGCGCTCGCCACACCCGACGTCAGGATCATCGCCCCGATCCCCGGCAAGTCGGCGATCGGAGTCGAGGTGCCCAACAAGGTCCGAGACTTCGTGATGCTCGGCGACATCCTGCGGTCGAAGGCCGCCGCCGCCGACGCCCATCCGCTGTCGGTCGCGCTCGGCAAGGACGTGCATGGGCGCGCGCAGCTCGTGAACCTCACCGCGATGCCGCACCTGCTGATCGCCGGGGCGACTGGCGCCGGCAAGTCCAGCCTCATCAACTCGTTCATCACGTCGATCCTGATGAGGACCGACCCGGACGAGGTCAAGCTCGTGCTCGTCGACCCCAAGCGGGTGGAGCTCACGCACTTCGCCGACCTGCCGCACCTGCTGGTTCCTGTGATCGTCCACCCCAAGCGCGCCGCCGAGGCGCTCGCGTGGGTCACGCGCGAGATGGAGCAGCGCTACGAGCTGCTCGCGATGGTCGGGGTGCGCGACATCGACGGCTATCGCGCCGGCCTCGAGGAGGAGACCCTTCGCATCCCGCCTGGCCAGGAGGACAAGGTCGTCGACTTCCCGTACCTGCTCGTCGTGATCGACGAGCTCGCGGACCTGATGATGGTCGCACCGCGCGACGTCGAGGACGCGATCTGCCGCATCGCGCAGATGGCCCGCGCCGTCGGCATCCATCTCGTCGTGGCCACGCAGCGGCCCAGCGTGGACGTCGTCACCGGCCTGATCAAGGCGAACATCCCCTCGAGGATCGCGCTCATGACCTCGAGCCAGGCCGACAGCCGCGTGATCTTGGACATGAACGGGGCGGAGAAGCTCGTCGGGCACGGCGACATGCTGTTCGCGCCGTCGTCGGCGTCCAAGCCGACGCGACTGCAGGCCGCGTGGGTGACCGAGAAGGAGATCCAGACGGTCGGCGACTGGGTGCGCGAGCAGCGCCAGGTCGAGTACGCGATGAGCGTCGAGGGGCTCGGGAAGCCGCCGACCGAGTCGGAGGAGGGGGGCGGCCTCGGGGGTGACGACGAGCTGCTCGAGCAGGCCGCCGAGCTCGTGATCCGCTCCCAGCTCGGCTCGACGAGCATGCTCCAGCGCAAGCTGAAGGTCGGGTTCGCCCGCGCAGGCCGCCTGATGGACCTCCTCGAAGATCGAGGGATCGTCGGCCCGTCCCTCGGCTCGAAGGCCCGCGACGTGCTGATCACGCCCGAGGAGTGGGAGGAGTCCCGCTCCGCCCGCGCCTCCTGAGGCCGAGGGAGCCCCACCGGTGCCGCCGCCGAGCCGCAGGCGGGATCAGGAGCGCGCGGCGGCGCGCGCCTCGGCGATCACCTCGAGGGCCTCGGCGCGGTGGCCGAACCCCTCGGTCGCGACCTCCTTGTGCTCGAGGTCCTTGTAGACCTGGAAGAAGTGCTCGATCTCGTTCAGGAGGTTGGGGTTGACGTCGTCCACGTCGGCGACCTGGGACCACATCGGGTCGCGGAGGGGGACGCACAGGATCTTCTCGTCCGGGCCCTTCTCGTCCCGCATCCGGAACAGGCCGATCGGCCGAGCCCTGATCCGGCAGCCCGGGAAGGTGGGTTCGCCGACGAAGACCAGCGCGTCGAGCGTGTCCCCGTCCCCGCCCAGCGTCCCGTCGATGAACCCGTAGTCGGCGGGGTACTGCATGGACGTGAACAGCATCCGGTCCAGGACCAGGTGGCCGGTCTCGGGATCGAGCTCGTACTTGTTGCGGGAGCCCTTGGGGATCTCGACGACGACCGTGACGACGTCCGGGTCCATCCGGCGGGAGCCTAGCAGGGCTTCTCCGCTAGGATGCGGGCGGCCGAGAGGGGAATCGCAGGTGCAACGATCCACGCTCGGCGTCGGCTCGGCCCTTCGGAGCGTGCGTGAGGGCCTGGGGCTGACGCTCGAGGAGGCGGCGCGCGACACGCGGGTCCGTCACGAGTTCCTGGAGGCGTTGGAGGCCGAGGAGTGGGACCGTCTCCTCGGCGACGTCCACGTGCGCGGATGCCTGCGCACGTACGCGACCTACCTGCGCCTGTCGCCCGACAAGGTGGTCGCCGCGTACGAGACCGAGAACCCCTCCGAGCCGACCCTTTCGACCGCGACGCCCCCGCCGGGACGGACCGAACCGGCCCTGGGGCGGCCCCGCCGGCGCGACGACCACCGACTCTTCATCCTGGTCGCGGCCACGCTCCTGGTCCTGGCCGGGGCCTTCGGCGTCCTCTCGGCGCGGCGCCCGGCACCCCAACCCGCTGACCTCCCTGCGGAGGCGAGCACCGTCACTCCGGAGGCCGTCGCCGTCGCCAGGGGTCTGACGGTGACGGTCGTGGCGCGACGGCCGGTCGAGGTCACGATCATCGCCGACTCGGGCGAGCCGCAGGAGTTCGCGCTGCGATCCGACGAGGGGCGCTCCTTCGAGGCCGATGCCTCGATCACCGTTCGGCTGGCCGAGGGCTCGAGCGCGCGCGTGACCGTGAACGGGGTGGACAAGGGCTACCCGGGTGAGGCCGGCGCCGCATGGGAGGAGACCTTCAGCTACGGGGACCCCTCGCCCACGCCCGGAGGCTAGATCCCCGGATGCGCGCCGAGATCGTCGCCGTGGGCACCGAGCTGCTGCTCGGGCAGATCGCGAACACGAACGCCCAGTGGATCTCGGAGCGGCTCGCCCGGATCGGCGTCGACGTCCTGCACCATCAGGCGGTCGGCGACAACCACGAGCGGGTGGTCGAGGCGATCACCCTCGCTGCGTCGCGGAGCGACGTCGTGATCGTGAGCGGTGGGCTCGGTCCCACCCAGGACGACCTCACGCGCCCGGCGCTCGCCGAGGCGGCCGGCGTGCCGCTGGTGCGCGTCCCCGAGATCGTGGACGCCCTGCGCGAACGGTTCCGCATCCGAGGACGCGAGATGCCGGAGTCCAACCTCGGGCAGGCCGACGTCCCGGAGGCGGGCCGGTACATCGCCCCCGAGCGCGGCACGGCCCCGGGGCTGGTCGTGCGGATCGCCGGCGCGACCGTGTACGCGCTCCCGGGCGTGCCCGCCGAGATGCGCGAGATGATGGAAGGAACCGTCCTTCCTGAGGTCGGATCCCTTGCGGGTCCGTCGTCCCTCGTGTCGCGCACGCTCCGCTGCTACGGGCTGGCCGAGTCCCGGATCTCCGAGCTCCTCGAGGACCTCTACTACGGTTCCACCAACCCCACGGTCGCCTACCTCGCCGGCGGGGGAGAGGTGCAGGTCCGCCTGACGGCGAAGGCGCAGACCCGCGAGGAGGCGGAGGCGCTGGTGGCCCCGCTCGAGTCCGAGGTCCTCGCGCGGCTGGGCGATCACGTCTACGGGGCCGGAGACGAGGGACTGGAGGTGATCGTGGTCCGTGCGCTCGTCGAACGGGGGCTCACCCTCGCCGCTGCCGAATCGCTCACCGGGGGTGGCTTCTCCGAGCGGATCACCGCGGTCCCCGGCGCATCGCAGACCCTGCTGGGTGCGGCCGTGACCTACTCGGCGCGATCCAAGCGCGAGGTCCTGGGCGTCTCGGCCGAGACGTTGGAACGCGAGGGCCCGGTGAGCCAGGCGTGCGCCCTCGAGATGGCGGCCGGCGCTCGACGGGTGTTCGGAGCGGACCTCGGCGTCGCCCTCACCGGGGCCGCCGGTCCCGAACCCCACGGAGGCGCCGAGCCCGGTCAGGTGTGGGTCGCGCTCGATACCGAGGCCGCGCGGCACCCGGTCGGATTCCGGTGGCCGGGCGACCGGGCGCTGGTCCGGCGGTTCGCCGAGCAGGCGGCGCTCGACCTCGTGCGCCGCCACCTGCTCGGCCTTCCGCTCCCGGGCTGATGGCGCGGGACCGGGCCTCCCGCCCCGAGGCGAAGCCGCTGAGGCTGTTCGTGGCCGTGGACGTCCCCGAGCCGATCCTCGAGGCCGTCCGCGATGCCGTCCAGCCCCTCCGCGAGCGCTTCCCGAGGGCAAGGTGGGTCCCGACGGCGAACCAGCACCTCACGCTGAAGTTCCTCGGCGGCACGTACCCGCGACTGGTCGAATGGGTGACGACGAGCGTGCGCGCGGTCGCCGCGGCCCACGAGCCGTTCGAGGCCGCCGTGGGAGGCCTCGGCGCGTTCCCGAACGGCCGCCGCGCGCGGGTGCTGTGGGCGGGGCTGGACGATCCCGGGTCCAGGTTCGGCCGCCTCGCGGCGGGCCTCGACGATGCGCTCGCTCGGGAGTTCGACCCGGAGAAGCGGCCCTTCACCCCCCATCTCACGGTGGCGCGGTTCGACCCGACGGTCGACGTGGGGGACCTGCCGGGGGCCCTCGGCCTGGGGCGAGAGCGGTTCTCGGTCGATCGCCTCGTCCTGTATCGGAGCCACCTGCGTCGGCCGGCCCCGGTCTACGAGGTCCTGGAGACGTTCCCGCTCGGTCCTTGACCTCGAACACCTGTTCGAGTACGGTCCTGCACGGTTGCAGGTCGGTAACTACAGGGGTGTAATCCATGTCAGAGCCTCGCGGTAGCGTTCGCCCGGTCGACGGGGAGGAGCTCACGCGGGCGGTGGCTCGGTGGGCGAGGGGACAGGAGGCTTCGCGGATGGATCGGGACAAGATGCTCGAGGTCGCGCTGACGCAGATCGAGAAGCAGTACGGCAAGGGCGCCGTGATGAAGCTCGGCGAGCACCCGATGGGCGCGGGCATCGGCGTGATCCCGACGGGGTCGCTCGCGCTGGACATCGCGCTCGGTGTTGGCGGGATCCCGCGGGGTCGCATCGTCGAGGTCTTCGGACCCGAGGGCTCGGGCAAGACCACCGTCTGCCTCCACATCATCGCCGAGGCGCAGAGGCACGGCGGCATCGCCGCGTTCGTCGACGCCGAGCACGCGCTCGACCCCACCTACGCGCAGCGGCTCGGGCTGAACATCGACGAGCTCCTCGTGTCCCAGCCGGACTCGGGTGAGCAGGCGCTCGAGATCGCCGACATGCTGGTGCGCTCGGGCGCGCTCGACGTCGTCGTGATCGACTCGGTCGCGGCGCTCGTCCCGCGGGCCGAGATCGAGGGGGAGATGGGCGACACCCACGTCGGCCTTCAGGCCCGCCTGATGTCACAGGCCATGCGCAAGCTGGCCGGGACCCTCTCGCGCTTCGACACCACCGCGATCTTCATCAACCAGCTCCGAGAGAAGATCGGCGTGATGTTCGGCAACCCGGAGACCACGCCGGGCGGACGCGCGCTGAAGTTCTACTCCTCGGTCCGCCTCGACGTCCGCAAGATCGAGAACCTGAAGGACGGCACCGATGTGGTCGGCTCGCGGACCCGCGTGAAGGTCGTGAAGAACAAGGTTGCGCCGCCCTTCCGCCAGTGCGAGTTCGACATCATGTACGGCACCGGCATCTCGAAGGAAGGGAGCCTCCTGGACGTCGGGGTCGACCTGGAGATCGTCAAGAAGTCCGGCGCCTGGTTCACCTACGAAGGTGAGCAGCTCGGCCAGGGTCGCGAGAACGCGCGGCAGTTCCTGGCCGAGCACCAGGACGTGGCGCAGGACATCGAGCGCAGGGTGCGCGAGGGCGTCGGCCTGACCGCGTTCGGCGACGAGGGGGACGAGACGCCGATCGAGGTCGTGCCGGATCTCGTCGTGACCGACGAGCCGGCGCCGAAGAAGGCCAAGGAGCGTGAGACGACCGGGGCTCCGGCCGGCTAAGGGGAAGGGTTGGCCGGGCCCCGGCGTTCTCGCGAGCCCAAGCAAGGGCTCGGGTGTCACGACCGCGCGCTGCTGCTGCTCGCGGTTCGGGCCCGATCTCGTCACGAGCTCTCGACGCGCCTGGAGCACGCAGGTTTCGACGCCGAGGAGGTCCTCTCCGAGCTCGCGCGGCTGGAAGCCGTGGGGCTCGTAGACGACGAGGCGTTCGCGCGCGATCTCGCTCGGCACCACCTGACGGATCGACGGAGCGGTCGGCGGGCCGTCGTGGCCGCGCTGCGAGCCAAGGGGGTCGCCTCGAGCACGATCGAGCGAACCCTGGAGGACCTCGAGGTCGACCCCGAGCACGAGGCGGGACGGGCGGCCGCGCTCGCCGCGGAGCGCGCGGGGCGGCTGCGCGCTCTCGCGCCGGAGGTCGCGTTCCACCGACTGTTCTCCCTGCTCATGCGTCGTGGGTACGACGCGGGGATCGCGCGGTCCGCCGCCGCCGCGGCGCTTCGGATCGAGACCGTCGACGGGTGAGGCGGACCCACCCTTGCCTCAGCCTGCCGGGCACCGTACGCTGTCCCCTCGAGGTTCATCTGTTCGCCGACCGTTCATCCGTGCCTGAAGCCTTGACCAGACCACCGACACAGGACGCACACCGGATCGGAGGGCGCGAGGGGCCCCTGGCCCTGGCGTCGCCCTAGCTACTCCACCCGCCGGACGCACGGCCGAGCAGGGGCCAGATGGTCCTCGGCTCGGCCGTTCCTTTATGTGCGAAGGCAGGTGTTGAGCGATGGAAGCGGTGGTGGGGGTCGTGGCGCTCCTGGTCGGTGCGGCCATCGGGTACGCGGTGCGGATGTCCGTGGCGAGGAGCAAGGTAGAGAGCGCGGAGTCCCGGGCTGAGAAGGTCGTCCTCGAGGCCGAGCGGGAGGCTGAGCGCCTCACCCGCCAGGCGCTCATCGAGGCCAAGGAGGAGGTCGGGGTCCTCCGACGCGAGACGGAGGAGGAGCTCCGGTCGCGTCGCGAGGAGGTCCAGCGCCAGGAGGAGCGCCTCGTTCAGAAGGAGCGGGCGGCCGACAGCAAGCTCGACCAGGTCGAGGGGCGCGCGAAGGAACTGGACGATCGGGACGCGAAGCTGACGCTCGTACGGCAGCAGCTCGAGCAGGCGGCGACCCAGCACCGCACGGCGCTCGAGAAGATCGCACAGATGACGGCGCAGGAGGCCCGAGAGTCCCTCCGCACGCAGGTCGTCGACGAGGCCAAGCGCGAGGCGATGTCGACGGTCCGCGAGATCGAGCAGCGGGCTCGGGAGGAGGGCGAGGAGCGCGCCCGGAAGATCGTGACGATCGCGATCCAGCGGGTCGCCTCCGAGCAGACGAGCGAGTCGACGGTGAGCGTGTTCTCGCTGCCGAGCGAGGACATGAAGGGCCGGATCATCGGTCGCGAGGGACGGAACATCCGCGCGTTCGAGGCGACGACCGGCGTCAACCTGATCATCGACGACACGCCCGAGGCCGTCGTGCTGTCGAGCTTCGATCCGGTCCGTCGCGAGACGGCCAGGCTGACCCTGGAGAAGCTCGTCCAGGACGGACGGATCCATCCTGCGCGCATCGAGGAGACCTTCGAGCGCTCCCAGAAGGAGATCGACGAGCAGATCAAGCGAGCCGGGGAGGAGGCGGTGATCGACGTCGGGATCACGGACCTGCACCCGGAGATGATCCGGCTGCTCGGGCGCCTGCAGTTCCGGACCTCCTACGGGCAGAACGTGCTGAAGCACCTCGTCGAGTCGGCCCACATCGCAGGGGCGATCGCGGCGGAGCTCGGCATCGATCCCAGGATCCCCAAGCGCGGGGCGCTACTCCACGACATCGGCAAGGCCGTCACCCACGAGGTCGAGGGCTCGCACGCGATCATCGGCGCCGAGATCGCACGGCGGATGAAGGAGTCGCCCGAGGTCGTCCACTGCATCGAGTCCCACCACGGCGAGGTCGAGCAGCGGACGATCGACGCCGTTATCGCTCAGATCGCGGACGGGATCTCCGGCGGCCGTCCCGGCGCGCGGCGCGAGTCCCTCGAGACCTACGTGAAGCGCCTGGAGCGCCTCGAGGAGATCTGCACCGGCTATCCGGGCGTCGAGAAGGTCTACGCGATGCAGGCCGGTCGCGAGGTCCGCGTCATGGTCAAGCCCGAGGATGTGGACGACCTCGCCGCGCAGATCATGGCCAGGGACATCGCCAAGCAGGTGGAGGAGGAGCTCCAGTACCCCGGCCAGATCAAGATCACGGTGGTGCGCGAGACGCGCTCGGTCGAGTACGCCAAGTAGGGGCATGCCGACGCTCGGGGTAGCCTGGTGCCCATGAGCGAGCCAGGGCTCAGGCACCGGGATGATGGCGCGACCGCGAAGCGCTACCTGCTGCGCACCTTCGGGTGCCAGATGAACGAGCACGACAGCGAGCGGATCGCGGGCCTGCTCACCTCGGACGGCTTCTTGGCGACCGAGGAGGCCGCCGAGGCGAGCGTCGTCGTCTTCAACACGTGCGCGATCCGCGAGAACGCGGACAACCGGCTGTACGGCAACCTCGGCCACCTTCGGCCCCTGAAGCAGGCCAACCCACGGATGCGCATCGTGGTGGCCGGGTGCCTGGCACAGAAGGACGGCCCGAGGATCCAGGAGCGTGCGCCGTGGGTCGACGTGGTCGTCGGGACCCACGCCCTGCCCGGTCTGCTCGACCTGCTCCATCGTGCCGAGACGGACGGACCGCAGCTCGACGTGAGCGAGCAGACTGAGGTCTTCCCGAGCGCGCTCCCGGCGTTGCGCGAGGTCCGGCATCACGCCTGGGTCTCGATCGCGGTCGGATGCGACAACGCCTGCACGTTCTGCATCGTTCCCCTCGTGCGCGGTCCGCAGCTGTCTCGCCCCATCGGTGACGTCCTCGCCGAGGTGCAGGGGCTCGCGCGGAGCGGGGTGGTCGAGGTCACGCTGCTCGGACAGAACGTGAACACGTACGGCAGGGACCTGTCGGTCCCGGGCTCGCCGCGGCTCCCGCTGTTCGCCGAGCTGCTCCGCGCCGTGAACGATGTCGAGGACCTGCGGCGGATCCGGTTCACGAGCCCGCATCCGCACGACTTCACCTCGGACGTGATCGACGCGATGGCGGAGTGCGAGAAGGTGTGCGAGCACATCCACTTCCCGCTGCAGTCGGGCTCGGATCGCGTGCTGCGGGCGATGCAACGCTCGTACCGGCGGGAGAGGTACCTCGGGTGGCTCGATGCGATCCGAGAGGCGATCCCGGGGATCGCGGTCAGCACCGACGTCATCGTCGGGTTCCCGGGGGAGACCGAGCGGGACTTCGCGGACACGCTCGACGTGGTCGAGCGCGCTCGGTTCGACCAGGCGTACACCTTCCAGTACTCGCCACGGCCGGGCACGCGGGCGGCGACGATGGACGGCCAGATCCCCAAGGGCGTCGTCCAGGAGCGCTTCGAGCGGCTGGTCGCACTCCAGGAGAGGATCTCGCTCGAGCAGATGCGTCGGCAGGTGGGCGAGACCGCCGAGGTCCTCGTCGAGGGGGTCGGTCGCAAGGGACGAACCCAGGGCAGGACCCGGGGCAACCGCGTCGTGCATCTCGACGGCGACCACGCGCCGGGGGACTTCGTCCGGGTCCGGATCGTCGGTGCGCACCCGCACCACCTCGACGGCGAACCGGTTCGGGGGGGGCGGGGGGCTCAAGGAGCGAGCGTAGCCCCTCGCGCGGGACCGGAGCGTGCCGCCGTCGCCTGATGGCATCAGCCGAGCCTTCGTACCTCGCGATCGTCGGGCCGACCGCCTCGGGCAAGACGGAGGCCGGCGTCGCGGTCGCCGAGCGCCTGGACGCCGAGATCGTCAGCGTGGACTCGACCAGCGTGTACCGCGGCATGGACATCGGCACCGCCAAGCCCCGGGCGGAGCTCCGGGCCCGGGTCCCGCACCACCTGATCGACGTCGCCGATCCCTCGGAGGGCTTCGCGGTGGCGCGCTTCCAGGAGCTCGCGAGCGAGGCGGTCGGCGCGATCCGTGGGCGCGGCCACCGGGTGCTCCTCGTCGGCGGCTCGGGGCTCTACTTCCGAGCCGTGGTCGACGACCTCACGTTCCCCCCCACCGATCCGCGGATCCGCGAGGCCCTCGAGCGTGAGGCGGAGCTCGTGGGGTCCCAGGCCCTCTACGAGCGGCTGGCGACGTCCGATCCGGAGGCCGCCGGGAAGATCGAGCCGGACAACGTCCGCAGGACGGTCCGCGCGCTCGAGGTGATCGAGCTCACCGGCCGTTCGTTCTCGAGCTTCGCGCAGACGTGGGACCGCTACCCGGAGGGCCGGATCCGCGCCGCGGGGATCGACCTGCCGCGAGCGGTGCTGCATCGGCGCATCGAGGGCAGGGTGCGCGAGCAGGTCGCGAACGGTCTGGTCGAGGAGGTTCGCGAGCTGGTCGACCGCGGTTTCGCCGGATGGCTCACCTCGAGCCAGGCCATCGGGTACGCTGAGGTGGCGCGTCACCTGCAGGGCGAGTTCGACCTGCAGGAGGCGATCGCCCTGACCAGCAAGCGTACGAAGGCGCTCGCGCGCCGGCAGCTCGCCTGGTTCCGGCGGGACCCCAGGATCCGATGGTTCGAGGCGGAGCAGGCCGGGGCGGCGGGCCTCGTGGACGACCTGACGGAGTACCTGCGTGACTGAGCCGATCCGCCTGTGGAAGTACCACGGCACAGGGAACGACTTCGTGATGCTGGAGGACCTCGACGACGAGCGTCCACTCACCGAGGCGTTCGTGGCTGCGGTCTGCGACCGTCACACGGGGATCGGCGCGGACGGGGTGATCCGTGTGACGCGCGGGCTCGCCGACGGCCAGGACTTCTTCATGGACTACCGCAACGCCGACGGATCGCTGGCCGAGATGTGCGGCAACGGGATCCGGTGTCTCGGCAAGCTGGTCTTCGAGCGCCGGCACACCACCGCGACCGAGCTCGAGGTCGGCTCCCGAGGCGGCACGAAGCACCTGTCGCTCGAGGTGCGCGACGGCGCGGTCGCTCGGGTGACCGTGGGGATGGGCCCGGCTGCGTTCGCGCGCGGCCAGATCCCGATGGACGGGCCGGCGGACGAGCCGTTCCTGACCGAGCCGTTCGAGGTGGAGGGCCGGACGTTCAAGGCGAGCGCGATCTCGATGGGGAACCCCCATCTGGTGCTGTTCGTCGAGCAGGACCCGGCACAGATGGACGTTCAGACGCTCGGGCCTCGGATCGAGCACGACCGGAGGTTCCCGCAGAGGACCAACGTCGAGTTCGTCGCGATCGAGGACGGCGCGGTGCGTGCGCGGGTGTGGGAGCGCGGCTCGGGCGAGACGATGGCGTGTGGGACCGGCGCGTGCGCCGCGCTCGTCGCGGCGAACGAGGCCGGCCTCGTGCCCTCGCGCGCCGAGGTCCGGTTCCCGGGCGGGACCCTGATCGTCGAGCGGACCCCGGACGAGGTCTTCCTGACGGGTCCAGCGGAGCGGGTGTTCGAGGCCGCGCTCGACGAGGCGTGGCTCGCCGCGAGGGGGCTCGCCTAGGCGTGCGGATCGCGAAGCGCATCCAGACGCTGCCGCCGTACCTGTTCGCCGAGCTCGATCGCAAGCTGGCGGCCAAGCGTGAGCAGGGGGTCGACGTGATCTCGCTCGGCGTGGGCGACCCCGACCTGCCGACGCCCCCGCACATCGTCGAGGCGCTGCAGGAGGCCGCCGACGACCCGACCACGCATCGGTACCCGAGCTACTACGGCTCGCTCGAGTTCCGCACGGCCGTCGCCGCGTGGTACGGGCGCCGGTTCGGCGTCGAGCTCGATCCCGAGACCGAGGTGATGGCGCTCATCGGCTCGAAGGAGGGGATCGGGCACATCATGTTCGCGATCCTCGACCCCGGGGACGAGGCGCTGATCCCCGACCCCGGATACCCGGTGTACGCCGCGGCGACGCGGCTCGCCGGCGGCTCGCCGGTGCCGCTTCCGATGCCCGCCGCCTCCGGCTTCCAGCCGAACCTGGATGCGGCGGTCGTGTCGGAGCGCACGAAGGTCCTCTGGCTGAACTTCCCGACGAACCCGACGGCCGCGGTCGCGGACCCCGGCACGTTCGAGGGCGCCGTGCGGTTCGCGCGTCGTCACGACCTCCTGCTGCTCCACGACGCCGCCTATAGCGAGATCACGTTCGACGGCTACGTCGCGCCTTCGGTGATGCAGGTGCCGGGCGCGAAGGAGGTTGCGCTCGAGTTCGGCTCCGCGTCGAAGTTCTACAACATGACCGGCTGGCGGATCGGGTGGGTGGTGGGCTCCGCCGAGGCCATCCGGGCGCTCGGCATCGTGAAGACCAACCTGGACTCGGGGCAGTTCACCGCCATCCAGCGGGCGGCCATCGCCGCGCTCGAGGGCCCCGAGGAGCACCTGGACCGGCTCCGCGCGATCTACCAGGGCCGTCGCGACCTCGTGATCGGGACGCTGAACGGACTCGGGTGGTCGCTGAAGCCACCGCTCGGCTCTTGTTACGTGTGGATGCCGGTGCCCGAGGGCGAGACGTCGGCCGGCTTCTCGGACCGGCTGCTGGAGGAGGCCGGCGTCTTCGTGGCGCCCGGGAGCGGGTACGGCGAGGGCGGCGAAGGCTACGTTCGCCTGTCCCTGACGGTGTCCGATGAGCGGCTGTCGGAGGCGATGGACCGTCTCGGGGCGGTCCTCGGCTGATGTCGCAGGACGGCCGGAAGAAGCGCGGCGTCCACGAGACCTCGACGCTGGAGTCCCCGCTCGCCGCGACCTGGCGTCCGCGCGTCCTGGAGAAGGCCGTGCTGGTCGGCGTGGGGCGTGGGATGGAGGAGTCCGACCTGGACGAGCTCGCCGCCCTCGCGGACTCGGCCGGCGCCGAGCCGGTCGCGCGGGTGCTGCAGACGCGTCAGGACCCGAACCCGGCCACGTTCGTCGGCAAGGGCAAGCTGGAGGAGGTCCACCAGGCGGTGCACCGCACGGGCGCCGGCGTGGTGATGCTGGACGACGAGCTCTCGCCGGGTCAGCTCCGAACCCTGGAGGAGAGGCTCAAGGTCAAGGTCGTCGACCGCACGGCCCTGATCCTCGACATCTTCGCGCTGCACGCCCGCAGTCGCGAGGGAAAGATCCAGGTCGAGCTCGCCCAGTTGAACTACCTCCTCCCGCGCCTGCGTGGGTGGGGCGAGGCGATGAGCCGCTCGGGCGGCGGCATCGGGGCGCGGATGGGCGGCGGCGAGACGAAGCTGGAGACCGACCGCCAGCACATCCGCAGGCGGATCAGCAAGCTCCGCAAGGACCTGAAGGACCTGGCCAGACAGCGCGACGTGAAGCGATCGAGCCGCGAGCGGTCGGGGATCCCGCAGGTGGCGATCGCCGGCTACACCAACGCGGGCAAGTCCACGCTCATGAACGCGCTCACCGACTCGGATGTCGTGGTGGCGAACCAACTCTTCGCGACGCTCGACCCGACGGTCCGCCGGCTGCAGCTCCCGAGCGGGCGCGCGGCCACGCTCTCGGACACGGTCGGCTTCGTGAGCAAGCTGCCGCACGATCTCGTCGAGGCGTTCCGCTCCACGCTCGAGGAGGTCGCGCGCGCGACCCTGATCTTGCACGTGGCCGATGCGTCCTCTCCCGAGCTCGCGGCACAGATCGAGGCGGTCCGCACGGTCCTGGGCGAGATCGGCGCCGGCGCGATCCCCGAGGTCCTCGCACTGAACAAGGCCGACCGCCTCCCGGAGCACGAGCGCGCCCGAGTGCTGGCGCGGTTCGACGCGGACGCGGTCCTGGTCAGCGCGCTCACGGGCGATGGGCTCGGCGAGCTCCTTCGACACGTGGAGGGCGCCATCCCCCGGTTCCCGATGGACGTGACCCTGCTCGTGCCGTTCGGGCGAGAGGACCTCACCGCGATGCTCCATCGCGGCGCCGAGGTGCTCTCGGAGGACGTGCGCGAGGACGGCACGCTCGTGCACGCGCGGGTCGGGGAGCGCGAGTTCGCGGCGGTCGCCGCCTTCCGCGTCGACCCCGCCCGGCGCGCCGCCGGATAGCCTTCCAGGGCTGAGGGAGCGAGCGCCGACGCGCGAGCGATGGCCAGGGAGGGTCGATGCGGATCGGGATCCACGTCGGGCACTGGGAGGGGGATCCCCACGACGTCGCCGCGCTCGCCGTCGAGGCGGAGCGCGCGGGGCTCGATTCGGTATGGACGTCCGAGACGTGGGGGTCGGACGCTGCGGTCCTGCTGGCCTGGATCGCCGCTCGCACCGAGCGGATCGGACTTGGCGCCGGCGTGCTGCAGATCCCCGGGCGCACCCCCGCGGCCGCGGCGATGACGGCGCTCACGCTGGACCACCTGAGCGGGGGACGGATGCGGCTGGGGCTCGGCGTCTCCGGACCGCAGGTCGCCGAGGGCTGGCACGGCGCGCCGTTCGATCGTCCGCTCGAGCGGACGCGCGAGTACGTCGCGATCGTGCGGAGCGTGCTCCACCGTGAGGCGCCCGTCACCGCGCCGGGTCCCGGCTACCCGCTGCCGCTCCCCGCTGGCCCGGGCAAGGCGCTGAAGGCCAACGTCCGCCCCCTCCGCTCCGACCTCCCCGTCTACCTCGCCGCGATGGGGCCGAGGAACGTCGCCCTCGCGGCCGAGATCGCCGACGGGTGGATCCCGTTCCTGTACTCGCCGGATCGGGCCCACGCGTTCGACGACGTGCTCCGGGAGGGCGCGGGGCGGGGTGGGAGGGACCTCGCGACGCTGGACGTCGCGCCGATGGTGCCCGTGGCGATCGGCGACGACGTCGTGTCGTGCCGGGACCGGCTGCGCCCGCTGCTCGCCCTGTACGCCGGAGGGATGGGCTCGGCCGGCGCCAACTTCTACAAGGACCTCATCACCCGATACGGGTTCGGCGAGGCGGCCGCCGCGATCCAGCGGTCCTACCTCGCCGGTCGCCGGGCCGAGGCCGCCGCCTTGGTCCCCGACGCGATGGTCGACGAGCTCTGTCTGGTCGGTCCCGTCGAGCGCGTCCGCGACCGTCTGGACGCGTGGCGCGCGGCCGGCGTCACGACGCTGCTCGCGAAGGCCCGCGACGTCCTCACGATCCGCGCCCTCGCCGAGGCCGCGTCGTGAGCGACCTCGAACGCGAGTTGGTCGCGCTCGCCCACGAGTTCGCCGAACGCGAGATCCGGCCGGTCGCGGCCGAGCACGACCGCACCGAGGAGTTCCCGTGGGACGTCTACCACAAGGCCGCGGCCGTAGGGCTCACGGCCTCCGACCTGCCCGAGGCGTACGGCGGGGGCGGGATCGACAGCGTGCTCACGCAGTGCCGGATCGGCGAGGAGCTGGCGTGGGGCGATGGGCCGATCGCGAACGCGATCACGAGCAACGGCTTCTTCGGGGGTCCGATCGTTTCTATGGGGACCGACGAGCAGCGCGAGCGCTGGGTCCGCCCGCTCGCGGGCCCCGAGCCGCCCCTGTGTGGCCTCGCGATCACCGAGCCCGGGGCGGGCTCGGACGCCTCGGCGATCGAGACGCGGGCCGAGCGAACCGATGGCGGCTACCGGCTGAACGGCACGAAGACCTGGATCAGCGGGGCGCCGCTCGCGCAGTGGTACCTGGTCTTCGCGACGGTCGCCCCGTGGACGCGCTCGAAGGGCATCACGGCGTTCGTGATCGAGGAGGGCGACGAGGGCCTGACCCTCGGCGAGCGCATCCCCAAGCTCGGCTCGAGGTGCTACCCGGCGGGCGAGCTATTCCTGCAGGACTGCATGGTCCCCGAGGACCGGCGGATCGGGGAGGAGGGGAGCGGGTTCAGCGGGCTGATGCGGTGGTTCGAGCGAACGCGGGTGACGCTCGCCGCGAGCGCGATCGGGATCGGCCGGGCGGCGCTCGAGTACGCGGTGGACTACGCGAAGGAGCGCGAGGCGTTCGGGAGGAAGATCCACGAGTTCCAGGCGGTGTCGTTCCGGCTCGTCGACGCGCGCGTGCGCCTGGACCAGGCTCGGCTTATGACGCACCACGCGGCGCGGCTGGCCGACGCGGGCGAGCCGTTCGGGACGGAGTCCTCGATGGCGAAGCTCGCGGCCTCGGAGGCGGCGTGGTTCGCGGCCTGGGCGGCCGTCCAGACCCTCGGCGGCTGGGGCTACTCCCGCGAGTACCCGGTCGAGAAGTGGCTGCGCGACGCGAAGCTCGAGGAGATCTGGGAGGGCACGAGCGACATCCAGCGCCTGATCGTCGCGCGCTCGATGTTCCGAAGCTAGGCGCCCGGCGAGCCGATCGCCCACAGGTCGGCGTCGTCCCATGGCGGCTCGATCGCGACATCCGGGTCGTACCCGCGTTCGGTCGCGTACCGGAGCGCGAGGCGCTGGAGGCGGACCGTGAGCGGGATCTGCGCGAGGAGCGTCGGCAGACCGCTCGGCTCCTCGATCCTCGTCACCGGGACGCCCGCCTTCCGGGCCGCGTCTTCGACGCCGGCGGTCAGGCCCTGCGTGTCCGGAGGCGCAAGCGTCACGAGGTGGTCGGAGGCATCGAGCGGGACCGCGTGGCCGTGGAGCAGGTACTCGATGTCGTACCCCTCGGCAGGGAAGCGCGACGCCTCGCGGAGCTTCAGGGCGCCTTCACGAGCGGTGACCGAGGCCGGCCCTTCCCCGGAGATCACGAGCAGCCTGGCAGGCTGCGCGATGGCCTGGGTACCGGGCGCCGCGATCGCGTTCCGTACGGCGTCTGGGATCTTGGCGAGCACGTCGGGCGAGAAGACCTCGGCGCCGAGCTCGTGGGCGAGCCGAGCGAGGAGCAGGAGCACCGCCGTGTAGCTCACCGTGTAGGTGTGGGAGGTCTCTCGCTCGACCGTCTCGAGGGCGTCGGGCATCGATCCACCCCGCCTCGTGATCGCGACGATCGGGAGGCCAGCGTCCCTGGCCGTCACCCACGCGGCCCCCGCGTACGCGGTCTCCACCCCCGCGTTGTGGCTGATGAGGATCACGCCGTCACGGGGATCGAGGGGTGGCGTGTGGTTCGCGAAGTGCAT
The DNA here is from genome assembly GCA_035691205.1 of Actinomycetota bacterium. GTDB lineage: Bacteria > Actinomycetota > UBA4738 > UBA4738 > HRBIN12 > DASSJM01. The sequence continues at coordinate 91,878 of DASSJM010000061.1, forward strand.
CGAGGACATCGGGTGCGCGGCCCGCCCCGCCGCCTGGAGCATCCAAGCCCCGATCTCGGCCGCGTGCTGGCTGGTGCCGGTGCCGACGAGCCAGATCCGAGTGGCGCCTCGCAGGCGCTCGACGTGGCTCGCTGGTATCGGTCGATGCAGCAACCGCTCGAGCTCGGCCGGCTGGGAGGCGATCTGGCGTTCGAGCGCGGTCGAACGCGGCTGGGCGTCCGGCACCATCCCTCCTCTCGCGTCGCGGCGAGAGGCGAGCCTAGAGCCTGCGCAGGACCGAGACCACCTTGCCGAGGATCCGCCCGCCCGGGTCCATCTCGAACGGCTCGAGCGCGGCGTTCTCCGGCACGAGCATCACGCGCCCCCGCCGGCTGCTCAGGCGCTTCACCGTCGCCTCGTCTTCGGCGGGACCCGGCAGGAGCACCGCCACGATGTCGCCGTCCGCGGCGGTGGCCTGCGCACGGACGATCACGAGGTCGCCGTCCAGGATGCCGGCCTCGATCATCGAGTCGCCACGGACGGTGAGCGCGAAGTGCTCCGCGTCGCCGGCGAAGCCCATCGGGACGACGAGGTGGTCCTCGACGTGCTCGTCGGCGAGGACGGGCGCTCCCGCCGCGATGCGCCCGACCAGCGGGACGACCACGCCCTCGGCTCGCGGGGTCTCCGAGAGCGCCATCGCTCGGGGCTTCGTCGGGTCCTTGCGGAGCAGTCCGCGCCGCTCCAGCGTCGCCAGCTGTGCGTGGACGCTGGACGACGAGGTCAGGCCGACGGCCTCGCCGATCTCCCGAACGGTGGGGGGGTAACCGCGCTCGCGGACGGTCTGGCCGATGAAGTCCAAGATCCGCCGCTGGCGGGCGGTGAGCTGCTCGGAGCCTCCTCCTGCCTGCCCATCCGGTGCCTGCCGATCTGGAGCCATGTCAGACCCTCCTCTTAGGCTTCGAGGACGGTAGCACCGGACCGGGAGGCGTTCAAACATATGTTCGATTCCTGCTTGACTCCGAACACGCGTTCGATAGGCTGAGCCCGTGACCCGAACACGCGTTCGCCAACGCCGGCTCGCCCTGACCCTCCTCGCGGCCTCGATCGGGGCGGCGTGGTCGCTGCCGGTGGTCAAGGCACTGGGGTCGGCGCCGGAGCCGGTGCCCGTGCCCGTATCCAGCTCCAGCTACGTCGTTCGCGAGGGGGACACGCTGTGGTCGATCGCCGAGCGGGTCTCGCCGGGCGCGGATCCCCGGCCCGTGGTCGACGCCATCGCGAGCGTGAACGGCGTCGATCCTGGGCGTCTGGTCCCGGGGCAGACGCTCGTCCTGCCGGCCGACGTTTGACGCTGCTACATCTCGCGGCTACCGTCCGCTCGTCTACTACATGTTGGGGTGATGAGCGGTGCGGTGTCCGTGGTGCGGGAGCCTCGACGACAAGGTGGTCGACTCTCGTCCGGCCGAGCGTGACGAGGCGATCCGACGCCGCCGCCAGTGCATCTCGTGCGGGAGGCGGTTCACCACCTACGAGCGGGTCGATGAGCTCGGCCTCACCGTGGTCAAGCGCGACGGGACGAGCGAGCCGTGGGACCGGGCGAAGATGCTCGCCGGGATCCGCAAGGCGCTGGTGAACCGGCCCGTCACCGAGGATCAGGTGGCGGCGCTCGCGACCCGGATCGAGACCCGCCTACGCCGCAAGGGCCCGCGGATCACCTCCCAGCAGATCGGCCTGGAGGTGCTCCAGAACCTCCAGAGGCTGGACCAGGTCGCCTACGTACGCTTCGCGAGCGTCTACAAGGACTTCCAGGAGGTCGGGGACTTCGAGCGTGAGCTCGGGTTGCTGCTCCAGAAGAAGGAGCCGACGAAGCCGAGGCCCTAGACCACCACATCTAGTGGCTGACACCCACCGGAACCACTAGATATCCTAGATGTGGTCTTGACGCCTGGGATCGGCGGGTGCAGAATCACACGGCTGTAGTTCTCCACAGTTCCTTCCCCACCGTTGGAAAAAGGGGGTTGTCCGTGGCCACGAAGGAAGACGACGTCCAGGTCATCCGCGAGGGACTGACGTTCAAGCGCTACTTCACGAAGGACGGCGTGCACCCGTTCGACCAGATCGAATGGGAGACGCGCGATGCCGTCATCCCCAACTACAAGGAGGGTGGCAACGCCTTCGAGCAGCGCGACGTCGAGTTCCCGGCGTCGTGGTCGCAGAACGCCACCAACATCGTCGCCCAGAAGTACTTCCGCGGGGCGCTCGGCACGCCCCAGCGCGAGTCCAGCGTCCGCCAGCTGGTCGGCCGGGTCGTCGACACGATCACCGGTTGGGGTCGCAGGGGCGGCTACTTCGCGAGCAACGGGGACGCCCAGGTGTTCTCCGAGGAGCTCGCGCACCTGATGGTCACGCAGAAGGCCGCGTTCAACTCGCCGGTGTGGTTCAACCTCGGCGTGCCGGACACGGCCCAGCAGTGCAGCGCCTGCTTCATCCTCGCCGTCGACGACCAGATCTCCTCGATCCTGAACTGGTACGCGGAGGAGGGGGTCATCTTCAAGGGTGGGTCGGGCTCGGGCATCAACCTGTCCTCGCTGCGATCCTCCAAGGAGCGGGTGAACGGCGGCGGGACGGCGAGCGGCCCCGTGTCGTTCATGCGCGGCGCCGACGCCAGCGCCGGGACCATCAAGTCCGGGGGCAAGACCCGTCGCGCGGCCAAGATGGTCATCCTCAACGTCGACCACCCCGACGTCCGCGACTTCATCTGGTGCAAGGCGCACGAGGAGCGCAAGGCCCGGGCGCTGCGCGACGCCGGGTTCGACATGGACCTGGACGGCAAGGACTCCTACTCGATCCAGTACCAGAACGCGAACAACTCGGTGCGCGTGACCGACGAGTTCATGCGCGCGTACGAGTCCGATCAGGACTGGAAGCTGAAGGCCGTCACCACGGGCGAGACCGTCGACAGCGTCCGAGCCCGCGAGGTGATGCGCGAGGTCGCCCAGGCCGCCTGGGAGTGCGCGGATCCGGGGATGCAGTACGACACCACGATCAACGAATGGCACACGTGCCCGGCCACCGGGCGCATCAACGCCAGCAACCCGTGCTCGGAGTACATGCACCTGGACAACAGCGCGTGCAACCTCGCGTCGCTGAACCTGATGAAGTTCCTCGACGACGAGGGCAACTTCGACGTGGCCTCGTTCCGGCACGCGGTGGAGATCGTGTTCACGGCCCAGGAGATCATCGTCGGCCCCTCGGACTACCCGACCGAGAAGATCGCGGAGAACGCGCGCTCCTTCCGGCAGCTGGGACTCGGGTACGCCAACCTGGGGGCTCTCCTGATGGCTCGCGGCCTCCCGTACGACTCCGACGGCGGGCGGGCGTGGGCAGGGGCGATCACGGCCCTCATGACCGGCCAGGGCTACCGCGCCAGCGCCCGGATCGCCGAGGCGATGGGCCCGTTCGAGGGCTACCCGCCCAACGCCGACGCGATGATCCGCGTGATGCGCAAGCACCGGTCCGCCGCCGACCAGATCGACGGCGACCTGGTCCCCGAGGCGCTGCTCTCCGCGGCCAAGCAGTCGTGGGACGAGGCCATCGCCGCCGGGGAGCGTTCGGGCTACCGCAACGCGCAGGCGACGGTCCTGGCCCCCACCGGCACGATCGGCCTGATGATGGACTGCGACACCACCGGCATCGAGCCCGAGCTCGCCCTGGTCAAGACCAAGAAGCTCGTGGGCGGCGGCACGATGCAGTTCGTGAACCAGACGGTCCCCAGGGCGCTCGAGCGCCTGGGCTACGAGGCCGACCAGATCGACGACATCGTGGCGTACATCGCCGAGCACAACTCGGTGGCCGAGGCCCCGCACCTGCGCGAGGAGCATCACCCGGTGTTCCACACGGCGATGGGGGACCAGCCGATCCACTACATGGGACACGTGCGGATGATGGCCGCGGCCCAGCCGTTCATCTCGGGCGCGATCAGCAAGACCGTGAACATGCCCGAGCACGTCTCGGTCGAGGAGGTCGAGCAGCTGTTCGTCGAGTCGTGGAAGCTCGGCCTGAAGGCGGTCGCGATCTACCGGGACAACTGCAAGGTCGCGCAGCCGCTGTCCGTCGACCGGAAGAAGGGCGTGGCGGCCGAGGAGCCCGCCGCGCTCGCCAAGCCGGTCCGCAAGCGGTTGCCGTCGGTGCGGCCCAGCACCACCCGCTCGTTCCAGGTGGGCGACGCCGAGGGGTACATCACGGCGGGCTCCTATCCGGACGACGGCCTGGGCGAGATCTTCCTGAAGACCTCGAAGCAGGGCTCGACCCTGTCCGGCGTGATGGACGCGTTCGCGATCGCGGTCTCGATCGGCCTGCAGTACGGCGTGCCGCTCGAGTCGTTCGTGTCCAAGTTCATCAACATGAAGTTCGAGCCGAGCGGGATGACCAACGATCCGGACATCCGGTTCGCGACGTCGCTCGTGGACTACGTGTTCCGGCGGCTGGCGCTCGACTACCTGCCGGCGGAGCAGCGTGAGGCGCTCGGGATCCGCTCGATCGACGAACGCAAGGCGACGGCGGCGGCCGAGGCGGCGGAGAAGCTCGGCACCACGGTCGAAGAGGTCATCGCGGCCGTCAAGGCCGAACCGCAGCCGATCGAGCTCGCGGCCAAGCCGCAGGCGCACGCCGCGGACGCGCCCCTGTGCTACGCGTGCGGCTCGAAGATGCAGCCGGCCGGCTCCTGCTATGTCTGCCCCTCCTGCGGCTCGACGAGCGGCTGCTCGTAGGGACGATCACGGGCCGGGCGAGCGCCGCCCGGCCCGTGACGTTCGGGTAGGCTCCCCGCGTCATGGCGCACGAGATCACCGCGATCCATCACATCCAGCTCGCGATGCCGCCGGGCGAGGAGGAGGCGGGCCGCACGTTCTACGGCGAGCTCCTCGGTCTGCCCGAGGTCCCCAAGCCCTCCGAACTGGCGCCTCGCGGCGGGATCTGGTTCCGGGAGGGCTCCCTCGAGGTCCACCTCGGCGTCGAGCACCAGGGGTTCCGGCCCGCCACCAAGGCCCACCCGGCGTTCGTCGTGCACGGCCTGGACGAGCTGCGGGAGCGCCTGCACGCCGCGGGGTACCGGATCGACGAGGACGTGCAGCTCGAGGGCTACCGGCGGTTCCACGTGCGCGACCCGTTCGGCAACCGCCTCGAGCTCGTCGAGCCGGCGTGACCGAGGAGCTGCCCTTCGCGCGGATCGATCCCGACGCCGTCCTGCCCGGACGTGCGCATCCGGGCGACGCGGGCCTGGACCTTCGCTCGGCGGTGGACGTCGAGGTCGGGCCGGGGGAGCGGGCGATGGTGCCGACCGGGCTCGCGGTCGCGATCCCCGAGGGCCATGCGGGGCTGGTGCTCCCGCGGAGCGGCCTCGCGTCCCGGCACGGCCTGACGCTTGCGAACGCGCCGGGCCTGATCGACGCCGGCTACCGCGGCGAGGTGATCTGCGCGGTCGTCAACCTGGACCCGTCGACGCCCGTCCGGATCGCCCGCGGCGACCGGATCGCGCAGCTCGTGGTGGTCGCGGTCCCCGAGCTCGAGGCGTTGTTCGTGGACGAGCTCCCGCCGACCACCCGCGGCGAGGGCGGGTTCGGCTCCACCGGGATGCAGTGACCGTCCTCGTCCGCGAGGAGCGTCCGGACGATCGCGAGGCGTCGCTAGCGGTGGAGCGCGCGGCCTTCGAGACGGATGAGGAGACCGGTGTCGTGGTGGCCGTCCGGGACGAGGAGGGGTCGTTCGCGCTCGTCGCCGAGGAGGACGGGGAGGTCGTCGGCCACGCGCAGTTTAGCCGGGCGTGGGTCGGGCAGGAGGCGGTCCTCGCCCTGGGTCCCGTCGCGATCGCGCCGGCGCGGCAGGGCCGCGGGATCGGGTCTGAACTGATCCGCGCCGGGCTCGAGGGCGCCCGGGAGCGAGGCGAGGCCGCGGTGATCGTGCTGGGGGACCCTGTCTTCTACCCTCGGTTCGGGTTCGAGCCGGCGCTGGGGCTCGGCCTGCGGAACCCGTTCGCCGGGGTCCTCCCGGACGGGTTCGAGATTCGCGAGGAGGACTTCATGGTCGCGGTCCTGGACGACCGGGCGCGGGGGTTCGCGGGCGAGGTGCGGTGGCACCCGGCCTTCGGGCAGGGCGGTTGAAGCTCGCTGGGGACCGGCCTAGACTCGAAGGAACGCGGACGTGGCTCAGCTGGTAGAGCACCACCTTGCCAAGGTGGGGGTCGCGGGTTCGAATCCCGTCGTCCGCTCGGCGAGGGGCCTCGCGAGAGGCCCCTCGAGCACGCCCGGGTAGACTGCACCTGCGAGACCCGGCGGGGTGGCCGAGTGGTTAGGCAAGGGTCTGCAAAACCCTGTACACCGGTTCAATTCCGGTCCCCGCCTCGGAGTACGTCCGGGTCGTTCGGTACGATTCGGACGTTCGGGCGCTTAGCTCAGGGGTAGAGCGCTTCCTTGACGCGGAAGAGGTCAGAGGTTCGATTCCTCTAGCGCCCACGACACGGTCCGCAGCTAGGGCCACCCGTTGGTCTCGAGCGACGAACAGCCGTCCTCACTCCCTGATGCGAGCCGGGCCGCGGGTGTCAGACGTGCCGGCGGCGCAGAGCCGTCGCAACCCCAGCTTCCCAGCCGGGTGCGCGGCCTCCGACCGGCGGCCGGATCGCTCCCGTCGGCAGGCCGCTCCGCGCGAGGAGCCACGAGACCACCGAGTTGGAGTTCCACATCTCACCCATCCCGAGCTCATCGCGCCCCCAGACCAACGCGGGCACCGAGCTGACGAGCCCCAGGACGCGGCGGGCCCGAGATTCCTCGTCGCTCAGGCGCCGTGGACTCTCCACCGCTTCGAGGACGTCCGGGATGACCCCGTCCCGCCATCGCCGCACCTCGTATCGGAAGACCCGGAACCGCGCGATCCAGCGGCTCCCCACCGGACCCTCAACGACCACGCCGCGCGACTCGGGCTCATCGTCGGGGATCGGCCACGCGGTCTCGATGACGAACCGTCCCTCCGGCACGCGGACCTCGAGCGCGGAGTGGTAGAGGGCGAGCGGTCGCCGCCGCTCGCGGCGCGCCTTGATGCCTTCGTAGATGTGCCCGTTCAGCCGGACGAAGTGACCGCCCGCACCGAGGGGGAGCCAGTACAGGTCGATGCCGGACCCAGAGCCCCGATCAACCGACATCGTCCACGCGGTCCTCGATCTCCCAGGTGTGGTCGAGCACGTGCCACGCGGCCCGCCGTACCGCATATCGAGCGGACCAGCGCGAACCCCCGCGGGGACCGATGTCGGGCAGCTCGCCTCGGGCCCGTGCGCCGAGGGCCTCGACGTAGGCCTCGCGCACCTCCTCCGGACCGGATCCACGCGGCGCGTTCCCACTCAGGCTCTTCAGGTACGCGAGCTCGGCGTCGAGCACGTGCGCGCGGATCTTCGCGAGATCGCGCCCGCCGCCTCGCGCGCCACTCCGCAACGACCTCCCCGCCGCGGAGGCGGCGGCCGCGTCGAAGGCGCTCCAGCAGGCGCGGAGGATCGAGGACTGTCGCGAGAGCTGGCGCGCGCCGACCGGCTCGGCGTCGGCGGCGGGCGGTATCCCCGGGGCCCCGAAGTCGGTGGTCGCGTTCCCTGGGAGGCGCTCGACGACCTCGAGCGCGTCGAGCGAGCGAGGAGCGGCGAACCGCATCCTGTCGCGTAGGACCGCCGCGTACCTCGGGCCGTACACGAGCAGCTCATCGAGCGCGGCCGACTCGTCTCGCCCGGCCCGGGACCATCCGGGCCACTCGATGGCCGTCGCGAACGTGCGCTTCGTGCCGAGCTCGAGGGCGACCCCCACGCGCGGGCTCATGACCGGACCGTACCCGTTCCGGGTGGAACGGTCAGGGCGGCTCGCCTAGCGGATCGGGAAGAGGATCTCGGTGAGCGCCTCGTCCTGGCCGGCTTCGTTGGGGTCGTTCAGGTAGAGCTCGCGCGGGGGGCCAGCCATCCGATACTGGCTGTCGGCGATCCACGACGTCAGAGCCTCGTACGCGGCGCCACACTCCGCGTAGGGTCCGCGGTGGACGGTGGCGGCGAACTTCCTGCCCGCCAGGGTCCGGACCCGCATCCCCTCCGGCGGCTCGAATCGCTCGGCGACGGGCATGAAGATCTCCATGTCCCATTCCGTGTCCGGTCCCACCTCGCTGAGGTACTCGACGCCCGGCATGCCGGCGCCGAACCCGACCGGACCCACCGCCTCGGCCAGCTCGTGGAAGGCCTCGGGGACCTCCTTGCCGACGGTCGACATCGACGCGCGTCGGTGGACCGAGGCGACCAGCTGGTCGGGCACCTCCTTGACTTCGATCTCGTACGACATCGCTCCTCCTGGGGGCACGTTCCTCTCTCAATCTGCGCCCCCAGGGCTCGGCCGGACACGCTCGGAGGGCCCCCGAACGTCGAGCCCTCCGACCCGGTACGGGCCGCACCGTCGGCGGATCAGCTCTCTCCCCGCGACACCTGCCCCCCATCGGTCTGAGGAACGGTCGCTCCGGTGGCTGCCGGATCCGGTGTCCCACGCCCGAGCCCGGTGCCGACGACCAGCAGCAGCCCGGCTGCGGCCACCGCGGCGCCGGCCAGGAAGGTCCCGCCCCGGCCGACCCCCGCGGCGATGAAGCCGAGCGAGGCGGAGCCGAGCCCGAGTCCGACGTCGATGAACGCGCTCGTGGTCCCCATGACGGCACCCCGCTCGTTCGCCGGAACGCCATCCACCGCCAACGAGAAGAGGGCGGGGGTGAACAGCGCGACCCCGATGCCGAACAGGATCGTCCCGGCGGTCAGACCGGTCGGCGAGCGCCAGATGCCCATCGTCGACAGGCCGATGGCCGTGAGGACGAGCGAGATCCGCGTCGCCCGAGCGGCGCCGAGCCGATCGGGGATCCGGGCGCCCACGCTCCGGATCAGGACGACGATCCCCGAGAACAGGCCGAGCACGAGGCTCGCCCCGCCCATCCCGATGTCCATCGCGTACAGCGGGACGAACGTGAGGAACCCCGCCATCCCCCAGATCACGGCGAACAGGACCAGGCCGGGGAGCAGTCCGCCACGGTGGATCAACACGTGCGCCCCGGGGGTCGCATCCTCGACCGACGGCTTCATCGGGGGAAGCCGGAGCGCGAGGACGACCGCTGTGATCGCGAGCGCGACCGCAACGATCCACGCGGCGCGGAACCCCATGCCCGCGATGACGGCTTCGCCGATGAAGGGGCCGGCGCCGAGTCCCACGTACAGCGAGAGCGAGGCAACGCTGAACGCCTCACCCCGTCGCTCCGGCGGCGCGAGATCCACGTTGGCGCTGAGCGCGCCCACGAAGAAGAGCGCCTCGCCCGCGCCGGTCAGGAGTCGCATGATCAGCAGGGAGGGGATCGACGTCGCCACGAGGTACCCGGCGACCGACAGGGCGAAGAGCGAGGCCCCGACCACCATGAGGATCCGGCGGCCGCGGCGGTCCGAGATCATCCCCGCCATCGGGCGGAGGAAGAACGCGGACAGGCTGAACGCGCCGATCACGAGACCGACCGCCACGTTGCCCCCGCGCAGCGGCCCCTCGACGTAGCGGGGGAGGGCCGGCAGCAGGACGCCGTCCGCCGTGAAGTACGCGAGCTCGGCCAGGGCCACCGTGATGAACGCCGGCGTGAACAGGGTGGGCCGCACGGATCGTCCGCGGATGGCGACCGCCGCCGCGGTGCCTCCGCCGCTGCTTCGGAACATGTCCTCCACCTCCCGGTCGTGTTCCACGGAGCGTGCTCGGAGCGGGGAGGCCGGGACATCGGTAGGACTGCCCATCTGTTGGCTCCGGGTCGTCCGACTGTCATCCTGGCGTCCGTTTCCGGTGGGAGGTGGATCCGTGACGGGGGACGAGCTTCGCCTGGTCGATCTGCTCGCCGCCCTGTCCCTCACGACCGATCTGGTGATGGGTCAGCCGCCCGAGAAGTCCGTCCGGGCTTCGGTGCTGGCCACGGAGATCGCCCGGCACATGGGCCTGCCCGAGCTCCAGGTGGCGGACGTGTACTACACGACCCTCCTCAAGCACCTCGGCTGCACGGCGACGACGCACGAGGAGGCACACCTGTTCGGGCCCGACGAGCAGGGCCTGCGCTCGATCGCCGAGCGGACGGACACCGCTCGACGCAGTGAGGTGCTCGAGCTGATGCGAGCGACCGGGCGAGGTGCCGGCCTCGGGCGTTGGCGGTACCTCGCGCGCACCGTGGCGGCGGGCAAGGAGGCGACCGGGACGATCTTCCGGGCGGTGTGCGAGGTGGGCGCGCGGATGGCCGAACGACTCGGCCTGGGAGACGAGGTGCGCCGGGCGCTGTTCGAGAGCCTCGAGCGCTGGGATGGCAAGGACGGCCCCCAGGGGCTTCGGGGTGAGGACATCGCGCTCCCGGCACGCATCGCGGAACCGGCGACCCAGGCCGTGATCTTCCACCGGTTGGGTGGGACGGATGCTGCTCTCGCGATGGTCGAGCGCCGGTCCGGAGGTTGGTTCGATCCGGCGGTCGCCGAGGCGTTCCGGGCGATCGGTCCCTCCACCCTCCAGCGGCTCGACCAGGAGGATCCCTGGGACGAGATCCTCGCGGCCGAGCCCGAGCCGGTTCGGCTGGTCCCGCCCGATCGTGTGGACGCGGTGGCGGAGGCCTTCGCGGACATGGTCGACCTCAAGACCGCCTTCACGTTGGGCCACTCCACTGGGGTGGCGGAGCTCGCCCTCGGGGCGGCCGAGCGCCTGGGCCTCCCGGATCCCGGGTCGGTGCGGCGAGCGGCGCTGCTGCACGATCTCGGTCGGAGCGCGGTGAGCACGGCGGTCTGGGAGAAGGCGGGGCGGCTGAGCGTCGGCGAATGGGAGCAGGTCCGACTGCACCCGTACCACACCGAGCGCATCCTCTCCCGATCGGGGACCCTGCGACCGTTGGCGCGGATCGCGGGGATGCATCACGAGCGCCAGGACGGGTCCGGGTACCACCACGGCGCGTCGGGGGGCGAGGTACCGGCCGAGGCCCGCCTGCTGGCCGTCGCGGATGCCTACCAGGCCATGACCCAGGAACGTCCCCATCGTCTCGCCCGTGACCCCGCCGAGATCGCCGAGATCGTGTCGTCCGAGGCGCGGGCGGGACGCCTCGACCCCGAGTGCGTTCGCGCCGTCCTGGAGGCAGCGGGCCGGCCGGTCCCGGCTCGGGCCGCCTGGCCCGCGGGGCTATCCGACCGCGAGGTCGACGTCCTCCGCCTGGTGGCGAGGGGCCTGTCGAACGCCTCGATCGCCAAGTCCCTCTTCATCTCGCCGCGCACGGCCGAGCATCACGTGCAGCACATCTACGGGAAGATCGGGTCCTCGACCCGAGCCGGCGCGGCGATGTTCGCCATGGAGCACGGGCTCCTTCGCGAGTGATCCCCTTCGGTTCGGCGGATCCGCCCGCGGAGGTTCGCCGTCGCGGCGAGCAGGTCCTCGACGATCGCGAGGACTCGGACCTGGTCGCCGAGCCATTCGTCCAGGCGCTCGCGATGGAGGTCCAGGTATCGGCGGACCGTGGTCGGGTCGTCGGCGGTCAGGAGCGCGCGGATCTCCTCGGTGGGCATCCCGTGAGAGCGCAGGACGCCGGTCACCCAGGCGAGCTCGCCGGACCCGGTCGTCTCCAGCGATCCGAGTGCCGGACGCGTGTCGCTCCTCATCGACGCTTCCATCGAGGTCCTCTCGAGACGAGAACGCGAGCGGCGGAGGCTCCGTGAGACCGGCGCCTCCGCCGCCGCGCATCAGCCCTGGTTGAGGCCGTCCTCCGGGTCCATGGACGTCCCGGTCTCCAGGAGGGACTTCAGGTCGCTGAGCACCCAGCTCCAGCCGCCGCCGGCACCCATCTCCTCCAGGCCGCCGGACATCAGGACCGCCAGCTTCGGTGCGCCCTCGAGCTCGTGCGTCACGGTCAGCTTGCTGACGCCGCCCTTGGTCTCAGCGATCTCGTAGGTGAGGCGCGTGTAGCCCTCGGCGGCCAGCTCCTCGTCCATCGTCATCCGCCAGGTCTGGACCAGCCGGCGGGGCGGGTTCGCCTCGAGGACCTCGCCGTCGACGGCAACGTCCGGAACCTGGCGGCCCATCTGGGCGCCCCCGGCCTTCATCGCGTCGCTCGTGAGCCCCCGGTAGGTGGCCCCTGGGCGCAGGTCCGGGTCCCATTCGGCGGTGCCGCCGTACCCGTAGCGCTCCGTCCACTCGGGCTTCGTGATCGCGTCCCAGATGGCCTGCGGGGTCGCCTTGATGTAGACGCGGTAGACCTGGGTGGTGACCCGCGTGTCCGTCTCGATCGTCATGCCTCCTCCTCCAGTTCGCGCTTCAGGTCGGCCAACGCCGAGACCTGTCGCTCCGTGTACTTGTCGATCCACCGGTCGTGGATCAGCCGGATCGGCACCGGGTTCAGGAAGTGAAGCTTCTCCCGGCCCTGTCGGCGGGTGACGACGAGTCCCGCGTCTTCGAGGATCCGAAGGTGCTTCATGACGCCGAAGCGGGTCATCTCCAGGCCGAACTCGAGATCCGTGAGCGTGCGGCCGTCACGCTCGAAGAGCCGGTCCAGCAGGAGACGACGCGTCGGGTCCGATAGCGCCTTGAACACCCGGTCGTCGTCGTTCACGATGCGGAGAATAGGTGACCAGATAGTCACATGTCAACCCAGCCGGCCGGTCCGAACCGGGGGAGTCGAACGGCTAACCGATGGATCCGGGCGGCGGTAGGGTTGAACCGTCGGATACAGGAGGTGCTCATGAAGAAGGCCGTGTTCTGGATGCTGGTCGTGGCAGGTCTCGCCGCCGCGGTCGTGCTGATCAGGAAGCGCCGCTCCGACCTGGAGCTCGAGGAGTGGGACACCCTGGCCGCCGGCCCGATGGAGAGGGCCTCGGACGCCGTCGGGAGCGTGAAGGAGGCCGCCGAGAAGGCGGCCGACGCCGCGGCCTGATCGGCGCGCCCCGACCCGCTCGGCGTGGGCCCGTCCCGCCTTTCGGGAGTGACCCGGGAGGGCCAGCGGCCGTGGCCGTGCGCGTGCTACAACGGACGGGACCTGGACGGGAGGCGTGCCATGTCGGAGAAGCGTGGGACCGGGATCATCACGTTCGCCGCGGTGATCCTCAGCCTGGCTGGACTGTTCAACGGGATCAACGGGCTGGCGGCGATCTTCAAGAAGGAGTACTTCGTCGAGTCGGGCCTGCTGTACGAGAACCTGCAGCTCTGGGGTTGGGTCTGGCTGATCCTCGGCGTCCTGCAGATCTCGGCCGCCTACATGCTGTTCGGCCGCGCGAGCGGGGGCCGGATCCTGGCGATCGTCCTGGCAGCGGTCTCCGCCGTGATCGCGTTCGCCACGGTGGGCGCGCATCCAACCGGGTCGATCCTCGTGATCGCGATGGACGTCCTGGTGATCTGGGGCCTCACGGTGCGAGCGGACATGTTCGTTCCCGGCGGCATCGACGACTCGCCCATCGCGCCCCGGGCCGAGCCCTCGGGACGACCGTTCGCCTGAGCGAAGACCTACTCGAACACGATCATGGCCGTCGGCGGGCGCGAGCACGCCCAGCTGGACGGATCGGCGAGCATCGGGCGAACGGCCTACCTGGGCCGCCGGATATGGGGTCTTGCGCCGGAGGGGCTTGCAGGTGCATAGTCCATGGGTCCGAGCTACGCGCTCGGCATGGACGGCGGCGCGACGCGGGCACGCGCCGCCGTCTCCTTATGGGCCGCCATGGCCCGCTGTGCGTCGGATGGCGGGTGCTACGCTGTCGAGCCCGGGCGCGTAGCTCAGTGGGAGAGCGCTCGCCTCACACGCGAGAGGTCGCAGGTTCGAAACCCGCCGCGCCCACCCGGACCTACTCGGCCTCGCGCCTGCGAGCGTTGCCGGGCCGTCGCGAGGCCTCGCCGCACGGCCCGCGACACGCAGAGGCCGGACGTTCGATAGCGTGAGGGCGATCGCCTCGAAGGGAGCACGCGGATGTCCCTGATGAACGACCCCGTCCCGGCCGGGTCCACCGCAGCGGCGCGGGCCGAAGGTCTCACGAAGGTCTACGGCGCCGGGGACGCGGCGGTGCGTGCCCTGGACGCTGTCTCGGTCGAGTTCGAGCGGGGGCGGTTCACGGCGATCATGGGTCCCTCGGGCTCGGGAAAGTCGACGTTGCTCCACTGCATGGCAGGGCTCGACACGCCGACGGATGGGAGCACGTACATCGGGGACGTCGACCTGACCACGCTGTCGGAGAAGGACCTGACGCTCCTTCGCCGGCGGAAGGTCGGTTTCGTCTTCCAGGCGTTCAACCTCGTGCCCACGCTCAACGCATCGGAGAACATCACGCTGCCCCTCGACATCGCGGGCGATGACCCGGACCAGGCCTGGTTCGACCTCGTCGTGGACACGGTCGGGTTGCGGGACCGCTTGACGCACCGACCGGCCGAACTCTCGGGTGGGCAGCAGCAGCGCGTCGCGAGCGCGCGGGCATTGGTGAGCCGGCCGGAGATCGTGTTCGCCGACGAGCCCACCGGCAACCTGGACTCCAGGTCGGGACACGAGCTGCTCGCGTTCCTGCGGAGCGCCGTGAAGGATCACGACCAGACGATCGTGATGGTCACGCACGACGCGGCGGCGGCCAGCTTCGCCGACCGGATCGTGTTCCTGGCGGACGGCAAGGCGGTGGACGAGATGCTCGAGCCGACGACGGATCGGATCCTCGATCGCCTGAAGTCGCTGGAGGCGTAGGCGGGTGCTCCGCGCAGCGCTGCGCAGCCTGTTCGCTCGGAAGGTCCGGCTCCTGCTGACCGGGCTCTCCATCGTGCTCGGCGTCGGCTTCGTCGCGGGCACGTACGTGCTCACGGACACGATGACCGCGGCCTTCGACGACATCATCCAGACGGGCTCGACCAACCTGGATGTGCTCGTCCGCGCGGAGAACGCGTTCGACGCCGAGTTCCAGGGCGGCGGCGCTACCGAGGAACGCAAGCCGATGCAGCAGACCGTGACCGACACCGTCCTGACGGTCGACGGTGTCGCGGAGGTGTACGGAGACGTCTTCGGGTTCGCACAGATGGTGGATCCGGCGACCGACGAGCCCATCGGAACGTTCGGCCCGCCCACCTTGGGCGGCTCGTGGAGCGAGATCGGCGCGATCACGATCCGCGAGGGGACGCCTCCCTCGGGGCCGGACCAGGTCGTGATCGACGCCGGCACGGCCGAGCGGTACTCGATCCAGCTGGGGGACCGGATGGAGGTCCTGTTCGAAGGGGCTCCGGGCGAGTTCGAGGTGGTGGGGCTCGCCGCCTACGGAGAGTCCGACAGCCTGCTCGGCGCGACGATCGCCCTCTTCGACCTCGCCACGGCGCAGCAACGGCTCGGCAAGGTCGGGCAGCTCGACACGATCTCCGTGGTCGCCGAGGCGGGCGTGTCCGCGATCGAGCTGCAGCGCCGGATCGGTGCCGCCCTCCCAGAAGGGGTGGAGGCGATCACGGCGGCGACCTACGTGTCGGAGCAGCAAGATCAGGTGCAGCAGGGGTTGGGGTTCTTCCGGACCGCGCTGCTGGTGTTCGCGTTCGTCGCGCTGTTCGTCGGCTCGTTCATCATCTTCAACACCTTCGCGATCATCGTGGCGCAGCGCACCCGGGAGCTCGGGCTGCTGCGTGCGCTCGGCGCCAGCAGCCGCCAGGTGATGACGTCCGTGGTCCTGGAGGCGATCCTGGTCGGTGTGGTGGCCTCCGCTATCGGGGTCGTCGTCGGGATCGGGATCGCGATCGGGCTCCAGGCGTTGCTGAGTGGCATCGGGCTCGAGCTGCCGGGCAGCGCCACCGTTATCCAGGTCCGCACCGTCGTGGTGTCGATCGTGATCGGGACGCTGATCACGGTGATCGCGTCGGTCGTGCCCGCCAGGAGGGCCGCACGCGTGACGCCGATCCAGGCGCTCCGCGAGACACAAGACCATCTGGGACGCTCGCTGCGGTTCCGGCTGATCAGCGGGCTCGTCGTGCTCGGGCTCGGTGTCGTCCCCGTGCTCTACGGGCTGTTCGGCACGCCCGAGAACGGACTGCAACTGGTCGGCGTGGGTGTGCTGCTCACCTTCATCGGCGTGGCGATGCTCACGCCGCTGATCGCGCGACCCGTCGCGGGCACCCTCGGGGCGCCGCTCCGTCGTACGGGGTTGCCGGGCAAGCTCGGCAGGGAGAACGCGATGCGGAACCCGCGCAGGACCGCCGCGACGGCCTCGGCGTTGATGATCGGGCTCGGGCTCGTGGTGTTCGTGGCCGTGTTCGGTCAGTCGGCGAAGGCGTCGACCGACGCGGTGCTCCAGCGAACCCTCAAGGCGGACTTCATCTTGTCCTCGCCGTCCCTGTCGGGGTTCAGCACGGCCGCCGCCCACGACCTCCGCTCGGTCCCAGGTGTGCTTGCCGTCTCCGAGATCCGGCAGTCGTCCTTCCGCGTCGAGGGCGTGGCGGCGTTCGCCACGTCCGTCGACCCCGCGTTCGAGGCTACCTCCGACGCGGGCGTGATCGCGGGCTCGCTCGACTCCTTGGGCCTGCCGGGGACGATCGCGGTCCACGAGGACGCCGCGAACGACAACGGCTGGTCGGTGGGCGACACGATCGACGTGTCCTTCGCCGCGACCGGCGACCAGCAGCGGCAGATCGTCGCCATCTACGCCGAGAAGGGGATCATCGACGACTACGGGATCTCGCTCGAGGACTACCGGGACAACTTCGCGAACCAGCTCGACATCATGGTCCTGGTCAAGGCCCGCGACGGGGCGAACGTGACCGACCTGCGCCGAAGCATGGAGTCGGCGCTCGAGTCATATCCGAACATCGAGATCCAGGACCAGGCGGAGTTCCGCGAGAAGTGGGTGCAGTTCCTGAACCAGATACTGAACCTCCTTACCGCGCTCCTCCTGATGGCGGTGATCATCGCGGTCTTCGGCATCGTGAACACCCTCAGCCTGTCGATCTACGAGCGCACACGAGAGCTCGGGCTGTTGCGTGCGGTCGGTATGTCGCGGCGGCAGACACGCTCGATGGTCCGGTGGGAGGCGGTGATCATCGCCGTGATGGGCGCGGTGTTCGGCGTGGTGATCGGGATCGCGTTCGGCTGGGCGCTCCAACAGGCGCTCGAGCCCGAGGGCTTCACCGAGCTCGGGATCCCCGGGGGGCAGCTCGTCTTCTACGTCGTCCTCGCCGGCCTTGCCGGGGTCCTCGCGGCGATCCTGCCGGCTCGGAGAGCAGCCCGGCTCAACGTGCTCGAGGCCATCTCGTACGAGTAGGCCGGCCAGCCGAGACCGCCCGATAAGATGGCGCTCCGATGCCCACCTTGATGCTTCCCGACGGCCGTAGCACGGACCTTCCCGAGGGGGAGCCGGTGGGTTCCGCGCTCCCGAACCAGGCGATCGCGGCGCGCGTCGACGGTGCACTGGTCGACCTGTCGTTCGTGCCGTCGGTCGACGCGAAGGTCGAGCCGGTGCTCCCGGCCGAGGACGACGGGCTCCACGTGCTCCGGCACTCGGCGGCCCACGTGATGGCCCAGGCGGTGTGCGACCTGTGGCCGGGGACACGGTACGCGATCGGGCCGCCGATCGAGGATGGGTTCTACTACGACCTCGAGCTGCCGGGTCCGATCTCGGAGTCCGACCTCGAGCGCATCGAGACGCGGATGACGCAGATCGTGGCGGCGGATCAACCCTTCGTGCGCGAGGAGCTCCCGCGCGATCGGGCGCTCGAGCGCTTCGCCGACCAGCCGTACAAGCGCGAGATCGTCGAGTCCCTCGAGGAGGGTGAGGTCGCCGGCGGCGAGACCGTGACCGTCTACCGCAACGACGGCTGGGCGGACCTGTGCCTCGGGCCGCACGTGCCGTCTACCGGGCGGCTGAAGGCCTTCAAGCTGATGAAGCTCGCCGGGGCGTACTGGCGGGGCGACGAGGCCCGTCCGATGCTCACCCGGATCTACGGGACCGCGTGGGCCACGCCGAAGGAACTGCGGGCGTACCTCCGGCGGCTCGAGGAGGCCGAGAAGCGCGATCACCGGCGGCTCGGCCGCGAGCTCGATCTGTTCTCGAACCCGGAGGAGCTGGGTCCGGGTCTGTGGGTCTGGCACGCGAAGGGCGGGATCTTCCGCAAGCAGCTCGAGGACTACGTGCGCGACCTCCATCTCGAGCGGGGGTACGACCTCGTCGTGACGCCCCACATCGCGCGCTCGGTCCTGTGGGAGACGAGCGGGCACCTGGCGAAGTACGCGGACAACATGTATCCGCCCATGCACGACGAGCAGGGTGACTACTACGTCAAGCCGATGAACTGCCCCTTCCACGTGCTGGTCTACAAGTCGAGGCTCCGCTCGTACCGGGAGCTGCCGATGCGGCTGTCCGAGCTCGGGACGATCTACCGGCACGAGCGGATCGGCACGCTCCACGGCCTCCTGCGGATCCGGGGGGGGACACAGGACGACTCGCACATCATCTGCACGCCCGACCAGCTGATCGACGAGATCCTGGCGGTGTTCGACCTCACGCTGGAGATCCTCGGCACGTTCGGCTTCACGGAGCCGATCATCAAGCTCTCGACGCTGCCGGGCCAGACGATCGTCACGCCTGAGATGGCGGAGAAGGCGACCGAGGCGCTCACGAACGCGCTCGAGAAGAGCGGCCTGCCGTACCAGCTGGCCGAGGGCGAGGGCGCGTTCTACGGGCCCAAGGTCGACTTCGACTTCCGCGACGCGATCGGAAGGCTGTGGCAGCTCACCACCGTGCAGTGCGACTTCGGGCTGCCCGAGCGGTTCGACATGGAGTACATGGGCGAGGACAACCAACGGCACCGACCCGTGATGATCCACCGCGCGATCCTGGGCACCCTCGAGCGGTTCAGCGCCGTGCTGATCGAACACTACGGAGGTGCGTTCCCGCTGTGGCTCTCGCCCGAACAGGTCCGCCTCGTGCCCGTCGCGGATCGACACGCGGAGCACGCTCGCGGGCTCGCCGCGCGACTCCGTGAGGTGGGCCTCCGCCCGGAGGTGGACGAGAGCGCGGAGACGGTGGGCAAGAAGGTTCGCGCCGCCCAGCTCGTGAAGGCCCCCTACGTGCTGGTGATCGGTGACAAGGAGGTCGAGTCCGGCGCGCTCACGGTCCGCGACCGCGAGGGGACCGAGACCGGGGGGGTCGGGTTCGAGGCGTTCACGGCCGCGCTCGTGGAGGAGGCGCGGACGCGCAGGCTGACGCAGACGAGCTTCGGGGGATAGTCATGGAGCGGCTGTGGTCGCCGTGGCGGATGGAGTACCTGGAGGCCGCCCGGGACGAGGGGTCGGACGGCTGCGTGTTCTGCGACCTGTTGGAGGGCGACGACCCCGACGGCGCACGCGTCCTCGCCCGGGGTGACCTCGCGTTCGTCACGCTCGCGAAGTACCCCTACAACCCGGGCCACCTGCTGATCCTGCCGACGCGACACACGGGAGAGCTCGAGGACCTCACCGCGCAGGAGCACGCCGCGATCGCCGAGCTGCTGCGCCGCTCGATCCTCGCCCTGCGCGAGACGTCGGATCCGCACGGGTTCAACATCGGGCTGAACCTCGGGCGCGTGGCCGGGGCGGGCATCCCCGGACATCTGCACTGGCACGTCGTTCCGCGGTGGGGAGGGGACACCAACTTCATGCCGGTGATCGGCCAGACGCGGGTGCTCCCGGAGCTGCTTGAGGAGAGTCACCGCAAGCTGGCGCCCCGCTTCGCCGAACCGTGAGCGAGCCCGTCATCCCGGTGCGTGCTCCCGCGGAGTTCAACCGCGTGGTGCTCGGGTTCCTGGGCGAGGCGCTCTGACGCAGGCCCTTCGCCGGAACGCCTACTTCTTCTGGGCCTCTTCCTTCGCCTTCTGCGCCTCGGCGACGATCTTGTCCGCGAGGTGGCCCGGGACCTCCTCGTAGTGCGAGAGGCGCATCGTGAAGGCGGCCCGGCCGCCGGTCATCGAACGCAGGTCGATCGAGTAGCGCGCGACCTCAGCCTGGGGGACGAGGGCCTTCACGCGCTGCTTCCCGGCGCCCGCGGCCTCGACGCCGGCGATCTTGGCCCGCTTCGAGTTCAGGTCCCCCATGATGTCGCCCGTGTAGGACTCGGGCACGACCACCTCGACCTCGACGATCGGCTCGAGCAACACGACGCCCGCCGCGGCCGCCGCGTCCTTGAGCGCGAGCGATCCCGCGAGCTGGAACGCCATGTCCGACGAGTCCACCGAGTGGAACTTGCCGTCGAGGAGGGTGCAGCGCAGGTCGACCATCGGGTTCCCGCTCAAGACGCCCTGCGACATCGTCTTGACGACCCCCTTCTCCACCGACCCGATGAACTGGTTGGGGATCGCGCCGCCGAAGATCTTGTCGACGAACTCGAATCCCTCGCCGCGCGGCATCGGCTCGATCTCGATGTTGCAGACCGCGTACTGACCGTGGCCGCCGGTCTGTTTCACGTGGCGTCCCAGGCCCTTGCCCGTGCCTCGGACCGTCTCCCGGTACGCGATCTTGGCCGGCGCCGTCGAGACCTCCACGCCGAACTTGCGCTTCATCCGCTCGATCTGGACGTCGAGGTGCGCCTCGCCCATGCCGTACATCACGGTCTCGTGGGTCTCGTCCGAGCGCTCGACCCGCAGCGTGGGGTCCTCCTCGCGCAGCCGCGCGAGAGCGGTGGACAGCTTGTCCTCGTCGCCTTTGGTCTTGGGCGCGATCGCGAAGGCGAGGAGCGGCTCGGGCATCTGCGCCGGGGCGACCGTCACGGGGTCGTCCTTGGTCGAGAACGTATCGCCGGTCGTCGTGTGGTTGAGCTTGGCCACGGCCCCGATGTCCCCGGCGGCGACCTCGGAGACCGTCTCGTGCTCCTTGCCGCGCAGGGCGAACAGCTGGCCGATGCGCTCCTCGGTCCCCTTCGTCGCGTTGTAGACGGGGGAGTCGGGGCGGACCTTGCCCGAGAACACCCTGAACATGGTGATGTGCCCGACGTACGGGTCGGACACGGTCTTGAACACGTAGGCGGTGAGGGGCTGGCCCGGGTCGCAGTCGCGCTCGGTCTCGTCGCCACCCTTCGAGGTGACGACGATGGATCCGCGGTCCAGCGGCGAGGGGAACTCGTCCGCGATGAACTGCAGCACGCGATCGACGCCGATCGGCTTGCCGGCCGCGGCGCACAGGACCGGGGCGATGCGCGCCTCCGCGAACCCCCGCTTCACGCCGTGGGTGACCTCCTCCTCGGAGAGGCCGCCCTCCTCGAGGTACTTCTCGATCAGGTCGTCGTCGGATTCGGCGACCGCCTCGACGAGCTTCTCGCGGTAGGGGTCCGCCTTCGCGTGGATGTCGTCGGGCCACTCGCCCTCGGTGGCCATCGCCGTGCCCTCGTACCGGTAGGCCTTCTGCACGAGGAGGTCGGCGACGCCCGCGAAGTCGTGCTCCTCGCCGAGCGGGAGCTCCAACGGAGCCACCTGGGTCCCGAAGGCCTCCACGAGCTGGTCGAGCGTGCGCTGGAACGACGCGCGCTCGCGGTCGAGCTTGTTGATGAGGATCGCGCGTGGCAGGCCGGCCTCGACGGCGAGCTCCCAGGCCACCTCGGTCTGCACCTCGACGCCATCGACGGCGGACACGACCAGCAGGACCGCGTCGACGGCCTTGATCGCCGAGCGCACGTCGCCGACGAAGTCCGCGTATCCGGGCGCGTCCAGGACGTTCACCTTCACGCCGTTCCACTCGATCGGGGCCATGGCGAGCGAGACGCTGATGCCCTTCTTGACCTCCTCGGGCTCGAAGTCGCTCGCGGTGTTGCCGTCCTCGACCCGCCCCATTCGCGTGGTGGCCCCCGCGGTGTACAGCATCGCCTCGAGCAGGGTCGTCTTGCCCGACCCGCCGTGACCGACCAGCAGGACGTTGCGGATGTCGCGTGCCTCGTAGCTCTTCATCCGATGGCTCTCCGATCGATGCGAAGGTGGAACCCGGGCCCGGAATCCTACCGCGCGACCGAAGGCCCTCCGGCGGGTGCGGAAGGGCCCGGTGATAGGCTCGCGCGGGTGGTCGAGATGAGCGCGCGCGGGCAGGCTGGCGAGCGCGCGGTGGTCCCGCTCCTGTGCGTCGCGGCCACCGTCGCGATCGGCGCGTCCACGTGGCTCCTCCTCTCGCGCAGACCCGAGCCCGCGGGGTGGGCGGCGGCCGCGGCGGGCGCGGCGCTCGTCGCGGGGGGCGTGTTCCTGCGTCCGAGCGATCGACGGGGTCGCGTCCTGCTCTCGTTCGGGGACCGGCTGTTCGACGGGTGCGTGCTCGGTGCCTTGGCGTGGGCGGCGCGAACCGACGACCCCCGGCTCGCCGCGGGTGCCCTGGTGGCGCTGGCGGCGGGGTTCCTCGCCTCCTACATCCGCGCGCGCGGCGGGTCGCTCGGCTACGGGATCGAGGAGGGGATCGTGACGCCGGCCATCCGCTACGGCCTGGTCTCCGCGGGCTTGATCGCCGGGTGGACGTGGTCGGTGTGGGCGGTCGCCGGGCTGATGCTGCTCGCCTCGGGCGTCCGCGCGAGCCAGGTGGCGAAGGAGGAGCGGGGATGAGGGATCGCGAGGAGACGCCGAAGGAGACGGTCGCCTACTGGGGCTACCGCTCCGTCCAGCGCCTCGCCGAGTCCCTGCCGGAGCGGAGGGGGCGACGGACGTTCGAGGCCCTGGGACGCCTGGCCTTCCGCTGGATGCCCAACCTCCGGGCGACGGTGTCGGCCAACCTGGCACGGGTGCTCGGCGCGGCGCCGGACGACGAGCGGGTCGCGACGGCCACCCGAGAGGCGTTCGAGCTGTACGCGCGCTACTGGTTCGACACGTTCTTCATCCGCGGCCTGTCGGTGGAGGAGCTCAACCGGCGAACCGCGATCGTGGGACGCGAGCTCGTGGACGAAGCGCTCGAGGCCGGGAAGGGCTGCATCTGCGTCCTGCCCCACACGGGGAACTGGGACGTGGGGGGCGCGTGGTTCGGCATGAACGGCTACCCGATCGCCGTCGTCGCCGAGGAGCTGAGGCCACGCCGACTGTTCGAGCTGTTCGTCGAGCATCGCGAGGCCGAGGGGATGAGGGTCATCGGCCTGTCCGGCACCGGTCACGTCGGGACGCAGCTGAAGACCCTCCTCTCGCAGAACTGGATGATCGCCCTGGTCTCCGATCGCGACCTCACCGGGCGCGGGGTGGAGGTCGAGATGTTCGGGGCGCCGCGGAAGGTGCCCGCCGGACCCGCGCTGCTGTCGCTGACGACCGGTGCGCCCATCCTGTGCTGTCCGACCTACACGCTCAAGGACGGGTGGGAGGTGCGGTTCGAGGGGCCGCTCCAGATCGAGCGCACGGGCGACCTGCGGGCCGACGTCAACGCCCTCTCCCGCCTGATGGCCGAGCGGTTCGAGCGAGCGATCGCCGCGCGCCCCACCGACTGGCACATGTTCCAGCCCGGGTGGAGCCCGGAACCGGTGAGCGCCGACGTTCCGGCCGCCGCCCCCTGATGAAGATCGCGCTCGCCTGTCCCTACGACTGGTCGGCGCCCGGCGGCGTGCAGGTGCACGTGCGGCAGCTCGGGGCCGGACTCCGCGAGCGCGGGCACGAGGTCCTCGTTCTCGCGCCGGGCGATGGACCGGCGGCCGAACCCTGGGTGCGCATCGTCGGACGCCCCGTTCGGATCCCCTACCGCGGCACGGTCGCCCCCATCTCGTTCTCCCCCTCGGCCTGGTCGAGGGTCCGGGGACGGCTGCGTGCGTTCGGCCCCGACGTCGTGCACGTGCACGAGCCCCTCACGCCCAGCGTGTCGATGCTCGCGACGCTCGCCTCCGAGGCGCCGGTGGTGGCCACCTTCCACGCCTACCTGGATCGGTCCCGGCTGATGGAGCTCGCGGGCCCCGCTCTGCGGCGCGTGCATCGGCGCATCCGGGTGACGGTCGCGGTGTCCGAGGCCGCCGCGTCGTTCCTGCGCCGCGTGGTGCGCGGCCCCGTGGAGATCGTGCCGAACGGCGTGGACGTCGAGCGCTTCGCCCATCCGGGCCCGCCCGCGGAGGGATCGCCGATGGGACGTTGCGTCCTCTGGGTGAACCGGCTCGACCCGCAGAAGGGGTTCGGTGTGATGGTCCGGGCGTTCGCGGAGCTCGCCGAGCGCCGGCCGGACGTGGTCATGGTTGTGGCCGGCGACGGGCGGGACCGAGACGAGCTGAGCCGACTCCCGGAGGAGATCCGGCGTCGTGTGGTGCTCCTCGGCACGGTGCCGCACGACGAGCTGCCGCGCCACCACGCGGGGGCGGACGTGTTCGTCGCAGCGGCGACCGGCCAGGAGAGCTTCGGGATCGTCCTGGTCGAGGCGATGGCGGCGGGGGTCCCGGTCGTTGCGACCGACATCCCGGGCTACCGAGACGTGGTCCGCGACGGCGTCGACGGGCTCCTGGTCCCGCCCGGGGACGCGGCCGCGCTCTCGGACGCGCTCGAGCGGGTGCTGTCCGATCCCGACCTTGCACGCGCGCTCGCCGGAGCTGGCCGGGAGCGGGCCGCGAGCTTCTCGTGGGACGCGATCGTCCCTCGCCTGGAGGCCGTCTACCGGGAGGCCGTGACGGGCGCGCGCTAGGATGCCGGCGATGCCGCTGTGGGCCTGGATCGTCCTGGGGATCGTCGTGGTTGCGGTGATCACGAATGTCCTCATCTACAACCGCCTCGTGGCGCTGCGCGCGCGCGTGGACAACGGGTGGTCGCAGATCGACGTGCAGCTCCGGCGCCGATACGACCTGATCCCCAACCTCGTCGAGAGCGTGCGGGGGTACGCCACCCACGAGCGTGAGCTCTTCGAGAGGGTCACGCAGGCGCGTGCGCGAGCGATGGATGCCACCGCCGTCCCCGATCAGGCGAGCGCCGAGGACCAGATCACGGCCGGCCTCCGGCAGCTCATCGCCGTGGCCGAGGCCTATCCGGACCTGAAGGCGAACCAGAACTTCCTGGCCCTGCAGGAGGAGCTCTCGGGGACCGAGTCGAAGATCGCCTACGCCCGCCAGTTCTACAACGACCAGGTCATGCGGCTGAACACCCTCATCGGCTCGTTCCCCTCCAACCTGATCGCGCAGGCATTCGGCTTCACCACGCGGGAGTTCTTCGACATCGAGGAACCGGTGCGCGGACCGGCCACCGTCGAGTTCCCCGGCTGAGCCCGTGTACGAGCAGATCGCCGCGAACAAGCGCAAGACGGTGGTCCTCATCGTCGCGGCGATCGTGCTGCTCGGGGCGGTGGGCTACGTCCTCGGCCTGCTGTACGCGTCGGGCCCCGTCGGCATGGTGGGCGCCGTCGCGCTGGCGATCGTGATGTCGCTCGTCTCCTACTTCTCCGGGGACAAGATCGTGCTGGCCTCGACCCGCGCGCGGCAGGTCTCGAAGGAGGATCAGCCGCGTCTGGTCAACGTGGTCGAGGGACTGTCGATCGCCGCGGGGACCCCGATGCCGAAGGTCTACGTGATCCCCGAGCGGGCGCTGAACGCGTTCGCGACCGGACGCAACCCGGAGCACTCCTCGGTCGCCGTGACGGAGGGGTTGCTCGAGGCGCTCAACCGGGTCGAGCTCGAGGGCGTGATCGGCCACGAGCTCGCACACGTCGTCGATCGGGACATCCTGGTCGGCACGATCGTGGCGACGCTGATCGGCGCGGTCGTGCTGGTGAGCGAGTTCTTCATGCGGTCCTGGTGGTGGGGCGGGTTCCGGGGCCGGCGGGGGAGCGATTCCAGCGGGGGCGGTGCCTCCGCGATCGTCTTCGCGATCGGGCTCGTGCTCCTGGTCCTTGCGCCGATCATCGGCCAGGTCGTCCGGCTGGCGGTCTCCCGCAACCGCGAGTATCTGGCGGACGCGCAGGGCGCCCTGCTCACCCGCTACCCGCCGGGACTGGCGAGCGCGCTGCGCAAGATCGGCGAGAGCGCCGGGATCCCGATGCGCTCAGCCAACAACGCCACGGCCCACCTGTGGCTGAACCAGCCCTCGCGGATCGAGGGCGAGGGGATGGGTCCGCTCGAGAAGCTGTTCAGCACCCACCCGCCGATCGCCGATCGCATCCGGCGCCTCGAGGAGATGTGAGCGAGGTCGTTGAGGTCGCGGATCGCGGGCGGTAGCATCCCGGGTCCCGGCCCTCGCCTCGCCCGCACCCCCTGAGGCTCGGCCGGCATCCCCCATACAGCCCGCGATCCCAGGAGTTCGCCATGCCCGAGACCCCCCGCCGACGCGTGCCCGATCATCGACGCGCCCGGATGTCCCGCCGGGGCAAGCTCGTGGCGGCCGCCGCCACGGTCGCCGTCGCCGCCGCCGGGGGGTTCGGGTACTTCGCCCTGTTCCCGCAGCAGGCGCCGGCCTTCGTCCGGACCACGCTGCAGACCGTCGGGATCGTCGAAACGGGGCCGGAGGCCGAACCGCCGGCTCCGACGTGCCCGCTCACGGGCCAGGTGGCACCGGGGGGGAAGGTCCCGGGCAGACCCGCGCTCGCGATCAAGGTCGAGAACCACCCGGAGGCCCGACCGCAGGCGGCGCTGAACGACGCGGACATCGTGGTGGAGGAGCCCGTCGAGGGCGGCTACACGCGGTTCATCGCGATCTATCAGTGCGATGACGCCGGACGGGTGGGACCGGTCCGCAGTGGGCGGACGACCGACCCCGACTACCTGCGACAGCTCGGCCCGGCGGTGTTCGGCTACGCGGGGGGCGTGAACGTGGTGAAAGAGGAGGTGCCGGCCGTCGGCCTGATCGACGTCAACTACATCATCGCGGCCGAGGCCTACACGCGCGACGAGGCTCGGTCGGCGCCCCACGACCTCTACACGAGCACGAGGGCGCTCTGGCGTGCGGCGGATGCGAGCTCCAGCGCCCCGGCGCCCCTGTTCACGTACGCGGCGGCGTGGGAGGGCAAGGCCCGGAAGGTGAGCACGGTCCACCTGCCGTACTCGTGGGTCTCGGATGTCGTCTGGACATGGGACCGGGGGCAGCGAGCCTGGCTCCGCTCACATGGCGACGAGCCGCACCTGCTGGAGGGGGACGACCAGGTCTCGGCGGACAGCGTCGTGATCCAGGTCGTCACCGTGACCGACGGGGACATCATCGACCCGGCGGGGAACCCGTCGCCCGAGGTGAAGCTCACGGGCTCGGGCAAGGCCTACGTCCTTCGTGACGGCATGGTGATCGTGGGTCGGTGGGAGCGAGCGACGCTCGACGACCTCACCCGATTCGTCGCGAAGGACGGGAGTGAGATCTCGCTCTCGCCCGGACGCGCGTGGGTGCAGCTGCTCCCGTCCACGGTCGAGGTCGAGCTCGTCCGGCGCGGTTAGGTCACCCCGGTGCAGTCGCGAGGCTGCAGGACAGTGCTCGGCGCCGGATCGCCCTCGAAGTCGAACAGGTTCAGCATGTCGCTCGCCCGCCGGTCGCGCCGGGTGAGCGAAGGCAGCCCCCAGATCGTCTCGATCATCTTCAGGACGCTCGAGAACTCCAGCGTGTCGCTCGCCACGTGACCCTGCCGAGCCCACGGGCTGATCAGCAGCATCGGGACGCGCGGGCCGAATCCCCAGAGGTCGACGTGCGGCGGCGGGACGTGGTCGTAGAAGCCGCCGAAGTCGTCCCAGGTGACCACGACCGCGGTCCGCTTCCACTCGGGGCTGCGCATGATCGCGTTCAACACCTCGATGGTCCAGTTCTCGCCCACGCACATCGAGGCGGCGGCCGGGTGCTCGGACTCCTCGACGTCGGGGATCAGCCAGGAGACCGCGGGCAGGTCGCCGTTCTCCAGATCGGTGAAGAAGTCGTCATCGGTCACGACCATGTTGGCCATCGGTCCGAAGATCGCGTGCTCGATCAGAGCGAGCGTGTTGATGTAGTCGTTGTCGCCCAGGTAGTAGCGCCAGGAGACGTTCGCCTCCTCGAGCAGATCGGGCAGGATCTCGATGTCCGTGCACGCCTCGCGCATGAACCAGTAGCGGGCCTTGAGCGACCCAACCTCCGCCGCCTCCTCGAGGCCGAACGCGTCCTCCACCTCCGCGGGCGTCATGTCCAGGCGGAACGACCACATCCATTCCGTGCGGTCCATGCAGTACTCGCGCGGGATCCCGTTCGTGCCGAACTGTCCGGGCGGCGTCGCGCGCTGATGGTCGGTGTAGCCGTCGGTGGTGGCGCCCACGGTGAACAGGTGCTCGATCCCGGTCGGACCGTAGGTGCTGGAGAAGAAGCGGTCGGCGAGCACGTAGTTCTGCGCGTACGTCCAGTAGGCGGGGATCTGGTCGGCGCGGAACTGCACGTAGGACTCGAGGTGCTCCCCGCCGTCGAGCCGGTCGAAGCAGTTCATGCGGCCGCCGTTGACGGCGGTGAGACCGCCCTGGAACGAGTGGTTGGGCCCCGGGGCGTCGTCGGGCGCGCGCGCGAGCGGGACCTCGCGCCCGTCGCACGTGAACCCGGTCGTCGCGCCGTCGACGCCGGGGAACCGGCCGAACATGTGGTCGAAGGTCCGGTTCTCCTTGATGAGGTAGACGACGTGGCGGATCTTGCGCCGGGCGAGCTCGATGACCTCGTCCTCGGCCTCGATGGGCGGGCCGGGGGTGACGGTTACCGGTGGCGGCGTGGGGCTCGGAATCGGGGTGGGAGACGGCGTGCTCTCGCCGGATGGGATGCACGCGGAGGCGGCCAGGGCTGCCGCGAGGAACGCGGCCAGACGCGACATCTTCGAAGGATACGGGTCAGACCCTGGGAAGGAGCGACTCGTACGCGGCGGCCGCGCGGCGGCGGAGGTCCGCGGGTGCACGTGCGTAGTCTCCGCGCAGGCGAGCCTTCATCGCCTCGCGGGTCCGCGACGGCCGGGGGATGATCCGCTCCAGCTCGTCGGTCGAGCCGGCGCGCGAGCGGTAGTCGGCCTCGATCTCCCGGTTCAGGCGCTCGAGGTTGGCGGGCGTGTGCTCGAACCGGGCGAACGCGGTTCCGAACCGTGCGTTCAGCCGGTCGATCACGACGCCGAAGTCCTTCGTGACCTCCTCGAAGGTCCCGACGACGAAGCTCCCGCGGACGCGCCCGAGCGGCTCGTGGAAGCGCAGGTACCCGCGGATCGAGTCCTCGACGGAGAGCGCCGGGGTGTGGATCACGTGCGACAGGACGGTGCCCTCGGGCTCGCGGATCAACACCATCGCCGGGATGCCTCGGCGGCCCGCCTCCAGCACCTGCGCGGGCATGTGCGTGTGGTTGGCGATGCGCATCGAGCGCGGCTCCTGCGCCAAGCGGAACGCCGCGACCGCGAACGAGGATGCGCAACGGGGGAAGCTCTCGATCACTAGGTCGGTGTTCGGTCCCACCGGCTCGCCGCGCCCCCGCAGTCGGGAGAGCGGCAGGGCGATCGTCGGGACGGCGGCCACGCGCGTCTTGAGCCCGTACCCGAGGCGGTCGACCGCCCGCCGGAGCCCCGAGACCTCCGTCATGAGGAGATGATGCCGGTCACGAGGGCAGATTGGCAGGTTCGGCGCGCCTCGCCCCGGCGGTACACTCGGGATGGTGGGGTCGTACGACCGCATCCCAGCTCGTCAAGGAGGGGGATCCGTGGAGCGCGAGACCGGCACCTTCCGAGTGAAGTCCGGCCTGGCCGAGATGCTCAAGGGCGGCGTCATCATGGACGTGACGGACGCCGACCAGGCCAAGATCGCTGAGGACGCCGGCGCCTGTGCCGTGATGGCCCTCGAGCGGGTCCCCGCGGACATCCGCGCCGAGGGTGGCGTGGCGCGCATGGCCGACGCGACGAAGGTCGAGCAGATCATGCAGACCGTCTCGATCCCGGTGATGGCCAAGGCCAGGATCGGGCACTTCGTCGAGGCCCAGATCCTGCAGGCCCTCGGGGTCGACTACGTGGACGAGTCCGAGGTCCTCACGCCGGCCGACGAGGAGCACCACATCGACAAGTGGGCGTTCACCGTGCCGTTCGTGTGTGGGGCGCGCGATCTGGGAGAGGCGCTCCGTCGCATCGCCGAGGGCGCCGCGATGATCAGGACCAAGGGCGAGGCCGGCACGGGAAACGTCGTCGAGGCCGTCCGCCACCAACGCGCGATCCTGAAGGAGACGGCCTGGGTGCGGGGCCTCCGCCCCGAGCAGTACGTGAGCGCCGCCAAGGAGCTGGGAGCGCCGGTCGATCTCGTGCGCATGGTGGCGGAGCAGGGCCGGCTCCCGGTCGTGAACTTCGCCGCGGGCGGCATCGCGACCCCGGCCGACGCGGCGCTGATGATGCAGCTGGGCGTGGACGGCGTGTTCGTCGGCTCGGGCATCTTCAAGTCGGAGGACCCGGCGCCGCGTGCCCGCGCGATCGTCGAGGCGACGACGCACTTCCGGGACCCCGACGTGCTCGCCAAGGTCTCGCACGGTCTCGGCGAGCCGATGGTGGGGATCGACATCAAGGAGCTCGGCGAGGAGGGCCTGCTCCAGACCCGCGGCTGGTAGGGGTCCGGTGAAGGCCGGGGTCCTCGCGCTCCAGGGTGACTTCCGCGAACACGCACGCGCGTTCGCCGACGTGGGCGCCGTGCCGATCGAGGTGCGCACCCCCGAGGATCTCGGGCGGGTCGACGTGCTCGCGGTTCCCGGCGGCGAGAGCACGACGATCTCCAAGCTGGCGGTCTCGGCGGGTCTGGTGGAGCCCGTGCTCGAACGGGCTAGGGCCGGGATGCCGATGCTCGGGACCTGCGCGGGGATGATCGTCATGGCCGAGCGCGTGATCGGCCTCGAGCCGGTGTTCCCGCTCGTGGACGTTACGGTGGAGCGCAACGCGTACGGGCGGCAGGTCGACTCGTTCGAGGCCGACCTGGACGTCGAGGGCGTGGACCACCCCGTGCGCGGCGTCTTCATCCGAGCCCCGGTCGTCCGCGACGTCGGCGAGCGGGTCCGCGTGCTGGCGCGGTACGAGGGCGCGCCGGTCGTGCTCGAACAGGGGAGCCTGGTCGTGGCATCCTTCCACCCGGAGCTGGTGGGGGAGACCCGTCTCCACGAGTACCTGCTCGGGAAGGTGTGAGATGTCCGGTCATTCGAAGTGGGCGACGATTAAGCGGAGGAAGGGCGCCGCCGACGCAAAGCGCAGCAACGAGTTCGCCAAGTTGATGCGGTTCGTCGAGGTCGCGGCCCGCGAGGGCGGCAGCGGGGACCCCAAGGCGAACATGACCCTCGCGACCGCGATCGACAAGGCCAGAGCGGCCTCGGTCCCCAACGACAACATCGACCGGGCGATCAAGCGGGGCACGGGCGAGCTCGAGGGCGGCGCCAGGTACGAGGAGGTCACGTACGAGGGCTATGCGCCCGGCGGCGTGGCGATGTTCGTCGAGGCGCTCACCGACAACCGCAACCGGACCGCGCAGGAGGTTCGGCACGCCTTCACGCGCCATAACGGCAACCTCGGAGAGACCGGGTCCACCGCGTGGATGTTCACGCGCAAGGGCTCGATCCAGATCGAGAAGGACGAGGCGCCCGACGAGGAACGGCTCCTGGAGATCGCGCTGGAGGCCGGGGCGGACGACCTCGCCGACTCCGAGAGCACGTGGGAGATCACGACCGATCCCACGGCGTTCGCCGCCGTCCGCGATGCGATCGGTGCCGCGGGCGTGCCGATGCTCTCGGCCGAGCTCACGATGCTGCCGCAGAACACCGTCCCGGTCGAGGGTGGGCAGGCCAAGCATGTGCTCGCGCTCCTGGAGGCCCTCGAGGAGCTCGACGACGTCCAGAACGTCTACGCGAACTTCGACATCCCCGAATCGGTGATGGCGGAGCTCGGCTAGCAGGTCACGGCGGCACCCGATCTTCGAGCGGTGTCCCGTCCGGCCGGCTGAACACCGGCGCGCCGGCGATCATGTCGAGCCCGAACCCTCGATGGATCGCTCGGTGGTGCGGCCGACAGAGCAGCACGAGGTTGTCGAGCGACGTCTCCCCGCCGTCGGCCCAGTGGCGCACGTGGTGCGCGTCGCACCATCCGGGTGGGCGACCGCAGCCGGGGAACCGGCACCCACCGTCGCGGACCGTGACCGCGCGCCGGAGGGCAGGGGTGACGACGCGGGTGGACCTGCCGAGCTCGAGTGGCTGCGAGGGCCCATGGGTGATCACCCGACCGACCTTCGCGTCGCACGCCATCCGCCGAGCCGCCTCGGGCGTGATCGTGCCCGCGTCCGCGAGCTCTGATCTCCCGGCGCGTCCGGCGAGCGCCTCGAGATCGACCACGACCTCGACATGCGGCCGCTCGCCCGCGATCGCCGGCCGTTCCTCACTGTCGAGCCACGACCGACAGATCTCGCCCAGGGCATCTGCGCGTCGAGCCGCCGGGGAGCGCAGCTCCGGCGTCCCGCGCGTGCGGGCGTCGGCGTCCATCACGGCGCGGAGCGCGGTCATGAGCGCCTGTCCGGCCTCCGGATCAAGATCCCCGTCGACACGGACCATGCCGCCGAGCGTGGGCGAGGCGTGGAGCCGCCGCCGCGCGAACCTGCGATCCTCCTCGACCCCCGCGCCGGCCAGGTCCTGCGCCTGCGACCAGTACTCGATCACGCTTCGCAACCCGGACACGGGGAGGGTGCGCGCGGCCTCGAGCAGCGGCTCCTCCGCCCGGGCGAACGCGTCGGGATGCGCCGCCGCGACGCTCGTCAGGAGACCCACCGCCGCCTCCGAGAGCTCGCCCGAGGCGTAGGCCTCCGCGGCCCGCGGCATGGCCTCGAGCGACCGAGCCACGCGGACCCGCCGCGTCGCCGTGCTGGGCGCTACGCGGTGCCGGGCGACGAGCCATGCGGAAAGCGAGAGGAACCCATCGCTCTGGTGCGCTCGCCGGCGCTCGAACTCCGCGAGGCGCCGAGCCCGCTCCGCCTCGAGTAACCGCGCGGCGCGCTCGATCTCGTCGAGGTCGGACGCGAGATCGGCGTCGCTGAGGAACCGGAGGTCCTGCATCCGGAGCTCCTCGGTCGCCGATCGGATCGCGCTCATGCCAGGAGCGTATCGAACAGGTGTTCGATACGCAGTGAGATGCGTCACACCAGGATGCGTCCGCGCGGAGGAGCCACGGCCCCGTCCTTGGGTGATTGAACCCGTCGCCCCCCGCCCCTAGACTCGGCGAACGGATGTTCGATTCCTGCGTGCTCGGGGTGGACCCCGGCGTGTCGGCGCTCGGCCTGGCGGCCGTCGTCAGGCACGGCCGGCGGCCCGAGCTGCGGTTCGCGACCACGGTGCGCACCGCATCCAGCCTGGCCGAGCCCGCCCGCCTGCGCGCGATCCACCAGGCCGTCAGCGCCGCGATCGCCGAGCACCGGCCCGACTCGGTCGCGGTCGAGCGACTGGCATGGAACAAGAACCAGGTGAGCGCGCTCCACGTGGCGAGGGCCACCGGCGTGGTGCTCCTCGCCGCGGCCGAGGCGGGCCTGGAGGTGGACGAGTACGGGCCGCTCGAGGTGAAGATGGCGATCACGGGGCAGGGGAACGCGGACAAGGCGCAGGTCCGCGATGCGCTGTCCCGGTTCCACGGGCTCCCCGACGTCCCGGCCGAGCCCGACGCGGCCGACGCCGTCGCCGTCGCCCTGTGCCACCTGACCCAGGCGCGGCTCAAGCGCGCGGCGAGGGCCGCGACGTGATCGCGTTCCTCGAAGGCGAGGTGGCTCACAAGGCGGGTACCCGGATCGTGCTCGACGTGAACGGCGTGGGCTACGAGGTGCTCGTCCCGGCCTCGACCGTCGCCAAGCTCCCGTCGGTCGGTCGTCGCACGCGGGTGCACACGCGGATGCACGTGCGTGACGACGCGATGACGCTGTTCGGGTTCGCGACCACCGATGAACGTGAGCTCTTCGACCTGCTCGTCACCGTGACCGGGGTCGGGCCCAAGGTCGCCCTGTCCTTCCTCGGCGCCCTCTCGCCCGACGCCCTCCGGCGCGCCGTCGCCACCGGCGACGTCGCCGCGCTCACCGTCGTTCCCGGAGTAGGAAGGAAGGTGGCCCAGCGCGTCGTCCTCGACCTCAAGGACCGGCTCGGCGGCGAGGTCGTGATCGTCGACGGCCCCCTCGCCGATGTCCGCGAAGCCCTCCTCGCGCTTGGGCTCTCGCCGATCGAGGCGAGCGAGGCGATGGTGGGGCTCGGGCCGGACGGCGACCTTCCCGTCGAGGACCTGCTGCGGCAGGCGCTCCAGCACGTGGGACGGGGGTAGGGTGTGCGCGACGTGACCGAGGAGATCGAGGCCGCCCGATCCGCCGATGAGCCGCGGATCGTCGGCGGGACGCTCCCGGACGAGGAGCGCGAGTTCGACGCGGCGCTCCGCCCGCGGCGCCTCGACGAGTTCATCGGACAGGATCGGATCAAGGAGCAGCTCGCGCTGTTGATCGACGGCGCGCGCGCCCGCGGCGAGACCGTGGACCACCTGCTCTTCTCCGGCCCGCCCGGCCTGGGCAAGACCACGCTCGGCGGGATCGTCGCCAACGAGCTCGACGTGGGGTTCCAGCCGACGTCGGGCCCCGCGCTCGACCGACCCGGCGACCTCGCCGCCATCCTGACCAACCTGCAGGAGGGCGACGTGCTCTTCGTGGACGAGATCCACCGGATGCCGCGTCCAGTGGAGGAGGTCCTGTACCCGGCGCTCGAGGACTTCAAGCTCGACGTCGTGCTCGGCAAGGGGCCGAGCGCACGGAGCATCCGGCTCGACCTGCCTCGCTTCACGCTCGTGGGCGCCACCACCCGGCCCGGTCGCATCACGCTCCCGCTGCGCGAGCGGTTCGGGTTCTCACCGCGCCTGGACTACTACTCGGTGGGCGACATCGGTGCCATCGTGCAGCGCTCGGCCGGGATCCTCGACGTGGCCGTAGACGCCGACGGCGCCGGCGAGATCGCTCGCCGCTCGCGTGGCACGCCTCGGGTGGCCAACCGGCTGCTGCGGCGCGTCCGGGACTTCGCGCAGGTCCGGCACGGCGGCGCGGTCACGGCCGCGGTGGCCCGCGCCGGGCTCGAGCTCTTCGAGGTCGACGAGGAGGGCCTGGACAAGCTCGACCTCGCGCTCCTGTCGTCGATCGTGACCAAGTTCGGAGGGGGGCCGGTGGGGCTGTCGACGCTCGCCGCGGCGGTCGGGGAGGAGACGGACACGATCGAGGATGTGGTCGAGCCCTATCTGCTGCAGCTCGGGCTCCTCCAACGCACCCCGCGAGGCCGGGTCGCCACCGAGCGGGCCTACCGGCACCTCGGCCGGACGCCCGAGGGCGCCCTCCCGCTCGGCTAGCCCGAGCCACCCGACGGCCGAGGCGGCGGTAGCCTGTATGCTGCCGCGTCACCCCGAAGGAGGCATCCCAGACCATGGTGCTCGAGTTCCTCGCGCAGAACGAACAGACCGGCAGCTCGTGGTTCGGCCTCGCCCTGCCGCTCCTCATGATCGTCGGGTTCTACTTCCTGCTCATCCGTCCGCAGCGCAACCGGCAGCGCGCCCAGCAGGCGCTCCTCGCCTCCATCGAGGTCGGTGACGAGGTCATGACCACCGGCGGCATCTTCGGCACGATCATCGAGATCGACGAAGACGAGGGCACCGTCCTGGTCGAGATCGCCCCCGGCACCCGCGTCCGGATGGTCCGTAACGGGATCGCCCAACGCTTCGTCGAGGAGGAGTACGACGAGGCCGAGGGGTCGGACGACGAGGCCGACCTGGGGCCGTGAGCAAGGGGCCGGCTTCCGGCACGAACGGCCCCCTCGCTGCGCCCGAGGCCCCGGCCGACGGGATCACGTTCGAGGAGATCCAGCAGGACCCGGAGCTGTCGGCGTTCATCTCCGCCGCCGACCGCGTGATGGAGGGGCTCGGCTACACCGAGCATGGGTTCCGACACGCCAACCTGGTGGGTCGGATCGCGTACAACGTGCTCACGCGGACGGGGTTCGACACTCGCACGGCCAACCTCGCCTGCATCGCCGGGTACCTGCACGACGTCGGGAACATGCTCGCCCGAGAGTCCCATCCGCAGACGGGTGGGCTGCTCGTGTACCACGCGCTCCGCGACCGGATGCCGTCGTTGGATCTGGCGCAGGTGGTGTCGGCGATCGCCAACCACGAGGAGGAGAACGGGTACGCGGTCTCGGCCGTTTCCGCTGCGGTGATCCTGGCCGACAAGTCCGACGTGCACCGGAGCCGGGTCCGGAAGTCGGGCCAGATCGAGTTCGACATCCACGACCGCGTGAACTTCGCGGCCGAACAGTCGTTCCTGCGGGTAGACTCGGCGGCCAAGACGGTGAGCCTCGAGCTCACCATCGACACCCAGATCAGCCAGGTCATGGAGTACTTCGAGATCTTCCTCGGGCGGATGCAGATGTGCCGTCGCGCCGCGGAGATCCTCGACTGCCGGTTCAAGCTCCTGATCAACGGCGCAGAGCTCGCGTGAGGAAGGGTCCGTGAAGAAGCCCAGGGCCTTGTGGGTCTCGATCGTGTTCGTGCTGGTCCTCGTGGGCGGGACGATCGCGTTGTTCGCCACCGGGACGCGGCCGGTGCTCGGCCTGGACCTCGAGGGCGGGGTGTCCGTGATCCTGTCGGCCCCCGAGGACACGCCGACCGACGTGATGGACCAGGCGCTGGAGAACATCCGCAACCGGATCGACGCCTTCGGCACTGCCGAGCCGGTCCTGTTCGTCACCGGCAACAACATC
This sequence comes from Actinomycetota bacterium, assembly GCA_035691205.1. Taxonomy (GTDB): domain Bacteria; phylum Actinomycetota; class UBA4738; order UBA4738; family HRBIN12; genus DASSJM01. Next base: position 128,498 of record DASSJM010000061.1, read on the forward strand.
GAGGTGCAGATCCCGGGGCTCGCGCGCGGGACGGTGGAGGAGCGCGCGAAGACGCAGCACTGCATCGTGGACGCCGACGGCGTCGCCTACGGGTGCTTCGACGACCAGCAGGTGGCCGATGATGAGCTGTCTGGTGCCATCGTCGAGCCGGTGGTCGGCTCCGTCTGCCTCACGGGCGACGTTTGGGGAGAGCAGGCTCCTCCGTGCTTCGGGAGCCAGGAGGAGGCGGACGCTGCCATCGCGACGATCGCGGTGGACCGGGTGGGGGGCGAGTTCTGCCTCACGGGGCTCGCCACGGAGCCGTGCTTCCCCACGCGCGGGGAGGCACAGGACGCCCTGGACGCGATCGGCACCGAGACGTCGCAGACCTACTGCGTCCAGGGGGCGAGCGGCACCACCCTGTCCTCGGACCTCGGCGCCGCGTGTGAGCCCACGCAGGAGATCGCCGATGCCCTCCTCGCGGACCTGACCGTGGTCCGGTCGGACGCGGAGTTCTGCGTCGTGAGCTCGGCCGGCGAGGAGCTCGGGTGCTACCTGTCCGAGGAGGAGGCCGAGGCCCGGCTGCAGGAGACCGGGCAGGAGCGGCTCCTGCAGGTCATCGGGGAGACCGCGAGGCTCGAGCAGCGCGAGGTGCTCGACGTGCTCGTCCCGGCCGACCCGGACTACGCGGCGGCGATCGTCACCTGCGCGACGGAGGCCGAGCGCCAGACGCCGGAGTGCTCGACCGAGGCCCTCGCCGAGCAGGAGGTCGTCTTCCTCGATCGCGACGGCGAGACGAAGTACCGGCTGGGCCCGGTCGAGATCACGGGCGAGGCCATCGACAGCGCCCAGGCCGTCTACAACCCCGGTGGCGCGACCCAGGTCGCCCAGGGGTGGCAGATCCAGTTCGACCTGACGGGATCGGGCGCGGATGCCTTCGCCGAGGTGACCACGCGTCTTCAGGGCCGTCAGCTCGCGATCGTGGTCGACCAGGGTGTCATCTCGGCGCCTACGGTCGAGAGCGCGATCACCGGCGGCTCCGGCGTCATCACCGGGAGCTTCACGGAGGCGCGCGCCAAGGACCTGGCGACGCAGCTGAACGCGGGGGCGCTGCCGGTCGAGCTCACGACCCAGCAGGTGCTGACGGTGAGTCCGACGCTCGGCGACGAGTCCCTACGCCAGGGGCTGGTCGCGGGGCTCGTCGGCCTTGCGCTGCTCGCCCTGTACCTCCTCTTCTACTACCGGATCCTCGCCCTCGTGGCGTGGGTCGGGATGGCGATCTGGGCGATGCTGGCGCTGGGACTGATCGCGATCGCCGGCGAGACGGTCTCCTACAACCTCACCCTCGCGGGCGTGGCCGGTCTCGTGATCTCGCTCGGGGTCACGGCAGACTCGTACATCGTGTTCTTCGAGCGGCTGAAGGACGAGGTCCATGCCGGAAGGTCCCCACGCGCGGCGGTGGGGCCGGCATTCAAGCGTTCGTTCCGAACGATCGTGGCCGCGGACCTCGTCACGGCGATCGCCGCGCTCGTCCTGTACGTGACGGCGATCTCGTCGGTACGGGGGTTCGCGCTCACGCTCGGCGTCGCGACGATGCTGGACCTGCTCGTCGTGTACTACTTCAAGCGACCGGCCGTGTCCCTGCTGTGCCGCAGCGACCGGTTGGTGAACCTTCGCTGGTTCGGGATCCGGGCGGGGCTCGCGGCCGACCACGAGGTCGCCGCGCCCCAGCCCGCACCGGTGATCGCGGGGGGCTCCCGATGAACGCCCGGTACGCGCTCGACACGTTCCGCGGGTACCGGCACCCGAAGTTCCGGATCATCCAGCGCCGACGCCGGTGGGCGATCCTGTCGGGGACCGCGGTCGCCGTGTCGCTCCTCGCGATGCTCCTGCTCCGGTTCAACCTGTCGATCGACTTCACCGGCGGGACGTTGATCCAGTACCAGCTCGAGGGCGCCGTCGGCGTGGAGGAGATCCGCGACGTCCTGGCCGAGGATCCCTACGCCCGGAGCGCGGCGGAGGTGCAGATCGTCGGGGGCGACCGGGTATCGATCCGGACGAGCGCCCTCACCGACCTGAGCGCCGAGGAGCGCACCGCCCTGTTCGATGCGCTCGCCGCCCAGGCCGGCATCGAGGCGGACGCCATCAGCGCGCAGGTGGTCGGCCCGACCTGGGGGGAGCAGATCTCGCGGCAGGCGCTCGTCGGCCTCCTCGTGGTTCTGGCGGCGATCACCCTGTACATCACGCTCCGCTTCGAGTGGAAGATGGCGATCGGGGCGATGGTGGCGATGGTGCACGACGTCATCATCACCGCGGGGGTGTACGCGCTCACGGGCCGACAGGTGTCCCCGGCAACGGTGATCGCGATCCTTACGATCCTGGGGTTCTCGCTCTACGACACGGTCGTGATCTACGACAAGGTGAAGGAGAACACCGAGTCGACGGCGTGGTTGGGCAAGGACACGTATGAGGGTGTGGCCAACATGTCGATGAACCAGGTGCTGATGCGGTCCCTCAACACCTCGTTGGTGGTCATCCTGCCGATCCTCTCGCTCCTGCTGTTCGGCGGCGAGACCCTGAAGGACTTCGCGTTCGCGATGCTGATCGGCGTGGCGGTCGGCGCGTACTCGTCGATCTTCGTCGCCACACCGATCCTGGTGGTCCTGAAGGAGCGCGAGCCGCGGAACCAGCAGCTCCGAGCCCGCATCGAGGGTCGCCCCAGCGAGCGACGGCTCCGGGCGGTGGCGGCCGACGAGGTGGCCTCCGAGCCCGACGCGGCGCCTGCCTCGGTGGGTGCCTCGCCCGCATCGACCTCACCGCCGCAGACCGCCCGGCCCGCGGCGCGCCCGAGGAACCAGAAGCGGCGCCCGCCCGCCAAGCGAAAGCGGAGGTGAGCCGGTGAACCACGATCAGCTGAAGGCGCTCGTGCGGGACGTCCCCGACTTCCCCCAGGAGGGGATCGTCTTCAAGGACATCACGCCGCTGCTGGCCGACGAGCTCGCCTTCTCCACGGTCATCGATCTGATCGTCGTGCACTTCGGACGCGGCAACGTCGACAAGGTCGTCGGGATCGAGGCGCGGGGGTTCATCATCGCCTCGCCGGTCGCGTACCACTTCGGAGCGGGGTTCGTGCCGGTCCGCAAGAAGGACAAGCTGCCCTGGGAGACCGAGGCCGCCGAGTACGCGCTGGAGTACGGCACCGCCACGCTCGAGATCCACCGCGATGCGGTGGAGCCGGGCGAGCGGGTCTTGATCGTGGACGACGTCCTCGCCACCGGGGGCACGTCCAAGGCGACCGCCGACCTCGTCGAGCGCATCGGCGGCAAGGTCGTGGGGATCTCGTGCCTGATCGAGCTGGACTTCCTGCACGGACGCGACCGGCTGGACGGATACGACCTGTTCACCCTCCTGCGCTACTGATCCACCGCGGGAGGCACCTGCACCCGGCGTACACTGCCCCGACGGAGGTGCGCGGGTGGACAGCCAGCAAGACGTCAGGACCGAGCGACGCGGGGGCCTGCTGTCGCGCCTGCGTGCCGGCGAGCCGGACGCCACGCGTGAGGGCATCGAGGGGCTGCTGAAGACCGTCAAGGGCTACAACGCGAAGGCGGACCTGAAGGAGATCGAGCGGGCCTATCGGTTCGCCGCCGAGCACCACGAAGGGCAGAAGCGCCTCTCGGGCGAGGACTTCGTTCAACACCCCCTCTCGGTCGCCATGATCCTGGCCGATCTCGGGCTCGACACCACCACGCTCCAGGCCGCGCTCCTGCACGACACGGTCGAGGACACGGACGTCACGGTCGAGGACCTGGAGGAGACCTTCGGCCCGCAGGTCGCTCATATCGTCGACGGACTGACCAAGCTGGACCAGGTCACGTTCAAGAGCCGTGAGCAGGAGCAGGCCGAGAACGTCCGCAAGATGATCGTCGCGATGGCGGGCGATATCCGCGTGCTGCTGATCAAGCTCGCGGATCGCCTCCACAACATGCGAACGCTGACGGCGCTCCCCCCCGACAAGCAACGACGGATCGCGACCCAGACGCTCGAGATCTACGCGCCGCTCGCGCATCGTCTCGGCGTCCAACAGGTGAAGTGGGAGCTGGAGGACCTCTCGTTCAAGACGCTGCACCCGGGCCCGTACCGCGAGATCGCGAGCCTGGTCGAGAAGCGCCGGGGCGAGCGACAGCAGTACGTCGATGGGGTGCTCGAGTCCGCCCGGACGCGGCTGCGCGAAGCGGGGGTGAAGGCGGAGGTCGTCGGGCGCCCGAAGCACCTGTACTCGATCTACGAGAAGATGGTGATCGGCGGCAAGGAGTTCAACGAGATCTACGACCTCGCCGGCATCCGCGTCCTCGTCGACTCGATCCGGGACAGCTACGGAGCCCTCGGCGCCATCCACTCGCTCTGGAAGCCGGTCCCCGGCCGCTTCAAGGACTACGTCGCGATGCCCAAGTCGAACATGTACCAGTCGCTCCACACCACGGTCGTGGGGCCCCAGGGGCGGCCGATCGAGGTGCAGATCCGTACGCGGGACATGAACCGCACGGCCGAGTTCGGCATCGCCGCCCACTGGCGCTACAAGGAGGGTCAGGGAGGCAAGAAGTCGAAGGAGGCGGCCGACCTCGTGTGGCTGGGGCAGATGCTCGAATGGCTGAAGGACATGGCCGACCCCCGCGAGTTCATGGAGGGTCTGAAGATCGACCTGTACGGCGGCCAGGTCTTCTGCTTCACGCCCAAGGGCGACGTCCTCAACCTGCCGGCGGGCGCGACCCCGGTGGACTTCGCGTACGCGATCCACACGGAGGTCGGTCACCGAACGATCGGCGCGAAGGTGAACGGGAAGCTCGTCCCGCTGGACTACGAGCTCCGGACCGGGGACACGGTCGACATCCTCACGAGCAAGGCACAGGGCGAGGGCCCGTCACAGGACTGGATCCGGTTCGTCGCCACCCCGCGCGCCAGGAACAAGATCCGGCAGTGGTTCAGCCGCGAACGCCGCGAGGACGCGCTGGAGCAGGGTCGCGAGCAGCTCCAGCGACTGATGCGCAAGCAGAACGTGCCGTTCAAGCGCCTGGCGACCGAGGAGGCCTTCGAGCAGCTCGCCGACGAGATGAAGTACCCGGACCTCGGATCGCTGTACGTGGCCGTCGGCGAGGGTCACGTCTCGCCGCAATCGGTCGTGGCGCGTCTCACCAGGCTCGTGCAGGGGACCACGGACGAGGACGTGACCGAGGTGCCGTTGGCCCGTCCCGTCCAGCTCGGGGAGCCGAGGCCCACGGACATCACGTCGGGGATCGAGGTCCCCGGCTCGGCCGACGTCTGGGTCCGGCTGGCGCGCTGCTGCACGCCCGTGCCCGGCGACGAGATCCTGGGCTTCGTCACTCGGGGACAGGGGGTCTCGGTCCACCGCACCGATTGCCCCAACGCGAAGGGGCTCGCCGCGCAGCCCGAGCGGCTGATCGACGTGTCGTGGCGGGCCGGCAAGCCAACGACGTTCGTGGTCGCGGTCCAGGTCGAGGCGCTGGATCGCACGCGCCTCCTGTCCGATGTCGCGACCGTGCTCTCGGACCACCACGTGAACATCCTGTCGGCGACCTCGGCGGTGGGGCGGGACCGCACGACCACGCTGCGTTTCGCGTTCGAGCTCGCCGACATCACCCATCTCGCGGGGATCTTGGCCGCGGTCAAGAAGGTTGAGAACGTGTACGACGCGTTCCGCGTCGTCCCGCGCTGACGCGACCCCGAGGTCGTCCGGCGACCGCTACGAGGTGCCGCCGAGGCTGTCCCGCCTCAGCACCTGGTACCAGTGATCCTCGTAAGCCGCGGCCTCGCCCTCAGCGGGCTCGGTCGTGGACCCGACCTTCTTCCTAGGCTCGGACGGATCGGGGTTCGCGTCGGCGCGGTGACCGTTCGCGCCGTCTGCCTTGGGAACAGCCGTCGCCACGCCGGGAGCGGAGATCGTGCCCGCCGCGGGGGCGATCGGCAGGTCGAGGGTGGGCTCGGGGGTGGGTTCGGGGGCCGCGACCGCGGCATCCGCCTTGCCCCGGCCGTTCCGGTTCATGGCCTTCACGACGCCGAGCTTCTTCGTCTTCCCATCGTCCTTCGCCAGCTCGAGGGGGAGCGCTGCGTCAGCCACGGGGGAGGGCGTGGGCTCATGAGAGGCCCCCTGGGGCGGCTCGGCGAACGTGAGACCCGGAGCCGGACCTCCGTTGCGGCCGGGGTCATCGCTTGCTGGACGAGCGAGCCGCGTCTCGCGGATCCGCTCGAGCCCGGCCAGGCGCTTCTGAACGGTGCGAAGCTCGCCCTCGAGGCGGAGCTGGTCGCGGGCGTAGGACTCGGAGACCTGCGCGATGAGCGCGTCCGCGTGCGCGGACGCCTGCTCGAGCTCGGCCACGAGTCGCTCGCGCAGGGGCTCGATCGACCTGAGCTCCGCCTCGACTCGGTCGACCTCGGCGAGGGCACGCACGAGCGCCTCCTCGGTGGCCGACAGCGGGGGCCCGTGTGCCTGGCCGTCCTCGAGCGCCGGAGAGGGCTCGGCAGCGCCCGGCGTCGCCCAGGGACCCTCGCCGGACCCCGCGGGATCAGGCGCTGTGTATCCTTCGGCGACCGACTCCATGGAATCCTCCTTCGGGTGTCCATCGGAGCGGCGCACGCTCAGCTTGAGCACCAGGGACGAGATATGCGGATCGTGCTCCAGAGGGTGTCCAGGGCGGCGGTTCGCGTGCGTGGCGAGACCGTGTCCGAGATCGGGCCGGGCTTCCTGCTGCTGGTCGGCGCGGGCAAGACGGACGGATTCGGCGAGTACGATCGGCTCGCCGAGAAGGTCTTCAACCTGCGGGTGTTCGAGGACGAGCAGGGGAAGATGAACCGGTCCCTCTCCGAGGTCGGCGGCGAGGTCCTCGTGGTCCCGCAGTTCACCCTGTACGGCGACGTCCGCAGGGGCCGACGGCCGTCGTGGGACGGGGCCGCGCCGCCGGAGGTCGCCGAGGAACGCGTCGAGGCGTTCGCGCGGGCGCTCGAGGCCCGGGGTGCCCCGGTGCGGCGTGGTGCCTTCCGCGAGCACATGGAGGTCGAGCTCGTGAACGACGGCCCGGTCACGCTGTGGATCGACGCGGCCGCGCTCTGAGTGCGCCCGGACGGCGGATAGACTGACCGCTCCATGTACCTCGACGTCTTCTCCGACAACTCCTTCGAGACCAACTGCTGGCTGATCGGCGCCGAGGGTTCGGACGATGCCGTGGTGGTCGATCCCGGGTTCTCGCCCGCCCGGGTGGCCGCGATGCTCGAGGCCGAGGGGCGGCGGCCCGTGGCCGTCCTCGCCACGCACGGCCACTACGATCACATCGGCTCCGCGGCGGCGTTCTGCGGCGACGATCTGCCCTTCCACATCCACGAGGCCGACGTCGAGGCCCTGACCGACCCGCAAGCCTGGGGAGCCGGGTTCCAGACGCCGCCGGTGCCGGTGAAGGACGTCCGGACCGTCGTCGACCGCGACGTGCTGACGTTCGGCGGCTTCCGGGTCGAGGTGCTCCACACGCCGGGGCACACGCCGGGCAGCGTGATGTATCGGACGGATGGCTGGGTGCTCTCCGGCGATCTCGTCTTCGCGGGCACCGTGGGACGGAGCGATTTCCCCAACTCGGACCCCGGCGCGATGCGGCGGAGCCTGGCGCGGTTCCTCGAGCTCCCGGACGGAACCGACGTCCTGCCCGGCCATGGCCCCCGGACCACCGTCGAGCGCGAGCGCTCGCGCAACCCGTTCCTG
>DASSJM010000062.1:0-2512 GCA_035691205.1 Actinomycetota bacterium
CTACTACGCGGGCTGGGCCGACAAGCTCGAGTACGCGTTCCCGGGTCGGGTCCCTCGCCCGCTCGGCGTGGCGGCGCAGATCACGCCGTGGAACTTCCCGCTGCTGATGTGCGCGTGGAAGCTCGCCCCGGCCCTGGCCACCGGGAACACGGCGATCCTGAAGCCGGCCTCCACGACGCCGCTGACGGCGCTCCTGCTGGCGGAGGTGATCGAGCAGGCGGAGCTTCCCCCCGGCGTGGTGAACGTGATCCCGGGTCCCGGCGGCCGGACCGGCGGATGGCTGGCAGCCCATCCCGACATCGCGAAGATCGCCTTCACCGGCTCGACGGAGATCGGGAAGGTGCTGCGCCGCAGCGTGGCCGGGACCGGCAAGCGCCTGACCCTGGAGCTCGGCGGCAAGGCCGCCAACATCGTGTTCGAGGACGCGGCACTCGACCAGGCCGTCGAGGGCATCATCAACGGCATCTTCTTCAACCAGGGCGAGGTGTGCTGCGCGGGCTCGCGGCTGCTCGTGCAGGAGTCGGTGTTCGAGCCGCTGGTGGACAAGCTGAAGGCCCGCCTGGACACGCTGCGGGTGGGCGACCCGCTCGACAAGAACACCGACGTGGGCGCGATCAACTCGCGGGACCAGCTGGAGAAGATCCAGGAGCTCGTGCAGAGCGGGATCGACGAGGGTGCCGAGATCTACCAGCCCGACTGCGTGCTGCCCGAGCGGGGGTTCTGGTTCCGCCCCACGCTGTTCACCAACGTCTCCCAGTCCCACCGGATCGCCAAGGAGGAGATCTTCGGGCCGGTCCTGTCGATCCTCACGTTCCGCACGCCCCAGGAGGCCGTCGAGAAGGCGAACAACACGGAGTACGGCCTGTCGGCCGGGATCTGGACCGAGAAGGGCTCGCGCATCCTGTGGATGGCCGAGCGCATGAAGGCCGGCGTGGTGTGGGCCAACACGTTCAATCGGTTCGATCCGTCCTCGCCGTTCGGCGGCTACAAGGAGAGCGGGTTCGGGCGCGAGGGCGGCCGCCACGGGCTCGAGCCCTACCTGGAGCTCGGACCGTGACCACGTCGGAGCGGGTGCCCGTCCGTCGGACCGCCAAGCTGTTCATCGCCGGCGAGTTCCCGCGCAGCGAGTCCGGTCGCTCCTACGAGGTGCTCTCCCACGACGGGCGGCTGCTGGCATGGGCCGCGCGAGCCTCGCGCAAGGACCTGCGCGACGCGGTCCGGGCCGCGCGCACGGCCCAGCCGGGCTGGGCCGGCCTGACGGCGTACAACCGGGGCCAGATCCTGTACCGGGTGGCCGAGCTGATGGAGGGGCGGCGGGGGCAGTTCGAGGCCGAACTCGCCGACGTCGGGGCGCCCGATCCCCGTCGCGGGGTGGAGGCCGCCATCGATCGCTGGGTCTGGTACGCGGGGTGGGCGGACAAGATCTCCCAGGTGCTCGGCGGCACCAACCCGGTCGCCGGCCCGTACTTCAACTTCACGATCCCCGAGCCGACGGGCGTGGTGGGGATCGTGGCGCCGCAGGACCAGGCCCTGCTCGGGATCGTGTCGCGTCTCGCGCCGGCGATCGTATCCGGCAACACGACGGTCGTGATCGCCAGCGAGGAGCGCCCGCTGCCCGCGGTATCGCTCAGCGAGGTCCTCGAGACCTCCGACGTCCCCGGCGGCGTCGTCAACCTCCTCACCGGTCAGACGAGGGAGCTGGTGCCGTGGCTCGCCGGCCACATGGACGTGAACGCGATCGACGTGACCGGCGTTCCGCAGGACATGCTCGCGGACGTCGAGGAGCTCTCCGCCGTGAACGTGAAGCGCGTCCACCGCGCCCCTGACGTCGACCCCTTCTCGTCCGACGCGCAGAGCCCCTACGAGGTCACCGCGCTGATGGAGATGAAGACCGTCTGGCACCCGATGGGGGCGTGAGGGAGGATCGGGTGGGCGTCGAGGCGCCGGCCGACCCGCTCGCCCGCGGCGAGGAGGCGCTCCGATCGGGCGACTGGGAGGGCGCCCGCTCGGCGTTCGAGGCCGCGCTCGAGCTGGACGAGGGTCCGTTCGCGCACGACGGGCTCGGGCGCGCCCTGTGGTGGCTGAGCGACGCGGACGGCGCGATCGAGCATCGCGAGCGCGCGTTCGTCCTGTTCAAGGAGACGGACCCGATCCGGGCCGGGACGATCGCCATCTGGCTCGCACGTGAGCACCTCGCGGCCAACGGCAACGACGCGGCCGCCAACGGCTGGCTCGCCCGCGCCGAACGCCTCCTCGGGGGGGAGGGGCCCGAGCGTGGCTGGCTCGAGATCGCCCGGGGCCGCCGGGCCGACGATCTCGCCGAGCGAGACCGCCGGGCCCGCGTGGCGCTCGACCTCGCCCGGGAGGCGGGGGAGGAGGACCTCGAGGTGGCGGCGCTCGCCGAGCTCGGTCTGGCCGAGATCCAGGCGGGGCGGGTGCCCGAGGGCCTTGACCACCTCGACGAGGCGATGGCGGCCGCGACCGGGGGCGAGGCGGACATGCTCGAGACGGT
>DASSJM010000063.1:0-15052 GCA_035691205.1 Actinomycetota bacterium
GCGACGTGTCCGAGCGTGATCTCGATCCCCGTGGCGGTGTCGTGGTCGACGACGAGGCCGGGGAGCCCGGTGACGGATGCGAGCGGGAGCGTGGCCAGGTCGTCCAGGTCGCGATGTCGGTGGAACGGCGCGTCCAGGTAGGTCCCGGTGTTCGCGGCGATCTCGATCCGGCCCAGGTAGAACTCGGCCTGCCCCCCGTACCGCTCGCGAGAGGCATCGTGATCGATGATCGCGCCGACCCTCGGAGCCGGCAGGCCGATGCCCGGGTAGACCGCCGTGGCCTCCCCGTCCTGGAGCGGGTGAGAGAGGTCGACGAGCCGCCTCACATCCGCCCCGCCTCGATGATGCTCTGCAGGAACCGGCGGGTCCGCTCCTCCTGCGGGTCCGCGAAGATCCGCTCGGGTGGACCCTGCTCGAGGATCACGCCCTCGTCCAGGAAGCACACGCGGCTGGCGATGTCGCGCGCGAACCCCATCTCGTGGGTCGCGATCACCATCGTCATCCCGCCCGCGGCGAGCTCACGGATCACGTTCAGGACCTCGGCGACGAGCTCCGGATCCAGTGCGCTGGTCACCTCGTCCAGGAGCATCACGTCGGGCTTCATCGCGAGGGCGCGGACGATCGCCACCCGCTGCTGCTGGCCGCCGGAGAGCCGATCGGGGTACTCGTCCCGCTTGTCCGCGAGGCCGAACCGCTCGAGCAGCTCGATCGCGAGCGCCTCGGCATCGTGGCGCGACATCCCGATGGCCTCCGTGGGCGCGAGGGTGACGTTCCGCATCACGCTCATGTGCGGGAACAGGTTGAACGCCTGGAACACGATGCCCACGCGCTGGCGGATCCGGTTCACGTCGACCCCGGTCGCCGTGATCTCCTCGCCCTCGATGAAGATCCGGCCCGCGTCGATCGTCTCGAGCAGGTTGATGCAGCGGAGGAAGGTGGACTTGCCCGAGCCCGACGCCCCGATCAGGCAGACCACCTCGTGCTCACCCACGTCGAGGTCGATGCCTCGCAGGACGACGAGCCGGTCGAAGGACTTGTGGAGCCCCTGGACACGGAGGGCGACGGTGTCCGCCACGCTCACACCCCGCCCGCGGCCTGCCGCCGCCGCTGGTCCCGGGCGACGAGCCAGTCGACGAAGCGAGCCTCCGGGATCGTGATCACGATGTACACGAGGGCGAGCGCCACGTACGGCGTGAAGTCGAACTCCGCCGCCGACACGATCTGGGCCTGCCGCAACGCTTCCGTGTACCCGATCACCGCGACCAGGGCCGAGTCCTTCTGCAGGCCGATGAAGTCGTTCAGGAGCGGCGGCAGGACGCGGCGCACGGCCTGCGGGATCACGACGAAGCGGAGCGTCTTGCGTCTGCTGAGGCCCAGCGCCCGAGCCGATGCGACCTGCGATGGGTGCACGGACTGGATCCCGGCCCGATAGACCTCGGCCACGTAGGCCGAGTACACGAGCACGAGCGCCACGATCGCCCAGAAGATGTCCGAGTGCGGCACGCCCCTGATCTGCAACGAGGGCGCGCCGAAGCCCAGGAGCAGGATCACGAGGATCGTCGGGAGCGCTCGGAACAGATCCGTGTAGACGGCCGCGAGGATGCGCAACGGCGTGAACACCGGTCCGGTGAGGCTCCGCATCACCGCCAGGAGCAGCGCGAGCATCAGCACGAAGACCTCGGCCACCAGGAAGATGAAGATGTTGCGCCAGAACTTCTCGAGGATCTTGCTCAGGGAATCGGCGAAGACCTCGGGGTCGAAGAACGCCTCCTTGATGGCCGGCCATCCCGAGGAGTTCACGATGGCGAGGCCGATCGCCGTGAAGAAGACGACCGTGCTGAGGACCGCGATCCACACGCCGCGCGCGCCCTCACCCCGGAACGGGGCGAGGATCTTCGACCCGCGGTCGCCCATCGGAGGCATGCCCGGCGCGCCGGACAGGCTCTGCTGCGTCTCCGGAGCCTCGCCGCCTCCGAAGCTCAACGTGGCGCTAGCCCAGGACGGGTGCGTTCGTCTTGTCGGCGAGCCACTGCTGCTCGATCGCGTCGAGCGTCCCGTCTCCCTTCATCTCCTGGAGCGCGAGGTTCACGCACTCCACGAGCGGGCTCCCGGTCTCGAACGCCATCCCGAAGTACTCGTCGGACTCGGCCCCGAACTGCCCCACGACGACACCCTTCTTGATCTGGACGGCAGCCATGAAGAAGGCGGTCGGCAGGTCCACCACGATGCCGTCGATGTCGCCGTTGTCCAGATCGGTCACCGCCTGGGCGAGGTCGTCGTAGACCGCCGGCTCCTGCGTGGGCTGGACCACCTCGGTGATCACGTCCAGGCTCGTCGTCCCGATCGGCGCGCCGAGCTTCGCGTCCTTCAGCTCCTCGATCGTCGTCGCGCCCGCGATGGAGGTGCCCTCGGCGGATACGAGCGCCTGGTTCACGTCGTAATAGGACTCGCTGAAGTCGACCGCGTCGTCGCGTCCGGGCTTGTAGGAGATCTGCTGGAGCACGAAGTCGAAGTCCTTCTCGCCAGGGGCGAACGACTTGTTGAAGGCCACCGGCACGAAGGCCACCTGGTCGGGGAAGGCGAACCCGAGGCGGGCCGCCACCTCGGCCGCCACGGCGCCCTCGTATCCCTGGCCGAGCGACGGCTCGTTGAACGCGAACTCGGATCCCTCGACCTCCCCGCCCTCCCACCACGGCGGGAACGCCGGATTGCCTGTGCCGATCGTGAGCGTGCCCGCCGTCTGGAACGCGTCGGCGTTGGCGGCCGCACAGTCGGCGGCCGTGGCCGCGGCCGTCGCACCGGTCGCCCCGGTCTCGGCGGTTGCGCCCGTGGCGCCCGTCCCGGCGGTCTCCCCGCCGACGGTCGGTGTGTCCTCGGCGCAAGCGGCAAGGAGCAGGCCGCCGACCGCGATGATGGCGAGGACTCTGCGCATCGTGGGAACCCCCTGGTCGTCACGCGGGACGCCCTCGCGCCCGCCGGCCGAGCGTAGCACAGGGCCTCGCCGGGACCCGAGCCCTACTTCCGCGGCTCCCAGGCGAAGAACCGCATCGCGAGCAGCAGGCCGGCGAGTCCCCACGCGCCCACCACCACGAGGTCCCACCACTCGAACGGCGTGCCGAGGAAGCCCGATTGCATCGCCTCGGCGAAGTGCCGCACCGGAAAGACCCTGCCGACGACGTCCACCCATGCAGGCGGATCGGTCCCGACCGGGATGAAGATGTCGGACAGGAACAGGATCGGCAGGATCGTGGCGTTCACGATCGGCGGCGCGGCGTCGGCGTTGGGGATGATCGCCGTGACGGCCAGCCCGAGCGCGGCGAACGCCGCCGCGCCCACGAGCACCGTGACGACGAAGCGGGCGAGCGCCGCGCCGGTCGGAACGTCCGTCCCGAAGAAGGCCGCACCGAACGCCGTGGTGATCGCCACCAGGAGGCAGGCCATGAGCACGGCGTGTGTGGATCGGCCCACCAGGTACGCGGAGCCGGGGAGCGGCGTCCCGCGTGTCCGCTTCAAGATGCCCGCGTCGCGCTGGAAGGTCACGCCGATCGCGAGGTTCGTGTAGCAGGCGGTGATGACGGAGAAGGCGGCCATCGCCGGGACGTAGAACGTTGACTGCGTCACCGTGATCGGCGGATCGGTCCCGGGCAGGGTCACCTCGTTGTTGCCGAAGAGCGTGGTGAAGATGACGAGGAACATCAGGGGGAACGCGAACGTGAAGAAGGCCGCCGCGGGGTTCCGCCAGAAGGCCTTGTTCGTGAACCGGACCTGACGCAGCGTGAGGCCGATGCCCGTCACTCCCGTCCCGCCTCGCCGGTGAGCTCGAGGTAGACGTCCTCGAGCGTGGGCTGGGTGACGTGGAGCCCCTCGAGCGTGGAGCCGCTCTCGAGCGCCCAGGTCGTCAGGTCGTGCAAGGTGCGCGTGGGATCGGGGACGAGCAGCTCCACCTCGTCGCCGGATACGACCGCCCGAGCCGCGATCGCCGCCGGCAGCTCGAGGTCGGGCCTACGGAACCGGATCACGGTGTCGGCGACGTGCCGATCCCCGAGGGTAGCCGGCGGACCCTCGGCGACGATCTTCCCCTTCGCGATGACGGCGACGCGATGCGCGAGGTGCTGGGCCTCGTCCATGTAGTGCGTCGTGAGGAACACGGTCTTGCCCAGGCCCGTCAGGTTCCGGACGATCTCCCACGCGTTCCGGCGCGCGCCCGGATCGAACCCCGTCGTGGCCTCGTCCAGGAACAGCAGCTCCGGGTCGCCCGCCAGCGCGACGGCCACGTCAAGGCGCCGCTGCTGCCCGCCCGAGAGCTTGATGACGCGGGCGTCCGCCTTCTCGGTGAGCCCCACGATCGCGACGGCCTCGTCCACGTCCATGGGGCTCGGGTAGTAACCAGCGTAGAGCTCGACGGTCTCACGGACCGTCAGGTAGGGGTCGATGCCCGTGGACTGGAGGACGATCCCGATCCTCGATCGCATCTCGCGGGGATGGCGTGCCGGGTCGAACCCCAAGACGCTCACCTCTCCCGCCGTGCGCTCGCGGTACCCCTCGAGGATCTCGACGGTGGTGGTCTTGCCGGCGCCGTTCGGACCCAGGAGCGCGAACACCTCGCCTCGCTCGATCGTGAGATCGACGCCGCGAACGGCCCGCACGTCGCCGTAGGACTTCACGAGACCCCGGACGACGATCGCGGCCTCGCTCATCGGCGTCGGCTCACGACGGCACGTAGCCGCGCCGCTTGTCCACCACGTTTCGGAGCGGCCGTCCGGTCAGGTACCGCTCGAGGTTCTCGACGAACAGCTCCACGACCGCCTCCTTCCACCCGGCGGCGTCCCCGGACATGTGCGGCGAGACGATCACGTTGGGCATCGACCAGAGCGGGCTCGAGGGGGGGAGCGGCTCCTCCTCGAACACGTCCAGCGCCGCCCCCGCCAGCCTCCCATCGGCAAGGACACGAACGAGCGCCTGCTCGTCGACCGTGCTCCCCCGGCCGACGTTGACGAATCGGGTCGACGGTCGCATCGCGCCGAACACCTCCTCGCCGAACACGTGCCTCGTCTCGGCGGTCGCCGGCAGGGCGTCGACGACGAAGTCCGCCCGTCGCACCGCGCCCACCAACCCATCGATCCCGTCGATCGCCTCGAACGCACCCTCCCGCGCACGGGGCGTCCGCGCCACGCCGCGGACCTGCATGTCGAGAGCCCGGCAGGAACGGGCGATCGCCTGCCCGATGGACCCGACGCCCACGACCAGGACGCGCTTGGCGGCCAGACGCTCGGTCTCCTGGTGCAGCCACTCCCCTCGTCGCTGTCGGTCCCGGACACCCGCCAGGCCTTTCGCGAAGAGCAGGAACAGGCCGACGACGTACTCGGCGATCGCCTCGTCGAACACCCCGCGCGCGTTCGTCAGGACCACGTGACCCTCTACGAGCCCGGGGAAGAGCAGGCGGTCGACGCCCGCCGACGCCGACTGGATCCATCGCAGCTCCTCCGCCCGTGCCCATGCGTCCTGCAGCAGCTCGCGGTCGGCTCGCCAGGCGAGCAGGACGTCCGCGCCCGGCAGGACCGATGCGACCTCCTCGGCCGTCGCGCCGAACGCGACCTCGACCACCTCCGCGATCGTCCCGATGCCGGGCGGCGGCTCCTCCTGGGTGGCGCCCATCACGACCACCCGAGCTCGCGGGGTCACAGGGGTCGCCGCCCCGCGAACCCCGTGTCGAGCGGGTGCCAGTAGGCGACGCGCTCCTCCCCCAGGAGCCAGCAGAGCCACACCCGCTCTCCCTCACGCTCGCCGGGGAAATCCACGAGGCCCGTCTGCGGGTCGCGCAGCACGATCTCCTCCTCCGCGAGCCGCTGGATCTCCGCGCGGAGCGTCTCGGTCGCCTCCACGTACCCGGGTCCGGGGTGGGCTCCTCCGCCGTCGTCCACCACCCGCGCCCTGACCACCTCGGCGTGACGCAGCATCGTCTGTCGCGCGTCGCGGATCCGCTCCAGACGGTGCCGCAGCTCCGGGAGCAGGGCGTCCGCCTCCTCGACCGAGTACACGCGGCCCATCGGCTACAGGCCCAGCACCGAGGGGAGCTCGGCCATCGAGGCGATCCGCGTGCCGGGCGCGTCGAGGAAGCGCTCCCTCCGGTCGATCAGCACGGGGAACATCCCGACCGCGAGCGCCGGGTCCACGTCGAACTCCGGGTTGTCGCCGACGTAGACCGAGGCCTGCGGCGAGACGCCCGCCCTCGACATGGCGAGCTCGAAGATCCGCGGGTCGGGCTTCTCCATGCCCTCCACGCCCGAGATCACCTGGACGGAGAAGTACGGAGCGACCCCGAGTTCCTCGAGCAAGCGCTCGAGCCAGGCCTCGAAGTTCGACACCACGCCGAGGACCAGGCCAGCCGCGCGCAGGCGTTCCAGCACCGCCGGCACGTCCTCGAAGAGACGATAGTTCGCCAGGTCCGTGAACTCCCCGTAGACGACGTCGATGAGCCCGTTCGCGTCGGCGACCCCGAGCTCGCGCAGGAAGATCCCGTAGACGTCGTGCCAGAACCGACGGGAGCGCTCCGGCGAGGTGGTCCAGAGCTCGTTGCTCTCGGCCGCGGACCGGAACCGGTCGAACACCACGTGGGCGCGCTCGCGGACGAGCTCCGGCGCCACGTCGTGCCCCTCGCGCCGCAGGATCTCGGCGAACAGGTCGGGGAAGGTCGGGTGCGGATGGACGAGGGTCTCGCCGGCATCGAAGAACACCGCCTCGTAGCGCACCGCGACAGGATAGCGAGAGCCCGACGCGCCTCCGCTCATCCGCCCGATCAGGCCGTGGCGCGGGCGACCAGGTCCGCCCAGATCCGATCCACCTGTCGCTCGAGATCCTCGAGCGACCCCTCGTTGTCGATCAGGACGTCGGCGACGGCGGCCTTGTCCTCGAGCGGCGCCTGTGCCCCGATCCGGGCGCGGGCATCGTCCTCGGACATCGCCCGCTCGCGCAGTAGCCGCTCTACCTGCGTATCCACACCGGTCGAGACGACTACCAGGACCTCGAAGGCGGTGTGCATCCCGCTCTCGACGAGCAGCGGGGCGCTGAACACCACGACCCGGTCGGTCTCCGCGTAGCCCTCGACGCCCTCGCCGAAGAGACGGCGGACCTCCGGGTGGACGATCGCCTCCAGGTCGCGCCGGGCGGCCGCGTCGGCGAACACGATGCTCGCGAGGGCCTCGCGATCCAGCTCGCCCCCCGGAGCCAGCACGTTGGCGCCGAAGCGCTCGACCACGGCGCGGTGACCGGGTGACCCGGGCTCGACGGCCATGCGGGCGAGGGCGTCCGCGTCGAACACCACCGCCCCCCGCTCCTCGAACATGCGGGCGACGGTCGACTTGCCGGACCCGATCCCGCCGGTCAGGCCGACGAGCAGCACGGCCCTACTCCGACCGGCCTTCGCGTCGCTTCAGGTCCTCGAGGATCGCCTCGAGGCTGACGTCCTCCTCGGCCTCCGCCTCGGCCTCGACCTTGGGAGCCTCGCCCTCGCCCACCGTCGCCTCCGCGACGGTGGCCTCGTCGGACTCCTCCGCCTCAGCCGCCGCCGGTGGAGCCTCGAGGGGGGGAGCGGACGCGGAAGCCGGCAGGGGCTCGTCGACGCCCTCAACCGCTGGGTGCTCGGACGGTGTCGTCGACGACTCGCCTGCCGGAGCCGCGGCCGCGACCAACTCAGGGACGCCCACCGTGGCCGACTCCTCCTCCTCCTCGATCTCGGTCGCGGGCCGGGGCATGGCGGCGCCGACCTGGCGCATCGACAGGCTGATCCGGCGACGCGGGACGTCGACCTCGATCACCTTGACGCGCACCTGGTCGCCCACGGACATGACCGCCTCCGGCGACTCGATGTGCTGGTCGCTGATCTCCGAGATGTGCACCAGTCCCTCGATCCCGGCCGCCACGCGGACGAACGCGCCGAACGGCACGAGCTTGGTGACCTGGCCGTCGATGATCTCGCCGGCCGAGTACTTGCGCTCGAACTCCTTCCAGGGATCCTCCTGGGTCGCCTTGAGCGAGAGGGACACGCGCTCGCGCTCGAGGTCCACGTCGAGCACCTCGACCTCGACCTCCTGGCCGACCTGCACGACCTCGCTGGGATGGTCGACGTGCTTCCACGACAGCTCGGAGACGTGCACCAACCCGTCGACGCCGCCCAGGTCCACGAAGGCCCCGAAGTTCACGATCGACGAGACGGCGCCCTTCCGACGCTCGCCCTTCTGCAGCGACTCGAGGAACTTCTTCCGTCCCTCGCTCTGTGACTCCTCGAGGAAGGCGCGACGCGAGAGCACGACGTTGTTCCGGTTCCGGTCGAGCTCGATGATCTTGGCCTCGAGCTCGGTCCCGACGAACGGATGCAGGTCGCGCACGCGGCGCAGGTCGACGAGCGAGGCCGGCAGGAACCCCCGCAGGCCGATGTCGAGGATCAGGCCGCCCTTGACGACCTCGATGACCGGCCCCTTGATCGTGGAGCCCGCCTGCATGACCTCCTCGATCCGGCCCCAGGCCCGCTCGTACTGGGCCCGCTTCTTGGACAGGATGAGGCGACCCTCCTTGTCCTCCTTCTGGAGCACGAGGGCCTCGACGTGATCGCCGACCGTCACGACCTGGTTGGGGTCCACGTCATGGCGGATCGACAGCTCCTTGGTGGGGATGACCCCCTCGGACTTGTAGCCGATGTCCAGCAGGACCTCGTCGCGGTCGATCTTCACGACCGTCCCTTCCAGGATGTCCCCCTCCTTGAAGTCGCGCAGCGAGGCCTCGATCGCCTCGCGCAGCTCCTCGGGGGTGAAGTCCCGCGTCTCGCTCGCCGTCTCTATCTCGACCATCTCCTTCCGCGCAAGGCGCACACCGCTCGGCAGGTGGGATTCGCCGGGGTGCCGCAGCGCCTCGCGGCCCAGGGATGGTAGGTGAGCAGCGGAAACGCCGTCAACGCTCGCCGGTCAGTGGCCGGCGGGGACCGCATCGGCCCAGTTCGGACCCCACCCGATGTCCGCCTGCAGCGGCACCCGGAGCTCGTAGGCCGATCCCATCTGCGCCCGGACCAGGGTCGCGGCCTCCTCGACGCGGTCGGCCGGGACCTCGAACACGAGCTCGTCGTGGACCGTGAGCAGCATCGCGCACCCGAGCTCGGGCGCCGATCGGAGAGCACGATCGACGCCGATCATCCCAAGCTTGAACACGTCGGCCGCACTCCCCTGGATCGGGGCGTTCAGAGCCATGCGCCGGCCCATGTCACGCACCCGCGGGTTGGCGGCCTGCAGCTCGGGGATGTACCGGCGGCGACCGAGCACCGTCTCGGTGAACCCCTCGGCCGCGGCCCTGGCGACCTGCCGATCGAGGTACTCGCGGATCTGCGGGAACGCCGCGAAGTACGAGTCGATGAACTCCTGCGCCTCGTCCGGCGTGATCTCGAGGCGGGACGCGAGACCCCACGCGTTCATCCCGTAGGCGAGCCCGTAGTTGATCGCCTTCGCGCGGCTCCGCGTGGCCGGGTCGACCTGGTCCTCGGGTAGGCCGAACACGCGGGCCGAGGTGGCCGTGTGGATGTCCGCCCCCGAGGCGAACGCGGCCATCAGGCCCTCGTCCTCGGCCAGGTGCGCGAGGATCCGGAGCTCGATCTGCGAGTAGTCCGCGACCAGCAGGACCTGATCCTTCGAGCCAGGCACGAACGCCCGCCGGATCTGCCGCCCGAGGTCGCCGCGCACCGGGATGTTCTGCAGGTTCGGGTTGGTGCTCGACAGCCGGCCGGTCGCGGCGCCGGTCTGGTTGAAGGTGGTGTGCACGCGCCCGTCGCGCGGGTCCACCTGCTTCGGCAGCGCCTCGAGGTAGGTCGAGTTGAGCTTGTCGAGCTCCCGCCACTGCAGCAGCGCATCCACGATCGGGTGGGCGTCGCGGAGCTTCTCGAGCACGCTGGCGTCGGTCGAGAGCTGGCCCTTCGGCGTGCGCTTGCCGGGTGACAGGCTCAGCTTCTCGTACAGGATCGCACGGAGCTGAGGGGGTGAGTTGAGGTTGAACTCCTCGCCCGCGTGCTCGTAGATCTCCGCCCGAAGGTCGGTCATGCGTGCGCGGACGCCGCCGGCCATCTCGTCCAGGTAGGCCACGTCGAGGGCCACACCGGCCGCCTGCATCCGAGCCAGCACCGAGGACAGCGGGAGCTCGACGTCCTCGAGCAGGGCCCGCAGGCCGGCCTTGTCAAGGCGCTCGGCCAGCGCGGGGGCAAGGAGGGCGATCGCGGCGGCCTCGGCCGCCGGGATGCGCCACGAGGCCCCGAACAGCTGACCCTCGGCCTCCTCCCCCACCGACCCCACCACGTCCGTCCCCAGGTACTGCTCGCACAGGGGTCCGAGCTCGAAGCTCGCGCCGGCCGGATCGAGGAGGTAGGCGGCGAGCATCGTGTCGAACACGACCCCGCCCAGGGTCCCGCCCTGGGCGAGCGCCGCGGTCTCGGCGTCCTTCGCGTCATGCGCCCACTTCGGCGCGGCCTCGTCCGCCAGGGACCCCGCGACCGGCGCGAGGTCGGCCAGCTCCGCGTACGCGGCCTGCCCGCCCCCGGCCGACACCGCCAGGCCCCGGACCTCACGGACCTCCAGGTGCGGACGGATGGCCTTCGCCGCGTCCGAGGACACGAGGGCCTCGATCTCGGCGACCCCGACCTCGCGCAGGTCGAGTTCGGCGAGCTCCACGGCGGGCTTGGCGCTCCGGCCGACCTCTTCGAGCCGCTCGAACAGCGTGCGGAACTCGAGGGATGTGAACAGGCTCCGGACGGCCTCGACGTCCCACTCGCCCATCACGCAGTCCTCGGGTCCGACCTCCAGTTCGAGGTCGGTGTTGAGCAGGGCGAGATCCTTGTTGAGCGCCAGCTGCTCGCCGGCGCCCTCGATCGACTCCTTCAGCTTGCCCTTCAGCTCGTCCGTCCGGGTCAGGAGCTCCTCGATCGACCCGAACTCCTGAACGAGGCGGGACGCCGTCTTCTCGCCGACGCCGGGAACACCGGGGATGTTGTCCGACGCGTCCCCCTTGAGGGCCACGTAGTCCAGGTACCGCTCGGGCGGGAGGCCGAACCGCTCGGTCACCGCCTCCGCGTCGTACCGACGGATGTCCGAGATCCCCTTCACGTTGAACATCACGGTGATCCCGGAACCGACCAGCTGGAAGAAGTCGCGGTCCGCGGTCACGATCACCGCCTCGATCCCCCGCTCCCTCGCCCGAACGGCCAGCGTCGCGATCGCATCGTCGGCCTCATGACCCTCGACGCCGATCACCGGGATCCTGAGCGTCTCGAGGACCTCGACGATCAGGCCCAGCTGCTGACGGAACTCGTCGGGCGTCTCCGGGCGACCAGCCTTGTACTCGGCGTACTTCTCCAGGCGCACCGTCGGCGCCCCGACGTCGAACGCCACGGCGATCAGATCGGGGCGTTCCTCGGCGAGGAGCTTGATCAGCATCGACGTGAACCCGTACACCGCGTTCGTGACCTGCCCGGTGCTCGTTGCCAACGTGGTGGGCAACGCGAAGAAGGCGCGATACGAGAGGCTGTGCCCGTCCAGGAGGAACAGACGCCGAGGCGGATCGGGATCGCGAGGGCTCACGCGGCGCATCCTAGCGCCGGCCACCACCGTCCTTCCCGTCCACACCGGCGTCGTCACGTCCATCCGTCGCACCGACACGTTCTGTCACTCTTTCTTGCGGACGGAACATGCAGCCGCCTACCTGCGATATCGCTTGCTCATCGCTGCAGTGCAAGGTGTTCCACGCATTGACATGCATGGGTCGCCTCGCTACTGTTCGCTCCGGTCCCGAGCGGCCGCTGGGACCGGGAAGCGGGAAACGCCTTCGGGGAGGCGGAGCGGACGAGGGGGCGCGAGTCCTCGAGGTCGCACCACCGACACGGAGCGCGCACCGGCCGACCGGAAGTCCGGGTCGCTTGGGGCCACCTTTTGACGGGTCGAGGGACCGGGTAGACGCTCGCGTATGGGGAAGGCGTGAGCGGCTCCCAAGGTCCCTCGGCCCGTCGATCTTCGTAGGCCGCTCGGCCGGCAGCAAGCCGGAGGTCAGCTCGCGGCGATGACGATCACGCCGGTCATGCCGCGGTCCTCGTGGTACCGGCAGACGAGCTCGTACCGACCCGGATCCAGCCTGCCCGCGATGTCCTCGATCGTGAGCTCCTCCCCCGGCGCGACGTCGGAGGAGACCTCCAACGCGGGGATCGTGACGTTGTGAACGTTGCTCCCGACGTTCTTGACCACGAGGTCCCGCCCGGGGGCGATCGGGAAGGTCGGGTGCGCGTCGTGGAAGTGATAGTCGATCGCCGACACCACGTACGGGGCGGGATCGGCCCGGAGCAGCAGGGCAGCCGCCACCACGACGCCGACGGCCAGGCAGACGATGACCAGGCGCACGACGGGCGTTCGCACGGCGGGGAGCCTACAGGACCTTCGCGAGGAACTGCCGCAGCCGCTCGGTCTGCGGGTGGTAGTACATCTCTCGGGGCTCCCCCGCCTCAACGACCAGACCCTCGTCCATGAAGATCATCCGGGTGCCCACCTCGCGGGCGAACCCCATCTCGTGCGTGACGACCATCATCGTCATCCCCTCGCCGGCGAGGCGGATCATCACCTCGAGCACCTCGCCGACGAGCTCGGGGTCCAGGGCCGAGGTGACCTCGTCGAAGAGCATCAGCCTGGGCTCCATCGCGAGCGCCCGCGCGATCGCCACGCGCTGTTGCTGGCCGCCGGAGAGCTGCCCCGGGTAGGCCTCGGCCTTGTGGTCCATCCCCACGCGAGCGAGCTGCTCCATGGCTCGCTCTCGGGCCTTGGCCCCATCGAGCTTCAGGACGTTCGTGAGGGCGAGCGTGACGTTGCGCAGGGCCGTCATGTGCGGGAACAGGTTGAAGGCCTGGAACACGAGCCCGATGTGGGTCCGGATCTCGTCGAGGTTCGTCCGGATGTCGGTGATGTCCCTGCCGTCGAACCAGACCTTGCCCAGGGTGGGCGTCTCGAGCATGTTCACGCACCGGAGCAGGGTCGACTTGCCCGAGCCGGAGGGCCCGATGACCACCACGACGTCGCGCTGGGTCATCTGCAGGTCCACCCCGCGCAGCACGTGGAGGTCGCCGAACCACTTGTGGACCCCCTCCAGGCGCACGATGTCGCCGTTGCCGGTTGCCTCGGTCGCCATCAGTGCCCCGCCCCGGTGATCCCGACCAACCCGCTGCGCAGCCGCCTCTCGACCTGGTTCACCAGGTAGATGAGCGGGAGGGTCACCGTCAGGTATCCGAGCGCCGTCGCCGTGTAGAACGTCGCGTTGAACGTGTCCGACACCCCCGAGCGTGCCCACTGGAAGAGCTCCTGCTCGCTGATGAGCAGGCCCAGCACGATCACGAGCGCGGTGTCCTTGACCAGGATCACGAACTCGTTCATCAGGGGCGGGATCACCCGCCGGACCGCCTGCGGGACGATCGCGAACCGCATGGCCTGGTAGTACGTCATCCCCAGGGATCTCGCGGCCTCCATCTGGCCCCGCTCGATGGACTGGATGCCGGCCCGGAACACCTCCGCCGCGTACGCGCCGGTGTTCAACGCGAACACGATCATCGCGACGTTGAACGCCGACATCCGCACCTCGAAGCCGAAGAGCAGAAGGAAGTAGAAGGTCGCGAGCTGCCAGATCAACGGCGTCCCGCGGAAGAAGTTGATGTACACGCGGGCCGGTGCGCGCGCGGCGCGACGCTTCGAGAGCACCAGCATCGCCAGGATCAGGCCGATGATGATCCCGCCGAGCTCACCCGCGAAGGCGAGGACGATCGTGTTCTTCATCGCGTTCAAGAACGGCGTGATGAAGTACGGGGACAGCACGGTGAAGTTCAGGAAGTGCTTGGCGAACAGGTCCGGCCGCCCCGAGCGGAACACGAGGAGGACCACGGCGATCTGCACGGCCAGGATCCCCAGGAGCGCCCCCGTGATCGCCTGCTCGCGCCGGCGAACGGTGTCCATCTTCCTGTAGATGCCGAACCCGACGGCGATCCCAGCGATCCCCAGCGCCGCGCCCACGTACAGGAGCGCGGTCGTCTCCTGGGCTCGGAGCGCCTCGATGATGTTGCAGACGCCCAGCGCCCCGGTGATGTCCCGCGTTAGCCCTACCTCGATGCAGTGCTCGGTGAGGACGCGATCGGACAGGGCGTAGTTGAGCTGCACCGCGAGGACGCCGCCCAGCACCATCGCGATGGCGCCGATGCCGAGCCACAGCGCGGTTGCGGAGATCGGGGAGCTGGGTCCCCGTGTGTCGGGCGGAGCCTCGCGATGGATCCCGGCCTCGGCTTCGATCTCGAGCGCGGACACCATCACCCTCCGTCGTGCGTGAGGGGCCCGCGCCTGCGCGCGGACCCCTCACCGCACCTTGCTCTGCCTCTTACCCCGCCGGCTGGAACTCTGGGGGGATCGGCGCGCCGGGGAACCACTTCTCGTAGATCGTCACGTACGTCCCATCGGCGATCATCTCCGCCAGCGTCACGTTCACCGCAGCGGTGAGCTCCGGGTTCTCCGGGGAGAACGCGAACCCGTACACCTCGTTCGTGTCGATCCCCTGCACGACCGAGAGGCTCGGCAGGTCGCCCGTGGCCTCTGCGACGAAGGGCTCGTCGGCGATGAAGGCGGTCATCCCGCCGCCCTCGAGCGTCCGGAGCCCGTCGGTCGCCGAGGTGAAGGTCTGGAGCTCGATGCCGTTCGGCACGAGGTTCTCCTTCGCCCACGCCGCGCCCGTCGTCCCCTTCTGGACGCCCACCACGTCTCCGGCCTGGAGCTGGTCGTACGCGCTCAGGTCCGGCGTCAGCTCGGTGTTCACGACGAGCGCCTGCCGGGAGTTGAAGTACGGGGCCGAGAAGTCGACCGTCTGCTCGCGCTCCGGCGTGATCGTGGAGGCGGCGGCGACCATGTCGAACTGGTTGCCCGCCACGGCGGTGAAGATCGTGTCGAAGTTCGCGACGACCCATTCGACCTGCAGGCCCAGACGCGAGGCGATCTCCTCGACCATGTCGACG
>DASSJM010000064.1:0-8635 GCA_035691205.1 Actinomycetota bacterium
CACGAGTTCGACTTCGGGCCCAACGTGTTCGCGCAGTTCATCAAGGGGTTCGACAAGGACGCGACGTTCGTCAGCGCCAACCTGAACGTGAGCGGTGAGCCGAAGCTCCAGAAGCTCGCGGAGCAGGGTCGGATCGTCAAGTCCGTCGTGGTGAAGGAGCAGGGCTTCAAGATCGGCGTCATCGGCGCCACGACCACGGAGCTCCCCTTCATCTCCAGCCCGCGGAACGTCGTGGTGAAGGCCGTCGCCAAGGCGGTCAACAAGCAGGCGGACCTGCTGGAGAGCCAGGGCGTCGACATCATCGTGACGATCAGCCAGCTGCAGAGCATCGACGAGGACATCGCGCTCGCGCCGAAGCTATCCGGCGTCGACGTGATGATCTCGGGTGGTGGCAACGAGCTGCTGGCCGACGAGGGCGACCTGCTGATCCCCGGCGACGAGGAGAACATCTTCGGGTCGTACCCGCTGTACTCGGAGAACAAAGAGGGCGACGAGGTTCCGATCGTCACCACCAACGGCGACTACAAGTACGTCGGCATGCTCACCGTCGGGTTCAACAAGGCGGGCAAGGTCGTCAGCGTCGACGACGACGCGAGCGGCCCCGTCCGCGTGAGCTCGACCGTCAACACCGACGGCGTAGAGCCCAACCCGTTCATCCAGAGCAGCGTCGTCGACCCGCTCGTCGTCCTGCTCGAGGAGGCGGCAGAGAACGTCGTGGCCACCTCCGAGGTCGAGCTGAACGGCCTGCGTGACCCGGGGATCCGTACGGAGGAGACGAACGAGGGCAACCTGATCGCCGACGCACTGTTCGCCACGGCGACGGCGAAGGCGGCGTCGTTCGGGCTGGATCCGCCGGACATCGGCATCCAGAACGGCGGCGGGATCCGCAACAACAGCGTCATCCCGGCCGGTCCGATCAGCGAGCTGGACGTGTTCGGCATGGTGCCGTTCGCCAACTTCGTCTGCATCGTGCCGGACATCCCGCCGGCGCAGCTCAAGGAGATCCTCGAGAACGCCGTCTCGCGCGTCGAGTTCGTGGACGGTCGGTTCGCCCAGATCTCCGGGTTCTCGTTCACGTGGGACGCGGACGGGACCGCCCAGGTCCTGGACGAGAACCTGGTCGTCACGACCCCCGGGACCCGGATCGTCGAGGTGACCCTCGACGACGGGACCCCGATCGTGGTTGACGGCGAAGTGGTCGATGGCGCGCCATCGGTCTCGATGGCGACGATCGACTTCTCTGCTCGTGGCGGCGACCAGTACCCGTTCCGGGGCATCCCGTTCACGACCGTCGGTGTGACGTACTTCCAGTCGGTGCTCGACTACCTGACCGTCGACCTGGCCGGCGTCATCACCGCGGAGGACTACCCCGAGGGCGGCGAGGGGCGTATCACCAGGCTCAACTAGTTCCGGTTGCGTGGGGCGGGTCCTCCGGGACCCGCCCCACCACCGCTCAACGCCGAGACAGGGGCTCCGATAGCCTTGCCCGGACGTGCCAGCGATCGACGACCGGGGGGATCAGCTACCACCAGCCGCGGACGACGGGGCCATCGCCGAGATCCGGCGTGACGTCGCCACCGCCTTCCGCGCGCTCGCGGCGAGCTACGACAACCGCGACCTCCGTCGCGCACTGATCGGACTGCTCTCCTTCAGCTTGTGCGAGTGGGGCGGCTACATCGCGCTGATGGTGTTCGCGTTCGGCGAGGGCGGCACCGAGATGGTCGGCGTGATCGCGCTCCTGCAGCTGATCCCCGCGGCGGTCATCGCGCCCATCGGCTCGGTCCTCGGAGACCTCTTCCGGCGCGAGCGGGTCCTGCTCCTCGCCCTCGCGGGGATGACCCTCACGTCCGCCCTGACGGCGGTCGCCGCGCTCGCCGAGGCGCCGGCGGTGCTCGTGTACGCGGCCGGCTGCGCTGTCGGCTACGTCCTGACCCTGGTGCGACCTGCCTACGGGGCGCTCCTGCCCTGGATCTCACGCGACCCCACCGAGCTCACCTCGGCGTTCACGGCGAGCGGCCTCGTGGAGAGCTCGTCCGTCTTGCTCGGCCCCGCCCTCGTCACCGCCATGTTCGCGCTGGCGGCGGCGCTGAACCTGCCCGGCCCCGGCCTCGCGTACGCGGCACTGGCCCTGCTGCTCGCGATCGGCACCGGCGCCGTCGCGGGGATCGGGCGCACGGCCCAGGAGGGGATCGCCGCCGAGCGCGCGGGCTCGAAGCTCGACGTCACCCGCGAGGTCGGGGAGGGGTTCCGCTACATCTGGTCCGACCGGCGGCCTCGCCTGCTCCTCGGCATGCACGGGCTCGGCTCGCTGACGTTGGGATTCATCGACTCGCTGATCGTCGTGATCGCGTTCGAGCTCCTGGATGCCGGGGAGATCGGCGTCGGGCTGCTGAACGCGGCCATGGGGGTCGGCGGGATCCTGGGCGCCCTGATCGCCCTCGTCGCGGGTGCGCGCGAGCGGTTGTTCCCCGCGTACCGGGCGGGGGTGATCGCCTTCGGCTCGCCCCTGGTCGCGACCGCCGCGCTCCCGGCGGCAGCTCCCCTCCTCGTCGGCGCGAGCGGCACGGGCGGCATCCTGATGGACGTGTCGGCTCGTACCATGCTCCAGCGGTTGATCCCCGACCAGAAGCTCACCCGCGCGTTCGGCGTCCTGGAGTCGACGTACATGGCCTTCGAGGGGCTCGGTGCCTTCGTCGGCGCGATGCTCGCGGTCGCGATCGGGCCGCGCTGGACGCTGGTGATCGCCGGGCTGCTCCTGCCGGTCGCCGGGTTCCTCGCGCGGAGGCGCCTGCGCTCGGTCGACGTCGGGGCGCGGGTCCCCGCGGAGGACCTCGCGCTGCTCCATGGCACCTCGATCTTCGCCCCCCTGCCGCCCCCTACGCTGGAGCGTGTCGCCCGGAACACGGTCCCGCTGGCGATCCCCGCCGGGCACGTGCTGATCCGCCAGGGCGAGGTCGGCGACCGCTTCTACGTGGTCGCCGCGGGCGAGCTGACGGTCTCCGCCGACGGGCGGGACGTCGCGACCCACGGCCCCGGCGGGTACGTCGGCGAGATCGCCCTGCTGCGCGACGTGCCACGCACCGCGACCGTCACGGCTGCCACCGACGCTCGCCTGCTGTCGCTGGAGCGCGACGAGTTCCTGCGGGCGCTCACCGGCCACGAACCGGCTCACGCCGCCGCCCAGACGACGACGGACGAGCGGCTCCGCGGGCTCGGAGGCGGGGACGACGCACGTACCGAGCACGACTGAGCAGCGCCGCCCGACTCCGCCTCAAGCACCGCGCCTCGCCCGTCGAAACACAATGGGTGAAGATCTGCCCCCACTGCGAGGCCGAGCTCAAGGACTCGGTCATCCGGTGCATGCGCTGCGGTCGGTCGTTGCGCGACGATGTCGAGCGCGAGCCGGTCCCGGCCGCCGCGGCCGTCGGGTCGGTCGCGAGCACCGCGGCCCTTCCGAGCGCCCCGTCGATCCCGGTCGCACCGGCGCGACCCGCCGGCACTCCGGCGCCCGTGGTCACACCTCCGCCGAACCTGCGCGAGTCCATGGAGCAGCGCCCCCTCCGGGCGCTCCCCCGTCGGCGTGCGTGGGGCCCGGACTGGTTCATGCTCCTCGCTGGCATCATGGCCGCCGCCGCGGGCGCGATCGCGTACCTCACCGTCGAGCATCCGTGGGTCCACCTCGACATCACCCGAGCGGAGACCGACCACGAGGAGGCGCTCATCACCGCCCTGTCCCTGCGCGGGAAGGCGGCCTTCGTGGGGACGGCGGGCGTCTGGCTGGCCGTCGCGCTCATGGCCTTCGGGCTCGTGTGGTTCTTCTACGGGTTCCAGCGGGGGTGGACGATGCCAGGCGTCACGAACCCCGCGCTCGGCTTCCTCGTGACCACCGCCGGGATCATCTCGACCGTGCTCGCATCGATGGTCTGGTTCGTGTGGGAGGACGCGATGGTCGCGCACGCCAGGGCCGCCGGCCTGACGAAGGAGGCGATGCAGGAGCTCGTCGACCTGCAGCCGGCGCCGCTCGTGGAGATCGAGCGCCTGCCCGGCCTCGCCACGTTCGGGCTCATGATGGGACTGGGCTTCCTGGCCTCGGCCATCGGCTGGTACGCGTACCGGCGCAGGGACTGACCGGACCCGTCTAGGTCGCCGACGGGTCGGGATCCGCGAGGATCTTCGCCGCCTGCTCCTCGCGTTGCCTGCGGACCGCCTCGCCGAGCTCGGGACGCGAGCGCGCCAGGATCTGCGTGGCGAGGATCGCCGCGTTCACGGCGCCGGCCTTGCCGACCGCGAGCACGCCGACCGGGATCCCGCCCGGCATCTGCACCATCGACAGGAGCGAGTCCAGACCGCCGAGCAGCTTGGACTCGATCGGGACGCCGAGCACCGGAAGCGTGGTTTGCGCCGCCACCACGCCGGGCAGCGCCGCGGCCATCCCGGCGGCCGCGATAAGGACCTGGGCGCCCCTGGCCTCGACGTCGACGACCCAGGTCGCGAGCTCGTCGGGGGTTCGGTGCGCCGAGAGCACGCGGGTCTCGAACGGGACGCCGAAGGCGCGCAGCTGCTCGGCGCAGTGCTGCATCGTCTCCCAGTCGGACGCCGACCCCATCACGACGCCAACGAGCGGCTCGGTCATCTCGCCTGGGCTCCTTCCGCACGCCGGTGTGGCGAGCGGGAGAAGTGTAGACGCGGCGACCGGGATGGCGCTCGACAGCGGGGACCCGAGCCGCCGCCAACGGGCGGCCTTCGCCGACGAGGTGGCTACGAAGGCGCTTGGGCTCGCGTGAGCCGCTCCCCCACCTCGGCGGCGACCTCGACGAGGTCGAGCACGTCCTCCTCGGTCGTGCGGAAGTTCACGAAGCACGGGCGGAGCCAGACCTCGTCGTCGATCAGCGCGCTCGCGATCCAGAACCGCCCGTCGGCCTGGAGCGCCTCGGCCAGGCGCTGGTTGTGCTCGTTCACGTCGCCGACACCCTCCGGCACATGACGGAACGGCACGATCGACAGCTTCGGCTCGCCGAGGGCCTCGTAGTCCGCACGCGCCGACACCGCCTCGTACAGCAAGCGGGCCTCGGTCAGGTTCCGCTCGATCGAATCGCGGAACGCCTGGGCGCCGTGTGCGCGCATGGCGAGCCAGAGCTTCAGTGCCCGGAACGGCCGCGAGTACTCGAAGGTGATGTCCACGGCGTGCAGCTCGTGCTGCTGATGCGGCAGGTATCCCTGCTCGTGGGCGAACGCGGCGGCCAGGTCCTCCTGTCGGCGGACGAGCACGATCCCGCAGGCCTTCGGCAGGTAGAGCCACTTGTGCGCGTCCACGCTGACCGAATCAGCGCGTTCGAACCCGCGGAAGAGGTCGGGTCGAACGGCCGCCGCCGGCATCCCGTACGCGCCGTCCACGTGCATCCAGACGCCGCGCTCTTCGCACACGTCGGCGATAGCATCGAGGGGGTCGATAGCGCCGGTGAGCGTCGTGCCGGCGGTCGCGATGACGGCGATCGGGGTGACGCCGGCGGCTCGATCCTCATCGATCGCCTCGCCGAGACGATCGGGGCGCATGCCGCGGTCCGCGTCCAGCGGGATGTCGCGCAGGTTGCTCGAGCCGATGCCGAGCATCTCGATCGCGCGGGTGATGGAGTAGTGAACCTCCTGCGAGCAGTAGACCGCCACCCGCTTCCCGCCGAGCCCCTCGTGACGCGAGCCGGGCAGGGCGAACTCGCGCGCGGCCGCGAGGGCGCTCGTGTTCGAGACGGTCCCCCCGCTCGTGAACGCCCCGGCGCTGTCGGCCGGGTAGCCGATGAACTCGGCGGCCCAGCGGACCGCCTGCTGCTCGATCTCGGTCGCCGCCCGCGCATCGACCGCCAGGTTGATGTCGTACGTGTGCGCGAGCAGGTCCGCGATCGTCCCGATCTCCAGGCCGCTCGAGCCGATGAACGCGAAGTATCGCGGCCGCGGCTGCGCGATCGACTCGTCCAGGATCCGTGCCGTGTCGTCGAGCGCCTCGTGGACGGACGTGGGCGTCTGGGGCAGCCCCGACCGCAGCAGCTCGCGGACCCTCTCGTCCAGGGCCGGCTCCTCGGGCCGGAACCGGTCGAACGAGCGCCAGGCCTCGGTGACCAGCTTGACCGCGTGCTCCAGCGCCTCCTCGCGCGGGGCGTCGAGGCGGAGCGGACGGTCGGGCTCGGTCATGGGCCCGATGGTACCCGGGCCCGTTCGAGGAACCGGTCCACGAGCGCGCCGGCCCGGGCCCGGGCCTCGGCTTCACGTTCGCGCGTCTCGGCGAGCACATCCGCAGGCGCGATCCCCGCCGCGAGGAAGTCGGACGGATCCATGTCCATCCACGAGGCGACGACGTCCCCATCGACCTCCGGGTGGAACTGGACGCACAGGTGCGGACCCAGCACGAACGCCTGCGGGCCCAGCGGCGTGCGGGCGACCTCGACCGCGCCGGGCGGCAGATCGAACGTGTCCGAGTGCCACATGAACCACGGCCCGGTCGGCAGGAGCGCTGGATCGGAGGTCTCGACCTCCCGCCAGCCGACCTCGGACGCGCCAGCGTGGCGGACCTCGGCGCCGAACGCAGCCGCCATCGCCTGCGCGCCGAAGCACACGCCGAACACCCCGACGCCGCGGCGATCGGCCTCGCGCAACAGGTCGAGGACGCCGTCGATCCACGGTTCGACGTGCTCGCCGTAGACCGACCACGGCGCACCCATCACGAGCACGGCGCCGAAGCCGTCGAGGGTCGTCGGCGCGCCGACCTCGCTGGCGACGTGATCGACGAGCTCCGCGCCGCGCTCGCGGAACCGTTCCCCCACGAAGCCGGTCGCCGACAGGCGATGGGGCTTGATCACGAGCGCGCGCATCGGCCGCGAGCATAGCCGGGCCCGCGCCCGACGGAGGTGAGCTCGACGTCGGCTCTGTCCCGGTAGGGCCGAGGGCCCACCCCGAACGGGTGGGCCCTCGGTTCGATCCGAAGCTCGGTCAGGCCTTGACGGTGGGCGAGACGTCCTTCAGGCACTTGTCGCCGGTCGGCGTCGTGATCGCCTTCGCGACGACGCGGTAGCGCTCGCCGTCGATCACCGTGCCCAGGTTGTACGCGCCCTGGGGCTTCGTGAACCCGTTGGTGACGTTCTTGAAGCCGCCGCCCTGTCCCTTCATCTGCAGCTTCACCGGGACGCCGGACGCGCACGTGTTGAACCCGTCGAGCACCGTGACGCTCCCCTTGGCCTTGGAGAAGTGCAGGGACACCTCGCGGGCGTGCTGGACGACGAAGGTCGTGGCGCTCGTGCCGGTGCCGCTCGCCGTCGTGACGGCGATCGGGCCCGTCGTCGCGCCCGGAGGCACCGTCGCGGTGATCTGGGTGGCCGAGTTAGGCGTGAAGAGCGCCGACACACCGTTGAACTTCACCGAGCTCACGTTGGAGAACGTCGTCCCGGTGATCACGACCTGCGTGCCGACCTGGCCCGTCGTCGGAGAGAACGAGGTGACCGTGGGCGGCGGGACGACGGTGAAGTTGGTGGCGCTCGTGGCCGTCCCGTTGGGGGTCGTCACCGCGATCTGTCCGGTCACGGCGTTAGCCGGGACGGTGGCCGTCACCGAGGTCGGCGTGTTGTTGGTGATCCCGGTGCCGGGGACGCCCCCGAACGTGACCGACGTCACGCCCTGCAGGTTCGTCCCGGTGATCGTCACGGAGGTCCCTGGCGGGCCGCTCGTCGGCGTGAACGAGGTGATCGTCGGCGCGGCCATGACGATCTCGAGATCCCACCCTGACGAGATAGAGCCGAAATCCAAGGTGTTGTCGTCGTAGACGTAGAGGCTCCACGTGCCGTTCGGGTTCGTTCCGTTGAACTCCGCGAGGTTCGATCCGAAGGGAGGCCCGGTCGGAGCCACACCTTGGTAGCCGCAACAACTCGAGATGTCTGCGTTCACTCCCTGGGTCGGCCTGTAGGTCCCACTCGTGATCTGGCCGCTGTCGGGAAGGGCGCCGGCACCGTCGGTGAAGGTGAGGTCGACGCCGTTGATGTTCGCATCAGTGCCCACATCGGACATCAGGACCACGTCCGCGCCGGTGGGGCCGACGAGCAGGACATCGACATCGTCCGGCCAAGTATGGGTCACGCTGTCCAGCGTGACGTTCACGTCGGCGATCACGCCGACCAATCCCGACACCGAGATCGTGCTCGGATAGGGCGAGGCGTTACCCGTGGTCGTCACCGGTGCGCCCGAAGGAATCGTGATGTTTCCGTTGTTGGTGAAGAACACCGCGGAGCTCGGCGCAGCAGCGAGCGCGACGAACAGGCTCGAGAGCAGCAGGACCGCAATCGTTGCGGCCACCGTCCGTCTCCTACTGGACCATTCGCGGCTACCGATCATGCAGCCCTCCCTCGCGACGGCGGGTGGCCCGGACAGGGCCTGACCGAGCTCCGGCCCGCTCCTCCTGCGTGACCGTAGTCCCGACCGACTCCGCCGGTCAATCCGTCCAGAGGCGGTCCGCCACCCGCGCCACCAGCTCGAGCTTGCGCCACTGGTGGTCCTCGTCGATCTCGTTGCCCACCATCACGCTCGCGAACCCGCACTGCGGGCTGATCGCCAGGCGCTCCATCCCGCCGGCGAACACGGCGGCCTGGTCCATCCGGCG
>DASSJM010000065.1:0-7386 GCA_035691205.1 Actinomycetota bacterium
GCGTGGGCGTCGTCGCCTCGCTCGCGGTCTGGGTCCTCGGGGGGCCGGCCTACGGGTTGGGGGTGGCGCTGCGGATCGGCGTCCTGTACCTCGGCGCGTTCCACCACGTGCCGATCCGCATCGAGGGCCGGTTCGACATCGGCGAGCTCACGGGCGGTGTCCTCCCGGGCTCGGATCTCCCGACCGAGAGCTCGTCCTTCGTGGAGATCGGGGTCGCGCTCCTGTCGGTCACGGTGCTCGCCGGGTGGCTCCTGTTCCGCGCCGGCCGAGGACTCGCGCGGTCGCGGGGTGGCTCGATGCGCGAGCACGTCCTCCGCGGCGCTGCGGTCGCGCCCTCCTACGCCCTGCCCGTGTTCGTGGCCGCCCTCCTGATCACGATCGACGAACCGTTCGCGCTCGGGCGGCTGGTCGAGGGGGAGCTCCGGGTCTCCCTCGCTCGCCTGGAGGCGCTCGTGTTCCCGCTCGTGCTCGCCGCTGCCGCGGGCGGCGCCGGCGGCCTCTGGGAGTGGTTGGAGGCCCATCGAGATCGGGAACGGGCCGGGACGGCGGGCGCCGCGCTCGTGGGCGGCTGGCGGATGCTCTGGCTCGGGTTCGCGCTGTCCTATGCCGGCCTGTTCGTCGCGGGCGTGGTCCAGCCCGACGAGCCGGTCGCCACGCTCACGCCTTCGACCGCGCGGTACTTCGACGCGGTGTTCGAGCGGCCGGCGCTCGGCGCCGCGATCCTCACGCACCACGTGGCGCTCGCGCCGAACGAGGCGGCCCTGACCCTGGTGCCTGCGGCCGGCGGGTGTGACACGTCTCGAGGCAGCGTTCGGGCGGACCTCCTGTGCTACCGGCGGTTCCCCCGCGACGTCGGCGCCGCGTTGCGGTCGCCGGAGGCCGATGAGGGCTCCGGGTTCGGGGTGGCCCCGGCGGGCTCCTTCCTGTTCCTGCTGGCCCCCGCCCTGGCCGCGGTGCTGGGCGGACGGGCCGCGGCCCTCCGCCGGCAGGCCTCCGGTCGCTCGGGGGCGACGGTCGGGGCGTGGGGGGGCGTGGTGTTCGCGCTCCTGCTCGGGGCCATGGGTCTCCTCGCGGGCGTGAGCCTCGAGTACGGGGCGACCGTGGGCGAGCAGGCAGGGGGTGGGTCCCTGTGGATCGGTCCGGACGTGGTGAGCGCCGTGCTGTTCGGGGCGGCCTGGGGGGTGCTCGGCGGCGCGCTCGGAGGCGCGACCGCCAGCATCGGGTCGGCCGGCGGAACGTCCGGACGATAGTCGGCCGGTCGGAACGTCAGGTCGGCTGCTGCGACACCAGGAGGACGATGAGCAACGCGCTGATCGCGATGCCCGTCAACAGCATCGCGCGGGCCTTGCGCGGGTCGCTGTCCTTGACCAACAGCCACGCGATCAGCCCGCCGAGCCAGCCGGCCAGGATCGGGAGGAGCCACCACGCACCACCCACTGGTCGGGGGGCGGTGGCGGGCCGCGAGGCGGGAACGGGCCTGGGGGACCAGCCCCCCGGTGGGGATGTTGGCGCCGTCGCGACGCCGATGCCCACCTCGGCGCTGTCCGGCTCCTCGGCGGAGAAGGCCAGCCAGGCCTGCCGCCAGCCGGCATCGGACCTCGGGAAGCGCGAGATCGGCGCACTGCCGCCCTGGCGATCCCAGATCCCGAAGAAGTCGCGTCCGTACCCGAGCAGGTAGCGACGGCCGGAGTGAGTGAACTGGAGCGCCTCGTCGTCGACCGACCCCGGAGGCGCGGGCATGGCCTCCCCCGGGAGCATGCTCCCGCAGAAGCGACACTTGATCGCCTCGTCCTGGATCTCCTCGGCGCAGTAGGGGCACTTCTTCACGGGCGTGCGGTCGGAATCGTACGCCGGGTCCGCGGAAGGAGGGCAAGCGAAGGGCCCGGCCGTCGCCGGCCGGGCCCTCGCGAGTCGTTCGGCTCCGCGCTCAGCCGGACATGCCGCCCGGAGGCGGAGCCGGCATCCCGCCGCCGCCCATGCCGCTGGCGCCGCCACTGGCCTGGTGCGCCTGCCAGCGCAGCCAGCCGCCATAGCCGATCACCACGGCGAGGATCAGGCCGATCCACGCGAACAGGTAGATCGACTCGCTGTCGACGAGGATCTTGAGGATCGTGAACACCACGATGGCTCCGGCGAGCCCGGCGCTCACGATCTGCTTCGGCGCGTTGATGTCCACGCCGGCGAGGGCCATCCCCTCCCAGGCGAGCAGCGCGATCACCAGGAGCAGGTTGATCACGCCGATGCCCGAGGCCCCGCTCGCCGAGGCGCAGCCGCTCGCCCCGGGGATCTCGAGGCCGAGGTCGATGCAGACCCGCTGCCAGGGCAGGAAGAGGACGATCAGGTACGCGATGCCTGCGCCGAGCAGGATCTTGTGACCCGTGTCCATCTTCGACATGTCGAACCCCTTGGACTGCGACATCCACTCTCCTTTCAGGGAGCTCCCCACGTGCCGCCCAGGGGTCCCCGAGCCGCGCACGTATCGAACACCGTGCCTGTTGTGGAGTCAAATGCGCACGGCCGCGGGAGCCGCCGTGCGGGCCGCCACCACCGTTGCGCCGCAGGCGAGAGCCCCCGCGGCAGCGGCGATCCAGGGGCCGAGCCAGGGGCGGGAGAACGCCGGCGGGAACGCCACGAACAGCAGGGCGGTGACGGTGACCGCGGCGCCGAGCGCCGCGACGGCGAGATCCCACCCGCGGCTCCGGAGACGTGGCGAGCGCTGCACGAGCGACAGTCCGAGCCCGAGGACCGCGGCGAGCGCCGCGACGAGCGACCATCGGCTCGCGCGGCTCCAGGCGCCGAAGGCCTCGGCACCCGGGCCGAAGCGGCTCCACGGCAGCACCGTGGCCAGCGTGGCGAAGAGGAACCCGAGACGGGCGACCGACCGAGCTCGGGCGTCGGGCGCTCGCACCGGTTGCTCGGCGGCGGCGGCGAGGTCCGCACCGAGGACGGAGGCCAGACACTCGACGCCGTAGGCCTTCCCCCGAACGGGGGTCGCGCACGGAAGGCACATCGGACGGCCACATCCGTCGCACCGCGCCACCGCGGGACTTCCCGGATGCCGGCCGCAGCGTTCGGTGCGTTCGTCCGCCGGCATTGACCCAGCGTACCGCCGGGGCAGAGCGGCTCGTTCGATCTCGTCGTTTGACACCTCGATGGCGTCATCCCTAGCGTGCGTGGCGTGGCCGAGGCCCGCGTCGCCGTCCTCGCCTCCGGCGAGGGGACGAACCTGCAGGCGCTGCTCGACGACCCGGTCGTCGCACCATGGATCGCGCTCGTGGTGAGCGACCGGGCGGAGGCCCGCGCGCTCGAGCGCGCACGAGCGAGCGGGGTCCGCGCGGAGCACGTCGACCCGACGGCGTACGCCGATCGCGTCGCGTACGACCGGGCGCTCGTCGGGCTGCTAGAGGGCGAGGGGATCGACCTGGTCGTGCTCGCCGGCTTCATGCGGATCGTCGGCCCCGAGCTCGTGGGGGTGTTCGAGGGCCGGATGCTCAACGTGCACCCCGCGCTCCTGCCGGCCTTCCCCGGTGCGAGCGCGGTGACCGACGCGCTCGCGTGGGGCGTGAAGGTGACCGGCGTGACGGTGCACCTCGTCGACGAGCAGGTCGACCACGGGCCGGTCGTGCTCCAGGAGGCGATCCCCGTGCTGGATGACGACTCGTGGGACTCGCTCGAGGCGCGGGTGCACGAGGTGGAGCACCGGCTGCTGCCGACCGCGGTGCGCGCGTTCGCGGAGGGGCGCGTGCTGGTCGAGGGACGGAGGGTGCGGGTGCTCGCGGAAGGTCCGCCATGAGCGTCCGTCGAGCGCTCCTCGCCGTGTACGACAAGACCGGGGTCGTCGAGCTCGCGCGGGGGTTGGCCGAGCTCGGCGTGGCCCTCGTCTCGAGCGGTGGCACCGCGGCGACGCTCCGCGAGGCCGGGCTCGAGGTCACCCCGGTCGAGGAGGTCACCGGCTCACCCGAGATGCTCGATGGGCGCGTGAAGACCCTGCACCCGCGGATCCACGCGGGCATCCTCGCCGACCGCCGGAAGCCCGAGCACGAGGCCCAGCTCGCCGAGCACGGCATCGAGCCGTTCGACCTCGTCGTGGTGAACCTGTATCCGTTCCGCGAGACGGTCGCGAGTGGCGCCGGCCCCGACGACGTGATCGAGAAGATCGACATCGGGGGACCGGCGATGGTGCGGGCCGCCGCGAAGAACTTCGCGAGCGTCGGCGTGGTCGTGAGCCCCGCGCGCTACGACGACGTGCTCGCCGAGCTCCGCCGCGACGGCGGTCTCGGACCGGAGACCCGGCGCGCCCTCGCGGCCGAGGCGTTCGCGCACACCGCGGCCTACGACGCCGCCGTGGCGTCGTGGTTCGCGCGCAAGGACGAGGGCCTGCCCTCGTTCGTCGGGCTCGCGCTCGGGAAGGTGGCCGACCTGCGCTATGGGGAGAACCCCCACCAGCGTGGGGCGCTGTACGCGGAGGCGGAGGGTCCCGGCGTCCTGCGGGGCGCCGAGCTCGTGATCGAGGGCAAGGAGATGTCCTTCAACAACTGGCTCGACGTGGATGCCGCGTACACGCTCGCGGCGGATCTCGCGAGCCTCGGGTCGTCCGCCGTGATCGTGAAGCACAACAACCCGTGCGGCGCGGCGGTGGGGCAGACGCCGGCCGCCGCATACGCGAGCGCCTTCGAGTCGGACACGGTCAGCGCCTTCGGCGGGATCGTGGCGTTCGCAGGCGAGGCGGACGAGGAGGCCGCCCGGGCGATGGCCGAGGTCTTCACCGAGGTCGTCGTGGCTCCCGGGTTCACGCCGGGCGCGCTCGATGCGTTCGGACGGCGCAAGGGCCTGCGCGTCGTCCGGGCGCCGCTCCCGACCGCCGGCGGACTGGACCTGCGGGTGCTCCCCGGCGGGGCCCTCGTACAGGATCGTGATGCGGCGCCCGAGACCGCCTCGGCCGATCTCGAGGTCGTCTCCGCGCGCGAGCCGAGTGAAGACGAGTGGCGCGACCTGCGGTTCGCCTGGACCGTCGCGATGCGGGTGAAGTCCAACGCGATCGTGTTCGCGAAGGACCTCGCGACCGTGGGGGTGGGCGCGGGTCAGATGTCGCGCGTCGACGCCTCGTTCCTTGCGGTGCGCAAGGCCGGCGATCGCGCGAAGGGAGCGGTGATGGCGAGCGACGCGTTCTTCCCCTTCCCCGACGCCGTCGAGGTCGCGGCCGACGCCGGCGTCACCGCGGTGATCCACCCGGGCGGCTCGATCCGCGACGACGAAGTCCTGACCGCCGCCGAAGAGCGCGGCATGGCCGTGGTGCTGACCGGACGCCGCCACTTCCGGCACTGATGCCGGCGGGCGACCTGCATCGCGACGTCGAGCGCGGCTACGACGCGATCGCGGAGCGGTACGAGGAGGTCACGAGGGCCAACCGTGGCCCCGAGACGTACTTCCGCGCGTTCCTCGATCGCCTGCTCGACCGGATCCCCGAGGGCGGGCGCGTCCTCGACCTCGGTTGCGGTGCCGGCCTGATCGCGGCCGAGCTCGCTCGGAGGGCCCGCGTGGTCGCGCTCGACCGCTCGGCGGCGCAGCTCGCCCTCGCGCGCTCGAACGCTCCGCGGGCGCTCCTCGTTCGGGCCGACATCGCCGAGGTCGGGTTCGCGCCCGCCTCGTTCGATGTGGTGGTGGCGTTCTGGTCCCTGATCCACGTGCGCCGCGACCGCCACGCCGAGGTACTGGAGGAGATCCACGCGTGGCTCCGACCCTCCGGCCTGCTGGCGGGGACCATGGGTGGGGGCGACAACCCCGAGGAGCGAGAGCCGGACTTCTTCGGCGCCCCGATGGCCTGGAGCCACTTCGACGCCGAGACCAACCGTCGTCTCCTGTCGGAGGCGGGGTTCGCGCTGGAACAGGCAGAGGAGATCGTCGACGAGGGGGAGATGCCGCTCTGGGTGCTCGCCCGGGCCGCTCCGTGACCGGCGGCTGGCCGGTGTTCCGAACCGGTCGGTAGGATTCGGGCTCGTGACCGCGACCATCTTGGATGGCAAGGCGATCGCCGGGCAGATCAAGGCTCAGGTGGCCGAGCGCGTGATGGCGCTCGTCGACCGCGGCACCCAGCCGGGGCTCGCCGCGGTGCTCGTCGGTGACGACGAGGCCTCGCGGATCTACCTCGGCTCCAAGCACAAGGCCTGCGCCGAGGTCGGGATGCGCTCGGAGCAGGTGGACCTGCCACGGTTCGTGACCGAGGGCGAGCTGCTGGCCACGATCCGGCGGCTGAACCGTGACCCGGAGATCCACGGCATCATCGTGCAGCTGCCGGTGCCCAAGCACATCAGCGAGCTCGCGGTGCAGACGACGATCGATCCGCGCAAGGACGTGGACGGCCTGCACCCGCTGAACGTTGGGCTGATGGTCCGCGGCGAGCCGTCGTTCCCGCCGGCCACGCCGTACGGGATCGTGGAGCTGCTGCTGCGCTCGGGCGTCGAGCTCGAGGGCGCCGAGATCGTGGTTGCGGGCTACGGCGACCTGGTCGGCGCGCCCCTCTCGGTGCTCCTCGCTCAGGACTCGATCCGCGGGAACGCGACCGTCACGGTGTGCCACGTGAAGACGCGCGACCTTGCGCAGCACACGCGGAGCGCCGACATCCTGGTGGTGGCGACGGGTCGGCCGGGGCTGATCACCGGCGACATGATCAAGCCGGGATCCGTGGTCGTGGACGTCGGGGTGCACCGGACCGAGGACGGGCACCTCGTCGGCGACATCCTCTTCGACGAGGCCAAGGAGGTCGCGGGGATGATCACGCCGGTGCCCGGGGGGGTCGGCCCGATGACCACCGCGATGCTCTTGCTCAACACGGTGACCGCCGCGGAGAAGCTCACCGAGGTCCGCTGAGGCTCCGGGGCAGCGGGGGCGGGCACGCGGACCGGTAGACTCCGGGGGCCGACCGAAGGAGTGTGTGATGGCCGAGACGGTCACGATCGAAGGGCAGTCGTACCTCAAGCGGAACCCGCTCGGCGTCCTCGGCCTCGCGGTGATCACGCTGGGGATCTACGGCATCTACTGGTTCTACAAGGTCAACGAGGAGATCCTGCGGTACACGAAGGACGACACGATCAGCCCGAGCCGCTCGCTCCTCGCGGTGATCCCCGGGTTCCTGCTGATCGTCCCCCCGTTCATCGCCTACTACAACACCGCCAACCACGTCCTGGAGATGGAGCAGCGGCGCGGGATCGCATCTCAGGTCTCACCGGCGCTCGTCGTCGTCATCGCCCTGGTGATCTGGTTCGGGATGCCCGCCTACGTGCAGGAGCACCTCAACCGGGTCTGGGACGCCGCCTCGATGCCCTCCGCCGGCATGGGCGGAGCTCCGCCGCCACCTCCGCCGCTCGCGTAGTCCTCGATCGCGTCCCG
>DASSJM010000066.1:0-30882 GCA_035691205.1 Actinomycetota bacterium
CGATCAGGTCCACCAGAGCCAGATCCTGGCGTATCGACCCGGCGTGGATGCGAACGATGCGCGTGAGGCGTTCATCGCGCGGCTCGACGGCCCCGTCCCGGGGCTGCCCTCGCCGCAGACGATCGGCTCGACCGGGATCTATAGCGCCGGTTTGGGCAGCACGTTCATCCTCGATGAACCCATCCAGTCGGGACGAACGTACGCGTTCGCGTGCTACGTCCAGGATCGCGAAGGCGGACCACCCCATGTGAACGCGTACGACATGTACGCGTTCGTCATGGTGGAGTGAACGACCTTCTCGACATCAGTCGATCACGAGCTCGCCATCGGACGTCGAGATCCCCACGCGGTGGATCCCCTCCTCGGCGTCAGTGACGCGGATCGGGAGGTCGGCGTCGCCGAGCCACTCGCGCAGGCGACCCTTGTCGCCACCGACCTCGACCCAGGCGATCCCGTCCGCCCGGACCCCGTGTCCGGCACGGCTGCGTCCCGGGTGGAGGTCCATCGGGATGTCCCAGGTGATGAAGAACGGCATCCATGGCTCGCGGCGCGGGTCGTCCATCCCGGCCATCCGCCACCGCACTTGTTGCCCGTCAGGGCGGACGCGCGTGCCGTCGCGCACCTGGAGCCCGAGGCGCTCGGCCTCGGCCTCGACGTCGTCGCTCGCGGCCACCGTCAGCAGCCATCCCCCGCCCTCCGCCGTCCGCTCGATCACGGACCGGCCGAACGCGTTCGCCTCGGCCTCCGCGCGATCGACCACGGCGATCAGCTCGATGTACTGAGGCCCGAGCGGCACGATGCGATTGGCCGTCCCGAGCCCCACGTGGCGACCGCCCTCGACCGAGTCCAGGCCGAACTCCTCGCGGAAGCGCACGGCGGCCTCGTCCAGGTCGCGGACCGCGTAGCCGACGTGGTCGAGCCGGAGCACGACCGGACCCTACCCCAGGACGCTCTTACACTCGACCCGTGGTCCGACGGATCCTGCCGCTCCTGATCCTGCTGCTCGCCGTGCCGGTCCCCGCGCGCGCGGATGAGGCGTTCGAGCGCGTGGTCGAGGGCCTGGACTTCGCCGTGAACGTCGCGTTCGCGCCCGACGGCACGATGTTCGTGGCGGACAAGGACCGCGGCGAGATCCGGCTCGTGCGCGACGGGGAGATCCTCGACGAGCCGTTCGCCACGCTCCCGGTCGGGGTGACGGTCAACGAGACCGGCCTGCTCGGGATCGCGCTGGACCCGACGTTCCCCGACGAACCCTGGGTCTACGCGTACTACACGGGCGCCGACGTGCAGAACCACCTGGTGCGGATCCGTGCCGAGGGCGACCTTGGGACCGAGGTCCAGCCCCTGATGGACCTGCTCCCCGCGACCGCCGGCTGGCACAACGGGGGAGACATCGCCTTCGGATCCGACGGGAAGCTCTACGTCGCCGTCGGCGACGGGCACGATGCCTCCAGATCGCAGGCCCCGGACGGGCTCGGCGGCAGGATCCTCCGCCTGAACCCGGACGGCTCGGTCCCGGCGGACAACCCGCTCGGGGCCAACAACCCCACGTTCGCGCTCGGGATCCGCAACTCCTTCGGCCTGTGCTTCGACCCCGCCACGGGGGACCTGTGGGAGACGGAGAACGGTCCCGACGAGTGGGACGAGGTCAACCTGATCCGGGCCGGCGGGAACTACGGCTGGCCGCTGCAGCTCGGACCGGGGGGCGAGCCGACCTTCATCGCACCGGTCCTCGGGTACGTGGATCCGATCGTGGTGACCGGGTGCGCCGGCTCCCCCGGTGACGGCGGCCTGTACTTCGGCGAGGGCTACACGGGCAACCTCCACCGGATGCTCCGGCCAGGGCTCGGCGTCAACAGAGACATCCCCACCGACCTCACCGTCGCGAGGTTCGAGGGCGGCATCACCGACGTCGCCCTGTCCGACGACGGGAGGATCTGGGTGGTCACCCCGAACGCGCTCTACCGATCCTCCGAGGTCCTCACGTCCGCCACGAACCCGTCAATCACGGGCGGGTCGGGGGGGACGGGGGCGACCGGAGCCTCCGCGTCGACCACGCCGAGCGCGTCCCCGGGGTCGGAAGGCGGGACGGCGGGGGCGGTGACCGGCGTCGGCATCGTCGTGTTGGCGCTGCTCGTCGGGGGCCTCCTGTTCATGCGCTCCCGGCTGCTGCGCCGGTAGGGCGGATCAGCCCTTGGGCCGCTTCATGTAGGCGACGGTCGACTGGCCGCCCATCGGGTTCACGAGCTGGGCGACGCCCACGAGCTCCCAGCCGTCCTCGCCGAACGTGTTCAGGATCTCGCCGGGGTTGTGCTCGAGCAGCGGCGCGACGAAGTACTCCCACTTCTGCATGTCAGGCCTCCCCCTCCAGTCGCTTCCTCGTCGTCCTGATGCACACGCCCATGATCACCGTCAGGCCGGCCGCCTCGGCGATCCGACGGGCGTCCTCGTTCACGATGCCGGCCTGCAGCCACAGCACCTTCGCCCCGCGGCGGACGGCCGCCTCGGCGATCGGCGGCGTGTCCTCGGCTCGCCGGAAGACGTCGACCACGTCGATCTCGACGTCGCTCGGCACGTCATCGAGCGTGGGATAGGCACGCTCGCCCAGGACCTCGGTCTCCTTCGGGTTGATCGGCACGATCCGGTACCCCTTCGTCTGGAGGTAGCGGGCGACGTCGTACGAGTCCCGATGAGGCTTGGACGATAGGCCGACGACCGCGATGGTCCGCGCGTCCCCGAGCAGGGAGAGGAGCTCCACATCGCTCGGCATGGCGGGGACGAGCTCGGTCTCCTCGTCGTGGTTCGCTGCCTCCGTCACGCCGTGGGCTCCATCCGCATCGCATCGAGCAGCTCGTTCAGGATCTTCGCGGTCGCTCCCCAGATCGTGTTGCCGTCCGCCATCGGGTACGCGAACCCGCGGTACACGTGACCGTCCCGCGGCCACTCGACGGTGGTCTCGGCGGCGGCGAGCTCCGTGATCGGGTACCGGAGCACCTCGGCGATCTCGCCCTCGTCCGGCGAGAACGCTGGGTCTCCCTCCAGCACGCCGACGAAGGGGACGACCAGGATCGCCGAGACGAAGGTGTGCACGGGCGGGAGCGCGCCCAAGAGCTCGACGGCCGCCGGCGACACCCCGAGCTCCTCGTACGTCTCGCGCAGCGCGGTCGCCGCCAGGTCCGCGTCGTCAGCGTGCGCGAGCCCCCCGGGGAACGAGATCTCGCCCGGGTGGCGCGGCAGGTGCTCGGTCCGGCGCGTGAACACGAGGTCGCCGTCGCCGATCAGCGGCAGCAGGACGGCGGCGAGCCGATCGCCCGGCCCCGGCTCCGGCGCCGGCCGCGGGTCGAGCAGGGGGGACAGGTGGGTGCGGAGGTCACCCGGGTGCGTCCGCGGCCTTCCCGTCGGGTACATTCGCCGGCCATGGTAGATGAGGCGGTCGTTCACGCCGTGGCCGGGGCGGTCGACCCCGACGAGGTCGTGGCCTTCGCCCAGGCGCTGATCCGGGCGCCGAGCGAGAACCCCGGCGGGACCGAGGACGCGGTCGCCGCCA
Source organism: Actinomycetota bacterium (assembly GCA_035691205.1). GTDB lineage: Bacteria > Actinomycetota > UBA4738 > UBA4738 > HRBIN12 > DASSJM01. The sequence continues at coordinate 3,548 of DASSJM010000066.1, forward strand.
TCGCGAGCGATCTGCTCCGGGACCTCGGGGCCTCGCCCACGATCGTCCGGAGCGACGCCGGCCGCCCCAGCGTCATCGCCCGGGTCGGCGACGGCGCGCGTCCCCGACTCGCGTGGAACGGACACCTGGACGTCGTCCCGGCGGGCGACCCCGGCGCGTGGTCGCGCCCACCGTTCGCGGCCGACGTCGTGGACGGCCGGCTGATCGGGCGCGGAGCGGCCGACATGAAGGGACCCATCGCCAGCGCCCTCGCGGCGGTCGCGGCGATCCGACGCGCCGGCGTCGAGCTCCGGGGGACCCTCGACCTGCATCTGGCGGCCGACGAGGAGCTCACCGGCCTGCAGGGGACGAAGGTGCTCCTCGAGCATGGGTACCTCGACCAGGACGCCGCGATCGTCGGCGAGCCGACGGACCTGCGGCTCGGCCTCGCCGAGCGGGGAGGCGCCTGGATCACGGCCACCGCCGGGGGACGATCCGCGCACGGCTCCAGGCCCCACCTCGGGGTGAACGCGATCACGTCGATGGCGCGGTTCCTGCTTCGGATCGAGGAGGTCCTCCCCGACCTGGAGCACCCGCTCGTCGGCAGACCCACGGTGAACGCGGCGCTGATCCAGGGCGGCAGCGCGCCCAACGTGGTCCCGGATCGCTGCGTCGTCGACGTCGATCGGCGCCTGCTCCCGGGCGAGACCTCGCGCGGGTCCGTGCTGGGGCCGTTCGAGCGCCTGGCCCGCGCGATCGCCGAGGACCATCCCGAGGTGGACCTGACCTTCGCGATCCGCGAGTGGACCGACGCGGCGGAGAGCGACCCGGCGTCGGCCGTCGCCGAACACTGCCGCGCCGCCGTGCGCCAGGAGGGGCGCGAGCCCGCCGACGTCGGCTTCACCGGGATCACGGACGCGCGCTTCTACATCAACGAGGTCGCGATCCCGACGGTGATCCTGGGACCGGGCTCGCTCGACGTCGCCCACGCCGCCGACGAGTGGGTCGCGGTGGACGACCTGGTCACGGCCGCCCGGATCTACGCGCGGGTGTTCGTGGGCTTCCTCGGCGCCCGGACGTGAGTTCGGGGACGACGGGGGTATCCTTAGGGGCTATGGAGCAGACCGCAACGGTCATCACGGTCACCGACGCGGCGGCCGGCAAGATCCGCCAGCTGGCGGAGCGCGAGGGGCGAGCCGAGCCCGTCCTGCGCGTGCGCGTCGTAGCGGGCGGCTGCTCGGGCTTCTCGTACGAGCTCTCGTTCGACGACGGTCCCGCGGACGGAGACCAGGTGATCGTCGGGGCGGGCGGCGTCCGCGTCCTCGTGGACGCGAGGAGCGCGCCCATCCTCGAGGGCTCGACGCTGGAGTTCAACGACTCGCTCCTCGGCGGCGGCCTGAAGATGCTCAACCCGCGCGCGACGCACGAGTGCGCGTGCGGCGATTCGTTCTCGATCTGATCGAGTCTCGGCGTCCGCCGACTACGCGACCTCGACCGTGCCCGTCATCTGTGGGTGGAACCGACAGACGAACCCGGTGCTCTCGGACACGTCGATCGTCACGACCGTGCTCTCCCCGCCGGCGATCTCCGCGTCGACGCTGCCGTCGTCCAGCGTGAAGGTGTGCGTCGCGCTGTCGTTGTTGGTGATCGTGAACTCCGTAGGGCCGGACACCGAGATCGTGGAGGGGTCGAACGCGAAGCCCTCGATCACGATCGTGTTCCCACCGCCGCCACCGCCACCGCCGCCGCCGGTCTCGCCACCGCCCTCGTCGTCACCGCCGCAGGCAGCGAGCACGATCGACAGGACGAACAGACCGGCGACCAGCCCGAGCCATCTCGACCTCGCCATCCCCCACCTCTTTCGGCTGGCAGACGAGCAGCGTACCCGAGGGCGGATCGAAGCGCGACCCAACGGCCTGACCGGGGCGACTCCAAGCGAGGCGCGCGCTGGATAGACTGCCGTTCGCGATGACCAAGGACGTCGACAAGACGCAGTGGCGCGACCTGTACCACGAGGTCGTCGCCACGGGTCTGTGCACCGGGTGCACCGCCTGCATCGTCGCGTGCCCCTTCCACGTCCTCGGCTACGAGGACGACCGTCCCGTGCAGCTGCAGGAGGAGGGGGTCGACCAGTGCTCGCACGGGGAGAAGGGGTGCTCGCTCTGCACGCTCGCCTGCCCTCGCTTCCGCGAGTGGGAGTCGGACATCGACCAGCTGCTGTTCGGGCAGACCCGCAAGCCCGAGGAGGTGATCGGCCAGTACCAGGAGATCGTGCTCGCCCGTGCCACCGAGCCCGAGGTGCTGATGCACGGTCAGGACGGAGGCGTGGTATCGGCCCTCCTCCTGTGGGGCCTGCGCAACGGCGAGATCGACGGGGCGCTCACCTCGCGCCTGTCGGACGAGCGCCTCTGGGACGCCGAGCCGACCGTCGTCACCGATGCCGAAGGAGTGCTCGCGACGGCCGGCTCTCGCTACACCTACTCGGCGAACCCGCTCGCGCTCGTCAAGGCGGCCGAGATGGGGCTGTCCAAGCTCGCGCTCGTCGGGATGTCGTGTCAGGCGAGCGTGACGGGCTCCATGACCGCCCGTCGTGTGAACAAGTGGGCCAAGAAGATCACGTGGACCCTCGGGCTGCTCTGCTCCAAGACGTTCTCCTACGACGGCCTCATGGTCGAGATCGCGCAGAAGCGGCTGGGTCTCGCCCTCGAGGACATCGTGCGCGTGAACATCAAGGGCAAGCTCCTCTTCTACACGAAGGATGGGGAGGAGCTCACCTATCCGCTGAAGCAGTCGCACGAGTTCACGCGAACCGGATGCCTGCACTGTCCCGACTTCTCGGCGGAGCACGCCGACATCTCGTTCGGTGGCCTCGGTCAGGGCGAGGGTTGGACCCTCACGATCGTGCGGACGGACAAGGGGCGAGACATCTGGCAGCGCGCGGTGGCTGACGGGGTCGTGGAGTGGCGCCCCGGCTCCGAGGACCCGGCCGCCCTGTCCCTCATGGCCAAGCTCGCCGCGAAGTCACGCGAGCGGTGGCCGGACTCGACGTCGTGGGGCGCGCCCGGCGAGGTCCCCGCGGCCGAGCCCGCGGCCGAGCCTGCCTGAAGCCCGAACGCACGACGCCCCCGGTCGTCGACCGAGGGCGTCGTCGAACGTTCGGGTCGATGGGATCAGCCGACCGAGGCCCACCCCGCGACGGTCGGGTGATCCTTGTCGCTGGGGCCGACCTGGGCCGCGCCGCCGGGCGAGCCGATACCGCTGATCTCGTCGTTGAAGAACTCGGCGTTGATCGGGGTGAACTGCTTCCACTCGGCCGGCACGTCGTCCTCGTAGAAGATGGCGGTCACCGGGCAGACCGGCTCGCACGCCCCGCAGTCCACGCACTCGTCGGGGTGGATGTACAGCATCCTTCCGCCCTCGTAGATGCAGTCCACGGGGCACTCATCGACGCAGGCGCGGTCCTTCACGTCGATGCACGGCTCGGCGATCGTGTAGGTCATGTGCGGTCCTCCTCGCTCTCGTGCCGCTTCCCAGGTCCCGCCGCGAGCAGGCAGTTTTCCCTGTTTCCACGGTGCGGACCTTGCAAATCGTAGTCTACGACTCGCCCCCGAAGGTGCAACCGGATCGGGCGATCGGAGTCAGCCCGGCGCGAGGGCCGATAGGGTGCCCTCGATCGAGACGGCCGCCTCCCCCGCGGCCACCGGGTACACGACCGGCAGCGTCGCGCCCGCCTGCCGGTAGGCCTCGATCCTCCGCGGGGCCTCCGGACCGATCGCGCACACCGAGCGCACCAGGCGATCGGGGACGTCCTCGACACGTCCCGCGCGGAGGGCGTCGGCGGCGGCCGCGGCCTCCGCCCCCAGCCCGACCTGCTCGAACTGCCTCGCATACGCCGGGTACGAGGCGTACTCGGCCGAGGCCCGTCTGAGGGCGGTCATCGCGGTCGCCTCGTCCTCCCCGACCCAGGCCCGGACGTAGACCGCAACCGTGACGTCGTCCGGATCTCGTCCCGCCGCCCCGGCGCCCCCGGCCACGACCGCCCGGGCTGCCGCCACCCGCTCGGGCGGGCACCAGTTCAGCAGCACGCCGTCCGCGATCTCGCCGGCCAGGCGCATGGCCCTCGGCCCCAGGGCCGAGATCCAGATCGGCGGCCCGGTACCGGGGGCGAGCGACAGCCGGAGGCGCTCGCCCCCGTGCTCGACGGTCTCGCCGGCGAACAGTCCCCGGAGCACGTCGACCTCCTCGCGCAGCCGATCGAGGGCGCCGGGGCCGATCCGTCCCGTCCCGAGCCCCAGGATGAGGCGTCCCCCGGATCGCTCGTGGACCGTCGAGGCCGCCATCGCGGCGAGCAGCGGGGTGCGCGACGCGATCGGGACGACCCCGGTGCCCAGGAGCAGGTCGCGCGTCTCGCCCGCGAGCGCGCCGAGCGTGACGAGCGCGTCGCGCCCGGCGATCTCCGGGAGGAACACCGCCGCGTACCCGACCTGCTCGGCGGCGCGGACCATCGCGGCGAGATCGGTCCAAGGGATCGGGTCCCGGAGCGCGAACGCGGTGCCGACGGGTTGTCGGTACTCGGTCACGCTGGCATCGTCCCACGCGATGGATCCCGTACGCTTCTCCACCTCCGACGGCGTCTCGCTCGAGGGCGAGCTCCGGCTGCCGGACCGCCCCCCGGTCGCGTCGGCCGTGATCTGCCATGCGCACCCGCGCCACGGCGGCAGCAAGGACCACCCGATCCTGTGGGCGCTCAGGAACGAGCTCGCGCAGCGCGGAACCGCGGTCCTCGCGTTCAACTTCCGCGGGACGATGCGGAGTGGGGGGAGCTACGGCGGCGGTCAGGCCGAGACCAAGGACGTCGAGGCGGCCATCGGGTTCGTCCGATCGAGGGCGACCGGCCCCACGATCGTGTGCGGCTGGTCCTTCGGCGCCACCGTGGCCCTGCGGGAGGCGCTCACGGACGGGCGGGTCGATGCCCTCGCGCTGATCGGCATGCCGCTCGTGCCCGGGCTCGTCGAGGTTCCCCCCATCCCCGGCCCGGAGGAGCTCCGTCCGTTCCGGCGCCCGGTCCTGCTGCTCGCCGGCTCGGAGGATCCTCACTGCCCGCGGCCGGCGCTGGAGGCCCTCGGCCGGACGATGCCGGCAGCCGAGGTGGCGATCCTGCCCGGCACCGATCACTTCCTGTGGCGGCGCGAGCGGGAGGCGGCCGGCGTCGTCGGCGCGTTCGTGGAGCGGGTCGCGGGCGGGACCGAGGGTGATCTCCGTCCGGGCGACCCTCCGCCCTAGTAGGCTGGGTATCTCGGGCGATCGCTCGAGGATCTCCCGGCGACGGACGATGGGCCCCCCACGGCCCGACTCGCTCCTCGCTGCGGATCTCGGGCACAGCGAAACGACGGAGGGCGCAGGATGGTCGGAACCCGCGGAGCAGACGTCCGGATCGGCGCACCGGTTCGGGGGCGGGAGGCCTCCTCCAGACCGGCGCAGGGACGTTGCTGTTCGGAGCCCGGTTGTTCCACCATCCTGTCGACGTACAACACCTCGACGACCTGTTACCTGCATACGGCCCCTGCGTACCGCCACCCGCTCGCACGCGACTGAACAAGCCCGGCAGACTGAACAAGCCCGGCAGAAGGAGACCCGGATGCCCGACAGCATCGGCAAACGGAAGCGGAGGGACGTCAACGCCAAGAAGGCGGCCGCGCGCGAGGAGCGCCGGGTGGCCCGGGCCGAGCGTCGCCGCGACCGCGAGGCCGGTCTCATCGAACCGGGGCCTCCGATCGGGCCCGCCGAGCAGGCCGAGTTCCTCGTGATGCCCCCGGAGCCGGACGAGGACGCGCAGACCGACAGCCCGTCCGCAGCCTCCTGAGCCGTCCGGGTCGCCGGCCCTAGGCCACGACCTCGCTCGAGAACCCGACACCCTCGCGCACGAGGTCGTCGACGAAGGCCTCCGCCTCGAACGCCGTCTCCGGCGGATGCACGCCGGGCGCCACGCGACCCGCGGCCATCCATCGAGCGGTGACCGCGATCGGGATCGCCGTGCCGAACGCGCCGGCGGAGAGTCCCTCGGGCGAGGGCCGCAGGTCCGCCAGCGACCGGATCACCGCCTTCGTGCCGTCCCTGGTCCCGGAGACCCGCACGTCGATCACCTCGCGGTCCGATGGCTCACCCTCCGCGAGCGCCATGGGGCTCAGGACGGCCGCGAGGAGGTCCCGCGGCACGACCGGGCCGCTCGCGGTGAGGACCGGCTCGCGCGAGGCCAACCCGAGCCCGACCAGGAACGCGAAGCCCTCGTGCACGACGCGCGGCAGCGCCAACCGCCACCGGACGTCTCGGACGCCGGGGATCGTGCGCGGCAGCGTCGCGGGCTCCGAGTGGAGCGTGAAGATCGCCGGCTGCGTTCCCACCGGCTCGGGGAAGTCCCACTCCACGACCCCGGAGCCGGCGGGCACCTCCCGCATCTGTCCGTCCTCGAACACCATCGCGGGCAGCGTGAACTCGTCCAGGATGGTGTCGGCCGAGTACGGCACGCCGAACCCGCCGCCCTCGGCCGCGAGGTCCACGGCGCCGTCGACCATGTCGATCGAGCGAACCGACCCCGGGTCCAGGCGGTCGGCGCCCAGACGGGCGAGGACGTTCGTGATCCCCGGAGCCGAGCCGATCCCGAGCACCGCCGACAGCCCAGCCTGCTCGAACCGCTCGTGCAGCTCCCACTGCCGGAGCGTCACGTGGAACAGCCCGCCGAGGTCCGCGTAGTGGCAACCCGCGGCGAGCGCGGCCTCCATCGTGGGGAGGTTGGCCCGGTACGGGATGCACGCGGCCACCGCCTCGACCCCCTCGAGGGCCTCGACGAGCTCGCCCGTGGCGGGATCGAACCCCCGCCCGCGCGCCCCCGCGCGCCCAGCTACCCGCTCGGCTCGTTCCCCGTCCACGTCGAGGACCAGGAGGTCGACGTCGTCGTGACGCGCGAGGAGCACCGCCGCGGCGCCGCCCATCGCGCCGGCGCCCAGGACGGCGATCCGGCTCACAGCGGGACGTGCGACAGGACCATGATCCTCGGTTCGGTCATCTCCTCCATCGCGAACCGCAGGCCCTCGCGGCCGAACCCCGAGTCCTTCGAGCCGCCGTACGGCATCTGGTCGGCGCGGAACGCGGAGACGTCGTTGACGATGATGCCCCCGACCTCGATGTCGCGATGCGCCTGGAAGGCGCGGTTGACATCGTTGGTGAAGACGCCGGCCTGCAGCCCGAAGCGCGAGTCGTTCACGCTGGCGATCGCCTCCTCGAACGTCTGGTAGGGGCTGATCGTGACCACGGGCCCGAAGATCTCCTCGCGACAGACCTTCATCTCGGGCTCGACGTCCGAGATCAGCGTCGGGTAGTAGAAGGGCTTCTCGCCGTGGCCGCCGGTGAGGACGGTGGCGCCTTGGGAGACCGCCTCCTTCACCCAGGCGTCGATGCGATCGACCTCGCTCGCCTGGATCACCGGGCCCACGTCGACCGTCGGGTCCATCGGGTCGCCGGTCTTCAGGCTCTCGACCTGCTTCACGAGCCGGGCGGCGAAGCCCTCGTACACCTCGGACTGCACCAGCACCCGCTGGACGCTGATGCACGACTGCCCGGCCTGGTAGTAGCCGCCGAACGCGATCCGCTGCGCGGCCAGGTCCAGGTCGGCGTCCGAATGCACGATGACCCCCGCGTTGCCGCCGAGCTCGAGCGTCACGCGCTTCTTCGGGTCCAGCCCCTTCAGGTACCAGCCGATGTCAGAGGACCCCGTGAACGAGATCTTCCGGAAGCGCTCGTCGCGGGCCATCCCGTCGGCGACCTTGGAGGACACCGGGAGCACCTGATACATGCCCTTCGGCAGGTCCGTCTCCGCGAACAGCTCGGCGAGGCGCAGCGACCCGAGCGGCGTGGCCGAGGCCGGCTTCACGACGATCGGCGCCCCGACCGCGAGCGCGGGCGCGACCTTGTGCGCCACCAGGTTCAGCGGGAAGTTGAACGGGGTGATCCCGAGCACCGGCCCGAAGGCGAACCGGCGCAGCAGCCCGACCCTGGAGCCGAGCGCGGCCTCCGTATCAAGGCGCATCAGCTCGTCGTCGCCGTGGCGGAGCACCTCGCTCGCCCACCGGAACGTGGAGACCGCGCGGGTGGCCTCGGTCGTCGCCCACTTGAGCGGCTTGCCGCCCTCCTTCGCGATCAGCTCGGCGTTCTCGGAGATCGACTCGGACAGCCGCCGGGAGATGTGGTCGAGGGCGTCCGCGCGCGCGTGCACCGGCAGGCGGCGCGACTCCTCGAACGTCCGGGCCGCCGTCTCGATCGCCTCCTCGACGTCGGCCGCGCTGGGCGTGCCGACCTCCGCGACCACCTCGCCGTCGTAGGGGCTGTGGACCTCGAACGAGCCCTCGCCCGTCCGCCACTCCCCGTTCACCAGGAACGGACGTACCGTCATCGCAGCTTCACCTCACTCGCTCGCGTTCGCGCCCGCGCCCGTCGCGGGCCAACGTTGACCGGCGCTGAGCGTCCGCCCTAGTCGAGCGCCCACATCACGTGCTTGATCTGCGTGTAGTCCTCCAGCGAGTACATCGACATGTCCTTGCCGTACCCGCTCTCCTTGTACCCGCCGTGCGGCATCTCGGCGGTGATCATGAAGTGGGTGTTGACCCACACCGCGCCGAACTGAAGCCGACGTGCGACGCGCATCGCCCGGGCCGCGTCCCGCGTCCAGACCGAGGACGCGAGCCCGTAGACGACGTCGTTCGCCCACCGGACGGCCTCGTCCTCGTCGCTGAACCGCTGGACGGTCACGACGGGCCCGAAGACCTCCTGCTGGATGATCTCGGCGTCCTGCGCCACGTCGGTCACGACGGTCGCCTTGTAGTAGGCGCCGGGTCCCTCGATCCTCTCGCCGCCGGTGAGCACCTTGGCTCCCGCGTCCTGGGCCCGGTCGACGAACCCGGCCACCGACTCGCGGTGGCCCTCGGACACCAGCGGCCCCATCTCGACCTCTTCATCCATGAGGGGGCCGACCTTGATCGACTCGACGGCCGGGACGAGCTCGGAGAGCAGGTCGTCGTAGACGCCGGAGCCGGCGACCACGCGACACGACGCGGTGCAGTCCTGGCCCGTGTTCGTGTAGCCGGCGAACTTCAGCGACTCGACGACCTTGCTCACGTCGGCGTCGTCGAAGACCACGACCGGCGCCTTCCCGCCGAGCTCCAGGTGCACGCGCTTCACGTTGGACTGGCCGGCGTTGGCGGCGATGATCTTGCCGGTCGCCGTGTCGCCGGTGACCGAGACCAGACGCACGTCCTTGTGCTTCACGAGCTGGTCGCCGACCTCCGAGCCGTGCCCCGTCACGACGTTGAACACGCCCGGCGGCAGGATGTCCTGCGAGAGCTCGGCCAGGCGCAGCGTGGTCCGTGGTGTGATCTCCGCCGGCTTGAGGATCGAGGTGTTGCCGGCCGCGAGCGCCGGACCGAGCTTCCAGATGGCCATCATCAGCGGGTAGTTCCACGGGCAGATGCCGACCGTCACGCCGAGCGGCTCACGGCGGATCATGCTCGTGAAGCCCTTCTCGTACTCGCCGGTCGACTTGCCCTCCTGCAGACGGGCGGCGCCGGCGAAGAACCGGAGGTTGTCGGTGATGAACGGGATGTCGGCGCTGGAAACCGAGATCGGCTTGCCGACGTCCTCGGCCTCCAGCTTGGCCAGGTTGTCGGCGTCCGCGTCGATCGCGTCGGCGAGCTTGAGCATCATCGACGCGCGGTCCTTGGCCGGCGTGTCGAACCAGACCTCGTCGTAGGCCTTCTGCGCAGCCGCGACGGCCTTGTCCGCGTCCTCGCGCGTGCCGACCTGGACGGTGGCGACGCTCTCACCGGTGCTGGGATCGATGTCCGCCTCGGATTCGCCTCGCCCCGAGTCCGCCCACTCGCCGCCGATGTACATCCCCCAGGTCTTCATGTCGCTGGCCATGCAGCCTTCCCCCTTCCGTCTCGCTGACCCGCGCAGGGTCGAAGTGGCGCCAACGGCCCAAGTATGACCAGAAGCGGCTCCCCCAGACCACTCGTCGATCCGCTGCGAGCGGCCCAGGGAACCGGTCCCCAGGCGTGGCAGACTGTCCCGAGACGGAGGACGAGGAGGACCGCACGTGGACATCCCCCAGGAGCGCAAGCTCGTCACCGAGATCCCCGGGCCCAACTCGCGCGCGTGGTTCGAACGGCGGGCGGCCGCTGTCCCCCAGGGGGTCGCGAACACTCACCCGATCGTCACGGCTCGCGCCTCGGGCGCGATCATCGAGGACATCGACGGCAACCGCCTGATCGACTTCGCGACCGGGATCGCCGTGCTGAACGTCGGCCACACGTCGCCGGCCGTGGTCAAGGCGGCCCAGGCGCAGCTCGAACGGGACACGCACACCTGCTTCCACGTCACCGGGAACGAGCCCTACATCGAGCTCGCCGAGCGCCTGAACGCGCTCACGCCGGGCGGGTTCGCGAAGAAGACGATGTTCGCGAACTCGGGGGCGGAGGCCGTCGAGAACGCGGTGAAGATCGCCCGCAAGGCGACCGGCCGCCAGGCCATCGTCACCTTCGACCACGCCTTCCACGGGCGGACACTGCTCGCGATGACCCTCACCGCCAAGGTCATGCCCTACAAGCAGGGCATGGGCCCGTTCGCGCCCGAGGTCTACCGCCTGCCGTTCCCCTACCCGTACCGCTGGCCGACCGGTCCCGACCGCGCCGCGGCGGAGGCCCTCGCGTACGCGAAGGACGAGATGCACAAGCACATCGGCGAGGAGAACATCGCGGCGGTGATCGTCGAGCCGATCCAGGGCGAGGGCGGCTTCATCGTGCCCGCGCCGGGGTTCCTCGCGGGGCTCGCGGAGTACTGCGCCGACAGCGGCATCCTGTTCATCGCCGACGAGATCCAAAGCGGCATGGGCCGTGCGGGCCGCTGGTACGCGATCGAGGACGAGGGCGTCGTGCCGGACCTGGTGACCAGCGCGAAGTCGCTGGGCGGGGGCATGCCGATCAGCGCCGTGACCGGACGCGCGGAGGTCATGGACGCCGTGCACGTGGGCGGCCTCGGCGGCACGTACGGGGGCAACCCGGTCGCCGCCGCCGCGGCGCTCGCGGTGATCGAGCAGATCGAGCGCGAGGACCTGCTCGAGCGCTCCCGCACGGTCGGAGAGAAGCTCCTCGGCCGCCTGCACGAGATGCAGGACCGGCACCCGCTGATCGGCGATGTTCGCGGCCGCGGGATGATGACGGCGCTCGAGCTCGTCGCCGACCGGGGCACGAAGGAGCCGATCGACGGACCCACCGGGAGCGGCATCCTCAAACGGTGCCTGGAGAACGGCGTCGTGATCTTGAAGGCGGGGACCTACGACAACGTGATCCGTCTCCTTCCGCCGATCACGATCGACGAGGGCCTGCTGGAGGACGGCCTGGGGATCCTCGACGAGGCGATCGGCGCCGCGTAGCGGTCCCGGGTGATGGTCGACGCCTGCTAGCGTCGGCCCATGTCGCCGCAGGACCCGCCGCGCTCGCGGATCCGCTCCACCGTGCGGCGCGTGGCCGTCGACGTCTCGCCGCTCCGGGTCTCGGGCGACTTCCGCTGGATCTGGTTCGGCCTGCTGGTATCGCAGTTCGGGTACCAGTTCACCCTCGTCGCGTCGTTCGTCCAGGTCTTCCGGCTGACCGACTCGGCGGCCGCCGTCGGGCTGATCGGCCTGGTCGGGCTCCTCTCGCTGGTGATCGGCACGCTCGCCGGGAGCACGTTCCTGGACGCCGTCGACCGCCGGAAGGTCCTGATCACGTCCCAGGTCGCGTTCATGGCGGCCTCCGGGCTGCTGCTCACGGGCGCGATCCACGGCGATCCGCCGGTGGGTCTCGTGTACGCGGCGGTCGCGATCATCGCAGGGGTGTCGGCGATCGATTCCCCGACGCGCTCGGCGATCACGCCCCGCCTCGTGGGGGCCGAGCTCCTGCCTTCGGCGCTGGCCCTGAACCAGGTCGTCTACAACAGCACTGCGCTCGTCGGCCCGGCGATCGCCGGCCTGGTGATCCAGCGGTACGGGCTGGCGTGGGCCTACGGGATCGACGTCGTGAGCTACGTCGCCATGCTCGCCGCCGCGGTCCGCATCCATCCGAGCCCGCCGGAGAACGCGGAGGGTGCGACGACAGGCTGGGCGGCCGTGCGCGAGGGGTTCGCGTTCCTGAAGGGTCGACGGGTGCTGCAGTCCACGTTCTGGATCGACATCGTCGCGATGGTGTTCGGCATGCCGCGGGCGCTCTTCCCGATCCTGGCCCTCTCGCAGTTCCACCGCGGCGAGGGCGTCGTCGGCCTGCTGTTCGCGGCCCCGGCCATCGGGGCACTCCTCGGCGCGCTCACGACGGGGTGGGTCAAGCACGTGAAGCACCAGGGACGGGCCGTGATCTGGGCGGTGGTCGTGTGGGGCGCCGGGATCGCCGCGTTCGGCGTGGTCGGCTCCAACCTGTGGCTCGGCTTGCTCTTCCTCGCGCTCGCGGGCGCCGCGGACGTGATCTCGGCCGTCTTCCGCACGACGATCCTGCAGCTCTCGGCGCCCGATTCGATGCGCGGTCGCTTGTCGAGCATCCACATCCTGGTCGTCACCGGCGGCCCGAGGCTCGGCGACTTCGAAGCGGGGCTCGTGGCGCAGGTGTTCTCGCCCTGGGCATCCGTCGTCTCGGGCGGCCTGCTGTGCATCGCGGGCGTCGGGCTGGTCGCATGGATCTACCCCGAGCTCCGGCGCTACCACGCGGGCGACCCCGGCTAGACACGCGGCCGCGGGGCCGTGGCATGCTCCGTCGATGGCACGCGCCGAGCTCATCGAGCTGCGGGTCCTGAACGGCCCGAACCTGTACTTCCCACGTCCCGCGATCAAGCTGACCCTCGGCGTCGGCGGCTGGCTCGCCGCGCCCGAGGAGCGCGTGGCCACGGCGATCGAGCGAGCGGGTTCCAACGGCCGTGCCGGCCCGCCGAACTCGGATCAGCGTCGCCGGGCGGTCGCTCGCCTGGCCGCCCACCTCACCCGGCGGCTCGCGCGCGCGAGCGGGGTTCGCCTGGCCGTCCGCAGCCGACCCGGCCCCGAGACCGACCAGGTCGTCGTCGCGTTCCCATGGCGGCGCCGAGGCGCGGCCGAGGCGCTCGGGCGCGAGGCGGCCGCCCTCCTCGAGGTCCTCGGGGGTCGTCGCTCGCTCGAACGGCTGGTCGCCGAGGCCACGGCCCGGATCGTCGCGGTGGATCCCGGCGACGAACCCACGGTCCCCGACCCGCACGTGCCGGTGATCTCGGTCACCGGGACGAACGGGAAGACGACCACCGTTCGCTTGCTCGCTCACCTGGTTCGCACCGCCGGCCGGACGGTCGCCTACTCCTCAACCGACGGCGTGTACCGAGGCGACGGCGAGCTGATCGAAGCGGGCGACTACTCGGGCTTCGCGGGTGCGGCTCGCGCCCTAGCGGCCGAACCGGACGTCGCGGTCCTGGAGACGGCACGAGGCGGGATCCTGCTCCGCGGCATCGGCGTGCTGCACAACGACGTGGCCGTCGTCACGAACATCTCCGCCGACCACCTCGACCTGCACGGGATCCATACGCTCGACCAGCTCGCGGAGGTGAAGGCGGCGGTCACGAAGATCACGCGCCGGGACGGCTGGGCCGTCCTGAACGCCGACGACCCGCGCGTCCTGACGATGCGCCGGGGCGCGACCGGGCGGCCGTGGCTCTGTTCGCTCGATCCCGAGCATCCCGCGATCCGCGAGGTGCTCGCGGATGGCGGCCGGGCGACCGTGCCGTTGGACGGGTGGATCACCGTGCTCGAGCGCTCGGACGCCCGGCCGCTCATCGCCTCGCTGGACGTGCCGGTGACGATCGCCGGGATCTCGAGCCACAACGTCATGAACGCGATGCAGGCGGCCTCGGCCGCCTTGGCGGTGGGTCTCCCCGAGCGCGCCGTCGCGATGGGCCTGAAGACCTTCGTCACCGACGCAGAGCACAACCCGGGGCGAGCGAACCTGTTCGAGCTCGACGGGCGAGTGATCGTGGTCGACTACGCCCACAATGCCGCCGGCATGGCGGGGCTGACGCAGACATGTCGCGGCCTGTGTCGTCCCGGACGCGAAGTGTGGCTGGCCTTCTGCACCGCCGGCGATCGAACGGACGAGATCCTCCACGATTTCGCGTACACGGCCGCCCGCGGCGCCGATCACGTCGCGATCGCCGAGCTGCTCCGGTACCTGCGCGGCCGCGAGCCACGCGACATCGTCGAGCGATTGATCGCCGGCGCGAAGGACGGGGGCGCCACCGAGGTCGACGTCTACGCCGACGAGCTCTCAGCGCTGCGTGGCTTACTGGCCCGGTCGCGCCGCGGCGACGCGATCGCCGTCACGGCGCTCGGCATGCGACCCGAGATCTTCACATGGCTCGGGTCGGCAGGCGCCAGACACCTCACGCCCGCTCGGGCACGAACCCTGGTGCGAGCCGCCCGTGGTGACGCACCCGCCCCTGCGAGGCCGCCTTCCCGCAGGGCCTAGCCTCGACCTCGAGCGTCACCTACGCACCGAACGGCCCACGGGAGCGCCTCGAGGCGCTCGTCGCCGATCGGCCCGCCGCAGACGTCGCACGCGCCGTACGTCCCGTCATCGAGCTTGCCGAGCGCGCGCTCGACGTCGGCGAGCTTGGCGTCCAGGTTCTTCGCGGCATCGACCTGCGTGATGCGCTCGACCGCCTGCGACGTCCCCTCGCCCACGCGCTTGCCGAAGGAGACCGCGGCCATCGGGTCGCGGGGCGCCGCGGTGAGCCCGGCGATCTCGGAGCGGAGCGCCTCGCGCTCCCGTTCGAGCGTCGCGCGGACGTCCACCGGCTCAGACGCCGAGCAGGTCGGGGTCGCCGCCCGACTGCTCGACGTGCCCGTTGCCCTCGGCGGGCGCGAAGACGACCGGCGCGGCGAGCGAACGTCGGGCCTCGAGCTCCTTGAAGACCTCGGTGGCGTAGTCCACGCAGAGCACGACCAGATCGCCGGGGCGCGAGCGGTCCAACGCCTTGCGGGTGGCCTCCATCTCGTCGACCACCACCTCCACGTGCCCGGCGCGGGTCCCGCCTTTGGCCATCGCCTCCCGCACGCCCTCCAGCACGTGCGCCGCGGTCTCGCCACGCCCACGGCCGCGGGTGCTGCGGTCCTCGCGGATGATCACGTCGTCGAAGTACCTGGCCGCGACGCGACCCAGCTCACGCATGTCCTCGTCGCGCCGATCCCCCGCGGTCGCGACGACCGCCACGCGCAGGTTGGCGCTCCACGAGGCCTCGCCCGGCCGGCCGCCCGTCGGCGCGTCCGAGGTCAGACGCTCGACGAAGTCCCCCAGCGTCTCGAGCCCGGCCGCGTTGTGGGCGTAGTCGATCAGCACCTTCACGCCGTCCAGGTCGAACACGTTCAGCCGCCCGGGGGCCTGGTAGATCGACGTCGTGAACGAGCGGAGGCCCTGACGGATGTCGTGCAGGTGGGCGCCGGCGGCGTGCGCGGCCGCCGCCGCGGCCATCGCGTTCTGGACCATCATCCGCGCCTTGCCCTCGAAGGTGGCCGGCAGGGTGTGGACCCACGCGATCGGCATGGTTCGACGTCCCTCCCGGATCACCATCATCTCGCCGCGGTCGCTCTTCTCGAGCACGATCGCCTTGCGCCCGCGCCGCACCCATCGCTCGACGAGCTCGTTGCGCGGCTGCATCGTGAACAGGAACACGCTGCCGCTGCACGCCTTCCGCATGTCGGCCACGAGTGGGTCGTCCGCGTTCAGCACGGCCCAGCCGGTCTTGGGCACCGCCTCCACCACGACCTGCTTGACGGCCGCGAGCTGCTCGAGCGTGTCGATCCCCTTGAGCCCGAGGTGGTCGCCGGTCACGTTCATGACGACCGCGACGTCGTTCCTCCCGTAGCCGAGGCCCTCGCGGAGGATCCCCCCGCGCGCGGTCTCGAACACCGCGAGATCGACCCTCGGGTTCTGCAACACCATCTGGGCGGACTTCGGCCCGCTGGCGTCCGCGCGCTTCACGAGCCGCTCGTCGATGTAGATCCCGTCGGTCGTGGTCATGCCGACCGAGCGCCCCATCCCCTTGAAGATGTGCGCGATCATCCGCGTGGTCGTCGTCTTGCCGTTGCTGCCGGTCACGGCCACGATCGGGATCCGCGACGGGGTCCCCGGCGGGAACAGGAGGTCGACGACGTGCTTGGCGACGTACTGTGGCTCGCCCTCGGTCGGATGCGTATGCATCCGGAACCCCGGCGCCGCGTTCACCTCGACGATCGCGCCGCCCGTCTCCCGCACCGGCTGCGAGATGTCCGGCGCGAGGAAGTCGATCCCCGCCACGTCGAGCCCGACGACGCGCGCTGCCTCTTCGGCGATCTCGACGTTCTCTTCGTGCGCCTCCCACGTGCGGTCGATCGAGATGCCACCCGTCGACATGTTCCCGGTGGCGGCCAGCTTGACGAACGCCCCCTCGGCCGGGACGTCGACCATCGCGTAGCCCTGCTTCTTCACGAGGGCGATCGCCGCCTCGTCGACCTTGATCTTGGTCAGCACCTTCTCGTGCCCGATGCCACGGCGCGGATCCTGGTTGGTGAGCTCGACCAGCTCGGCGACGGTGTGCGTCCCGTCGCCGAGCACGTGCGCGGGGACGCGCTCGGCGACCGCGACCATGCGGCCGCCGATCACCAGCACCCGGTAGTCGTTGCCCGTCACGAACGACTCGACGACGACCTGCCCGCGACGGGCCTCCTTCACGGCGCGCTTGAACCCGGTCCGGACCTCGCGCTCGGTCCGCAGGTCGAGGCCGACGCCGCGCCCGTGGTTGCCGTCCAGGGGCTTGGTCACGACCGAGGATCCGATGCGCGTGGCGGCCGCGACCGCGGCATCCTCGTCGCGGACGATCTCGCCGCGCGGGACCGGCAGGCCGGCCGCCGCCAGGAGCGTCCGCGTCACGTCCTTGTCACCCGCGATATCGACCGCGAGCGCGGAGGTCTTCGAGGTCATCGTCGCGCGGATCCGCTGCTGGTACCTCCCCCAGCCGAGCTGCACGAGCGAGGCCTCGTTGAGGCGGATGAAGGGGATGTCGCGGCTCGCGGCCTCATCCAAGATCGCCTGCGTGCTCGGCCCGAACGCCCTGCGCTCGGCGAGCAGGATCAGCCGCTCGAGCTCCACCAGGAAGTCGAAGTCCTTCCGCGGCTTCACCAGGTGGTTCACGAGGCGGACCGCGAGCTCGCCCGCCGCGAGGCCGACGCGCTCCTCCCAGTAGCCGTAGATCACGTTGTAGCGACCGGGCTCCCCCGCGCCGCGCGTCTTCCCCCGGTAGACGTGCGCGCCCGACTCCCGTTGGAGCTCGATCGCGATGTGCTCCGCGACGTGGCCGACCCAGGTGCCGTCCAGCAGCCGTTCGCGGAAACCCCCTCGCCGGCCGAGCGAGCACGAGTGCTCGCCGACGCCGGGCAGGTACTCCAGGAGGCCCTCGTTGAAGCCGGGGATGGTGTTCGACGGCCAGTCCTCCAACGCGCCGAGATCCACGAGGAGCCTGACGCACGGGTCGTAGGACCAGTAGTTGGGGCCACGGAAGACCTGCGTCTCGACGATGCGCAGGTCCGGACGGAGCGGGGGCTTCTTCACGGCCGGCTCCCGCTTCGCGCGGGCCCGGTCCGCCTTCGTCCGGGCCCGGGCCTCGGTCACTCGGAGGCCTCCCGCTCCTGGCCCGGCGGGTCCGCGATGAGCCTGCGTGCGCGGAGATCGAACCAGGTGCCATCCGGCAGGGAGTGGACGATGGCGCCAGAGACCATGATCGGCTTGTGGCCCTTGGCCCGGTGTGCGTCGGTGACCACGTGCGATCCGTCGATCAGCGTCACCGCACCGCGTCCGGCGACCTCCATGGAGCGGTCGGCGTAGACGATCGCGCACGTGTCCTCGTCCAGGCCGATGCCCACGAGCGCCGGCGACTGAGCCACCACGGCGAGCAGCCGTCCGAACCGTCCACGCTGCTCGAAGTGCTGGTCGATGACGACACCCTGCAGGATGCCGAGCCCCGCGGCGAGCTGGGCCATGCGGTTCTTCGGCGTCTCGCCCGAACGCCCGAACGCCATCATGTGTCCCGCCATCGCGCTCGCGCCGGCGCTGGTCCCGGCGAGCACGGCGCCGCGGTCGTGCGCGCGGTGGATCGCGTCGGCGAGCCCCGTGCCGGCGACGACCGACGAGAGCCTGAGCTGGTTCCCGCCGGTGAGGAACACGCCGGTCGCGTCGGCGAGCGCCGCCGCGAGCTCGGGCGCCTGCGCCTCGGCGCGCTCCTCCGGGTTGATCCCGGTGATGCCTCCGACCCCGAACCCGGTGAACAGCTCCCGGTAGCGCTCGGTGGCCGCCTCGCCCAGCGACGAGGCGGTCGAGATCACGACCACGTGGCCATCGGATCCCCCCGCGAACGCCGCGAACCGCGACAGGATCACCTTGTCGCGGACCTTGTCCTCGGCCCCGCCGATGAGCATCACCGGACCGGCGCCCGCGAGGGCGCGGAGGGAGCGCGACGAGGCGGCGGTGGTCATCGGTGCGAAGTGTAGTCCTCGCCGGAGCCGGCCTCAGTGGGCGCGGACGCTGCGCTCCGGGTCGCCGGGAGGACGCAGGATCAGACGGTCGTGCGGCTCGACGACGTCGACGGTGCCGTCGAGGCCGGGCCCGACCCACACGTCGAACCCCTCACGCCGGACGAGCGTGTCCCCCTCGTGCGGATCATCGGTGAGGCCGAACTCGACGCCGCCGTCTCCTCGGTGGATCCGGACCGTCGCCTCGGGGTTGAACCGCCGCGCGGCCTCGTGCGTGCGCCGCAGGATGTCCTCCGCCCAGTCGGTGAACTCGAGCGCCATGACCGCCCATCGTACGGGCGGGCGGCCTCAGTCGCCGAGGCGACCACCGGGATCGCGCACGCTGGTCCGGCTGAACCAGTCGCTCCCGTCGCGCGAGTCCCGGCCGAAGGCCACCGCGGCCACCCACAGCAGGACCAGCAGCAGGACCGTGAGTGCGATGGCCATCACCTCACCTCCTCGCCGCCGATCAGGTGCAGACCGACGTTCACGAGCCGGACGCCGACGGCGCTCCGCACGGGCCGGCGGCCGCGGCGCGCCCGACGGGAGCGGCCGCCACCTTCGGACTCGGTCCGGAGGGCCTCCGCCCGGTCCAAGGACAGCTCCTTACCGAACGGCTGGGGGGTCATCACCCGCTGGCACCTCCTCCTCCGCCTCGTAACCTGCGTGAAGGCTACAACCGGTTAAGTAACTTGTCAACGGTTTTCGGCGGTGTACAATCCGAGGCGATGACCGATCTCAGGCACAACACCGCCAGCCCGCCCGCACCGGGCGACCTGGAGCTCCTCCAGCGGTTCGTGAACCTGCACGAGCACGACGAGACCGGGCGGACCGTGGATCCCCCCTCGGAGATGATCCGGGGCTTCCTGGTCTCCCGCGAGCTCCTCACGGAGGAGGAACGCTTCTCGACCGCCGACCGTGAGACCTACCTCCGCCTGCGCGATGCGATCCGGCGCCTGGTCGATGCCGAGCCCCAGGACCCGATCCGCGACGAGGACGCGGAGACGATCGACCGGATCGGGTTGGCGGCTGGGCTCCACCCCCACTTCCACGCGGTGGGCTCCCCGACCCTCGAGCCCAAGGGCGGCGGCGTTGCCGGCGCGTTCGGCACGATCGTCGCGATCGCCTTCGTGGCGTCCTTCGACGGCACGTTCGAGCAGCTGAAGAGCTGCGCCGACGAGACGTGCCGAGCGGTCTTCTACGACAAGTCCAAGAACCACTCCGGACGCTGGTGCTCGATGTCCACCTGCGGGAACCGGGCGAAGGTCCGCGCGTGGCGAGAGCGACAGCGCACGAAGGCGTGACCACGCTCGACCTACCGCTGCGGGGCGCCGGCGGCGAGCCCGTCGACCTGGTCCGCACGCTCAACTCCCATGGCTTCGTCGACCTGCCGCCGATGCGACCCGCGCCCGACTACCGCTCGCTCGAGATCACGCTGCGGCCGCGGCGCGGCCGCCCGAGGACGGTGCGCATCGCGGAGGGCCGCCCCGGGCACGCGCGGATCACGATCGCGGGCCCCGCGCTCTCGCAGGCGCGGGCGGGCGAGCTGGCCGCGATCGTCCGACGCGTCATGCGCCTGGATGCCGACCTCTCCTCCTTCTACGAAGCCGCCGCCGCCGATCCGGACCTCGCGTGGGCGACGAGCGGAGCCGGACGGATGGTGCAGAGCCCGACCGTGTTCGAGGACGTCGTGAAGACCGTCTGCACGACGAACTGCGCGTGGTCGGCCACGGTGCGCATGGTCACGGCGATCGTCGCGAACCTCGGCGACGCCGCGCCCGGCGCTCCCGCGGACGGCGCCGCGGGCCGTGCGTTCCCAACCCCCACGGCGATGGCCGAGGCGGGCGAGGGCTTCTACCGCGACGTCGCTCGGGCCGGGTACCGAGGCGCGTACCTGGTCGCCCTGGCGCGGAGCGTCGCGGGGGGCGAGCTGGACCTGGAGGCCTTCGCGCGCGCCTCCCCGCAGGAGCTCCCCGACGACGAGCTCGAGGCGCAACTGCTCGCGCTTCCCGGCGTGGGCCCGTACGCGGCGGCGCACATCATGATGACCCTCGGGCGCTACCACCGGCTGATCCTCGACTCGTGGACGCGTCCGACCTACGCGCGCATGGTCGGGCGCAGGGCCGTCTCGGACGCCGCGATCGAACGCCGGTTCCGCAGGTACGGTCCGTACGCGGGCCTCGCGTTCTGGTTGTCCATCACGCGGGACTGGGTGACCTGAGCGGTCGGGGTTGCCCCGGCCACGCCCCGCGCCGCATACTGCCCCGGGCCTCGGCGCCCGCGACGAAGACCGACCAAGCGAAGGACCAGATGAGCGAACCGTTATGGCCCTCCCACGCCCTGCTCGGCACCTCCGGGCCTACTTCCGCGCTGAGCGTCGAACGCTCCGCCAGGGCCTGGTCGCGCTCGTCCTGTCGACGGTCGCATCGTTCTTCGCCGGCCTGACCCTCGGCTCCATCACCGGAACCCTCAACCTGCTTCCGGGCCTCCTGGTGCTGATCCCCGCCTCGGTCGGCATGCGGGGAACGGTGTTCGGGGCGATCGGCGCGCGCCTGGGGACCGGGATCCACGCGGGCCTGTTCGAGCCGGTGCTGCGTCGAGACTCCCTCCTGGGCCGCAACGTCGAGGTCGGCCTGATCTCGAGCGTGCTCTCCTCGTTCTACCTCGCCGCCATGGCAAAGGTCGTGGCGGCGGCCTTCGGTGAGGGGACGATCTCGTTCTGGGACCTGCTCACGATCTCGATGGTCGGCGGCGTGGCAGCCTCGGTCGTGATCCTGCTCGTCACGGTCGGCATCGCGCTCCTGTCGTTCCGACGCGGCTGGGACCTCGACGCCGTCTCCACGCCGATGGTGACGGCGATCGGGGACATGGTCACGCTGCCGGCGCTCTTCCTGGCCTCGTTCATCCCCCGCAGCGACGTCCTCAACGCGGTCGTGGCGACCGGATGCGTGGCCCTCGCGGCGATCGCGCTGGTCGCGGGGACCCGCACCGAGCGGGTGACCCGCCGGATCCTGGCCGAGATGGCCGGGGTGATCTTGCTGGTACCGCTGCTCGACATCGTCGCCGGGGCGCTGCTCGAGGCTCGACGGACCTCGCTCGAGCTCGTCCCCGCCGTCCTGATCCTGATCCCGCCGTTCGTCTCGCAGGCGGGCGCGCTCGGCGGGATCTTGTCCTCGCGCCTGTCCTCCAAGCTCCAGCTCGGCGTCATCACCCCGCGCGGGCGTCCCGAGCCGCCGGCGCTCGTGGACGGCGCGATCGTCGTCGCCTTCGGCGTCCTCGTGTTCACCGCGATCGGCGCGATCGCCGTGGGACTCGAGAACCTGACCGGGCTGGCGGAGGGCGCCGGGGTCCTGCATCCGAGCGGCGCGTCCATCGTGGCGGGGACGCTGCTCGCGGGGCTCCTCGTCCTGCCCGTGACGCTGGTCTCCGGCTACTACATCGCCGTCGTGACCACGCGGTTCGGCTTGGATCCGGACAACCAGGGCGTGCCCATCATCACGAGCCTCATGGACCTCGTCGGCGTCGCCGCCATCCTGTTCGCTATGGGAGTATCCGGGGTGATCGTCCATGGATGAGCAACCGAGGAGCGTCAAGGACCTACTCGTCGAGGCCAAGGACGCCTCCGAGCTCATGGTGGATCTCGCCTACGCGGCGGTCTTCTTCGAGGACGAGAAGCTGGCGCGCGAGGTCGAGCGGCTCGAGGAGCGGATGGACGGACATCTGCGCCGGCTCCGCCAGGTCGCGATGCTCGCGGCACGCAGCCCCGAGGACGCCGAGGGGATGGCCGGCGTGCTCTGGATCGCCGGGGCGGTCGAGAAGATCGGCGACGCCGCGTCGGACATCGCCCGGGTGGTCGCCGCGCGACTCGGCATCCCGGACGCCCTCCGCCCCGACCTACGTCACGCGGACGAGATGACGGCACGCGCGAAGGTGCGCGAGGGGGCGCCGGTGATCGGACGTTCCCTCCGCGACCTCTCGCTGCCGACCGAGACCGGCATGTGGATCATGGCGATCCGAAGCGGGATCGACTGGCGGTTCGACCCGGGGCCCGATGACGTGCTCTCCGAGGACGACGTGCTGCTCGTGCGGGGTCCCGAGGAGGGCGTCGCGCTCCTCCGCGAGCTCGCCGGCGCTCCGCCGCGCCCCGAGCCGCCCCAGGAGGAGCCGCCGCCGCTGTCGGAGCTCGACCGGGCGGTGGACATCCTGGTCGAGCTGAAGGACCTGTCCGAGGCGGCCGTCGGCCTCGCGTACTCGTCGATCCTGTTCAACAACCGCGCCCTCGCGGCCGAGGTCGCCGCGCTCGAGGCCCGCAGCGACATCCTGCACGACGAGCTCGAGTCCTGGGTCCTGCGTGCCGCGCCGGAGGCGCGGAACCCCGACGACCTCAGGGGTCTGCTGCGCCTGGGGAGCGCGAGCGAGTCGATGTGCGACGCGGCGCGCGACATGACCTGGTACGTCGAGCACGGCGAGGAGCTTCACCCCGTCGTGCAGCTGGCGCTGGAGGAGACCGAGGAGACGAGCGCCGAGACGATCGTGGACGCGGGCACACCCGCGGACGGGCGCTCCCTCAAAGAACTGCGGGTCGAGACGGAGACGGGCATGTTCGTGCTGGCGATCCAGCGAGGCCTGCGCTGGGTCTACCGGCCGCGGGGCACCTTCACGCTCCGCGCCGGCGACCGCCTCATCGCCGTCGGTCCCGAAGAGGGGGCCGCGGAACTGGATGCGCTCTGCCGCGTGGCGGCTCCCGCGACCGGGTGACCGTCGGCAGCCCTGCGATCTAGACGCGGACGTCCGAGAAGCGGAGGCGCTCCTCGGACAGGCGCACCTCCTCGACCTCCGTCGCCCCGTGCTGGGCGAGCCACTCGAGCATGCGCTCCACGAGCCGCTCGGGCGCGGACGCGCCGCTCGTGACGCCGACCACCTCGGCGCCGTCGAGCCAGGACGGCTCGACCTCGGACTCGTCGTCGACCAGGTAGGCGGGCGTCCCGAGGTCCCGAGCCACCTCGGCCAGCCGCCGAGAGTTGGAGGAGTTCTCCGAGCCGATCACCAGCACGACGTCGGAGCGGCGGGCGACCTCCTTGACCGCGTCCTGCCGGTTCTGGGTCGCGTAGCAGATGTCCTCGCGAGGCGGGCCCATGATCGAGGGGAATCGCGCCCGGAGCACCGACACGATCTCGTTCGTCTCGTCCACCGACAGCGTCGTCTGCGTGAGGTAGGACAGGTTCTCAGGGTCCGGAACCTGCACCGTCCGAGCCTCGGCCACGTCCTGCACCAGGATCGTCCGGTCCGGCGCCTGGCCGGTCGTGCCCTCGACCTCCTCATGGCCCGCGTGGCCGATCAGCACGATCGTCCGATCGTCCCGGGCGAACCGTCGGGCCTCCAGGTGGACCTTGGTGACCAGCGGGCAGGTGGCATCGAGCACGGTCAGGCCCCGGGTCTCCGCGTTCGCGTACACGGTGGGTGCCACGCCGTGGGCCGAGAGCACCACCACGGCACCCTCGGGGACCTGGCTCTCCTCCTCGACGAAGACCGCTCCCTTGGCCTCCAGATCGCGGACGACGTGCAGGTTGTGGACGATCTGCTTGCGCACGAAGACAGGGGGTCCGTGCACCTCCAGCGCGCGCTCGACCGCCTCCACGGCGCGTTCGACGCCCGCGCAGTAGCCACGGGGTGCGGCCAGCAGGACCTTCGGCATGGCCCCCATCGTACGGCCCCCGGCCGATGACCTCGGGTCACATCCGTGTCGGAGGCCCCTGGTAGGGTCGCTGGGTCGGTCACGGGACGTTCGGTCCGACACTCCCCCGCTACCTCGTGTGTCTTCCCCCATGCCCAGGGCTGGACGACGCGCGCGGGCGGGAGGGCGGGACCGAACGCGCGTGAGCGATGCAGGTCACACGGTGTCCAGACTCGAGGAGGTGATCCAGCACCCACGACCTGCCGCGGGACGGTTCTCGGCATGCCCGCTCGAGACCGTCACGGACCCGGCCGCCAGTCCGGTCCACCGCGGGGGTGGAACACACACATGATCCGACGACCCACGATGCGCCGCGCACTCGTCGCGGCGCTCGCAAGCGTCTCGCTCCTGATCCCGGCCCAGGCGGCCGTCGCGGAGGAGACGAACGAGGTCCCCCGCCACGTCTGCGATTTCGACTGGCGCGAGGGGACCTGGCACATCAAGCAGCTGATCAAGTGCGCAGCCCGCAAGTGGGATAGCCCCGGCGCCCCGATGAAGGCCATCGAGGTCGCCCGGTGCGAGTCCCACCTGAACCCCGAGGCGTACTCCAGCGGGAACGCTGGGCTCTTCCAGCACGCCGTCCGGTACTGGCCGGACCGCGCCGACCGCTTCGGGCAGCCCGACCGCTCGGCGTTCAACGGCCGGGCCAACATCATCGTCTCGATCCGGATGGCGCGGTCCATGGGCTCGTGGAGCGCATGGGCAGGGTGCGCCTGAGACGACCCGCCCGCCCGGGCGCCCTAGAGCACGGGGCCGCCCGGGCGGGGGCGGTCGAGCACCGCGTCGCGGACCTCCGCAGGTGAAGTCACGACGCTCGTCGCCCCGGGCACGTCCCGATCGACGACGACCCGCAACCCCGGGTACGCGTCGAGCGCCCGGGCGACGAGCGCGCCGAACGGCCCGAAGACCACGAGCACGTGTGGTCGCGCCTCGTGCAACCGCACGAGGGCCTCGGCCTCGCCGACCGCGCCGGGCACCAGCTCCCACTCGGACGAGACCGTCGCACGCCGCAACCGCTCGAGCGCCTCGGGATCCTCGGCCACGCACAGCACCTTCAGCGCCCGGCACACCTTCAGAGCCACTCGCGCTTGCGGAAGACGCGGTAGAGCACCAGGGCGAGGATCGCCATCACGGACAGCGCGAACGGGTAGCCGAACGCCCAACCCAGCTCGGGCATGTGGTTGAAGTTCATGCCGTAGATCCCGGCGATCAGCGTGGGGATCAGGATGATCGCGGCCCACGCCGACAGTTGCTTCATCACGACGTTCAGCCGGTTCGAGGTCTGCGCGATCTGGAGCTCGCGTGCGGAGGTCAGGAGATCTCGGACGTTGTCGACGAGCTCGAGCGTGCGGATCACATGATCGAGCACGTCGCGGTAGTACGGCATCAGCGGAGGGGTCGCGATCGCCGGCGTCTCGAGAATCTGGTCGACCGCCTCTCGCATCGGCGCCGCGCGGCGGCGGAACCGAACGACCTGCTGCCGCAGGTGGAAGATCCGACGGGCAACCGCCCGGTAGGACTCGCTGCTCTCTGAGCCCTCCTCCTCGGAGGCGACCGCGTCCTCGATGTCGTCGCCGAGGTCCTCGAACCGCTCGATCACGTTCAGGTAGCCGTCCACGACCTCATCGAGCAGGAGATACAGGAGGTAGCCGATCCCCTCGGCCGAGAGTTCCGGCGCGGTGGAGAGTCGAGCGTGCGCCTTGTCGAACTCGAAGCGCGGCTCCCGGCGGACCGTGACCACATACAGTCCGGCCCCCGCGAACAGATGGACCTCGCGGTCAACGAGGTCATCGTCCTCGTTCAGGTCGAGCCCGTGGGCGACCAGGAACAGATGGCCGGGGTAGAAATCGACCTTCGCGCGCTGCCCCCACCGCCGACTGTCTTCGACCGCCAGCTCGTGCAACCCGAGCTCGGCCCGCAGCGCCTCGAGCTCCTCGTCCGTCGGGTCGATCACGTCGATCCAGACCCGGTGATCGCCCTCCCGGGCCGCACGGATGACCCCGGGCGAGAACGTCGCCTCACGCTCGAGCTCACCGTCCCGGTACACGCGACAGCTGATCACCGCACGCGAGCCTACCCCAGGCAACGGCTGGGACCATACGGCGATGAGCGACATGGGGCCGCTGCTCGCCTACTGGCGCGCGCAGGATGCGCTGTTCGAACGCGTCGAGCCCGCGTGGTGGGGCGCCGTGGTCTCGGATACGCGGTACCCCGCGATCCAAGAGCCGAACTACGCGCGGGTCGAGTCGCGCGAGCCGGTCCCCCTCGCCGAGGTGGGATCCGCACTGCTGCCGGCCATTGACCGGAGCGGCAGCACCCGCTCCCACGTCGTGATCTTCCACCCGGAGGAGCAGGCGGACCTGATCGCCGCGGCGAGCACGCGCGGCGAGCGCATCACCTGGGACCTGGTGATGGCCCGCGGGGCCGGGCAGGTCGGCGACGAGAGCGGGGCCGTGGAGGAGGTCCACGACTTCGACGCGGCGTTCTGGCGAGCCCATGCCGCTTCCGTCCGCCTGTTCGACGTGAACGAGCAGCCGGCCGTCGACCAGCTGCAGGCGCTCGAGCGCGACGTCCTGATCCCCGCGGGCCGCCGATGGCTCACGGTCCGGGAGAACGGCGAGCCGGTGGCCCTCGCCGCCTTCCTCGTGCTCGAGGGCGCGGGTTTCCTGGACCACGTCGTCACGTTCCCGGTCGCCCGCCGTCGCGGCTACGCCGAGGCGCTCGCCCGACGTGCGGTGGCCGAGGTCCTCGCGGCGGGGGTCCGCCACACGTTCCTGCTCGCCGAGCCCGGTGGGTCGGCCGAGCGCATCTACTCGCGCCTGGGGTTCGAGCGGGCCGGGTACCTGGCCGCCTGGCTCTCGCCGATCGCTCGGTGACCTACCCGCGGGCCGGCGGGAGGTACCGGGCCGAGACGAAGCGTCCGTGCTCGCGCTCGAGCACCCAGACCGAACCCTTCGCGATGCCGCGGTGGCCGTCGACCCTCCCCCCGGATGC
>DASSJM010000067.1:0-10779 GCA_035691205.1 Actinomycetota bacterium
TCCGAGACGTCGCGCTCGTTGAAGCTGGGCGGGCGCCAGGGGCGCTCGGACGCGAACGCGTCGCGGTCCCGCGGCTGCGGGATCGCCGGCTTGTGCGGCGCGTGCGGGGCGAAGTAGAGGAAGACCGGCTGGGTCGACGGCGTCTCGCGGATGAACGTGATGGCGTCTCGCCTCAACACCGTGGTCCCGTAGTCCGCCGGCCCGTGCCCGAACGACAGTTCGTCGCCATCGACGACGGCCCGGTAGTCGTAGTAGGCGCCGCGCCCGAACGTCGCGAACCAGCGATCCCATCCGGGCGGGACGTAGGCCTCCCTGCCGTACCCGTTGAAGTACTTGCCCCAGAGGCCGGTTCGATAGCCCGCGTCCTGCAGCCAGGTGGCGATCGTCGAGCCGTCACGGAAGGCGGCGAACCCCCCGTGCTCGGAGGAGTGGTTCGTGTAGACGCCGGTCGTGTGCGAGTAGTCGCCGGTCAGGATGCTCGCGCGGCTCGGGCAGCACACCGGGTTGACGACGTACCCGTTCGTGAAGCGCACCCCTTGCCCGACGAGCAGACGCCGGACGTTCGGCAGGTACCGAAGCATCTCGTCGCGCCCGTCGTCGATGAGGATGAGCAGGATGTTGGGCGTGATCCCCTCGCTGGCTCGAGCTGGGCGCTCGTCCGCGACCCAGCCCAGGGGCGCCAGCTGCGAGGCGAGGACGACGGCCACGATGAGCCGTCGCCGGAACCCGCCGGCTCCGAGCGTTCCCTGCATGACAGCCACCTCCTTTGCGTGTGGCTCCACGCTCGGGGAGGGGGCTCAACCGATGGTTCCGCTCGGGTCGCGGGCCGCTCAACCGGGGCTCAACGGGGGCTCGCGCGTGCCTGGCGTGCTAGCCTCCGCCGCGCAGGGGAGGGCGTTCCGTGCTGAGCTTCAGGATCCTCGGTCCGCTCGAGGTGGTCCGCGACGGGGAGGCGTTGTCGCTGGGCGCCGCCAAGCAGCGCGCTCTGGTCGCCCGCCTGCTCCTTGCCCCGAACGAGACCGTCAGCACCGACCGTCTCGTCGACGAGCTCTGGGGGGACGAGGCTCCCTCGACCGCCGAGCACATGCTTCACGTGTACGTCTCGCGGCTCCGCAAGGTCCTCCGGGACGGCGAGCGGAAGGTCCTGGTGACGCGTGCGCCCGGCTACGGCCTGCTGCTCGCCGAGGAAGACGAGCTCGACGCTGCGACGTTCGAGCTCGTGGTCGCTCAGGCGCGCGGGCCTGCCCACGACCAACCCGAGGAGGCGCTCCAGCTGCTCGAGCGCGGGCTCGCGCTGTGGCGGGGACCCGCGCTCGCGGACTTCGCGTACGAGCCGTTCGCGCAGGCGACGGTCGCCAGGCTCGAGGAGCTCCGGGCCGTTGCCGAGGAGGAGCGGATCGGGGCGCTGCTCGAACTCGGCCGTCACCAGGACGCGATCCCCGAGCTCGAATCGCTGGTGCTCCGCTACCCGCTGCGCGAGCACCTCAGGTCCCAGCTGATGCTCGCCCTCTACCGGGCCGGTCGACAGTCGGAGGCCCTCGGCGCGCTCCAGGCTGCCCGACGCGCGCTGTCCGCCGAACTGGGGATCGACCCCGGTCCGGAGCTCCGATCCATGGAGGAGGCGATCCTCCGCCAGGATCCGGCCCTTCGTGCTCCGGACCACGTCCCAACCTCGGAAGCGCCGGCGTCGGTCGCGGTCGCGGCCCCGCCGAGGAGCCCGTCGCCGACGCGTCGGCTGCCGCGGGGACCGAGCCCGGCTCGCCGTCGAACGGCCGCGGCCGTCGTCGCGGGGGTGCTGCTCGCCGGTCTCGTCACGGGGATCGCGGTGCTCGCGTCCGGCGGGGACTCGACGACCGACGAGAACGTCCCCCCGGCCACGAGCGAGCCCTCCGCGGGCGCGGTGCTCGATCTGAGCTGGCAGGAGGCCGGCTCGGACAGTTTCCGCGGCACCGGAGACCAGAAGATCCTCGGGGGGGAACGAGCCCAGGATGGCTATCTCCTGCTCGGCTACACCGTCACCCCCATCCAAGCCGTCGGAGACCGTCCGGATTTCGACGTCGCCGTCTGGGAGGGGACGCCTCTGGACGGGTGGACCTCGGTCGCGAGCGGATCGTTCCTGGCCCCGGGTAACCAGCGCGCGACGGATGCCGTCGCGCTCCCGGACGGCAGGATCGTGATGGTGGGCTCGGACGAGTCACGGGGCGACTTCGACGGTGCGGTCTGGAAGTTCTCCGCCGACCCGCCTGCGTGGTCGCGGGCCGATCCGGCGTCCCGGGGCCTTCGCATGCAGCGCGACCAGTTCACGCGCGACGTCATCAGCAGTGATCGGATCCTCGTCGCGGTGGGGTCGACGCAGGTAGCGGATGACGGCGACGCCGCCGTCTGGCGTTCACTGGATGGACGGAGGTGGACCTTCGGTCAGGGGGCGGTCCGGGCCGAGACCGGTGATCAGGAGATGAGCACGGTCGCGCGGTCGGACGATCGCGCGGTGGCCGGCGGCTTCTCGGAGGTCGAGGGTGATCGCGATGCCGCGGTCTGGACGTCCAGCATCCGGGCCGACTTCTGGCGTCGTGTCGGTATCGGGTCGGAGCTCGGCGGGCCCGGCGATCAGCAGATCAACGCGATGACGGCGTACGACGAGGGGTTCGTCGCCGTCGGCGAGGAGACGATCGGCGAAGAGACGAACGCGGTCGTCTGGACATCTCCCGACGGCCAGGTGTGGTCGCGGGTGCCGGATCCGGCCGGTCTGTTCGGGGGAGTGGGCGCGCAGCGGATGTTCGCGGTGGTGGTCTCACCCTCTGGGATCGTCGCGGCCGGCCATGAGGTGAGCGGAGCGGACGTCGACGCCGCTGTCTGGACGTCCACCGATGGGGTCGCGTGGGTGCGACTCCCCGCGGACGCACCCGCCATGCAGGCCCTGACGGACATCGGCGATCAGGAGATCCATGCGCTTCTCCTGACGGAGACCGGCTTCCTGGCGCTGGGGGGTGAGCGAGGGGGTGCCGACTGGGATGCCCAGGCGTGGATCGGCGAGCGGATCGACTGATGGAGCGGGCGACGGGAATCGAACCCGCACCACCAGCTTGGAAGGCTGGTGCTCTTAGTCCTCTGACCTGCGGATATGTTACGCCAAGGCCGCCTCAGGCCGCACGGAGGCCGCGAGCGAGTCGCGGAGCACCGAATCCAGGCCCTCGCCGATGGCCCTCCTCGAGCGCGAATTCTGGCACTACGGCCCGCAGGTCGAGCGCTTCCTGCGCGAACACGACCCGGACCGGCCCTCGGTCGAACGCCACTTCGCCGACGGTCCCTGGTACAGGGTCACGCTCGGCCATCGCGTGCTTGTACGAGAGAGGCGATAGCGAAGAGGCGAGCTCCGTCGCGCGCGCGACCCCTTACGCGCAGCTGACGGGGAGCCGTCTACGGGCTCAAGCGATCGTGATCGCGGAGCCGTTGGCCGGGCGGGAGCGAGAGCTGGTTCATCTCGGCCCCCGCATGAGGCTCAGAAACTCTGCTACGACCGCCTCGGGCTCCTCGTAGCAGCGGTTCGCGTCGTACCGCTCGGTCCGCAGGCTTGGGCCATGCAGCCTAAACAGCCGGTCACGCTCGTGGTCCTTCCATGCGGTGGCGGGCTCATGCCACGGTCCGTCGACCTCGAGGTTCTCCAACCGGTCGCTGTCATACACGAGGAAGTCGAGCTCACGCGTCACCCGTCGAGGCCCGTTGCCAACGCGTGCCTTCGCGTTCACGAAGAACATCGTCTTCTTGGCGTCCAACGCCTTCGCGATCCTTAGCTCGGATTCCGACCTGAACGTCAAGCCGTTCCAT
The DNA here is from genome assembly GCA_035691205.1 of Actinomycetota bacterium. Classification (GTDB taxonomy): domain Bacteria; phylum Actinomycetota; class UBA4738; order UBA4738; family HRBIN12; genus DASSJM01. The sequence continues at coordinate 3,826 of DASSJM010000067.1, forward strand.
GTGACCGGGCGAGGGACCCACAGGTCGCCAGCCCCCGGCCGCCTGCCGTTTTCGCGTGCAACAGATGCCAATTCGCAACCTCCTAACGCCCGACCACCGGCGCGGGGACCGCCTGTGGCCTGTTCGAGGTTGTGTGTACCACCCTCGCGGCAACATTCGAGGGGAAGACCAAGTGGGAAACCCACCCAGCGGAGGACCCAAACGCGCCTGGTTGCGCCCCCGCTCTTATGGCTCGTGCGCTGCGCGCGGGGCGTCCAGCAGAGAACCGTTTGAAGTCGCCCGAGGTGACCGGTGCTCAGGATGCCGTGCCGGGATTGAACGTGTGGAAGGACTTGAGCAGCAGGATCGCATGGGCTCAAGGGTGACGAGCTCGCTGCTCGGCGCCCTCGCTCGCGAGCCGGCGCGCTTGGTTCGCTGCTGAACCTCGCGGAAGTGGTTCCTGTGCCTTCAGCCGGTCGCGTCCGTCAGATGAATGGCTCACCGTGCGGCGCCGGCTCGCTGTGCGCCCAATGCCCGGCATGACGCCGAACCCGGCGACGTGGTGCGCGGTCTGACCGCACGCCGGATCGAGCGCTAGCCCCCTCGAGTCTGGATTCGACGCAGACACAACCCCTCACGTACGGTCCAGCCAAGCCCTCCAGTTTGGGGGTTCGAGCGAATCGTTGATGCCGGGTCCGCCCGGAGTGAGGGGGAACCATGGATGGCAAGACCCGTCCACGCAGCCTGATCGTCACACTCTCTGCGCTGGTGCTCGCGATCGGTGCCCTCGGCATCGGCGTGGCGAGCGGCCAGGCGACCGGCGACACCTACACCGGCTGCCTGCAGCCGAGCGGCAAGCTGGTCAAGGTGGCGATCGGCACCGAGCCCACGAGCCCGTGCAAGGGCTCCGCCGTGCAGATCAGCTGGAATCAGACCGGACCCCAGGGTTCCCAGGGTGCCCAGGGCCAGCCCGGTCCGCAGGGACCTCCCGGGGCCGATGGGGAGCGAGGTCCTCGGGGCATCCAGGGGTCACCGGGCGTCCTCGGCTTCTACACGAGAACCGTGAACATCAACAAGAGCCTCGACGACGATCAACAGACCAATGGGACCGCCGTTTGCGACACGGGCGACGTGGCGACCGGTGGGGGGTTCACTTCCTACACGGCCGGCGCCTCGGACGCTCAGGCGTGGGTCCGCTACAACAGGCCAGAGGGTGAGAACGCATGGTACGTCGAGGTAGACAACTTCACCGGGACCTCGGTCGCCGTCTACGCAGATGTGTACGTTCGCTGCGCTGACGTGACTCCGTAGGTGCCTCGGACCCCAGTATCGATGGCCGGTCTTCGGATCGGCCATCCGGCTATCCGGAGCAGCGGTGTGGGCTACCGGTGCGCGCCGGCGCAGCGATACTACGGAGCCGTGACCGTGCCGAAGCAGCTCAACCTCGTCCGGATCGCCGAGCTGTTGGACGTGACCAAGCGCAGCGCGTCGACCAGCTGCGGCACCGCACCGACTTCCCTGCACCGGCCGGAGGATCGGTCCGGGGGGACCTGTGGGCGGCGTCGGACGTGCGGCGTTGGGCGAGGAGTTACTACGGGCCGAGCGAGAGGGCGAAGCCGCGGCGATCCTGACACGCGATCCTGACACGCGGTCCTGTCATGCGGTCCTCTCAGTCCAGTCGGGTCATCGCGCTCCACGCGCCTGCGTGTGCGTGCTCAGTCTGGTATCCACCCCCTTGCCACCGGCCGTGCGAGGGCGCAGAGTTCGGCGACTGAGGGCGGGTCCTAGAATCCGCCTGGGGCGAGAGGGCAGAGGACAAATGAGGATGAGGTACGTAGCCGTCGCCTGCGCGGCGACCGCCATCCTGCTGCTCAGCGCGTGCGGGGACGGCGACGACTCGTCTACGACCACATCCGAGCCGTCTACGACCACGTCCGAAGAAGCCGACGACGGCCCGAGGACCCTCGCGGAAGGTGACGTTGTGCTCGTCGCGACCGCTAAGCACGAGGAACGGACGCTGAGCGTCAGCGCCGTTGAGGAGGACGGCGAGGTGACCGGTGAGTTCCGGATGTCCGATCACGTGATCAGAATCGAGTGCGCTGACACGGACACCGGCGGGGTCGTCATCCTCGGCGGCACGGTGACGGCCGGTGACGTCGTTCCCCCCGGCGACCTGCTCGGCCTGATCATCCAGGAAGGTGACCCGGACCGGGTCCTCCTCGTTGGCAATGACGAGGTTGGCGCGCAATCATGCTCCAAGCTGGTGGAGTGGAACCTCGAGAACTTCCCCGATGAGAGCTACTTCACCTCCGTCAAGGACGGCTACGACATCGAGACCGGGACCCCAGAGCCACCGCCCACCGGTTCGGTGGGCGTCAACGAGATGCTGGACCGCGCCGCCCCTTGTACGAAGGGGACCGCGCAGGCCTTCCTCAAGAACTTCGGGAAGGCATCCAGGCTCGGGGATCGGATGGAGTCGACTCGGCTCGGCGACTACTACCGCCTCTGTCAGTTCAGGCTGTACGAGAATGGCAAGACCTTCAGGTTCTCCGATCAGGACTACATCGTGGGAGGCCACGCAGCGTTCTGGACCTACGACGAGCTCGAGGAGCTCGGCATGAGTCGCGCGGAGGCCATCGCGGACATGAAGTCCATCACAGAAGAGGTGGAGATCGCGACCATAGTCGGGGGGAACGTTGGGACGTTCGAACCTGTGCCATTGATCGTGACGAAGTACCGCGACGCCCTCGCCTCGCCCGGTCGGGTCGTCTACAACCATCGAGCCTTCATCACCAAGCTCCCTGTCGGCCAGTACTTCGTGCGATACACGGAGCGCGTCCCCGGGGAGCCCGACTTCACCGCCACCGTTCGCCTCGTGATCACGGCCGCATGACCGGCTGCGTATGCTCGCTCGGTGGACGCCGCCGCGATCGACGCCGGATGGCACCTTGCTCGCGAGCTCGTCGGGGCTGCATGGGCGAAGGCTACGCCGACGTGCCGAGCGGGCGCGCGGCGAGCCTACATGCGGCCGAACGGCTCTTTGGAGCTCCGGGACTTTACCGGCCCTGAACCCCGCGGGCGGCGGCTCGGATGCTCCATCGGAGAGAAGGGAGAGCGACCATGCGCTACGTGCGTATCCTCGCGCCCGCCGTCGTGTTCACGGCCCTGATGGCGACGCCGGCTAGCGCCGCTCAGGTCAGCGTGCTGGCCTCCGAGAATGTGACCCTCTACGACGACCCCGGCGAGTACTGCGGCGTGTTCGTCGACGACTACGACGACAACGAGATCGAGGCCTACTGCCTCGACGAGAACGGGCACACCTGGGTCAAGGTGCGCGTCCCCGGCGTCGATGGCGCCGTCACCTCGGTCAAGGTGACGCGGCGCGGCGACTGCTCAGGGGTCGACATCGGCTACCGCAAGCGCGGGGACGTCGTGACCGTCAAGATCGACGAGCGCGGCGAGTTCGACTGCTACTACAAGCGCGTCGTGGTGAGGTTCTCCTAGTCGACGACCGAAGAGTTCTCGCTGATCAGGTCATCAGCAGGGGGCACCAGCCAGGCCGCGGCCAGGCCGCGGCCAGGCCGCAGGAGGCCGCGAAACGGCGCGAAATGATGGGTGGCAACGAGCAACGCCAACGAGATGCCATACGTGCGATGACCTGCGGGAACAGGCTCTGACCAGGGGAGCGGGCGACGGGAATCGAACCCGCATAGCCAGCTTGGAAGGCTGGAGCTCTACCATTGAGCTACGCCCGCGCGTGGCCCAAGCCTAGCAACCCGGCTAGAGCACGGCGCGGGTGATCGCGGTCGCGGCGGCCGCGGCCACCACGACGACCAGCAGCGGCGCCCGCCGCCAGAGCAGCAGCGCCGCAACCCCCACCCCGATGACGCGCTCGTCGACCACGAGGGCCTGGCCGTCGCCGAAGGTCTGCACCGCGACGAGGGCCCCGAGCAGCGCGGGCGCGAGGAGGCCGATCACGCCGATCAGGCCTCGCGGCAGCGGCCGGCCGCCGAGGAGGAGGGGTCCCGCGCCCTTGATCGCCATCGTTCCCACGCCCACGACGACCACCACGGTCCAGGCCGCACTCATCGGCGTACCCCCAACAGGCAGGCGGCGCTCGCGGCGATGATGGGGACACCCGGCGGGGCGATCGGGGTGAGGACGAGCGCGATCGCTCCTCCGAGCAGCGCTGCCTGCACGCGACGGCGCCCCTTCGCGATGGGGACCAGCAGACCCAGGAACAGGGCCGGGAAGGCCGCGTCGAGGCCGAGGGCCTCGGGGTCTCCGAGCGACTCGCCGCCGATGGCTCCGACGGCGGTCCCCGCGACCCAGCAGACGTAGAGCAGGAGCCCGGCGCCGAGCAGCTTCTTGGGGTGATAGCTCCCGTCGCCCTCGGCGGCGATCGCCCACGACTCGTCCACGGTGAGCTGCGCGTGCACGAACCGGGAGAGGGTCGAGCCGGTGAGCCAGGGGGCCACCGTGACGCCGATGGGTCCGTAGCGCGCGTTCAGCAGGAGGGCGGCCCCGATCGCGGCCGCGACGGTGCCGCCATCGTCCAGGATCGATGCGGCGGCGAACTGCGCCGATCCCGCGAACGTCGTCGCCGACATCGCGACCGCAGCGGGCCACGTGAACCCGGCCGTGCGCGCCAGCACCCCGAACGAGAAGCCGAACCCGACGATCGCGATCGTGAGCGGCGCCATCGCGCGCACCCCGTCGCGGTAGCCGGCTCCGCGTCCCTCCGCCATCGGCCAACGGTAGCAGCGCCCGCTAAGGTGCCGCCGTGCGGATCCCCTTCCGGCTCCTCGACGTGTTCACGCCCCGGCCGCTCGCAGGCAACCAGCTGTGCGTGATCCCCGAGCGGGTCGAGCTCGAGACCGAGACGATGCAGGCGCTCGCGCGCGAGATCGGGTTCTCGGAGACAACGTTCGTGAACGAGGCGGGTGGCGACCGCTACGCGATGCGGATCTTCACGCCCGGCAGCGAGATCCCGTTCGCCGGCCACCCGACGCTCGGGACCGCGTTCGTGCTGGTGGCCGAGGGACGGATCACGTCCCCGGCGACCCAGGTCGTGGCCGCGGGCGAGTTCCGCGTGGAGGTCGACCTGGACGAGCGGACCGCGTGGATGACGCAGCTGCCCGCGGTGTTCGGGGAGCCGCTCGTCGATCGCGCCCTCCTGGCCGACGCCGCCGGTGTCGAGCCGGCCGGTCTGCACCCCGACCTGCCGTCCCGACCGGTGAGCACCGGCCTCCCGTTCGTCATCGTTCCGGTCAGGGACCTCGACACCCTGCGGAGCGCCGGGCGGCACGGTCCCCTCGTCGCCGACGTGTGCCGGAGCACCGGCAGCGAGGGCCTGTACCTGTTCGCCGTGACCGAGGAGGGCATCACCGCCCGGATGTTCGACCGGGAGGAGGGGATCGGCGAGGATCCCGCGACCGGTTCGGCGGCCGGGCCCCTCGCCGCCTACCTCGCGGAGCATGAGCTGGCGGGCATGCCAGACGGACGCGTCCTGGTCCGGCAGGGCGAGCAGGTCGATCGGCCGAGCGAGCTCCACGTGGAGGTGGGCCGCGAGGCGGGGTCCTGGCGCCCTCGCGTGGGCGGCGGCGTCCACGTCGTGGGTGGCGGGGAGTTCGTGCTGTAGAGGTGCGTGCGTTCCCTGCCTCGACGCAACGCGGAGGAGCCTCGTAGGCTCTGTGCCGTGCGCGTCCGCGTCGTCGTCCTCCTCGTGCTCATCGCCGGAAGCCTGGCGTGGGTGGCCACCCGGGCGCTGTCGGGGAGCCTCGTCTACTTCGTGACGCCGACCGAGCTCCTGCAGCAGCAACCGCCGGCGAGCGAGCGCCTGCGCCTGGGCGGCCAGGTGGTCCCCGGTTCCGTGCACGACGCGAGCGGCGGCGTGGACTTCGTGGTCACCGACGGCACCACGCGGATGACCGTGATCCACGTGGGGGGGACCCCGGCGCTGTTCAAGACCGGGGTGGGCGTGGTGCTCGAAGGGACCTTCGGCGCCGACGGCGTCTTCCATTCGGACACGATGCTCGTGAAGCACGGCGAGGAGTACCGGCCGCCGGGACCGGGGGAGACGCCGGGACCCGTCGAGGTGGACTGAGTGCCGGCGATCGTCGGCACGCTCTCGCTCGCGCTCGCCCTGGCGCTCGCGCTGTACGGGGGGGTCGCGGCGATCGTCGGCGTTCGGACGGGACGGCCGCGGATGGTCGAGAGCGCCCGCACGTCGGCCTACTCGCTGTTCGCCCTCGTGGTGGTGGCCAACCTCGCGATGCTCGCGGCGCTGCTCGCCGACGACTTCACGCTCCGATACGTCGCCACCAACTCGAGCCGGGCGACCCCGACCTTCTTCAAGGTGCTCGCGCTGTGGTCGGCGGACGAGGGCTCGCTGCTGCTGTGGAACCTCGTGCTCGGCGGCTACCTGGCGGCGGTCGCCTTCCGCTTCCGCCGGGCCAGGCCCGAGACGTTCCCCTGGGCGCTCGCCGTGCTGTTCGGTGTGAGCGCGTTCTACCTGCTGCTCGTGCTCGGGCCCACGACCCCGTTCGAGACGCTGGCGACGGCGCCGTCGGACGGCCGAGGACCCCTCCCGCTGCTGCAGAACCACCCGCTCATGGCCGCGCACCCGCCGTTCCTGTACCTGGGGTTCATCGGGTTCACCGTGCCCTTCGCGTTCGCGGTCGCGGCGCTCGCGACCGGTCGGGTCGGCGACGCGTGGATGCGGACGACCCGCCGGTGGACGATCTGGGCCTGGATCTTCCTCACGATCGGCCTGGTGCTGGGTGCCCTGTGGTCCTACGGGGTGCTCGGCTGGGGCGGGTACTGGGCTTGGGACCCCGTCGAGAACGTGGCGCTGCTTCCCTGGCTCACGGGCACCGCGTTCCTGCACTCGGTCATGGTGCAGGAGCGCCGGGGGATGCTGAAGGTCTGGAACCTCTCGCTGATCGTGGGGACCTTCGCGCTCACCGTGCTCGG
>DASSJM010000068.1:0-24585 GCA_035691205.1 Actinomycetota bacterium
GGCGGCGCCGGGCTCGGCATGATGATCTCCGCCGCGCTCCCGCATGCCGGGGATGGTTGAGGACGCCCACTGGGCGAGGAGCTCCGGAGCCTGACGCTTGTAGAGCGTCGCGTTGAGGAACTGGGCGGCGACGAACAGGCGCGCGATCAGGAACAGGTACAGCATGAGCACGATCGCGATGCCCATCGACCCGTAGAGATCGCTCGAGTGCTCGAGGCGGTACGCGAAGTAGGTCGACGCGGCGAGGCTCAGCAGGCGGAGGCCAACCCCCAGTACCAGCGCGCCCGGCACCACGGCCGTCCAGCGCGCGTCCGCCCTCGGGAGCAGCGACAGCGCCCAGATGAGCGCGGTCGTCGCCAGCGCGAGCCCGAGGAGCAGATGCACGAACCCCGGTAGGGCGAGCGCGTCCGACAGGGCGGGCAGCAACGCCTGGATCGCGATGAGCCCCACGCCGATCCCCGTGACGGCGAGGGATCCCTTCAAGCTGGACTGCGCGGGCGCCCGCTCACCCCAGGCCAGCTGGCTGACCAGTCGGAACCCCCGGAACACGCCCCTGCCCGCCCAGATCGTCAGGAACGCCCCCAGGAGCAGGAACCACAGCCGTCCCTGCTCCGACGCCGACACCGCCCTGGCCACCGTCGAGGCCGTGGCGGCCGTCAGGCCGGACTCGCGGGCCAGGTCCGCCGGATCGGCGCCGGCGAGCTCTGCCGTCAGGCCCAGCGCGCTCACCAGGAACAGCGCGAACGGCAGCTCCCACAGGAAGATCCGGTACGCGAGCCCTCCGGCCAGCAATCCACCCGCCCGGGCCCGATCGCGCTCGTACGCCTCGGCGACCATCTGGACCGAGAGGTGTCGGGCCCGGGCCTGCTCGTAGGTCTCCCGCGCCCGCTGCTCGTACCGGTCGGCGGTCTCGCGGGCGCGGGCGATGCGCCCGGCCTTCGAAGCCTCGGGCTCAGGCTCCTCGGGACCTGGTTGCACGGGCTCGGGCTTCAGTCGGAGCTCCCTCGGGCGTCTCGACCGGATGCTATCGCGGGCCGGGGTTGGCAGGGTGGTGCCGTCCGGCCATGATGTCGTCGACGCCTGCGAGGGGACCGATGGAGCAGCAACCGGTCGCACCGGACAACACCAACGTGGTTCCGCTACGTGTCGCGGGCGAGTTCCCCCCATCGCTCGAGGAGCTCGTCGAGCAGGGGTTCCGGATCGCCCTCGGCCTCGTCACGCTCTCGACCGAGGCGCTGACCGAGGCGGTCGCCCGAACCCTGGGCGGCCCGGGTCCCCGACCCGAGCAGGCGCGGGCCGAGGCCTCCTCCCCCTCCGCCGGCCTCCCGCTGCTCGCGGGGGCCGCGTTCGGCGTCGCCGCCGGCACGATCCGCTGGAGCGCCCGCACCGCAACCACCCTGGTCCGCACGGGCGAGCTGGTCCTGTCGCCCGTGACGACCTCGGCGCCGTTCCGCGACGCGATGCGACGACTGGGCTCCGGGCTCGACTCCCTGGACTCGCGGTGGCGCGAGGAGCGCCCTCGCGAGGAAGAGGCGGCTGCGGCGTTCCTGCGGACCCTCGTCCCCGAAGTCGTCGACGCGGTGCTCGACCAGGTCGACATCGACGAGGTCGTCGCGCAGCGGGTGGACCTGGACCGGGTGGTCGCCCGCGTCGACCTGGACGAGGTCGTGGCGCGGGTCGACATCGATCGCGTGATCGAGCGCGTGGATCTGAGCGAGCTGGTGGAACGGATCCCGCTCGATGACGTGGTCGCCAGGATCGATCTAGACGACATCGTCGCTCGCGTGGACCTGGAGCGCGTGGTCGATCGGATCGACGTCGATGCGGTGGCCGCCAAGCTCGATGTGGAGGCCGTGGTCCGGCGCCTCGACCTCGTCGCGATCGCGCGCGAGGTCGTGGACGAGCTCGACCTGCCGGAGATCATCCGCGAGTCGATGGGCTCGATGACCACCGAGACGGTGGGTGGCATCCGCGTCCAGAGCATGAACGCGGACCGCGCGATCTCGCGCCTGGTCGACCGCGTGCTGCAGCGGCGCGGTCCCGGCGAGACCGGCCCCGAGGACCAGGCCTGAACTTCACGGTCCCCCCCGCCGCCCGGACGATGCAGGGCAGCCGCGCCGGCATCGTGTCTCGCTTCCTCGCGGACGCGATCGATCTCGCCGTCGTCGTCGCGACGCTCGTCGGCATCTACTTCGCCGTCGCCGGTGTCCGGTTCCTGCTCCACCCGCGGCGCTTCACCTGGCCCGAGCCCTCGGGGCTCGACCTCGCCGCCCTCGGCTGGGTGCTGCTGTTCGCGTACCTGGCGATCGGGTGGGGCAACACCGGAAGGACCTTCGGCAAGACCGTGCTCGGCCTCCGGGTGGTCGGCGGCGCGGGTGAGCGGCTCTCGTTCCTGCGGGCGCTGCTCCGCTCGCTCCTGTGCGTCGCGTTCCCGATCGGCCTGTTCTGGTGCGTCGTGAGCGCGAAGGACGCCTCGATCGCGGACCTGATCGTTCGCTCCGGCGTGGTCTACGACTGGGAGCCCCGGCTGCCCGCGGCCGCCCCGTAGGCGGCCGCCCCCTCCTCAGGCGGGCTCCGCCTCCCTTCCTCGCATGCGCACGAGCCCCAGCTCGAGCAGCCCGACGAGCACGGCGACGACCAGGAACCACAGCGCCGACAGGTCCACGAAGAACACCAGGGCGACGCCGACCGCCGCGACGCCGAGCATCAGGCCGTCGCGGTGCTCCGCGATCCACCGCGTACGGCTCGTCTCGGGTGCCGCGGCCCCGCCGATCGCGGCGCCGACGCTCCTCGCCGCGTCGCGGACCCATCCGCGGAGCGCGACCGCCCACGGGTACGGGCCGGTGACGAGCGCGACCAGCAGCGTGACCAGGACGATCGCGAGCAGCACGGCCGTGTAGCGGAACAGGCTGTCGGTGAGTTGATCCGTCAAGACCCTGACCGATGGGAACTCCTGCGTATCCACGCTCTCGAACAGGTTCTCGCGGAGGAGCAGCGCCCCACGTCGGATCAGGACGAGGCCAGCCACTCCCCCCGCAGCAAGCTGGATCAGCGTCCGGCGTCGTCGGGTCGAGACCCACAGGGTGAGCGCGACGAGCACCGGGATCAGGACGATCAGGAGGAGGAGCAGCCGCTGGAACACGTACAGGGCCTGCTGCAGCGCACCCAGCTCATCGGAGTCGTAGACCGCGATCGCGCCATAGTCCTCGGGAAGGTCGACGCCGAGCGCGCCCTCGAGCGCCGCCACGGCCTGGTCGGGGAGCATCCCCGGTGTCACCTCGGGGATCGTCACGTCGCGCCCGACGAGGTCGGACGCCACCCCCTGGATCTGGACGAGGGCGAGGTTCACCAGCGGCATCAGGTTCAGCAGGACCTTGCCCTCCTCCACGCTCACGGTCTCGCCCTCACCCTCGAGGATCGCGAGGACCTGCGTGTGCGCGAACCGGTTGGCCTCCTCCCAGAACCGTGCGAACGCCTCGGTCTCGACCAGCTTGAGGACCTGCTCCTCGACGAACCCGCGGACCGCCTCGGTCATCGGGGCGGCCAGGATGGTGAGGTTCTCCGGCAGGACCCCACCCAGCTTGCCCTGCACGTCCAGGGCGGTGAAGACCCGGTCGGTCACCCGCCTGGCGAGCGATGCCTGCACCGCCGGATCCTCGGCGAGCGGAGCGACCGTCGAGACGTACCGGTCGGTGTTCAAGATCGTGCGGTTGCCCCAGGCGGCAGGAACCGTGACGGTGAAGATCACCACCGTGAGGATCACGAGCACCGGCGTCAGGATGCGCCGGACGCGGCGGCGGCGCTCGGGCCGATCCTCCAGCTTCTCGACCTCGGCCTGCAGGGCGTCCCGCTCCGCCTTCAGGCGTTCGACATCGGCCTCGGAGGCCTCGGGCCGCTCGGTCTCACCTTCATGCCCACTCATGGCGTCATCCTTTCCTCGCCCCAGGCGGACGCGCGCCCGGCCGGGGATCCCGGCCGGGCGCGGCCCGGACTCTCCTTCCGACCAGCCTACGCGGCCGCGACCGCCCGGCTCACCCGTCGGACCTCGAAGGCGAGGAAGATCTCCGTGAACCCGCGGAACATCGCCGCGAACCCGACCCACAGCAGGATCAGGGCGGCCCGTGGGGCGAAGAACTGCTGCGAGGCCCAGAAGGCGAGCAGGATCTCGAGGATCCCGACCACAAGGCCGATCCACCACAGGTCGTTGAGCTCCTTCGACGCCAGGGCCACCGTGATGTCCAGGGCGCCCTTCAACAGGAGCAGGAAGCCAAGGATCGAGGCCAGCTCGTAGAAGGCCCCGATGGGGTGGACGAACGCCCAGATGCCGCCCCCGATGAACAGCACGCCCAGGACCGCGTGGAGCCACTTCCACCCCGGGCGAGCGGCCATGTCGAGGAACTCGTTCACGCCGGCCAGGATCAGGATCACGCCCAGCATGACGCCCACCGTCGCGACGGACGAGATGTTGAACCGCAGGACGATCAGCGAGACGAGCAACCAGGCGATGCCCGTCACCAGGAACAGCCACCAGGCGACACCGACCGCCGCCCGCTCACGCATACCCATGCTTCCCCCTTCCCCCAGCGGCTGTCGCCGCGAACGACAGTCTATCCCGGGGGAAGCCGGCGCCCCGCTCAGGCCACGATCACGGTCCCGTTCATGTTCGGATGGACCAGACAGAGGAAGTAGTACTCCCCCGCATCAAGCGGCGGGATCTGGTACTCGATCGTGGCCGGACCCGTGATCAGCTCGCCGTTGAACAGCTGCGTCGACAGGGTGCTGTCGGTCGTGATCATGATGTTGTGCTGGATCCCCGCGTCCCGGTTGTCGAGCGTGATCGCGGTGGCCTGACCCGCCGGCAGCGTGATGGTCGACGTGTCGAACGCGATGTTCTGTGCGATGACCACCGACGGCTCCGCCGTCCCCCCTGCGGGAGGTTCCTCGCCCGTGGCGCCCGTCGGCGGGCCTGCACCCGTCGGGCCGGTGGCTCCCCCGCCGCCCTCGCCGCCGGCCTCCGAGACGACGACGGTCCCGTTCATGTTCGGGTGGATGACACAGTGGAAGAAGTAGTCACCGGCCTCGAGGGGCGGGACCGAGTACTCGACCGTCGCGGGACCGGTGACCAGCTCGCCGTTGAACAGCTCGGTCGCGAGCGACTCGTCGGTGTAGATCGCGATGTTGTGCTGCACGCCGGCGTCCCGGTTGTCGAACGTGATCGTCGACGGCTCGCCAGCGGGGAGCTCGATCGTCGAGGTGTCGAACGCGATGTCCTGGGCGACGACCGTCGGCCCCGCCCCGGGGCCGCCCTCCCCACCGGGGCCACCCTCGCCGCCGGGGACCGCCTCCATCTCGCCCACCATCGTCGGGTGGACGATGCACCGGAAGAAGTACCCGCCGGGTGCGAGCGGGTCGACCGCGTAGTCGATCTCGCGGACGCCCGTGATGAGCTCACCCTCGAACAGGGCCGTCCCCGAGAGCTCCGCGTTGTCGAAGATGTCCACGTTGTGCTGGACGCCCGCGTCCCGGTTGTTGAACCGCAGGGTGAACGCCTCATCGGCCGGGACCGTCAGCGAGGTGGGCTCGAACGCGATGTTGAAGGCAGCGAGCGTGACGACCGGGCGTTCACCCTCGCCCTCTCCCTCCCCCTCTTCCGGCGCCACGGCCAGCGCGATCCCGCCCGCGAGCATCGCGATACCGGCCGTGGCGCCGAGCATCGCCAGGATCGTCGACAGTCGCACCTGGCGACGAGACGCCGCGATCGCCGAGACCACCACGATGCCCGAGGACGCCGCGAGCGCCGTCGCCGTCGCCGCGGTGGGCGGCAAGGCCAGCAGGATCCGCGAGAACCCGTAGAGCGCGGCCACGATCACGACGAGGATCCCGAGCGGCAGCAACACCGGCAGGACGAGACGATCCCGGAGCGCCGGCTTCATCGGGCGACCCCCGTCCGCAGATCGCGCTCGACGTGGCGAAGGGCGAGGGCGTCCCACCCATCGCGTTCCTCACGGGCGTGCCACCGGAAGAAGATCGCCGCGATGAACCCCCACAGGATCAGGCCACCGACGATCTTCATGACCAGCCCGGCGACCAGCTGGTCGGTGAGCGCGGACATCCCCCAGATCCTGGGGAAGGTCCCGTACACCGGGTAGAGCAGCGTGTGGCCGAACGTCAGGAACGACGCGGGGATCGTGGGGGTGATCGACTGCGCGAACAGGTAGAGCATCTGCCCCGGCGGCGTCAGGGCCGGCAGCTCGACGAGCGGCGAGAGCACGGGCCACCACATCACGACCCCCGACCCAACGATCAGGACGTGCAGGGAGAAGTGCGTGAGCTCGGACCGCACGGAGGCCTCGACGACGGCCGGCCAGTGGGTGAACAGGAGCAGCCCATTGAAGACGATCAGCGCGACGACCGGCCGCGTGAGGAAGCGGAACAGCACGAAGACCGGTCGGGGCGCCAGGACCGCCCGCCACATCCACGCCGGGATCCCGACGACCAGGAACGGTGCGGCGACGAGCGTGAACACCATGTGCTGGACCATGTGCATCGAGTAGAGGTACCCCTCGGCCAGGTCGTGCGTCGGGTAATCCGACGCGAGCCACAGCAGCCCCATCCCCACGGAGAACAACACCGTCCGACGGCCGCGCTCGTCGCGCTCGGTCTCGGTCGCCGGCACGTGACGACGGACGGCGAGCAGGTACGCGAGCCACAGCCCACCGAGGAGCAGCCAGACGTCGGGGTGCGCGTGCCAGATCGGCATCGGTTACCCCGCGAACACCTGGAAGGTCAACAGCACGACGAGGTACAGGGTGATCGCGCCGGCCAGCCCCATCACGAAGAACCGCGCGTAGGTCCGGCTGTCGAACCGCAGGTGCATGAACCACATCACCACCAGCGAGAACTTGATCAGCGCGAACAGGAACAGCAGCGGGATCAGGAACTCCTTCGCGCCCTCGACGTAGTAGATGGCGACCTCGGCGGCCGTGATGATCGCGAGGATGATCGCGATCCGGATGTACTCCTTGGGGCTCGGGTGACGGCCCCCATGCGGGCGAGCCTGGTGCCCCGCCTCGGGCTGCGCGCCGGGATCGTCGATGTGCGTCTGGCTCATCTGCGCGCTCCTACGCCCCGGGGGGGTTCCCCGTCGGGATCAGGTAGACCACGGTGAAGATCACGATCCACACGATGTCGACGAAGTGCCAGTACAGGCCCACGATCTCGACCGTCTCCGCCCGCTGCTGGGTGATGCGTCCGCCGAACGAGAGCCCGACGACCGTGAGCAGCATCAGGATCCCCACGGTGACGTGCGCGCCGTGGAACCCCGTCAGCACGTAGAAGGAGGTGCTGAACACGTTGGTCGACAGCGTCAGGCCCTCCTCCGCGAACGCCGTGAACTCGTAGACCTGGCCCCCCACGAAGGTCAGCCCGAGCAGCGCGGTGGCGAGCAGCCAGACGCGCATCCGAGGAGCGTCCCCCCGCTGGATCGACGACAGCGCCAGCACCATCGTGAGCGAGCTGGCTAGCAGGACGAACGACGAGACCGAGGTGTACGGGATGTCGAACACGTCGGCGGGGTACGGGCCCACGATGCTGGCGCCGCGGTAGAGCACGTACGTCGAGATCAACGCGCCGAACAGCAGGCAGTCCGAGGCCAGGAACAGCCACATCGCGAGCTTCGTGTTGGGCAGGCCGGTGCTGGTCGCCGCGTGGTCGGTGACCGGGGCCGCGATCGGGTGCTCTGCGGTCGCCATCAGCCGCTCACTCCGCCGAGGGCTCCAGGACCCATCCGTACAACCCCGCGAGCGTGATGATCAGCCCCGCGATCACGAACGGAAGGCCGAAGACCAGCCCGTACCCGAGCACCGGCAGCCCGAGCGCCGCGACGAGCGGGTAGTACGAGGGCGACGGCAGGTGGATCGCGTGCCCGCCCCCGTGCTCCTCGCCCTGCACCGGCTCGCCCGAGCCGCCCGCGGGCACCGGCACGACCCGACCTCCCTCGGTCTCCGCGTACTTGCGGTGCCAGAGTTCGTCCAGCGAGTGCACCACCGGGATCTCGTCGAAGTTGTGCGGCGGCGGCGGCGACGTCGTCAGCCACTCGATGGTCCGCGCGTCCCAGGGATCGGCCACCATCTGCTTGGGCTTACGGAAGCTCCCGATCGCGATCACCAGGAAGAGCAGCGTCCCCACCGCGATCGTGAACGCGCCGACCGTCGAGACCAGGTTCCAGAACGTGAGCCCCAGCGAGTCCGGGTAGCTCTGGATCCGCCGGGGCATCCCCTGCAGCCCCAGGATGTGCATCGGCCCGAAGGCGAGGTTGAACCCGATCAGCGTGATCCAGAAGTGGACCTTGCCCCACCGCTCGTTCAGGAAGCGGCCGAAGACCTTCGGCCACCAGAAGTACAGGCCGCCGAACAGCCCGAGGATCGCGCCGCCGAAGAGCACGTAATGGAAGTGGGCGACGATGTAGTAGGTATCCGTCTGCTGGTAGTCGGAGGGCACGACCGCGTGGGTGACCCCGGACAGCCCGCCGATCACGAACATCGAGACCACGCCGATCGAGAACAGCATCGCCGTGGTGAATCGGATATCGCCCTTCCACAGCGTCCCGAGCCAGTTGAAGATCTTCACGCCGGTCGGGATCGCGATGATCATCGTGGCCACCCCGAACGCGGTGTTCGCGACCGGACCGAGCCCCACCGCGAACATGTGGTGCGCCCACACGCCGAACCCGATGAACCCGATCGCGATGCCGGCGAACACCACGAACTGGTAGCCGAACAGAGGCTTGCGCGCGAACACCGGCATGATCTCCGAGATGATCCCGAAGGCCGGCAGGATCAGGATGTAGACCTCGGGGTGTCCGAACAGCCAGAACAGGTGCTGCCACAGCACCGGGTCCCCGCCCGCGGCCGGGTCGAAGAAGTGCGTGCCGAACTGGCGGTCGAACAGCAGCTCGACCAGCCCGATCGTGATGATCGGGAGGCTGAACGCGAGGAGCAGCTGGACGACCAGGCCCATCCACACGAAGACGGGCATCCGGAACAGCGTCATGCCGGGGGCGCGCAGATTGATGATCGTTACGGCGAGGTTCACGGCCGAGACCGTGGACGCGACGCCGGCGATCAGCAGGCCGATCGCGTAGAAGGTCATCCCGCGCGTGGGATCCACGACCGCGTTCGGCGCGTAGCCGAACCACCCGCCGTTGGGGGCCCCGCCGAGGAACCAGCTCGAGTAGATGAACACCCCGGCGAACAGGAACGCCCAGTAGCTGAAGGCGTTGAGTCGCGGGAACGCGACGTCGCGAGCGCCGATCATCAGCGGCAGCAGGTAGTTGAAGAAGGCCGCCGACAAGGGCATCACGACGAGGAACACCATCGTGATGCCGTGCATCGTGAAGATCTCGTTGTACACGGCGGGGCTCAGGACGTTCAGGTCGGGCTGCGAGAGCTGCACCCGGATCAGCAGGGCCTCGCTCCCACCCACGACGAAGAAGGCGAACGCGGTGATGCCGTACAAGATCCCGACCTTCTTGTGGTCGACCGTCGTGATCCAGCTCCAGAACCCGGTCGTCGCGCTGGGACGCCGCAGCAGGCCGCCGGGCCGCTCAGCCGGGATGCTCACGGTCGCCATCGGCTCACCTCGCTCACTCCAGCCCGTTCAGGTACGCGATCAGTTGGTCGATCTCCTGCTCGGACAGCCCGTAGTCCGGCATCCACGACCCGGCCTTCACGACGGGCGGGTTCTCGAGCCATCGACGCAGGTTCTCATCGGTCGTCTCGAGCATGCAGCCCGCGAAGCACTCGCGGCTCGCGAAGTGCGTGAGGTCCGGGCCGCCGTTGGCCGTGATCGGGTTGCCGTTGGCATCCTCGAGCCCCGCGATCGCGTGGCAGCCCGTGCAGTTGGCCAGGAACACGCCGACCCCGGCTTCCGCCGGACCGCCGGGCGTCGGGACCGCCGAGGGTGCCTGCTGCCCGGCGACCCAGGTGTCGAATCCCGCCGGGTCGTGCGCCACCACGGTGAACTTCATGTACGCGTGCGACAGCCCGCAGAACTCCTTGCACTGCCCCTCGTAGGTCCCCGGGTCGTCGGCCTGGATCGTGAGGAACGTCGTCCGGCTCGGGATCACGTCCTGCGTCCCGGCGAGCTCCGGCACCCAGAACGAGTGGATCACCGAGTCGCCCACCGCGGCGGGCTGCTCCTGGCAGCTGCTCGGCGCGATCTGCTTGTCGTAGCCCAGGCCCACCGCGCACATCGTCAGGTACACGGGGCGGTCGGTGGGGATGTGCAACTCGTTGGCGGTGATGATCCCCTGCTCGGGGTAGTCGAACTCCCACCACCACTGGTGGGCGAGGACCGTCACCTGCAGCACGTCGCCCTCCGGCTCTCGCGCGAGGTCCCAGATCGTCGCCACCGTGGGAACGGCCACCCCCGCCAGGATCAGGGTCGGGAGGATCGTCCACGCGATCTCCAGCCTGGTGTTGCCGTGGACCTGCGGGGGGACGTCCGTCCGGGCCTTGCGATGCCGGTACCGGATCGCGAAGAAGACCAAGAGACCCTGCACGAGGAAGAAGATGGCCGCCGCGACCCAGAAGACCGGGACGAACAGGTCGTAGCCCTTCTGCGCGTACGGCCCCTGCGGCTCGAGCGCGGACTGCGTCGCGTTGGGCGCGCAGGCGGCCGCGACCACGCCCAGGGCGACCAAGCCCAGGACCAGGATCGTTCGCCTGCGCACCTTCCCCGAGTACCTCCGCATGGCGACCCCGGGCGGGCCCCGAGGTCGCGCGCACGATAGCACGGTCGGACCGTCGGGCGGCACCCCCCGGCGGACGCGGCCAGGGACGGGCTCAGATGGGCGGGTTGAAGTTCGAGATCGCCCGCAGGACGGGAGCGAGCAGGCGGCTCCAGGTGTCGGTGATGACCAGAACGCCGATCGCGATCATCACGGCGCCCGAGATGCCAGCGATCCAGTGGTAGTTGCGCTTCACCCAGTCCAGCGCGCCCATGAGCCTGCGGATGCCGACCCCGACGAGCAGGAACGGCAGGCCCAGGCCGATCGAGTACACGAACAGCAGCGTCGCGCCTCGGAGCGAACCCCCCTGGGCGGCGGCGATCGCCAGCACACCCGCGAGGACCGGGCCGATGCAGGGCGTCCATCCGGCGCCGAACGCGACCCCGAGGGGGAACGCCCAGGCACGGCCCGGGCGGACCTTCGACAGGAGCGGGCGGCGCTCGGTGAACAGGGACGGCGACCCCAGCCGGAGCGCATACAGGACCATCAGGACGCCGAACGCGATGATGAACGCGCCCGAGATCTTCACACCCGCCGTCGAGCGCAGGATCTTCGTCACGGCCCCGGTGAAGGCGCCCAGGGCGGTGAAGACCGCGGCGAACCCCCCGATGAACAGCAGGATCGGCACCACGGGCCGGCTCTCCTCTCGCGCCTCGCCGCCCGCGACGAACGACAGGTACCCGGGGACCAGCGGGAAGACGCACGGCGAGGCGAACGAGACGACCCCGGCGGCGAACGCCAGGGCCGGCGCCCACCACGCCGCGAGGCCCTCCTGGACGAGATCTGCGAGCACGGGAGCCATGCCGGTCCAGTCTAGGGTGGGGCCGGCCTGCCTCCGGGGTTCGGAGGCGAAGCGGCCCGCCGAGCCGCCGTCAGTCACCGGCTTGCGGTTCCCCCGGGGGGCCTGCGATAGTTCCGCAGACCTTGTGAAGCGTTTCACAAGATCGTGGCGGCGATGGATGGTTCGGGCGGCCAGATGTGCGTGGCTATAATCCGACCCGGCCGAGGGTGGTCGGGTCGACGGGGAAGCGTTCGGCGAGCGTGGAGGTCCGATGAAGGTCCCGCAGTGGCTCCTGAAGATGAAGGAGCGCACCGAGCGGTTCCTCAAGGATTTCGAGTGGTCGTGGACCACCGCCGTCGTCTTCTGCCTGGCCTTCGGCTTCTTCGCGGTGATCACGATGGCGGTGATCCCGTCGTTCTGGCTCTACTTCGCGGAGCAGACCCTCGGTTGGGACGGCTTGTCGGGGACCGAGGACTGGCGTCCCCTCGCGCGCGACGCCGTGGCGATGGGCCTGGCCACCGGGCCGTTCATCACCGTCGTCATCGCCGCCGCCATCCTGCAGAACTGGCGTCGCAAGCTCCGCGGCGCGTCGGCCGAACGGGCCGCGGGTGGCTACCGGTGAGGGACGTCTAAGGAGCCCGCGAGCCGATGCCCTTCACCAAGACCGAGGTCGACATCCACACCGACTACGTCCTCGAGGCCGTGGACCCGGAGTGGCTCGCCGCAGGCATCAAGTCGCCCAAGCACCTCATGCTGGACCCGGACAACTGCATCCTCTGTCGGGCGTGCGAGGACGTCTGCCCGTGGAACTGCATCTACATGATGTCCACCGGGATCGTGGAGGGCTCCGAGGACGAGGCGGTGGGTGCCGAGGTCGGCAACGCGTACGCCGTGTTCGTGGTGGATGACAACGCCTGCACCCGGTGCTCCGTGTGCGTCGACCGCTGCCCCACCGACACGCTGTACTATGCGCGGCTGCCGGAGGGGTCGGGCGGATCGCGGAAGATGGGCACCGTTCCCGGATCGCAACGGGCCGAGGCAGGGTAGGACGGGGGAAGAGGGGACGACCGGGTGAAGCTCAAGTTGCCGACGCCCACCGAGGCGTTCGACCGCGTCCGCGAGACCGAGGTCTGGAAGTCGATCTTCCGCCCCGGCTCGATCTTCCGTCGCGGCTACAAGGACACCTCGCGCGACCGGGCGCTCGCCACGATGAACAACGTCCTCTACCACCTGCACCCGGTCAAGATGAAGCGGCACGGCCTCAAGCTGACCTACACGTTCTGCCTGGGCGGGCTCTCCTTCTTCCTGTTCATCCTGCTGACCGTCACCGGGATCTTCTTGATGTTCTTCTACCGTCCGGCGGCCGAGCTCGGGCAGGCTGCCGCGTACACGGACATGCAGAACATCCGGACCTCCGTGTTCTTCGGGGACCTGGTGCGGAACATGCACCGATGGGGCGCCCACCTCATGGTGTTGAGCGTGACCCTGCACATGGCGAGGGTCTTCTACACCGGGTCCTACAAGCCGCCCCGCGAGTTCAACTGGGTGGTCGGCGTGGTCCTGCTGTTCCTCACGTTGGGCCTCTCGTTCACCGGCTACCTGCTGCCGTGGGACCAGCTCGCGATCTGGGCGGTGACCGTGGGCACGTCGCTCGCCGGCTACTCGCCCTTCATCGCCAAGCAGGCCAACTTCTTGCTGCTCGGGGGGGTGGTCGTCGGACCCGACACGTTGCTCCGATGGTACGTGCTCCATGTCCTGGCCCTGCCGTTCGTCCTCGTCCTGTTCCTCGCCGTGCACTTCTGGCGGATCCGCAAGGACGGCGGCATCTCGGGACCGCTGTAGGGAAAGGGATCGGATGGCGCGAGAGGACACACCGCTCGACCAGGAGACCTTCGACAAGGTCCTGGCCGAGGAGCTCGCCAAGGGGACCGACCGGCGCGTCGCCGAGGGCCGGGCGCGCTCGGCCGCGGTTCGGGCGCATCGGGCGAAGACCGGGGAAGGAGGGGCCGCGCCCGCCCCGGCCGCGGCGGCACCGCCGGCCGAACCGGCCGCGGCTGCGGCTCCCGTCGCTGCGCCCGCGGCTGCGGCTCCCGCGACTGCGGCTCCCACCCCCGCTCCGACCGCCGCTGCCGCTCCGACCCCGGCCGCCGCTCCCGCCGCCGCGGTCGCCACGGCGCCCGCGCGCCAGGCGCCGGCCCCGACCGGGAACGTGCCGGAGCCGAAGCGGGGCGCGCCGGAGAAGCACCGGCTCCTCGCCCTGGTGCCGCCCGAGGGGATCCAACGCGTCGAGCGGGAGCAGGGTGACCGGATCAACGTGTGGCCTCACCTGCTGATCGAGGAGTTCGTCGCGATGCTGATCGTCCTCGCGACGCTCACGATCTTCTCGACGTTCGTGAACGCACCGCTCCGCGAGCTCGCGAACCCGAACCTCACGCCGAACCCCTCGAAGGCGCCCTGGTACTTCCTCGGATTGCAGGAGCTGCTGCGCTACTTCCACCCCATGATCGCGGGTGTGGTGTTCGCGCCGACCCTGGTCCTGCTGGCCCTCGCGGTCGCCCCCTTCGTCGACCGCAACCCGAGCACCAAGCCCGGTGATCGCAAGCTCGCGATCACCCTCTTCACGATGCTCATGATGTTCGGTGCGACGCTGACGATCATCGGCTCGTTCTTCCGAGGGACGGGCTACAACTGGGTGTGGCCGTGGGCGCAGGGGGTGTTCTTCGAGCTATGACCCCCCTCGCGGCCCTGTCGAGCGGGACCGTCGCGGCGATCGTTGCCATCGTCGTGATCGACCTGTTCGCGATCGTGTTCGGGCTGTCGTTCGTTCGGGCGCGGCGACGGGAGCGGGAGGCGGAGGCCGCCGAGACGGCGGCGATCCTGGGCGAGCCGGCACCCAGGACCTCCAAGCCGGTCAGCCGCCGGACGTTCTTCCGTCGGTCGCTCATCGCCTCGCTCCTGGTGTTCGGCGCCGAGTTCGGCGGCGCGACGATCGCCTTCCTGTGGCCGAGCCTGAAGGGTGGCTTCGGTTCCGTGATCAACGCGGGCAAGCTCGCCGACATCCTCGCCTACATCGAGGAGAACGACGAGCCCTACTACTCGGGGACCGGTCGCTTCTACATCGTTCCCTACGACGGTCGGCCCACCGAGGACACCGACTACGCGGCCGAAGGGGTCGAGGCCGACGGGATCATGCCGCTGTACCAGCGCTGCGTGCACCTGGGCTGCCGCGTGCCGTTCTGCAAGCAGTCACAGTGGTTCGAGTGCCCCTGCCACGGCTCGAAGTACAACACGGCGGGTGAGTACGAGCTCGGGCCCGCGCCACGCGGCATGGATCGCTTCCAGATCAGCGTGAGCGAGGCGTCCGACGTCCTTGTCGACACCTCCGTGGTGATGCTCGGGCCCCCGAGGGGAACCGACACGCTCAACAAGCCGCAGGCCGGACCATTCTGCGTGGCGCCCGGATGATGATCGCGCTGACGCAGTCCCAGGGGATCATCCTCGCCGTCGGGGGGGCGATCCTCGTGGCGATGGCGGGGATCGTCCTGATCGTGCGGGGCCGCGGCCGGGAGCGGTCGGCCGACATCCCCAACGCGATGCGCCCGGGTCCCTCGGACGCGGACCTCGAGACACCCCTCCTCCAGAAGCTGCAGGGCTGGGGGCTCCTGCTGATCCTGTTCTTCGTCATCTGGGTCCCCGCCGTCTGGCTCGTCGAGCCCGATCGGAACCTGTCGCAGGAGCGGGCCCTCCTCACGGACTCGATCACCCGCGGGAGCCACCAGGTCCAGCTGTTCAGCGAGGAGAACCAGGCGGGCGTGGGCTGCGTGCAGTGCCACGGCTCCGAGCTCCAGGGCTCGAGGATCTTGAACACGCAGACCGGAACGCCCATCGTCACGCCCAACCTGCAGACCGTGTGCGGCGGACCGTACACGGGTCACCCGCTGATCTACGGCCTGCGTGACATCGTCACGGTGCTCGAACAAGGTCGCGGCCAGATGCCGTCGTGGAGCATCCGTTTCGAGGGCGCGCTCGGAGACCAGCAGATCAACGACCTCGTCAACTACCTCGTGAGCATCCAGGACGAGGCGCAGGTCCCGTTCGAGAGGAACCTCTGCACCAACCCGGAGGCCGTCGACGCTGCCGTCGAGGAGTTCCTCGACGGCGACCCGTCGAAGAAGCCCTCCCCGACCGACAACGTCCAGTTCTGATGGTCGCCGCCGACAGCTGCCTGTTGTGGGAGATCGCGTGCGACACCCTGATCAAGGGCGGGCTCGTCACGGTGATGGCCTTCGTGCTGTTCGTCGGCAGCGTGCTCCTGCTGCTCGCCGCCGTGTTCGGGCGGCGCATGGGGTACCTGGTGCTGGCCGTCGGATTCTTCGGCTGGATGATGATCCTGTCGGCGCTGTGGACCTTCGGCTTCTACTCGCAGGGGCCCGAGACGCCGGTGAACCTGGGTCCGAGGGGGGCCGAGCCGGGCTGGGTCGTCGAGTCGGCCGGCGTCGAGCCCGAGCCCGTCTACGAGGCGTACGCGACGTATCCGGGCGGATCCGAGTGGCGCGTGCCCGGGGACAACGACAACGACACGGGCTCCGAGCAGTCCGTGACCACCGCCACGCAGGGCTTCCTCGCCGAGCGCACCAACGAAGAGCTCGGCTTCGAGATCCATGACCCCGGCGCCGTGCAGACGACCGACTTCACCGTCGAGGATGTCCGCTTCGCGACCGATGGCGATGTGTCGCTCGCCGCGGCCACGGCCTACTTCACGGATGGCGGCCCGGTGCTCCGCGTGTACCTTCGGCACGACACGGGGAGCGTGGATCGGTACTCGTGGATGTTCCTGATCGGCTCGACCGTCCTGTTCGCGGCGCACGTGCCGCTCCTGGACCGGGCGGAGCGCAAGCGCAAGGCCATCCTGACGGGCGGGGCGGCCCCGCCGTGGTACGGACCCGCCTAGGAGGACATGACCATGCTCGCCCAAGAAGCCGTGCGACTGCTGGACCAGGGCTCGGTTCAGTTCATCGTGTTCAGCGTGATGATCGTCGTCACCTTCATCGCACTCTGGATCGCGATCGCCAAGTAGCCCGACTCGAGCATCCCCGACCGGCCCACCTCAGGCGCCGGCGCCCGTCCGTCCTCTCCCCTTCACCTCCGTGAGTGCCGCCTTGCGCTGCTCGTAGTAGGTGAGGATCTGCAGCTCGACCGCGAGGTCGACCTTGCGCACCGAGACGCGCTCGGGGATCACGAGCGCCACCGGCGCGAAGTTGAGGATGGAGGCGATCCCGGCATCGACCATGGCGTCGGCCACCGTCTGTGCAGCCGGCGCCGGCGTGCAGATCACGCCGATGAGCGCCGAGTACTCCCGGACGATCTCCGGCAGGTCGTCCACGGATCGGATGCGGAGATCGCCGACGAGCTCACCGAGCTTGGCGGGGTCGTTGTCGACGAGCGCGGCGGGGCGGAACCCACGCTCGCCGAAGCCTCGGTAGTTGGCGAGCGCGTGCCCCAGGTTGCCGATCCCGGCGATGACGATCGGCCAGTGCTGCGTGAGCCCGAGCTCGCGCCGGATCTGATGGAGGAGGTAGGCGACGTCGTAGCCGACGCCGCGCGTGCCGTACGACCCGAGGTGGGAGAGGTCCTTGCGGACCTTCGCCGAGTTCACCCCGGTCACCTCGGCGAGGCTGTCCGAGGAGACCGTCGGGGTCCCCGCCTCGGCCAGCTCCACGAGGGCGCGCAGGTACACGGGCAACCGGCCGACGGTGGCTTCCGGGATCGGACGATCGGTCACGGAGGCATGATAGTGCGATCGTGAACCCCCATTCACGATCGCACTATCCCCGAACGGCATCCTCCAGCTCTCCGGCGTCCACTCGGATCTCGGCGAGCTCGAGGCCATCGACCAGCACGACCGGGATCCGGATCCCGTACTCGAGCTCGAGCGCGTCATCGCCGGTGACGTCCACCTCGCGGAACTCGAAGGCCACCCGGCCCCGCACCGCCAGGATCGTCGCTCGCGCCTCGTCGCATAGACCGCAGTGGGGGCGTGAGTACAACAGGACCTCGGACACCGTGGCGTGATGCTAGCCGCACCGGGTGGGCGGACGCGCCCGTGTGATAGGAAACGCGGATGCGCGATGAGGATCGGCAGGACCTCGAGGCCCATCGGCGCCTGTCGAACGGCGACCGCGCCGCCTTCGACGAGCTCTTCCGCCGCTACGGCGGGCCCGCCTACGGGATCGCCCTGCGCGTGACGGCCCAGGAGCTCATCGCGCAGGAGGTCGTCCAGGAGGCGTTCCTCGCCCTCTGGCGAGCGCCGGAGGCCTTCGATCCGGCCCGGGGGGCGTTCCGGTCGTTCTTCCTCTCGCTCGTGCACCATCGGGCCGTGGACGCCGTCCGGCGGGAGGAGCGGCTGCGTCAGCGCACGGAGCGCGCCTCGAACCTCGAGGCGCCTGTCGGCGAAGACCCTGCGGAGGACGTGGTCCAGGACGCCTACCTCAGCGTTCGACGCAAGGAGGTGCGCGAGGCGCTCGCGACCCTCCCCGCGGAGCAGCGCAGGGTCCTGGACATGGCGTACTTCGGGGGGAAGACGCAGGCGGTGATCGCCGAGGAGCTCGGCATCCCGCTCGGGACCGTGAAGACCAGGACGCTCGCCGCCATGCGCAAGCTGCGTGCGGCGTTGGCTCCGGAGGAGGACGTTTGACGCAGGACCACGAGCGGATCGACGAGCTGCTGAGCGGGTACGCCCTGCTCGCGCTGTCCGGCGAGGACGCCGACGAAGCCGACCGGCTCCTCGCCGAGCACGTCCCGGCCTGCGTCCGGTGCCGCCAGACCCTCGCCGACATCCAGACGGTGGCGGGGGACCTCGCCCTCGCCGCCCCACCCGTCACCCCGCCCGAGACCCTCCTGCCCCTGCTCCACCGCTCGATCGACGAGGTGCCGCTCGCTGGCCGCACCCCTCGACGCGCCGCGCTCGTAGCGCTGGCGGCATCGGCGATCGCCCTCACGGCGCTCGGTGGGCTCTCGTTCGTGCTCGGCAGCCGGCTCTCCGACGCTCAGACGCAGAGGGGCACCGCGCTGGAGATCCTCTCCGTGATGCGCTCGCCCGGCGCCGAGCCGGTGAGCCTCGACCCGCAGGGGCAGACGCCCGCGTGGAGCGGCATGGTGGAGGTCTCCGCTCCCGAGGTACGCCGGCTGTACCTGGCCTCCGAGGACTGCCCGGATCCGGCTCCCGGGAAGGCGTATCAGGTGTGGTTGGGCGGCGACGGCGAGTGGGAGTCGTTCGGCGAGATGTTCAGGCCCCAGGACGGTGTCGTGCTCCTCGAGATCGAGGTGGACACCTCCCGGTACGACGAGATCCTGATCACCGAGGAGACGGTCGAACCCCCGCCGCCACGCCCCAGCTCCGACGGCCCCTCGTGGTGGGCCGCGCTGTAGCGCCGCCCGAGCATCGCGTCCGTCACCGACCGCGCGAGGCACGGAGGAACCCCGCGAACATCACGGCGATGCCGGCGAGCAGGGCGAGCGCGAACAGGGTGAGCTCGCCGAGCGCAGCGAATGCCGAGCCGAACCCCGCGATCAGGGTGGCGCCCGTCGCCACGAGCAGCGTCCCCCAGAACCGATCGCGGAGGTCGGGCCGACCCCGCATGCTCCACGCCGACCACAGCGCGCCGCCGACGAGCACCAGGTAGGCCGGGATCGAGATCAGCTGCGGCAGGCGGTGGGCCGCGGATCCGTCCCCGAACACCTCCTTGCCCGAGGGGAGGTCCTCAGCGAGGGCCTGGGTGTCCACCTCGGCCGTCCGCACGACGGCGATCGTGTACGCGGTCACGAACGCCAGCAGCACGTACAGGGCCCACCGAACCTGTCGCCGGCGGATCAGCAGGTCCAGCTCACCCTGTGCCAGGAAGGGGACGTTCAGCACGGCTCCGAGCGCCCAGTACCATCGGAACTCGAGGGCGCTCCAGCCGTTCAGGACGCCGAGGGACACCGCGAACGAGGCGACCGCGTACATCGACAGGGCGACGGCCCAGATCGCCTGGAAGGAGCGCCGACGGGTCCGATAGTGCCTGGCCAGAGCACCGGCGAAGGCGAGCGCCACGAGGCCCGCGGCAAGGGGGAGGACCCACACGCGCGGCAGCATATCGGCCCGATCCTCGCTGGCTCGCGGGGGTGGGGACCACGGGCGGAACGCGCCCCGTTCCCGGCGCGTCAACAGGGATACGATGCCCGTATCGGGCCGAGAGGGGTGAACGCTGTGAAGACCCTCCGCACCAACCGTTCCTCCAGGGCGATCCTCGCCGCCGTGTCTGTTTCGGCGATGGTCGCCTCGTCGTTACTCGCCGCGGTGCCGGCCCCGGCCGCCACCGGGTGCGCGAGCCCACCGCCCACCCTGCCGGTGGCGTCCATCCACGCCGGCATGACCGGTGTCGGGCACACGGTCCTGCGCGGCGAGACGATCGAGCCGTTCAACGTGGAGATCCTCGGTGTGCTGCCCGACGCGATCTACCTGGGGATCGACGTGATCGTCGCCGAGATCACCGGGCCCGCCGCGTTCGTCGAGGAGACTGGCGGCGCGGTCGCAGGGATGTCCGGCTCCCCGGTCTACGTCAACGGCAAGCTCGCCGGTGCGGTCGCGTGGGCGATCGCGGAGGACCGCCACATCTTCGGCCTGACCGCCGCCGAGGACATGGTCGGCATGTTCGGTCTCGCCGACGTCTCCTCCGGGTCGATGCCCACGCGCATCCCGCTCCCGAGGGAGGTGATCGAGACCGCGCGGGCCGAGGGCTCGATGCTCACGGACTCGGCCGCCCTCGAGACGCTGCCGATCCCGCTCGGCGTCTCGAGCCTCGGCGGCCGTTCCCTCGCCCAGATCGAAGGGCTCTTCGCCGAGCACGGCATGCGCGTGTCGGCGTACCGGACCGGATCGGCCGCCGTCCCCGTTCCATCGGAGATCGACCCCACGCCGTTCGCGCCGGGCGGGGGGCTGGGGGCGGCGCTCTCCTACGGCGACGTGTCCTGGTACGGGTTCGGGACCACGACCGCGGTCTGCGGCGACATCGCGATCGGGTTCGGTCACCCCATGTTCTGGGGGATCGGCGAGGTCTCGCTCGGGATGGCCGACGTCGACGTGCTGGCGATCGACAACGGCAACTTCTGGGGCACGAAGATCGGCACGATCGGAGCCACCCACGGCGTGCTCACGCAGGACCGGTTCTCCGGCATCGCCGGGGTGTTCGGCCAGACGCCGACGCTCATCCCGATCACGAGCGACGTCTCGAGCCCGGACACCGGGCTCAGCCGCCAGGGAAGGACCGACGTCGCGTGGGACGAGGACTGGTTCGTCGCGGATGCCGCGTACTCGCACGGATGGTCCAACTTCACGTACGTGCAGCAGGCCGACGAACCGGGGAGCCTCAGCTTCGAGTTCACGATCGAGGGCACGCGCGAGGACGGCTCGCCGTTCACGGTCTCCAACCGGTGGTTCGAGGCGAACGACTACGGCGCCGCGGGAGGGGTCTGGCGGCTGGCCGACTTCCTCTACGCCCTGACGTACAACGGGTACGAGCCGATCGACTTCACAGCGGTCGACCTGTCCGGGACGATCACCGCCGAGGACCTGCGGTCCGAGATCGCTCGCATCCGCGTCTCGAGCCCGCTCCAGCCGAAGCTGGCACCGCGATCGATCGTCAAGGCCGAGCCCGGCGACCGGATCAAGGTCGAGGTGACCCTCGCCCGGCTCGACGACGGGGCGAGCACGGTGGCCACGTTCACCATGAAGGTGCCCCGTGGGGCGGCGGGATCCGAGCAGGTCAAGCTCTCGGGCGGCCGCGGCCGCCTGAACTTCCGGCACGTCGACTCCCTCGACCAGCTGATCGCCACGCTGAACGGGGGCGACCACCCCAACGACCTCGTCGTGAAGGGGTTCGGCCGAACGCTGCTCCTGCCGCAGGACGTCGCCGTCCAGGGCAAGGGTGCGTTCACGGTTCGGATCGTCCGGTAGTTGCGGTGCAGACCGAAGAGGCCGGGCCCTCGGCCCGGCCTCTTCGGCGTACGGCGCTGCTAGCCTTCGCCCGTGCGCCGGTTCACGCTCATCACGATCATCGTGCTGTTCGTGCTGATCGCGGGCGCGGCGATCTACCAGGTCGTGCTGGCATCCCGCGAGCAGGCGCCGTTCCCGGGGCCCGTCTCGGGCACCCCGCTCCCCCAGGCGACGGCGTCGCCGTAGCCGTCACGCGGGCGCGTACTGCGCGAGCGTGGTCTCGATCAACCGCTTGACGACCTCGCCCTGGGCGCCGGTGAGGAGGTCGGTCCCGTGATCGTCGGCCGGGACGACCTCGACCCGTTTGGGAGGAGGGGACGTCGCGTACAGCTCCTCCGCCGCGGCGGCCGCGGTCGCATCGCCGACCCCCGCGACGAACAGCTTGCCCGCGGAGATCTGCTGGAGGAGCGGTCCGTCGGCAACCAGACCCTCGATCGAGCGTGGGGCCGAGAGCGTCACGACGGCTTCGACGTCGGCGCCCTCTTCGGCCGCGGCGACGAGCGATGCCGTGCCACCCATGCTCGCGCCGACCAGGACGACCCGGGTGGCCCCTCGCGAGCGCACGAGGTCGATCGCACCCAGGACGTCCTGCCAGGTCGAGGAGACGTCTCGCTCGCCCTGCGAACAACCGCCGTCACCCCCGGGACAGTAGCCGCGGAAGTCGTAGGTGAGGACGAGGTATCCCTGCTCCGCCAGCCGCCGCGCGTAGCCGAACCAGGACCGCTGGTCGGCGGGGAGCATATGCGAGAGGACCACGGCCGTCGCGCCCTGTCCGAACACCCGACCCTCGAGATCCACGCCGTCGCGCGAGGTGAACGCGACCGCCTCCGAGCCCGAGAGATCCGGAGCCGTCCCCTCGCCACCGCCGCAGCTCGAGAGGGCCAGCGAGCAGACGATGAACAGCACGAGCGAGGCCACCCCGGGTGGTCCCGGAGCCCTCCCGCGCACCGTCGGGCCCCCTAGCGGCCCTGTTGACGCCGCTGCCAGCGGGTCTTCTTCAGAAGCTTCTTGTGCTTCTTCTTCCGCATCTTCTTGCGGCGCTTCTTGATGAGCGACGGCACGCGTTCTCCTACTCCGAGCCGAACAGGTTCCGGAGGTCAACCCGCTTGGCGCGGTAGGACTCCTCCAGACGGACGGACCCCAGTCTAAGCGCCTTGGGGCCCTCTGCCACCGGCGAGATCAGACGCAGCACGCCCTCGTCGGGGTTGTGCTCGAGGTACCCGATCCCCGTGGTCGCTCCCGCCCCATCGGACAGCCCGACCAGGAGCCGGTGCAGGTTGGCCAGGTCGAACAGCGCCGGCAGGGCCGGCATGAACACGGTGGGCTTGACCCGGAACCGGTGGAGCTCCCCCGAGAAGTAGCGGCGCATCGCCCACTCACGGTTCTCGGCCCGTTGATCCACCGTGGTCGGCACGACGTTGGGATGGACACCGAGCGGCACCACCTCGGTCGCGAAGAACCGCTGGATCATGCCGAGCAGGGGGAGGAGCTCCTCGCCGCGTTGGAGCCCCACGACGAGGTCGGGGCGGAGCATCTCCACCTTGTGGTACTTCAGGATCTGCCCGTAGATCCCCGAGACCAGCCCCGACGAGTCCCCGACGACGAAGTCGGCACCGAGCTGCTTGGCCTGCTCATGCAGCGCCGAGATGCCGGTCACGATGGGGAGGAGGTGCCCCTCGGGGGTCGTCGAACCCACGAACGCGAGCGCATCTTCCACGGCCAGCCTCTCGGGCTCGAGGTCGCCGGCGGAGCGCAGGATCTTGAGCGAGACCGTCCCGGGAGGTCCGACCGACTTCTGACCGACGTCGGCATCCAGGTACGCGGCCGGACGGCCGGCCGCGAGCGCCGCCTCCAGCAACGCGCGGGCGAGCGTGGTCTTGCCGGTGTCGAGCCCACCGACGAGGAGGACGGTGTGCTTGGTGCGCACCGCCTCGTCGACGAGCGCCTCGTACTCGTTCACTCGCGCCTCCGGGTTCTCCTGCCCCGAAGGCCCGTTCCGCACGCGTGCGTGCCCCTATCCGGCGGGAGGGACCCCCCGTTCGGACCGCCGTCGATGCGTCTGGTCGGGTGTCGGCAGGGGGCGTCCAGCCCCGTTCACGCGATAGGACCGTGCCTGAGGAGTAGGTGTGACGTTCAACGTGGCACCATCCTAGCGTCGGCCGCGCGACGATGCCCTCACGGCAACCGTCCGGCGATCGCCTGGAAGCACGGCCAGTAGTCCTCGGGTGCCACGTGGTCGTCCATCACGATCACGAGCTCGGTCCTGCCCTGCGCCCTCGCGACGAGCAGGGCGGGATCGTTGACATCGGCGATCGAGATGGTCTCCACGCCGCGTTCGATCGCAGCGCCCGCGAAGCCGTGGTCGGCGAAGACCAGGTCGGGGCGCTCGACCTCAAGCATCCTCGCCATCGCGTCCCCGGTATGGGTGTGACGCGCGCTCGCGCGGTCGGTCAGGATCGCCACACCCTCCAGGTACCTGATCTGCCATTGGTGGTGCCGGTCGCCGTCGCGCCAGATGAGGCCGTCGGCGGGATGCAGCAGCTGGACGCCGCGGGCGCGCAGGGCCCGCCCGACCTCGATGTACAGGTGCGCCAGGCCCACCGGGTGCCCGGTGGCGAGGACCACGCGCTCGCCCCGTTCCACGGCCCGAGCGAGCCGTTCGCCGGCCGCCTCGCAGGCATCCAGTACCAGCTCGGGATCGACGGGGACCGGCCCCGCACGGGCCTCGGGATCGGGGACGAACCCCGCGGCGCTCCCGATCAGCTCGAGCACATCCGCGGGCGCCATCGCGTCCACCCCGCTCAGTCCGAACTGCTTGTCGGGGTCGCCCTCGTGCAGGAGCCCGACGTTGCGCAGCACGTTGTCCAGGGGATGGCTCACCTGCTCGCCGGCGATCCCCGCCCGCAGCAGCCCGCGGATCAGCTCCGGCCGGTCGCACGCCCTCGGCGACCACCGGTCGTCGATCGCCGGGAGCTGGGCGGC
>DASSJM010000069.1:0-32080 GCA_035691205.1 Actinomycetota bacterium
GACGCCGGGGTCGTGTACGGCGAGGCCGACCTGCCCGAGCGCACCCGCGTCTGGCAGGCCGAGCACGTGCCCCCCGAGCGCCTGGACGCGGACATCCGCGCCGCGCTCCGCAGGGCGGACCGGCACCGCCCGATCAGCGACGAGCAGGCGATGGCGCTGTTCCGCGCCGAGGGGGACGCGCTCGAGGCGCTCTGCTCGGTCGCGGACGGTCTGCGTCGCGAGGCCGTCGGCGACGAGGTCACCTACGTCGTCAACCGCAACATCAACTTCACCAACGTCTGCTACGTGGGGTGCCGGTTCTGCGCGTTCGCGCAGCGCGAGGTCGACCCCGAGTCCTACACGCTCACGCTGCGCGAGGTCGCCGATCGTGCTCGCGAGGCGGCCGAGTGGGGATGCACCGAGGTCTGCATGCAGGGTGGGATCCACCCCGACCTGCCCGGGACGTTCTACTTCGACGTGCTCGACGCCGTGCGCGAGGCCGCGCCAGGTATCCACATCCACGCGTTCAGCCCGATGGAGATCCTGAACGGGGCGACCAAGCTCGGGATCTCCTTCCGGGAGTTCCTCCAAGGATGCAGGGCGCACGGACTCGGAACGATCCCCGGTACGGCGGCCGAGATCTTGGACGACGAGGTCCGGTGGGTCCTGACGAAGGGCAAGCTCCCGGCCGACACCTGGGAGGAGATCGTTCGAACGGCGCATGAGCTGGGCATCCGAAGCTCCTCGACCATCATGTACGGGCACGTCGACGCGCCGCCGCACTGGGTTTTCCACATCCGTAGGATCGCGTCGATCCAGCGCGATACCGGTGGTTTCACGGAGTTCGTGCCGCTCTCGTTCGTCCACCAGAACGCGCCCATCTACCTCGCCGGGAAGGCGCGTCCGGGCCCGACGCCGCAGGACGACCGGCGGATGCACGCGGTCGCACGGATCCTCCTGGACGGAGTTATCCACAATCTCCAGGTCTCGTGGGTGAAGATGGGCGTGCGGATGTGTCAGACGATCCTGAAGGGCGGCGCCAACGATTTCGGCGGAACATTGATGGAAGAGACCATCAGCCGTATGGCCGGTGCCGAGTGGGGGATCCGCATGGAACCGCACCAGATCCGTGATGCGATCACGTCGATCTCGCGCACCCCGGTCGAGCGCACGACCACCTATGAACGCTTGCGGCGCACCGGTGTCGACGGTCACGTCGGTGCGGGAGGTCAACACGTCGCCGAAGCGATCGGCGGCTGAAGCGTCGCGACGAGGGCAGTCCGGTCAAGCTGCTTGACCGATATGGTCAAGCACTTTGACCATACATTTTCTTGCTCCGATGTCTTGCACGACGCCCTCGACATGTATTCGATTGCCTACGGGGACGCATGTGGAGATGGACCGGAACTCGAGGTTCCCTCTTGTCAAGAGGGGATCAGATGGCTCAGAATCACACGCATGTGATTCTGGGGGGAGTCCGAGGTGCATCACTACATCCCTTGGCAAGAACGGGCACGGTGTCGGGAACACGATCCCGAGGTGTTCTTCCCCGAGAAGGGAGGGTCATCGAGGGAGGCGAAGCGGATCTGCGCCGACTGCCCGGTTCGCATCGAGTGCCTCAACT
Organism: Actinomycetota bacterium; assembly: GCA_035691205.1. GTDB lineage: Bacteria > Actinomycetota > UBA4738 > UBA4738 > HRBIN12 > DASSJM01. Next base: position 1,604 of record DASSJM010000069.1, read on the forward strand.
ATGCCCTCCGTCGTGACGAGCGCTATGGGGTGTGGGGGGCCATGAGCGAACGAGAGCGGCGACGCCTGAAGCGCATGGCGTCCTGATGACGATGGAAAGGGGGTGACCGATGTCTCCCGCGAAGAAGAGGTCGACCGCGAAGAGGAAGACGGCGGCGCGTAAGCCCGCAGCCAAGAAGCGGACGGCGGCGCGTAAGCCCGCAGCCCGCAAGCGGACCGCCGCGCGGAAGCCGGCCGCGAAGAAGACGACCGCGAAGAGGAAGACGGCGGCGCGCAAGCCCGCTGCCAAGAAGCGGACGGCGGCGCGCAAGCCGGCGAAGCGGCGTACCGCGAAGAAGACGGCGGCGCGCAAGCCCGCCCGGAGGAAGGCGGCTGCACGCAAGCCCGCTGCCAAGAAGCGGACCGCAGCTCGCAAGCCGGCGAGAAGGCGCAGCACCGCGAAGAAGCGGTAGTCGTCGGATCGCCGCACCATCTCGGGAGGGGGGCGAGAGCCCCCCTTCCGCGTTCGGGCGGGAGGCGCGTGCTAGGCTCCCGCCGCCCACGGGCGCTCCTCATGGTCACAACGACAACCGATCCCTCCTCAGCTCCTGACGCCGTCCGAACACCGAGCGTGCTCGTCGTGCTCGTGACGCGCGACGCGGCCGGTTGGCTGCGCGGATGCCTGCAGTCCCTCGCGGCCCAGACGCATCCTCGTCTCGGTGTCGTGGCCGTCGACAACGGCTCGACCGATGAGACCGTCGAGATCCTCGGGCGCGCCCTCGGGGAGCAGCGGGTGATCTCTCTCGGGCGGAACCGCGGGATCGCCGGCGCCCTTGCCGCGGCGACCGAGCTCGCCCCCGCGCAGGCGGCGGACTACCTGCTCCTGGTCCACGACGACGTCGTCCTCGCGCCCGACGCGGTGGCGCGGATGCTCGAGGCCGCCGAGGGGATCGAGGGCGTCGAACGCGTCGGGGTCGTCGGTCCCAAGGTCGTGGACTGGGACGACCCCCGGATCCTGCGCGAGGTCGGGCGCTCGATCGACCGCTTCGGTCACCCCTACTCGCCCCTTCAGGACGGCGAACGCGACCAGGGACAGTACGACCGGGTCCTCGAAGTGCTGTTCGTCTCCTCCGCCGCCATGCTGATCTCGCGCGAGGCCTGGCAGCGGACGGGACCGTTCGACGAGCGCCTGGACGGCCACCACGACGACCTCGACTTCTGCTGGCGAGCGCACATCGCCGGCTTCCGCGTCCTGATGACCCCGCTCGCCACCGCCCGCCACCGGGGAGCCACCGGCAGGGGGGAGCGCCGGACGCACCGGCACCGGAGCTCCCGCTACTACGCCCAGCGAGCCGCCCTGGCCGCGATGCTGAAGAACTACGGCATCCTCACGCTCCTGTGGGTCCTGCCCGTGTACCTGGCCCTCGGCGTGGCGCGCCTGGTCTACCTGGCGATCGCTCGCCGGTTCGAGGACGCGTACGACCTCCTCGCGGCGTGGGGGTGGAACCTGCTCCGCGTGCCCGGGACCCTGGCCAGACGCGTCCGCGCCCAGCGGGTCCGGTCGGTACGCGACCGTGTCGTTCGCCGCTTCATGGCGTCCGCCCTGCGGCTCCCCCGCTGGTTCGAGCGCGCTGAGGAGTTCCTCGACGAGGGACTCGAGGAGCTCGAGGACGAGGAGCTCGGCGCCCCGCTTCCCCGGCGAGCGGCCTCGGTCGCGAGCGGCCACCCGGTTCTGCTCGGATCCGCGGTGGCGATCGTCCTCGGGGTGCTCGCGGTCCGGCACTTCATCGGTCCCGAGGTACTGACCGGCGGTGCGCTCGCGGCCTTCCCGGGCCAGGCGCAAGCGTTCATGCAGGAGCTCGTGTCGGGGGTCCGCACAACGGTGCTCGGCGGCGGCCAGCCCGCGAGCCCGGCGCTCGCCGGGATGGGGGCGGCGTCGTGGGTCGCACTGGGGAGCACGGCGCTGGCGCAGAAGCTGCTGCTTGGCGTGATGCCGCCGCTCGCCACGATCGCGATGTACCGGGCGATGGCGCGCCAGACCTCCCGTCCGGGTCCCGCTGTCGTGGCCGCCGCCGCGTACGTCCTCAGTGGGTTGACGCTGTGGGCGTTCTCGGAGGGCCGGCTCGACCTGCTGGTGGCCCTCGCCGTCCTGCCGTTCGCATGGGACCGGCTCGACGGGGCCTTCGCCCGCCGGGCCCCCGAGCGCCGGTTCCGGCAGTCGGTGGGACTGGGCGTCGCGCTCTCGATCGGCGCCTCCTTCTTCCCCGGCATCGCGCTGCCGATCGCGTTGTTCGTGCTCGCCCACCTCGTGACCGGTCGTCGAAGGGGACGGGGGCTCGGGCTCGCGTTGCTCGCCGCCGCCTCCGCCGTCCTGTTGGCCTTCCCGATCCTGCTCGCGGCCGCGGGCGACACCGGATCGGCGCTCTCGTCGGTCATCGGGACCGACGACCCGTGGTCGCTGCTGCGCTTGGTCCCGGGCGAGGGACCCGGGACGTGGGTCGTCGCCGGGTTCCTCCCGATCGCGGCGCTCATCTGCTTCGCGGGGGCGGGCGAAGAGCAGCGGAGGCGAGCGTGGCGGGCGATGCTCGTGGCGGTCCTCGGGACGGGCCTCGCGTGGTCCTCGGCGCGGGGCCTGCTGCCCGATCCTCTGACCAACGTCGCCGCCTACCTGTCCGCCGCCGCGGTCGCCGAGGCCGCCCTCGTCGCGTACGGGCTCGCCACGTTCGCGACGGGACTGGAGCGGCGCGCCTTCGGCATCCGTCAGCTCGGAACGGCGGCGCTGGCGGTCGTGCTGGGCGTCGGGCTCGGGGCACAGGCCCTGCAGGTCACGCTGGCCGAGTGGGAGGTGCGCCCCGGGGGGCTCCCGCCCGCCTGGCCGGTCATCGAGTCGAGCCAGCCCGGGGAGTTCCGCGTCCTGTGGCTCGGAGCACCCACGGGCGAGCGGTTCCTGGCCCCGGGCGGAGATCCCATCGGACTGTCCGAGGCGGGTGCGTCGACGGTGCGGTTCGGTCTCACGGATCGGAACGGGGTCGTCGCGCTCGACACGGGCCGCGCGCGTACGGGTCCGGGCTACGAAGAGCTTCGCGCCGCATTGAGCGAGCTGGTCGTCGGAGACACGCAGCACGCGGGTGCGCTCCTCGGGCCGCTCGGCATCCGGTTCCTGGTCGCGGAGGAGGGCGATCTGCCCGCCCCGGTGGTCGAACGCCTCGACGAGCAGCTCGACCTCGATGTCGTGCCCACCGGTGGGCTCACGGTGTATCGCAACGCCGCCGTCCTGCCGGTGGCGTTCGCGACGACGGAGCCGGTCCCCGAGGCGGGCGACCCCGCCGCGCTCGAGCTCGCTCCGTACGCGGGGTCGGCCGAGCTGCGACGTGACGGTGCGGGATGGGCCGGGGCGCTCGACGGCGAGGGCACGGCGGTGGTGGCCGATCAGTTCGATGCGGGGTGGCGAGTGGCAACCGGCGATCGGCGGGCCGCATCGTTCGAGGGACTCGGCTGGGCGGTCGCGGGTCCGGGTGGACCCGGCGAGGTCTCCGTGACCTTCGCGGACCAGTGGCTCCGGACGACCCAGATGTGGGTCCTCGCCGTCCTGTGGGCGATCGCCCTGTGGATCACCCGGAAGCCGGTGTCGGCATGAGGCGGCTCCAGCCGCTCATCGCGGTCCTGGTGCTCGTCGGGTCGGTGGCGGCCGCGACGTACGCGGATCGTGAGCTCGCGCCTCCCACGTACGAGGCCGGGACCGACGGTCCGGCCGTCTCGGGCTCCTGGTCGTGTCCGCACGGCGGAGGACCCGAGGGGTGGGAGGTGTCCCTCCAGATCGCGAACCCGGGCCCAGAGGTCGCCACGGTGCGGATCCGGACGCTCGGGGCCCAGCGGTCCTCCGATGCCCCCCAGACGCTCCAGCTGGACCCACGGGCCTTCACACGGGTGTCCGTGCCCGCCGACGCCCGGGGACGGTCCTCGTGGGTCGAATGGTTCGGCCAGTGGGTGGCGGTCGGCTGGGTCGCCCACGCCGGCGGTGAGGAGGGCGGGGTGGCGGCCGAGCCCTGCGCGGAGTCGGCCGGCGGTCGATGGCTGCTGCCCGATGGCAGCACCGAGGTCGAGGGCAACGAGGAGTTCGTCGTCGTGATGAACCCGTTCTCGAGGGAGGCCGTCTTCTCGCTGTCGCTGCTGTCCGAACGCAAGGAGCCGGTTCAGCAGGGCGAGCTGACCGACGTCGTCCTGAAGCCGTTCCGCAGCGTCGCGTTCCACCTGAACGACGTCGTCCTGGGTGAGCGAACGGTCTCGACCCTCGTCGAGGCCTCGGTCGGACGGGTCGCCGCCGCGTCGCTCGGCGTCTCGGGGACCGGCGGGATCCGCTCGGCCCTTGGGTACCTCGGGCAGCCGCCTTCGGACCTCACCTTCCCCGGCGGTGCGGACGCCGGCCGGACCGAGCTCGTCGTCATGAGCGCCGGGGCCGAGGGGACCCAGCGGGTGCAGCTCGCGGGCGACATCCTCGGGCCCGATGGCCCCGTGCCGTTCGCCGGCCTCGCGGAGGCGAACCTGCCGCCCGGCTCCGGCAGGACGTTCCCCGCCACGACGGCGGGCGCTTCGGCGGTCGCGCTCTCGGTGACCGGGGACGACGTCGGCGCCGTCCGACGCACCTACGGTGTGGTGTCCGACCAGGCGGCCGTCACGGGGGCCGAGCCCGCCGCCCGATGGATCGTGCTTCCCGCGGTGGCCGGCGCTCCCTCCCTCCCCGGGCTGGTCCTGTCCAACCCGGGCAGCGAGCCGGCCGTGGTCACCCTGTCCTACCTGCAGCCCGGCCCGGCCGAGACCGTCGAGGTGACGGTGGAGCCCGGCACCACGCTCCAGGCACCCAAGGAGTTCCGACTGCTCGCCCCCGACGTGGCCGTGCTCGCCGAGGCGTCGTCGGGGACGTTCGTGCCGGCGGCCGCGTCCTACTCGCTCGGTCGCGAGGGGCTCGCCGCGTTCGCCGCCTCCCTCGGCATCCCGGTGCCTGCGTAGCTTCAGGTCTGGACGCACGGCGCCGAGCGCCTATCATGATGTGTTCGAGGGCAACCGCAGGGGAATACTGATGGCGATGGCGAGGGCGAAGCATCGGAGGGGCGGCCGGGGATGGCTGATCGCCGGCGTGTCCCTCGGCCTGCTCGTCGTCCTCGGGGCCGGCACGGCCTACGCCGCCTACCGCTACGACGCGTCGGCCGCGAGCGAGATCCTCCCCGGGATCAGCGTGGCCGGCGTCGACGTGAGCGGGATGACGCGGGACGAGGCCGTGCGCGAGGTCCGCGAGCGTGCCGAGGAGACCCTGTATCAGGACGTCACGATCCGGGCGGCCGGCCACTCCTGGACCGTCACGCCCGCCGCACTCGGGATGAGCGCGGACGTGGAGTCGGCGGTCGCCGAGGCCTTCGCGGTGGCCGACGAGATGTCGTTCGTGGATCGCCTGTACCACCGGCTCCGGGACGTGCCGGTGGAGGTGGCCGTCGACCTCTCGTTCGACCCCGATCGCACCGGGGTGCGGGACTTCGTCCAGCAGGCGTTCGACGAGGTGGCGCTTCCCGCGGTGAACGCGCGGTTCGCGCTCGTCGAGTCCGAGCTCGTCACCAGACGCTCGCAGGCGGGGCAGGAGCTCCGGTCCGGCGCTGCCGTGCAGGCCATCCTGACGGCCCTCGAGGAGCGCGCCGGAGCGGTCGACGTGCCCGTGCGCATCCTCGAGCCCGAGGTCACCACCGCCGGGCTTGGCCAGTCGATCGTGGTGGACCTGTCCGAGAACCACCTGTACTTCTACGAGGGACTGAAGCTCCAGAAGGACTACGGGGTCGCGACGGCCGCCCCGGGGTACGAGACGCCGGTCGGCACCTGGCAGATCGTCGACAAGCGCGAGAACCCCACCTGGTACAACCCGGCGCTCGACACATGGGGTGCGGACCTGCCGAAGGTGATCCCGCCGGGCCCGGGGAACCCGCTGGGTACCCGGGCGCTCTACCTGAACGCGCCGGGGATCAGGATCCACGGCACCTTCAACTCGGACTCGATCGGCACCTACGCCTCCCACGGATGCATCCGGATGCTGATCTCCGAGTCCGAGGAGCTCTTCGAGCTCGTCGAGACGGGCGCCCGCGTCATCATCAAGCCGTAGGCCCGAGTTCGGCCTGCGACCTTGCTTGAAATCACAGCGATGTGATCTACCATCCGAGCGTGCGCGTCTGCGCGAAGATCCGCTGCCGAACGCCGGCCGAGGCGACCCTCCTGCTCCGCTACGCCGACCGCCAAGCGGAGGTCGTGGACCTGGTGCCCGAACACGATCCGAACCTGCTCGATCTGTGCGCCGAGCACGCCGACCGGCTCACGCCCCCGATCGGCTGGGTGATCTCCGACGCGCGCGTGCGGGTGCCCGCCAGCGTCTGACGGCCACTCGGCCGTTCGGCCTCCCCCGGGGGACGCCGGCTCCCTCGCCCGGGCCCGGCCGACGCCCCGTGAGGGGGACAGGAGCCACGACCCGGACGAGCCGCGGAGAAATGAGGTCGGTGAGCTATGGTCGGCGACCGGGCCCGGGGCAGAACATGCCACCATGAACGACAAGCGATCCGGCACCTGCCCCGTGTGCCAGCAGGGCGACCTCATCTCGATCTCGATGACGGTGAGCGAGAGCGACCTGTCCTTCACCACCTGCCACCTGTGCGAGGCGAAGTGGTGGCATCGCAACGGCGAGACGGTTCCGCTCCAGTCCGTCCTCGGATCGGTCCTGGCGAAGACGGCCTGATCCACACGGGGTTCAGTACGATGCGGTGACCGTGTCGCCGCGTCCCGATCTATCCCGCATCTTCAAGGCGTACGACGTTCGCGGCGTCGTCCCCGACGAGCTGGACGAGGACGTCGCTCGCGCGGTGGGATCCGCCTTCGCCGACTGGGCGGGGGTGGGAACCGTCGCCGTCGGGTACGACTGCCGCCTCTCGTCACCGTCCCTTGCCGCGGCGCTCCGCGACGGCATCGCCGCGCGCGGGTCCGATGTGCTCGACCTCGGCCTCGCCTCCACCGACCTGCTCTACTTCGCGAGCGGCTCGCTGAACGTTGCCGGCGTGATGCTCACCGCCTCCCACAATCCGCCGCAGTGGAACGGCATGAAGTTCTGCCTCCCGGGCGCGAGGCCGGTGGGGGAGGACACGGGGCTGGCCGAGATCCGCTCACGCGCCGAACGCGACGAGTATCCGGCTGCGACGTCGCGGGGGACCATCGCCGAACGCGATCTCCTCGATGCGTACGCGGACCACGTCCTCACCTTCGTGGATGCGTCGGCGATGCGGCCGCTCATCGTCGTCGCCGACACCGCCAACGGCATGGGCGGTCTGATCGTCCCCGCCGTGTTCGACCGGCTGCCGGTGACGCTCGTGCACCTGTTCCCGGAGCTCGACGGGACGTTCCCGAACCACCCGGCGGACCCGATCGATCCGGAGAACCAGCGCGACCTGAAGCGAGAGGTGCTCGCCCGAGGGGCCGATATCGGACTCGCGTTCGATGGCGATGCGGATCGGGTCTTCGTCGTGGATGAGCGGGCGGAGGGGGTGAGCGGTTCCGAGGTCACGGCGCTGGTCGCCGGCGCGATGCTCGAGCAGCATCCCGGTGCGCCGGTCGTGTACAACCTGATCTGCTCGTGGGCCGTGCCGGAGGTGATCCGCGAGCGCGGCGGCCAGCCGGTCCGCACGCGTGTCGGCCACTCGTTCATCAAGCAGGTGATGGCCGACACCGGCGCCGTGTTCGGCGGCGAGCACTCCGGTCACTACTACTTCCGGGACAACTACCGGGCCGACTCGGGACTGATCGCCGCGGTCGTCGTCCTGCAGCAGCTGTCGCGGGCGGACGTGCCGCTCTCGCAGGTCCTGGAACCCTTCCGCCGGTATCGGGCATCGGGCGAGATCAACTCGAGGGTCGGCGATCAGGTCGGCAAGGTCGAGGAGGTGGCCGACGCGTTCGCCGAGGGTCGCCAGGACCGCACGGACGGGCTGACGGTAGAGTTCGATGACTGGTGGTTCAACGTGCGGCCGAGCAACACCGAGCCGCTGGTCCGCCTGAACGTGGAAGCAAGGACCGAGGAGCTCCTGAAGGCCAAGACCGAGGAGGTCCTGCGGATCATCCGTGACGAAGGAGGCGACGCGTGACGTTGGACGCTGAGCTGCTCGAGATCCTCGTGTGCCCGAACGACCGCGGGGAGCTCGACTACCAGCAGGATCCCGAGCTGCTGATCTGCCGCTCGTGCGGGTACCGGTACCCGGTCCGTGACGGCATCCCCGTGATGCTGATCGACGAGGCCGAGAAGCCCCCCGCGGGGAAGAAGAAGCGTTGACGGACCTCGACGACGCGGGAGCGCTCCGCGCCGCCGATCCGGGCGGGATGTTGGAGGCGGTGGTCTCGCTCCCGTCGCTCTGCCGCGAGGGCTACCGCCTCGGCCTCGACGCCCCCAACCTGCCCGAGGCCGACGGCGTCACGGGCGTCGCGTGCTGCGGCATGGGCGGTTCGGCCCTGGGTGGCGACGTGCTCGCCGCGCTCGCCGCGCCGCGCCTGCGGATGCCGGTCACGGTCATCCGCAGCTCCGAGCTCCCCGAATGGGTCGGTCCCCACACGGTCGTGGTGGCTTCGTCGTACTCGGGGTCCACCGAAGAGACGCTGGCGCTGTTCGAGGAGGCCCTGGAGCGTGGCTGCCGCCTCGTGGTGATCACGTCGGGCGGCGAGCTCGCCCGTCGGGCGGAGGAGCTCGAGCTGGGACGGGTCGTGGTGCCCCCCGGGTCGATGCCGCGAGCAGCGTTCGGCCACCTGGCGCTCGGCGCGTTGGGCGCGCTGGTGGCGGTGGGCGTCCTCCCCTCGTTCGCGTCCGACGTCGATGAGGCGGCCCTCGAGCTCGAAGGCGTGACCGGCCGGTCCGGCCCGCAGGTCCCGACGCAGGACAACCCATCGAAGCGGCTCGCCCTCGCGATCGGCGATCGCGTACCGGTCGTGTGGGGCGCCCAGGGGATCGCCGCCGTGGCCGCAGGCCGGTGGAAGACCCAGTTCAACGAGAACGCCAAGATGCCGGCGTTCGCCGCGACGATGCCCGAGCTCGACCACAACGAGGTGGTGGGATGGTCCGAGGGCCGCGGGAACGGGTTCGCGGTGGTGGCGCTCCGGCACGACGGCGAGCCCGCGGACGTCGCCGCGCGGTTCGGGCCGTCGATCGAGATCGCGGAGGCCTCCGGGGCTCAGACGCACGAGGTGTGGGCGCACGGGCGCTCGGCCCTCGCGAGGCTGCTCACGCTGGTGCAGATCGGCGACCTGGTCGCCACCTACTCGGCCCTCGCGCGAGACGTGGACCCCACCCCGATCGACGCCATCGTCCGGCTGAAGCGAACCCTGGCCGAGGCATGAGCGAGCCTCGTCTCCTGCCCTCTCCCGGGGACGGGATCCCCGAGCGCATCGCCGACGCGATCCGCGAGCGGACGGCGCTCGAGCCCGTCGCGGGGATCGTGCTCGGTTCCGGCCTATCGGGAGCCGTCGACGCCGTCAAGGCCGCCGCGACCTCGGGGTCGGTCGAGATCTCCTACGCGGACCTTCCCGGGTTCCCTCCTCCGTCCGTCGTCGGGCACGCAGGCAAGCTCTGGCTGGGTCAGGTCGGCGAGCGCGCGCTCGCCGTCTTCCAGGGGAGGATCCACTTCTACGAGGGCCACGGTGTCGGGATGGCCTCGATCACGTCAAGGGTGGCGGCCGAGATCGGCGCCCGGACGATGGTGCTCACCGCCGCCGCGGGAGCGCTGGATCCGACGATCGACCCGGGGACGCTCGTCGTCCTGCGGGACCACCTGAACATGATGGGCGTGAACCCGCTCCTGGGCTGGCGCATGCCCGACGGATCGCCCGCGTTCGTCGACGTGTCCGAGGTCTACGACAGGGAGCTCGCGGATCGAGCGCTGGCCTCGGCGCGGGGGTTCTTCGAGACCCGGTCGGAGGCGGACGCCGCCGGCCTCCCGCCACCCGTGCGCGATGGCGTCTACGTCGCGGTCTCCGGGCCCTCGTACGAGACGCCGGCCGAGACCCGGATGCTGCACCTGCTCGGTGCGACCGTCGTCGGGATGTCGACCGTCCCGGAGGCGGTGGCGGCGAGGGCGCTCGGGATGCGGGTGCTCGGCCTCGCGTTCGCCACGAACGCCGCGGGCGCTCCCGTGTCGCACGCGGAGGTTCTCGTGGCTTCGAAGGCGGCGTCCGATGCCATCGGACGCGTGCTGCTGGACCTGGTGGAGGCGTTCTGATCTCGAGGAAGGTGACGACATGGATGGCGACGTGAAGGACCCGGGTCTCGCCCCGGAGGGACGCGACCGGATCGAGTGGGCGGCCAAGGAGATGCCGGTGCTCGCGTTGATCCGCGAGCGGTTCGAGAAGGAGCGGCCGCTCGACGGCGTGCGGATCGGCGCGTGCCTGCACGTGACGACCGAGACCGCGAACCTGATGATGGCCCTGGCCGCCGGGGGAGCGGAGGTCGCGCTCTGCGCCTCGAACCCGCTCTCGACGCAGGACGACGTCGCGGCGGCGCTGACCGAGGCCGGGGTTCCGACCCAGGCGATCAAGGGCGAGGATCACGACACGTACTTCGGGCACATCAACGCGGTGCTCGACACGCGGCCACAGATCACGATGGACGACGGGTGCGACATGGTGACGGTCCTGCACCAGCAGCGCCAAGAGCAGATCGCCGACCTGGTCGGCGGGACCGAGGAGACGACGACCGGCGTGATCCGCCTTCGGGCGATGGCCGCCGACGGCGCCCTCCGGTACCCGATCGTCTCCGTCAACGACGCCAACACCAAGCACCTGTTCGACAACCGGTTCGGCACGGGGCAGTCGACGATCGACGCGATCATGCGCGCGACCAACCTGCTCCTCGCGGGGCGCATCGTCGTCGTCGCCGGGTACGGGATGTGCGGACGGGGCGTCGCCTCCCGGGCGCGAGGCATGGGTGCGCAGGTGATCGTCACCGAGGTCGACCCGCTCCCGGCGCTCGAGGCGGCGATGGAGGGGTACCGCGTGATGCCCCTTCGCGAGGCAGCGCGGATCGGCGACGTGTTCGTGACGGTGACCGGGGACAAGGGGGTGATCCGGCGCGAGCACATGGAGGTCATGAAGGACGGAGCGGTGCTCGCGAACTCGGGCCACTTCGACGTCGAGATCGATAAGGGTGCCCTCGCCGAGCTCGCGACCGGCGGGATCCGTCGGGTCCGAGGCTTCGTGGACGAGTACACGTTCGCCGACGGCCGCAAGATCCACCTGCTCGGCGAGGGGCGGCTCGTCAACCTCGCCGCGGCCGAGGGGCATCCGGCCGCCGTCATGGACATGTCCTTCGCCAACCAGGCGCTGTCGGTCGAGTGGATCGTGAAGGCGCGGGGCACGCTGGACCCTGGGGTGTACCCGGTGCCTCGCGAGATCGACGCCGAGGTCGCACGTCTGAAGCTCCAGGCGATGGGCGTAACGGTCGACGAGCTCACGCCCGAGCAGGAGGAGTACCTTCGCTCGTGGGATCAGGGGACCTGAGCCCGAAGGGAGGGGCCGAGCGGTGAGCGATCCGATCTCGGTCCGTGCGCGGTTCGAGCGGTTCCCCGCCACCGTGAAGGGCGCGTTCATCTTCCGTGGCGAGGATCCGGACCCGCACCAGGTCGTCCTGCATGGGGCGCGCGTCACGGCGGTCGCTGCCGGCGGTTCCTCCGGCGACGTGCCGCTGTCGCCGGTCACGCTCGACGTCGTGCCGCACCGGGACGTCTTCGTCCCGTTCGAGCTGCCCATCTCAGACCTCGATCCAGGTTGGTACTCGTTGGTCTGCGATGTGGACGTCGATGGAACGACCGCCTCCTACGACGGGGGCCGTCGGTTCGCGGTGGCGTGGCCGCGGGCGACCGTCCGTCGCGGTGTCGTCAGGGTCGATCGGAGCGTGGCGCTCGGGGATTCGGCCGTGCGGATCGAGCAGTTGGATCTCGCGGGCGAGTCGTCCAAGCTGCACCTGCTGGTCGAGCCGCCGGGTCCGGTCACGGTGAAGCTGTCCGCGGACGGTCGGCGCCTCGACGTGCTCGAGACCGACCTGGACGAGGCGACGGGCCGGGTCAAGGTGACGGCGTACCCGATCCTCCGCAGCGCATCGTCGGTCCGGATCGAGCTGAAGCGGCGCGGGGCGGATGCGTCGCTGGACGTCACGCTGGACTGAGCCTCCCGGTCCGCCTGTCGGTGGCGGGCGCTAGCGTCCCGGGGGTGCTCGGCCCGCTGCTGGAGGCGCTGTTCCCCAGGCGATGCGCCGGGTGCGGCGCGGGTCCGTGGCCGTTCTGCGCTCGCTGCCGGGACGCGCTCGTGACGATCGCGGCTCCCTGGTGCCTGCGGTGCGGTGCGCCGACGCCCGCGACCGTACCGAGCTGCCGGGACTGCCCACCCCCCTCCGTCGCGCTCGCGCGAGCGCCGTTCGGTTTCGATGGGCCCGTGCGCCGCGCCGTCCATCGGCTGAAGTTCTCGGGGTGGCGCCCGATCGCCGGGGCCCTCGGCGACGCGATGGCGGTCGCCTGGTCGGGGGCACCCTTCTCACCCGATGCCGTCGCCTGGGTGCCGTTGTCCCGTGCGCGACTCGCGGCCCGCGGCTACGACCAGGCCAGGGCTCTCGCCCTCGCGGTCGCCCCTCGGCTCGGCATCCCCGCCGTGCGCTTGCTGGACCGGGTCGGCGATCCGGGGCCGCAGGCCAGGCGGGGCGGCGACGCTCGTCGGGAGGCGATGCGCGGCATGTTCGCGCCGGCCCGCCGCCCACCGGCCCGGATCCTGCTCGTGGACGACGTGCTCACGACCGGCGCGACCGCCGCCGCCTGCGCCGAGGCGCTCCTCGAGGGCGGGGCGGCCGAGGTCGCCCTGCTCACGGCCGCTCGTGCCGTCTCGTCGGTTCGGGAGGCGGCGGGGAGGGTTCCGAGACCTATACTCGCGAGTGGGCTCGGGTCCGGGTCTGTGGTTGCCCCGGGGAGAGGTTCCCCGGCAGTCGATGCCAGCCGCGGGCGAAGCGACCCACGTAAGCCGACCCTTGGTCGGTGAGCATGGCGCGGTTTAGATGTAAGTCCTGCCTCGGAGGGGGAGACCCCACCGGGAGAGGGTGCGAAGGCGTCCCTCGGGGCGCCGATCACCCCCGCAGGCGAGTGTGGGGACAAAGACCAGGTCAGCCGGACGCGAGCCCGTTCCCGCCGCCCACCCGGGCGGCGGGTGCCCGTAGGGGGCGCGGGTGCCGGGGGTGTGAGCGCACGTGCGCGAGCGCCGGTGCCCGCCGAACCGACCAGAGGAGGGACGTATGGAGCTGGTGCTGAAGGGGCGCGGGACCCGCGTCACCGAGCGCCTCCGCCAGGTGACCGAGCACAAGCTGACGCGCCTCGATCGCATCGAGCCGAAGATCACGCGGCTCGAGGTCGAGGTGATCTCCGAGAAGAACCCTCGACAGGGCGGCGCCCACCGCGTGGATGCCGTGGCGACCACGCCACGCAAGGCCTACCGGGCGCATGCCGACGCTCGGGACGTCGAATCGGCGCTCGATGTGATCGCGGAGCGGCTCGAGCGGCAGATCCGCGATCACCACGAGAAGCGCCGGGCTCGGCTGATCGCGGGGGCGAGTCGCGTAAAATCCGCGCAGACGCCCGGCGGACCCGCCGAGCGCGAACCGAAGGACGCGGAGTGACGGAGATGGCTGGGACGCCCGACCGGCTCCGCATCCTCGTCTGCGACGACCACGCGCTGTTCCGCCGCGGTCTGCAGATGGTCCTGGAGCAGGAGCCCGACCTCGAGCTCGTGGGTGAGGCCTCCGACGGGGCCGAGGTCGTCGAACGCGCGCAGGAGCTCATGCCGGACGTGATCTTGATGGACGTCCGGATGCCGAAGCGATCGGGGATCGAGGCGGCGGGCGAGATCAAGGACCTCCTTCCGCACGTGAAGATCCTGATGCTCACGATCAGCGACGAGGAGGCGGACCTGTACGAGGCGATCAAGTCCGGCGCCTCCGGCTACCTGTTGAAGGAGATCCCGATCGAGGAGGTCGCCGACGCGATCCGATCGGTCTGGGCGGGTCAGTCCCGTATCAGCCCCTCGATGGCCAGCAAGCTGCTGACGGAGTTCGCGGCGATGAGCAAGGCCTCCGAGCAGAAGCCCCCGGTGCCCACCCCCAAGCTCACCGACCGCGAGATGGAGGTGCTCGGTCTCGTCGCTCAAGGCCTGAGCAACCGGGACATCGCCGGCAAGCTATTCATCTCCGAGAACACCGTGAAGAACCACATCCGCAACATCCTCGAGAAGCTGCATCTGCACTCGCGCATGGAGGCCGTCGTCTATGCCGTGCGCGAGAAGATGATCGAGATCCACTAGCTCCGTGAGCGTTCGCGCCCCAGGCGATCGCGCTTCGGCCGTCCGTCGGAACACGCGGCTGCTCGCGCTCGCGCAGGGGCTCGCGCAGGCGGCGGCGCCCGTCCTGCTGATCGTCGGCAGCCAGGCCATCGTGGACCTGTCCGGGAACGACAGCTCCGTCGGCCTGCTGAACGGCTTCTACTTCATCGCCGCCGCGCTCGGGGCCCTGGGGATCGGGCGGCTGATGGACCGGGCCGGTCGCCGACCCGGGCTCCTGTTGTCCTACGTGCTCGTCGGGGTTTCGGGCGTCGGGGCGTGGCTCGCGATCTCGGCCGACTCCACGGTGGGATTGCTCCTCGCGGGCATCGGGTTCGGCTTGGGGTTCGGCGGGGTGAACCTGGCCCGCGCGGCGGTCGCGGACATGCATCCTCCGGAGCACCGGGGTCGTGCGGTGGGCTTCCTGCTCGCGGCTGCGACGATCGGCGCCGTGGGGAGCCCGTTCCTCGTGGCGTACCTGCGCGGCGCGGCCGAGGACGGGGGCCGGGATCCGAACCTCGTGCCGTGGCTGATCGTCCCGGTCGTCGCGGCGGGGGCGGTCGTGTGTGCGCTCGCGCTGCGGCCCGATCCCCGCGACCTCGCCGTCGTGATCGAGGGCGAGGACCCGACCACCCCGGTCCGCGGTCCGCGAGAGCTGCTTCGGGTGCCCGCCTTCCGCGTCGCGGTCATCGCCGCTGCCGTCGGTCAGATGGCGATGGTCGCCGTGATGGGTGTGACGCCGGTCGCGCTCGACCACGGCCACCACGCGAGCGACACGGCCGTGTCCGGGGTGATCAGCCTCCACATCGCAGGGATGTTCGCCTTCTCGCCCCTGATCGGGGCGGCGCTGGACCGCTTCGGCCGGCGGCGGGGCCTGATCGCCGGCGGGTGCACCAGCATCGTCGGCGCCCTGCTCGCGGCGACCGATACGAGCCCGCTCGTCGTGGGCGTCGGGCTGTTCGCGATCGGTCTCGGATGGTCCGCGACGTTCCTCGGCGCCACGGCCGTGATCAGCGACCTCACCGCGCCTCACGAGCGCGGTGGGGCCCTGGGCTTCAACGACCTCCTGGTGGCCGCCGCCTCGGCGACGGCCGGCTTCGTCGGTGGATTCGTGTTCGACGGCGCCGGGTTCCGGGTCCTGGCCGCCGGGGTCGCCGCGGTCGTGCTCATCGTCGTCCTGCTGGTGCTCCGGATGCGCGAGGGGGCGGCGGTCCCCGTCGGCGAACGCTGAACCGGCGGCGCGGTCGGCGCCGAACCCCCGATGGCTCCCTGGCGCCGGGAGGGGCTCGGGTACCATTGAGGCTCAACCCGTTCTCCCCTGAGGGCAGCGCATGGTCATCGAGAAGCTCGGTCAGATCGGCGAGGGCCGCAAGGTCAAGCGGCTCGAGCAGGTCGTCGGCCTGGTCAATACGTTCGAGCCCGAGATCGAGGAGCTCTCCGACGACGCGCTCGCGGCCAAGACCGACGAGTTCCGCAGGCGCTTCGAGGCGGGCGAGAGCCTGGACGACCTGCTGCCCGAGGCGTTCGCGTGCGTTCGCGAGGCGGCCCGGCGGACGATCGGGCAGCGGCACTTCGACGTTCAGGTGATGGGCGGCATCGCCCTGCACCAGGGAAAGATCTCCGAGATGCGGACCGGCGAGGGCAAGACCCTCACCTCGACGCTCCCCGCCTACCTGAACTCGCTCTCGGGCGGCGGCGTCCACGTGGTGACCGTCAACGACTACCTGGCCAAGCGTGACTCCGAGTGGATGGGTCCGATCTACCGGGCGATGGGCGTCTCGGTGGGGCTGATCCAGGCGCAGATGGCACCGGCGGACCGCCGCCCGGCGTACGGGGCGGGGATCACGTACGGGACCAACAACGAGTTCGGGTTCGACTACCTGCGCGACAACATGGCCATGCACCCCGAGAACATGGTTCAGCGCAGCCACGCCTACGCGATCGTGGACGAGGTCGACTCGATCCTGATCGACGAGGCCCGAACCCCATTGATCATCAGCGGCGTCGTGGCGGACTCCGCCAAGTGGTATCAGACGTTCGCGCGGCTGGCCCCGCGGCTGCGGCGCGACGAGGACTACGAGGTCGACGAGGCGAAGAAGACGGTGGCCGTCACCGAGTCCGGCGTCGCCAAGGTCGAGGAGGCGCTCGGCCTCGACAACCTGTACGAGCACGTCCACACGCCGCTCGTGCATCACCTGCAGAACGCCCTTCGCGCCAAGGAGCACTACCACCGCGACGTCGAGTACCTCGTGCAGCACGGCGAGGTGAAGATCGTCGACGAGTTCACCGGCCGGGTCCTCGAGGGGCGCCGCTACTCCGAGGGTCTGCACCAGGCGATCGAGGCGAAGGAAGGGGTGCGGATCAAGGAGGAGAACCAGACCCTCGCCACGATCACGATCCAGAACTACTTCAAGATGTACGAGAAGCTCGCCGGCATGACGGGGACGGCCAAGACGCAGCTCACGGAGTTCCAGTCCGTCTACAACCTGGACGTCGTCGAGATCCCGACCAACCGCGAGATGATCCGGGTCGACGAGCAGGATCAGATCTACAAGAACGAGGATGCCAAGTGGAACGCGCTCGTCGAGGACATCATCGAGCGCCACGAGGCGGGTCAACCGATCCTGGTCGGCACGGTCTCGATCGAGAAGTCCGAACGTCTGTCGACGCTGCTGAACCGGCGTGGCGTGGAGCACCACGTCCTGAACGCGAAGAACCACGAGAAGGAAGCGATGATCGTCGCGCAGGCGGGGCGCCTGGGCGCCGTGACCGTGGCCACGAACATGGCGGGTCGAGGCGTGGACATCCTGCTCGGCGGCAACCCCGAGTACCTCGCGCGCCAGGAGATGGCCGCACGCGAGTGGGACAACGACCGCTACCTCCTGTTCGAGATGGATGAGGAGGAGCGTGCCGAGTACGAGGCCGAGTACGAGCCGATCTTCCGCAAGTTCAAGCAGCAGACCGACGCCGAGCACGAGGAGGTCGTCGCCACCGGCGGGCTGTACGTGCTCGGCACCGAGCGGCACGAGTCGCGACGCATCGACAACCAGCTGCGCGGGCGTTCGGGACGCCAGGGCGACCCGGGGGCGTCGTTGTTCTACCTCTCGCTCGAGGACGACCTGATGCGGATGTTCGCCTCGGACCGCATCTCCTCGATCATGGAGCGTCTGAAGTGGCCGGACGACGAGCCGATCACCGCCAAGATGGTCACCAAGGCCGTCGAGGGCGCTCAGCGCCAGATCGAGGAGCTCAACTTCGAGCGACGCAAGAACGTCCTCAAGTACGACGACGTGATGAACACCCAGCGCCAGGTGATCTACGCCGAGCGTCAGAAGCTGCTGTCGGGCGAGGACTTCAAGGACGAGGCCCTGCGGATGGTCGAGGACGTCGTGCGCCGTACGGTGCACGGGCTCGCGCCCGCGGAGGTCTTCAACGAGGAGTGGGACCTGGACCTGGTGCTGACCGGGATGTCCGAGCTGTTCCCCACCACGATCACCCGCGGCGACCTCGAGGAGATGGTGAGCACGGCGGAGCTCGAGGAGCGGGCGGTGGAGGACGCGCTCGAGCGGTACGAGGAGAAGGAGCAGGCGATCGGCTCGCAGACCATGCGCGAGCTCGAGCGGATGGTCCTGCTGAACATCACCGACACGAAATGGCGCGAGCACCTGTACGAGATGGACTACCTGCAGGAGGGCATCCACCTGCGGGCGTACGCGCAGAAGGACCCGATCACCGAGTACCGGCGCGAGGCGTACCTGCTGTTCGAGGAGCTCACGGACTCGATCCAGGACGACTTCGTCCGCTACGTCTACCGCGTGGAGCTCGTCCGCCAGGACGAGCCCGGACGCCCTCGGCCCCAACGGGTCCAGGAGGGTCGAACCCTCCCCGGCGAGGCGGTCAACGCCGGCGCATCGCAGCAGGCGCGCAGCGACAAGGTGCCGCGCAACGCGCCCTGCCCCTGCGGCAGTGGCAAGAAGTACAAGAAGTGCCACGGCGCCGTCGCGTAACGCCTCGAGCCCGGACGTGACGGAGGGGCCGGTACCCTCCCGGGCGGCCGGCCCCTCGCGTCGAGCGCGGAGAGGGGGGTTACCTCACCGGCACTGTCCGCACACGTTGTCGCTCACGACCGTCGGCTCGTACTGCACGCTCACGGGGCCGAAGTCCTTGACGGGCGGCAGGTCGGTCCCGCCGGCTGGCGTTGAGCGAGTGGCGAGCGCGGCCGAGACGACCACGGCCGCGACGATCACGATGGCCGCCACGGCGAACCACGCCTTCAGCAGGTAGCTCCGCTCGATCGGGAGCGCCGCGCCTCTGGTCGCCATCGGATCCCTCCTCCGTCGTCTGCTAAGCACACGGTAGGGCGGTGGGTCTTGCGGGCTCGGTGGTCGCGGACACCGACCGGATGTGACGTCCGACACACGAAGCGCGCCGGCTCACATGAGGAAGGCCCCGGCCGAGGCCGGGGCCTTCCTCGAGGCTCGTGCGATCAGCTGCGCTGGTGCCGGTCGTAGATCTCCGCCGGGAAGCCTTCGCTCATCGTCCCGCTCACGTACGCGGGCGCCTCGACGGCGATACCGCCGGTCATCTCGGTGGGCGTGTTCGCCGCGGTTCCGCCGAATGACCCGACGGGCTGTCCCTGGGTTGCCTCCTGACGGATCTCGCTCGGCGTGTTGGCGATCGTGCCGCTGACGACGCTCTGCTCGACCGTCGCCGTCCCGGTCGCGGGGGCGGTCCTCGGCCCATCGGAGCTGAGCGTGACCGCCACGAGGGCGACCGTCAGCATCACGACCGCGGCGATGAAGGCGGCGGGCCAGATCGAGCGACCGGCCCTCGGTGCCTGGAGCGTTCCGACCTTGGTGCTCATCGTCCCCTCCTTCCGATCCTGCTTGGCTTGGTGGCGACGGTAGGGGACGGGCTCGGCGCCGGCGGTGACCGGCGGCACGTGGACGACGTGACCTCGCTCACCGGACCTCCGACGGCTACGCTCCCCGCGGGAGGACCACATGCCCGAGGGGACTCGACGCGAAGACGAGATGCGGCCCATCACGGCCCTGTTCGCCGACATCGTCGGTTCGACCGGGCTGGGTGAGCGCCTGGGGCCGGACGAGGTTAAGGCGCTCGTGGGCGAGTGCGTCACGCGGATGAGCCGCGCCGTCGAGGAGTTCGGCGGCGTGGTGCAGGCGTTCATGGGCGACGGCATCTGCGCGTACTTCGGCGTACCGAGCGCCCACGAGGACGACCCCGAGCGGGCCGCGCGCGCGGCGCTTCGGATCATCGGCGTGGCGGCGACCTACGCGGCGGAGGTCGAGGCCGCCTGGAGCATCGAGGGGTTCAATGTCCGGGTCGGCCTCAACAGCGGTCCGGCGGCGGTCGGCGTGGTCGGTGGCGAGGACTCGCAGACGGTGGCGCTCGGCGACACGACGAACGTGGCCGCGCGGCTCCAGAGCGCCGCGGAGCCCGGCACGATAGCGATCGGCCCCGGAAGCGCCTCTCGCTTGGCCGAGCACTTCGTGCTCGAGCCGCTCGGCGACGTCGCGGTCAAGGGCCGGACCGAGCCGGTGGTGGCCTCGCGCCTGGTCGGCCCCCGCCCGGCGACCGAGCCCGCCTCGCGGTCGCCGCTCGTTGGCCGAGACGCCGAGCTCGCGCGTCTCGGGGAGGCCGTGACGGACCTGCGCGCCGGCAGGGGACAGGCGCTGCTGGTCGTCGGTGACGCGGGTCTTGGCAAGACGCGGATGCTCGCGGAGCTGCGGTCGCTGTTCGAGGCGGACG
Source organism: Actinomycetota bacterium (assembly GCA_035691205.1). Taxonomy (GTDB): domain Bacteria; phylum Actinomycetota; class UBA4738; order UBA4738; family HRBIN12; genus DASSJM01. The sequence goes on from DASSJM010000069.1 coordinate 21,754, forward strand.
GCGCCTGGCTCGGCGGCCGGTGCGTGTCCTACGGCGCGGGCTCCCCCTACGGCCCGTTCGTCGAGGTGCTTCGGACGTGGCTGGGCGTCGAGGAGGGCGAGGCCGAGCTCGCCGTGCGCACGAAGCTCCGGGCCAGGGCGGGTGCGCTGCTCGGGACCGCTCAGGACCGGGTGCTGCCGTACGTGGGTTTGCTCCTGTCCGTCCGGCTGGACCCGGATGTCGAACGGGATCTGCTGGCCCTGTCCGCCGACGACCTCGCCGCGCGGATCCAGGAGGCCTTCGTCACGTGGGTCGAGGCCCTCGCCTCCACCCGTCCGGTGGTGCTAGCCGTGGACGACCTCCAATGGGCGGACCACGGTACCCGCGAGCTCGCCGAACGGCTGCTGGCGCTCACCGATCGTTCGGCGGTGATGCTCGCGGCGGCGCTCCGGCCCGACCCCGCATCGGAGGGCTGGGCGTTCCGCCTGGCCGCACAGACGGGCTACGCACATCGCCTGGTCGAGCTCCCGCTCCCGCCGCTCCCGCCGGATGCATCGCGGGCGTTGATCGCGGCGCTCGTGCCCGAGGGGCTGGTGAGCGAGGCCATCGTCGGCCAGCTCGTGACCAAGGCCGAGGGCAACCCGCTCTACGTGGAGGAGCTGTTGCGCGCGCTGATCGAGGCCGGAGGCGACCGGCGCCGGACCTGGACGATCACGCCCGCCACCGCCGCCGAGCTCCCGCCGGCGCTCGAGGCGCTGCTCGTGGCACGGATCGACCGGCTCGAGACGGGACCTCGGCGACTCGCGCAGGTCGCGGCGGTCGTCGGACGGGAGTTCCCGGTCTCGGTCGCCGCATCGGTGGCGGGGAGCCGCGACCCCGATGGCGACATCGCGGCGCTGCTGCGCGCGGAGATCGTGCGGGAGCTGCGACGGTTCCCCGAGCTGGAGTGCACGTTCCGCCACGGGCTGTTGCAGGAGGCGGCGCTCTCCACGCTCACCCCGACCTCGCTTCGCGAGCTGAACGGCCGGGTGGGTCTAGCGATGGAGACGTACCTCGGCGAGCGGGTCGAGGATCGCCTGGAGCAGCTCGCCTTCTACTTCTACCGGAGCGAGGAGACGCAGAAGGCGCTCGACTATCTGAACCGGGCCGCCGAGAGCGCGGTCCTCGTCGAGGCAGCAGCTCGGGCGGAGGAGCTCTGGACGCGAGCGCGCAAGCTCGCCGAGCGGCTCGGAGCCGAGGAGGACGTGCGGAGGTTCGACGGTCGGCTCGCGTGGCTCCGCAGGCGCACCACGGGCGAGATGCCGCTCCCGCCCGTCTCCTAGCTCGAGGGCGGCGTCGGCAGGTCCGGCGGCTCGCTCACCGGCGATCCCGACGGCGAGCTCGTCGTCCGCCCGGTCGCGAAACCCAGCATGTGCGCGTAGGCGGTGGCGGTCGGCGGCCGCTTCGCCGGATCCTTCGCCAGCGCCTGCAGGATCGCCCACGCGAGGCCCTCCGGCGCGTCGGCCCTTTCCGCGCACGGATCCGGCGGTTCGACGTTCACGTGCGCGCTGGCGAGCTCGAACATCGACTTGTCCGCGAACGGCGCCCTGCCCGCCACGCACTCGTACGCGAGGCACCCGAGCGCGTAGATGTCGGATGCCGCCGTGGCCTCGGAGCCGCGGAGCATCTCGGGCGCGAGGTAGTCGAGCGTCCCCATCACCATGCCGGGCTTGGTGAGCACCGTGTACGCGCGGCCCTTCGCGAGGCCGAAGTCGGTGAGGCTGGCCGCGCCGGCCTCGTCGATCATCACGTTCGAGGGCTTCACGTCGCGATGCACGATGCCGGCCGCGTGCAGGGCGTCCAGGCCCGAGGCGACGTGCGCGACGATCCGCACGACCTCGTCGATCGGCAGGGCGCCGTGATCGGCGAGGCGCTGCTCGAGCGTGATGCCGCGCACGAACCCCACCGCGAGGTACGGGCGTCCCTCGGCCTCCCCGGCGTCGACGATCGGGACGAGGTGCTTGTGGTGGACCTCGCCGGCCGCGCGCGCCTCATGGACGAACCGTTTCCGGAAGGTGTCGTCGCCCGAGAGCTCGGCGCGGAGGATCTTCAGGGCGACCTCGTCGCCCTCCGGCTCGCGGACAGCGCGGAAGACCACGCCCATGCCGCCCTCGCCGAGGCGCTCCTCAAGTCGGTAGGGGCCGAGGTGGTCACCGGGCCCCAGGTCTGCCGCCACGGCCGCAGGATAGCCGGGCGCTTGCTCGCGGTCCCGTCCTGCGGGTGCACTTCGACGGTTCCCCGCCCCCGCGCACGTTGTGCTGGCATCGGTACGATTGTCGCGATGAGCGAGCACACCGAACGCCTCGAGGATCTCGGCAAGCGCATCGCGTCCGCGAAGGAGTTCCTTTGACGTCGACGCCAAGCGCGCGCAGGCCGTCGAGCTCGAACGGGAGACCGCCGACCCCTCGCTCTGGGGCGACCCCGACCGCGCTCGGCAGCTGACCCAACGCCAGTCGCGGCTGCAGGCCGAGCTCGAGCGGTTCGACTCGTTCGTCCGCCGGCTCGAGGACGCCCGCACGATGGACGAGCTCCTCGCTGGCGAGTCCGACCGCGAGATGACCGCCGACCTCGCTCGCGCGCTGACCGAGCTCGAGCGCGACGTCGAGCGCCTGGAGCTCGCGACGCTCCTGGGCGGCGAGTACGACGGGAACGACGCGGTGGCGACCCTGCATGCGGGCGCCGGCGGGACCGAGTCCCAGGACTGGGCCGAGATGCTCCTGCGGATGTACCTGCGCTGGGCCGAGCGCGAGCAGCTCCCGGTCGAGGTCGACGACGTCCAGTACGGGGACGAGGCGGGGGTCAAGAGCGCGACGTTCATCGTTCACGGGACCAACGCGTACGGGCTGCTCTCCACCGAGCGCGGGGTGCACCGGCTGGTCCGGATCTCTCCGTTCGACGCCCAGAAGCGCCGGCACACGTCCTTCGCGAACCTGGACGTGATCCCGCTGCTCGAGGAGACGGACGAGGATCTCGAGATCGACCCGAAGGACCTGCGGATCGACGTCTACCGCTCGACCGGCCCGGGCGGACAGTCCGTGAACACGACCGACTCCGCCGTGCGCATCACCCACCTGCCGACCGGGATCGTCGCGGCGTGCCAGAACGAGCGGTCCCAGCTCCAGAACCGAGCCGTCGCGATGCGGATCCTGACGGCTCGGCTCGCCGAGCGGCTGCGCGAGGAGCAGCAGACGAGGATCGAGAACCTCCGCGGCGAGCGCAAGGGGATCGACTTCGGGTCACAGATCCGGTCCTACGTCCTCGCCCCCTACCGGATGGTGAAGGACCATCGGACCGGCGTCGAGATCGGAGACGTCGACCGGGTCCTCGACGGCGACCTCGAGGAGCTCATCGAGGCCGAGCTGCGCCGCCGGACCGAGGCGGATAGGGGCGGCTAGGCCCCACGTGGCGAGGGACGCCCGGCCTAGGCCGAAAGGCCACAACCCTGTCCCCCAGCTGTCCGCGAGGGTCCCCCGGCTTGCCGAATGGGCGCGGAACAGGGAGAATCCCTGGGCGTTCGTCGACCGGCGCCCGAGCCGGGGACGGGTAGTGACTCGAGAGCTGGAGAAGCTGAAGTGACGCGAGAAGCCAAGCGCCGCCTGCAACTGTCGATCACCGGATCGCTCCTCCTGCTCGTCCTGCTCGTCGCCTCCGCGTGCACCGGGACCGCCACGGCCAAGCAGGTCGCGACCCTGCGGATCCTCGAGGGCCAGGTGGAGGTGCAGGAGGGCGACGCGGACCCCGCCCCCGGTGTCGACGGCGCCTCGCTCAACGAGGGCGACATCGTGATCACCGGTCCCGACGGGCGCGCCGCGATCGAGTACTTCGACGGCAGCGAGACCCGGCTGGACTTCAACACGTCGTTCGAGCTGGTGACGCTCGAGACGATCGACAACGACGCGGGCTCCAAGGTGATCGAGGCCTCGCAGGCCAACGGCAACTCCTACAACCGCGTGACCGAGCTCACGGACGCCGAGAGCCGGTTCGACATCGAGACCCCCACGGCGACGGCTTCGGTCCAGGGGACCGACTACGCCGTCATCCTGAACCCCGACGGCTCCACCACCGTTGCCACGTTCGACGGGACCGTGAGCGCGGGTGCTGGGGACAGCACCACCGATGTCCTGACCGGCACGATGGTGGTCATCGGCGCCGACGGCACGGTCGGAGATCCACAGCCGATCCCGGATGACCTGTTGAACAGCGACTGGATCACGTTCAACCAGTGCGAGGTCGACCAGGTCCGCGACTGCACCCCCGAGCCGCCCCCGGACGAGCCCACGGAGGAGCCCGAGGAGCCCGAGCCGACCGAGGGGCCGACCGTGGAGCAGGTCGATGAGGCTGCCGCGCCGGGCGATTACCCGCCCGCCGCGAGCACCTGTGGCGCCACCGTTGCCGCCGGGACGAACGAGATCACGGTGACCGGCCAGGGGTGGACCCCGGGCCAGACGGTGACCATCACCCTGGACGGGGAGAAGATCGGTGAGGCCGTCGCCGATGAGAACGGCAGCTTCACGGTCGTCATCACGCTGTCGGGCGTGAGCGACGGGGAGCACACCATCGGCTGCACGGACGTCGGCGGCAACCAGGTCAGCAACGACTTCGACGTCGTGGGCGGTGTGGTGAGCGAGCCGGCCTTCACGGGCAGCACGCTCAACGTCCCGTTGTGGCTGGCCATGGTGCTGGTCCTGATGGTCGCGGGCGTCGCGCTCGTCCTGATCGGGCGGCGGCGGCGACACGAGGTGCGGCCGGGCTCCTAGGGAGCCACGGATGTCACTTCGCCGACGCGGACCGATCGACCGATGAGACAGGGCCGTCATAGCGCCTGGTTCAAGCCGCTCGTCTCCCTGGTCATCGCGGGCACGATCACGCTCGCCTCGGCGGCGGGGCTCGCCGCCGACGTGTTCTTCGGCACGCAGCTGCGCCTGTCCGACGCCCTGTTCCCGGGCGTCCAGGCCGACGATCGCATCGTCGTCGTCGCGATCGACGACGAGAGCGTGGCGCGGGTGGGGCGGTGGCCGTGGAGCCGTGCGGAGCACGCGAAGCTCGTCGACGCGATGGCCGCCGACGGCGCGACGCTCATCGGCTACGACGTGACCTTCGGCAGCCCGAGCGAGGACGATCCGGCCGGCGACCAGGCGCTCTCGACGTCGATCGAGGCGGCCGGATCCGTCGTCTTGTCGGAGACCGCGACGTTCGAGGGAACGCCCACCGACATCCTCCGCGCGACCGAGCTGTTCCCGCCGGTCGCGGCGTTCGCCGCCGGCGCGCTGGCGATCGGGCACGTGAACACGTTTCCCGACGCCGACGGCGTCGTCCGCGCCGTGCCGGCGGTGATCGAGACCGGTGACGGCGAGCTCGTCCCCTCCCTGGCGTTCGCGCTCGCACAGCTGGCCACTGGACAATCGGGTCCGATCACGATCCGCCCGGACGCCGTGCAGGCCGGTTCGCTCGTGGTGCCGACCGGCGACATCCACCTTCAGGACCTCAACTTCGCCGACACGTTCGCCGAGATCCCGGCGGTCGAGGTCCTCGAAGGGAACTTCCCGCCGGGGACGTTCGAGGACAAGATCGTCCTGGTGGGGGCGACCGCCCTCGGCCTTGGGGACCTGGTCGCGACCCCGCTCGACAAGGCCGGCCGTCAGCCGGGGGTGCTGGTCCACGCGAACGCACTCAACACGATCCTGACCGGCGCGTTCATCGCGCCGGAGCCGATGGGAGCCACGCTGCTGTGGGTCTTCGCGATCGGACTGCTCGTCAGCCTCATCACGCTCTACGTGCGGCCGTGGCTGGCCGTGCTTGCGGGCGGCGTTCTGGCCGTCGGCTACTTCGCGCTCGTGTTCCGGCGGTTCGACAACGGCACCGTGATGAACATGGTCTACCCGACGATCGCCGGCGCCGTCGCGTACGTATCTGCGCTGGGGGTCCGCTACTTCACCGAGGTCCGCGAACGCAAGTACGTGACCAACGTGTTCGGGCGCTACCTGGCGAAGGACGTGGTCGAGGAGGTCCTGACCTCGCCCGAGGGGGCGGTGGCCACGCTCGACGGTGCTTCCCGACCGCTCGCGGTCCTGTTCGCCGACCTCCGGGGGTTCACGGCCGCCTCCGAGGACGCGGCGCCGACCGAGGTGGTGGCCGCGCTGAACGAGTACCTGGACGCGATGACGCGAGCCGTCGTCGACGAGCGCGGCACGATCGACAAGTTCATGGGGGACTGCGTGATGGCCTTCTGGGGGGCCCCGCGATCCGACCCGGAGTTCGTCGTCAAATCGGTCCGCGCCGCGATGCGGATGCAGGACCTGATCGACGAGGCCATGTCCGGTCCGGGCGAGGCCGGCAACCTGAAGGTGAAGGGCTGCGGTGTCGGCTTGTCCGTCGGCGAGGCCGTCGTCGGCAACATCGGCTCGAACGAGCGGCTGGACTACACGGCGATCGGCGACACGGTGAACACCGCCAGCCGGCTGTGCGGCGTCGCCGGTGCAGGTGAGATCGTGGTTACCCAGGAGTTCGCCGACGCGCTCCCGCCCGACGAGTTCCGGCTCGCCGAGCTGCCACCGCTCAAGGTGAAGGGCAAGGCCAACGTCCTCCGCGTCTTCCAGGTGCTGCGCGCCGGCCAGGAGGCGAAGGCCTGGGAGGAGGGCGAGACGACCGACGCCACGGAGGAGAAGGGCAGTTTCCAGGCCGTGGCCGCGCCTCCGAAGGTCGCCGGCTACGCCCCGGTGGAGCCCGCGGTCTCGCCCGCCACGGACTCGGAGAGCGCGGCCGAGGTCGTTCCGGAGGGCTGACGCCCTCGCACGATCGCGACGCCCAGCGCGATCAGCAAGCCGAGCCACGCCAACGCCGAGAGGACGAGCCCAAGGCCGATCGCCGGCTCGCGGTAGGTGAGGCGAACCTCGTGCGTGCCCGCCGGCACCGCCACACCCTGAAGGACGTGGTCCGCGTAGAGCACGGGCGTGGGCCTCCCGTCCACCGTCGCGGTCCAGCCCTCGTCCCACGCGTTGCGGACGACGACGATCGCGGGCACGCTCGTCTCCACGCCGAGCACGGCGACCTCGGGACGCTCCTCGGCGTAGGTGACCGAGGTCGACACGGCCGCATCCGGGTCGACGTGCTCGAGGCCGGGATCCTCCTCGAGCACGGCGACCGCCGCAGGGTCGAACCCGGGCTGGAGCACGCGCTCGAGGGCCGCCTCCTCGCTCCCGACCACCTCCCACGAGGTCACCACGGACGCGCGAGGTTGGCCTCCGTTCACCTCGACCAGCCGGTAGCCGCCCTCGGTCCGGACGATCGTTCCTCCGACCCCGGGCGGGAGCTCCTGCTCCGAGCGTCCGATCAGGTGTCCGACGCCGAGCAGCCGAAGGTCCTCGAGGGTCGGCAGCTGCAGGGTGGAGGCGTTGTAGTAGACCGGCAGGTCGTTCGTCCCGCGGATGTAGCGCCAGTAGCGCGGGAGCTGGATCGGGGAGTAGCCGAGGACGTCGGGGACCTCGAAGAGGACCGATCGTCCGATCAGCAGCGCCGGGCGATCGGTTCGTGCCCGGGTGAAGAGGTAGCCCTTGTTGAAGGAGGCATCCGGCAAGATCCACGACAGGTACCGGCCGTCCGAACCCCTGAGCGCCCGGGCGATCGGCCCCGGCTCCAGGTAGTCGCCGACGTCTACCGCGGGCCAGCGGAGCGGCGCGGCGACGAGCGCGGGATGGTCGTCGCCCTCGAGCCCGTAGAAGACGGTCCCGCCTCGGTAGGCGCTCGACCACAGGGCTCCGGCAAGCAGCTCGAGCGAGAGGACGCTGACGAGCGCGACGGGCGCCCACCGCCTGCCCCGCGCGAGCGCCCGCACCACCACGATCACCGCCCCCGACGCCGCGGCGAACACGACGAGCCGTCGGGGATCCGCGCCGGCGAGCAGCGGGAAGGCCAGGAGCACGCTGAGGCCCCCCGCGAGCCAGGGGGCGGCCTCTCGGAACGAGGGGCGGCGATCCACCAGCCACTGGACCCCGATCGCGCCGAGCGCTGGCACCACGAGGAACGCCGCGTACCGGAACCGGCTTGGGTTGTGCAGGTAGACGTCGCCGAACGGCAGCGAGAGCGCCACCGACCGGAACCATCCGGCGCCGACGAGCAGCGTGCTCGTGAGCAGGTAGGCGACGAGGCCGATGCTCGCGAGCGCCACGACCAGGAAGCGCCGAGCCCGATCGCGGAACGCGAAGGGGACGGCGAGCAGGGCGGCCGCGCCCAGGTACCCGCCGGGCGTCGATGCCAGCGCGAGGGGCCAGGCCGCCCACACGCCGCGGGAGGCGATCGGAACGTCGTCGCCGCCGGAGCCCGCCACGGTGCCCGCCAGCGCCTCGTACCCCTCCGACAGGCTCGAGCGCTCGAGCAGGGCGAAGCGCGGTACGAGGATCGCGAGGTTCGCGAGCGGCAGGAACCCCAGGAACGCGACCCCGAGCCACACCGCACGTGGCGCCGGGAGCCGACCCGCCCGCACCTCGTGCAGCGCCCGCGCGAGGACGTACGCGACCGCGAGCCCGGTCGCGATCACGAGGCCGTGAGAGAGGTGAGAGGCCGCCACCTGCCCCCACGCGAACGCGCCCACCGCGAGCCACCCGAGCCGTCTCCACCCGGCCGCCGAGAACCAGCCCGATGCACCGACCAGGAGGAAGGGGGTCCACGCGAGCGTGCCGCCGAAGGGCAGGCTGATCGCGATGATCGACGCGGCGATCGCCATCGCGAGGGACAGGCCTCCCGCCGTCGAGGCGATCCGTCCGAGGCCCTCCTTGCGCAGGAACCACCACAGGCCGAGCCCGGCGAGCATCGGGTGCAGGACGATCTGGGCCCGCAGCCCACCCTCGCACCCGAAGAGCCACGACGTGCCCATCGTGGTGAGCGACAGCCAACCGCTCTGCGCGTCCGCGGCGAACGGGGTGCCGATCATCTCGAACGGGTTCCACAACGGTACGTGTCCCTGTGCGAGCGAGCGTCCGAGCAGGCACGAACGAGGGAGCCAGAACGAGAGCACGTCGGGGTGCTGGTCGGAGAGCAGCCCGAAGAAGGCGATGCCGCGGAGCGCAACCAGGACCGAGACCAGGATCAGCGCCGGGCCGGCGAGCGCGATCACGCTGCGCCGCAAGGTGGATCGGATCGGGGGGGCGGAGGCGCGAGGGGAACGCGTCGCCGTCTGCATCGACCCAGGCTACCTTCGTTCCGATGTGCAGAGGTGTCTGTTAGACTCCGCGCTGCCTCACCCCCCTGAACCCCTCGGGATCCCTAGGTCATGATCAGTCTTCAGCACGTCACGAAGGTCTACCGCAACGGCACGACCGCGCTCGAGGACGTCTCGGTCGAGGTCGAGAAGGGCGAGTTCGTCTTCATCGTCGGCCAGTCCGGGTCCGGCAAGAGCACGTTCATCCGCCTCCTGCTGAAAGAGGAAGAGGCCTCGAAGGGCGAGATCTACGTCGCCGGCAAGAACCTGGCCAAGCTCACGACCTGGAAGGTGCCGCACCTTCGGCGCAACATCGGCACCGTCTTCCAGGACTTCAAGCTGCTGCAGGACAAGACGGTGTTCGAGAACGTGGGCTTCGCCCTCGAGGTCATCGGCAAGCCCAAGCACGTGATCGACCAGCGGGTCCCCGAGATCCTCGAGCTGGTCGGTCTGGGCGGCAAGCTCAACAACTTCCCCGACGAGCTGTCGGGCGGCGAGCAGCAGCGCGTATCCATCGCGCGCGCCTGCGTCAACCGCCCGCTCGTGCTGCTCGCCGACGAGCCGACCGGCAACCTGGACCCCGGCACCTCGGTCGAGATCATGCGCCTGCTCGACAAGGTCAACCGCATCGGCACGACGGTCGTCATGGCCACGCACGACCAGGCCATCGTGGACGCGATGCGGCGCCGCGTGATCGAGCTCGACCAGGGCAAGGTCATCCGCGACCAGGCCCGCGGGGTGTACAGCTAGTGGCGCGGTTCGAGTACCTGTTCCGTGAGACCACGTCGGGGCTGCGGCGGAACGGCCTCGTCGCGTTCGCCGCGATCTCGACGACGTTCATCGCGCTGCTGCTCTTCGGGCTGTCGCTGCTCATCAGCCGTCAGGTCAGCCTGATGATCGAGGCGACCACCGGCAACGTGGAGGTCGCCGTGTACCTGACCGACCCGGTCAACCCCGACACGGTGAACTCGCTCACCGACACCCTGAACGAGCTTCCCGCCGTCGCGAACGTGGACTTCGAGAGCAAGCAGGAGGCGTGCGACCGGTTCCGCGAGCTGTTCGCCAACCAGCCGGCGCTCGTGAACAACGTGGATTGTGACGCGCTGCCGGCTTCGC
>DASSJM010000070.1:0-7720 GCA_035691205.1 Actinomycetota bacterium
TTCGATGGACGCGTTCTCGGTGACGACGAGCGGCACGATCGCCTCGACGCCCGCCGGCTCGGGCGGTAGCGGCTTCGGCGGTGGGGGCTTCTCGGGCGGCGGCGGCGGCGGGGGCGGAGGGGGCTCCTGGTAGGGTCGGGACCACGCCCGGCCGCCGGCCGGTTCCCTGAGCGATGGACGTCGTCTTCAGCACCGATCCGCATGACTTCGCTCGCCGCGACTGGTCGGCTTTGGTCAGCGCCGACCCCTCGGGGACGTTCTTCCACACGCCTGGGCTGCTGAAGCTGTACTGGGAGGAGTTCGCGCGCGAGCCCGATCACCTGCTCCTCGCGTTCGCCGAGGAAGACGGGTCGCAGGTCGGGGCCGTGGCCTTCGAGCTGATCGGCACCACGCTCCGGTTCCTCGGCGGCACCGAGGTGACCGACTACCTGGGGCCGGTGGCGCTGCCCGAGGTCCGGCCCGCGGTGGCCAAGGAGTTGCTCGCGGCGCTCGCGCGACGCGACGACTGGGCCGAGGCCGATCTCCGGGGGCTCCCGGAGGACCGACCGTGGCTCGCGCTCCTCGGCGCGGCCGCCGAGGCGGCCGGGATGAACGTCGAGGTGCTGGACGACCAGAACGGCGTGGCGCCGTTCCTGTCGATCCCCGGCTCCTACGAGGAGTACCTGGAGGGGCTTCCCTCCAAGCTGCGGCACGAGATCAAGCGCAAGGCGCGGCGGCTGGAGGCCGAGGTCGGGCCCTGGCACATCGGCCTCGCGACGCAGGACACGCTGGAGGAGTCGCTGGATCGGTTCGTGGAGCTGCATCGCACCAGCGAGGGTCCGAAGGGCGTGTTCATGCAGCCGGGGATGGAGATCTTCTTCCGTCGCCTGGGGGAGGCGTTCCTGCCCCGCGGGGTGTTCAACCTCACGTTCATCGAGCTCGAGGGTCGCCGCAAGCTCGCGGGGACGATCGGCTTCCGCTTCGAGGGGACCTTCTCCTTGTACAACTCGGCGTTCGACCGCGAGTACCAGGCGGTGGCGCCGGGCATGGTGCTCGTGGCCGAGGACATCCGGATCGCGATCGAGGCGGGCTGTTCGACGTTCGACCTGCTGAAGGGCGACTACGCGTACAAGTACCGCTTCGGCGCGGTGCCGAGGGCCATCAAGCGCCTCGTCGTGACCCGCTGAGCGCTACTCGACGAAGGCCCGTAGGTGCTCCAGCACCGCGGCCGCGATCGCCTCATCCCCGCCGATCACGAGGTTGCCGTCGTCCAGGAAGGAGGCCGCGGGCACGCGCCGTCCGGCCGCCAGGGCGAACGCCGTCGCGCGACCCTGGACGAAGGCGTCCGGCTTCTTCTCGGCGGCCGGCGACTCCCGTCGGGCGAGGCCCCAGTGCCACGATCCGCCCCCGACGCCCTCCAGGTCGACCGCGACGCTCCGCCCGGGCAGCGCGATCCCGGCCTGCCCCAGCGAGAAGGGGAGCATCCGGATCGCCAGGTCGTTCGTGAGGTGCACCGGCCAGTGCTGCGGGTTCTCCTCGAGGCCGGCGCTCTCCCGGATGTCCTCGCCGTGGAACCACCACTCGATGATCCGCGACTGCACGAGGTAGCGGATCCCGATCGCTCCCGCCACCCAGTCGATCGTGGTGGATCCCCACTCCTCCTCGGACAGGCGGGAGGCGAGGGTCAAGAACGCATCGGCCGCCCGTCCCCAGTCCGTGATCAGCTGGCGGGGCGGGACCTCGTCCCGGGTCCTCACCGCCCACTCGTTGAACCCGTTCACCCACAGGTCGCCGGCGTTGGCCTGTCGGAACGCGTCGAGCTCGACGGCGGGCTCGCCCGCGACGAGCTGGGCCGCGGCGACGTCCTGCGCTGCGAGGTGCGCGACGATGTCTCGGTTCCGCCATCCCTCGCACAGGCTGTCCGCGTCCCAGACGTCGGGCGCGGCGTACTGGATCGTCCGGCCCAGCCGCTCGCGCTCGGAGCGTGCGGCGCCGAGCATCGTGGCGCGGTCGACGCTCACCCGATCGTTCCCCTCCGTCTCGTCGTCCTCATCCGTCCGGCCTCGGCCCCGCGGTGCCCGTCCGGGACGGGCCGTATCGTACCCTCGCCCGATGCGGGTCCTCGTGGCGCCCGACAAGTTCCGCGGCACGCTCTCAGCGGCCCAAGCGTCGCAGGCGATCGCCCTGGGCTGGCGGCGCGGCCGTCCCGACGACGAGGTGACCGAGCTCCCGCTGGCCGACGGCGGCGAGGGCACGCTGGAGGCCCTGGTGGCCGCCGAGAGGGGCTCGGCCCGGACCGCGAGGGTCATCGGGCCGCTCGGGGACCCGGTGGAGGCCGCGTTCGGCCTGGTCGACGGGCCTGCGGGACGCGTCGGGATCGTCGAGATGGCGCGGGCCTCCGGACTCGGCGTCGCCTCGCGCCACGATCCGCTCCGGGCCACCAGCCGCGGGACCGGCGAGCTGATCGCTCAGGCCTGCCGGGCGGGCGCCCGGACGATCGTCGTCTGCATCGGGGGGAGCGCGACCACGGACGGGGGCGCCGGGATGGCCGAGGCGCTCGGCGCGCGGCTCCTGGATGGCTCGGGCCGCCCGATCCCCCCCGGCGGCGCCGGCCTGCTCGAGCTCGCGCGGATCGACCTCACCGGGCTCGAGCCGGCGCTTCGGACGGTCCGCGTGATCGCGGCGAGCGACGTGGACAGCCCGCTGACCGGCCCGCACGGATCGGCCCGCGTGTTCGGCCCGCAGAAGGGCGCATCGCCCGACGACGTGCTGCTGTTGGATCGGGCGCTCGGCCACCTGGCGGCGGTGATCGCCCGCGATCTCGGCGTCGACGTCCGCGAGCTCCGCGGGGCGGGTGCCGCCGGCGGTCTCGGAGCCGGGTTGGTGGCCTTCCTCGGTGCCCGGATCCGCCCCGGGGTCGACGTCGTGATGGAGGCCGTGGGGTTCGCAGGACGCCTGGCGGCCGCCGAGGTGGTCCTGACGGGGGAGGGCCGGCTCGACGCCTCCTCGCTCTCGGGCAAGGTGGTGGGCGGGGTCCTGTCGGCCGCGCGTGAGGCCCAGAGGGCTGCCGCCGTCCTGTGCGGCGAGGCGGAGACCCGGCCCGAGGGCGTGGACGTGAGCTCGCTGGTCGAGCGGTTCGGTCGGGAGCGCGCGCTCGGGCAGACGCGCGCGGCGCTCCTCGAGCTCGCCGCCGAGGTCGCCGGACGAGCGGCCGGGCTAGGCTCGCCGCCGTGAGCAGCGCGATCGATCGGTTCCTTCAGGCCGCGCGGGTCCTCGGTCATCCCGTCGAGGTGCGTCGGTTCCCCGAGGGGACGAAGACCGCCGAGGACGCCGCCCGGGCGATCGGGTGCGACGTCGGCCAGATCGTGAAGTCCCTCGTGTTCATGGCGGACGGACGTCCGGTGCTGGCGCTCACCAGCGGCGCCAACCGGGTCGACGTCGGCCGTCTCGCGGAACTCGTCGGCGCGGCCGACGTCCGGCGTGCCAGCCCCGAGCAGGCGCGGGTCGCGACCGGGTTCGCGGTCGGCGGGACGCCGCCGTTCGGTCATCCCGAGCGGATCCGGACCTTCCTCGACCGTGACCTCCTGACTCACGAGGAGGTCTGGGCCGCCTGCGGGACCCCGGATTCGGTGTTCAGGACCACCCCGGGGGAGCTCCAGCGGACCGCCATGGCCGAGGTGGCCGACGTGAAGGAAACCGCACCGCCCGGGTAGAGATATCGGCGGGAGCCGGTAGAATCTCCCAGATCGATCCCTGCGACGGAGGAACGATGATCCAGCTCACGGAGAACGCCGCCGGCAAGGTCAAGGAGCTCCTGACCGAGGAGGGGCGCTCGGACATCGCCCTGCGGGTGGCCGTCCAGCCCGGCGGCTGCTCGGGTCTGCGCTACGCGATGTACCTGGACGACCAGCTCTCGGACAAGGACGTCGCCGAGGAGCAGCACGGCGTCCGGATCGTCATCGACAAGATGAGCGTGCCGTACCTGTCGCAGGCTACGATCGACTTCGTCGACTCGCTGGAGGCCTCCGGCTTCACGATCGACAACCCGGCCGCCCAGGGCTCGTGCGCCTGCGGCCACTCCTTCCACTAGCCCCGAGCTACAGGGCGTCGAGCGCGGCGCGCAAGCCCGCGGACAACTCCTCAACGCCCGCCCCGTCGAGCACCAGTGCCGGCGAGACCTGCAGGGCCCCCGTGGCGAGCGCCCGCGTCAGGATCCCGTTCGATCGGCAGGCGGCCACGGCGCGTGCGGGCAGGCCGGGCTCGGCCGCGATCGCCTCGCTCGAGAGCTGCACCGCGGCGAGCACCCCCGTGCCCGCGCGGACCTCCTCGACCATCGGGTGCGCGGCGAGCGGGGCAAGGGCCTCGGCGAGCTCGCGCTCCAGCGCGAGGGCGCGCTCGGGCAGCGACTCGCGCTCCATGACGTCGAGGTTCGCGAGGCCGGCCGCGGCCACCGTCGCGTGTCCCGCGTACGTGTAGCCGTGGCGCCAGAGTCCCGCGCCCGGCTGCCAGAAGGGCTCGGCGACCCAGGGGGCGGCGATCACGGCGCCCATGGGGAGGTAGCCGCTGGTGATGCCTTTCGCGCACGTGATCAGGTCGGGCTCGAGGTCCCAGCGGGCGCTCGCGAACCAGTCGCCGACGCGGCCGAAGCCCGTGATGACCTCGTCCGCGACGAACAGGACACCGGTCTCGCGGCAGATCGCGCGGACCGCCCGCAGGTAGCCCTCGGGGGGTGCGAACACGCCGCCCGCGCCGATCACCGGCTCGCAGAAGAACGCGGCGACCCGCTGCGGACCGGCGAACGCGATGGCCTCGCGCAGCTCGGACGGCGAGTCCCAGGCCACCTTCGCGACGTCGCCGACGAGCGTGCCGTACCCGATCGCGTTCGCCTCGATGCCCGCGAGGCTCGTCCCGGCGATGTGCATGCCGTGGTAGGCGCGCTCACGCGTGATCAGCAGCGTCCGGTCCGTCTGCCCCACGAGCTGCCAGTAGCGGCGGGCCATCTTCGTCGCGGTGTCGATCGAATCCGAGCCGCCGCTCGTCAGGAACACCTTGCTGTCGGGAACGGGCGAGAGCGCGCTCACGCGCTCGGCGAGCTCGATCGCGGGGCGGTTCGACAGGTCGCCGAACGTCGAGTAGGCGGCCAGGCGCCGGATCTGCTCGGCCACCGCCTCGGCGATCTGGGTCCGGCCGTAGCCCACGTTGCAGTACCAGAGCGCCGCCGTCGCATCGAGGTAGCGCCGCCCCTGCTCGTCCCAGACGTGGATGCCCTCGCCTCGGTCGATGACGAGCTCGCCACCGGTCTCGATGGCCGCCATATCGGCGAACGAGTGCCAGAAGCTCGCCATGAGTCGCCCACCGTAGCAGGGGGAAGGACGGGGTCCGGCTGCCGGTTCGATGAGCGCGTCGCCACCGCGCCACATCGGGTGGCCTCAACCGAGGCCGATCGCTCGGTGGAGGCGGTGGAAGAACGGTCGGAAGCCTCGCGCCGGCCAGAACCGTGACGCGAGCAGGTTCGTCATCCGCCAGCCCGTGTTCACGCTGCCGTAGCCGTTCTCCCGAGCCCACCGGAGCGCGTGCTCGGCGAGCGCCACACCGACGCCGGTGCCGCGCACCTCCTCGCTGGTCACGGTCGACGCGAGGTAGACCGAATCGGACGGCGTCCCGAACTCGGGCCGTGGGTGCATCGTGGTGTGGCCGACGATGCGCCCCCGCGTCTCGGCGACGAAGTACGCGACCTCGGGATCCTCGAGGGTCTCGATCCATGCGGATCGCCATCGCTCGGGATCGGGACTTCCCTGGAACGAGGGTGAGCGCTCCTGCACCGAGTAGATCAGGCGGTCGATCGCGATCGCATCTTCGAGATCGTCGAGGTCGCCGCGCCGGATCGTGACGCCCCCGGGGAGCGGGCGCGGATCGGCGCCGCTTTCACGGATGCCCTCCACATGCATGTGTCCGAACCCGAGCCGGTACCAGGTGTCCAGATCCCTCTCGAGCGCGGGCACGAGCACGTAGTGGCGATCCGCACCGGCTTCGAGCCAAGGCTCCGCGGCCGCGGCGTAGAGATCCCGCAGGATCTCCGGATCGGACGCCGCGTGGCCCTGGCGGCTGACCCAGGCTGGGTTGCCGAAGACCGGGTCCGCTCCCTCGAGCACCGCGATCAGGTAGGCCTCGGGCCCGCCGGACCGGAGGGCGACCACTCCGACGGCGCCCGGCTCGCGCCATGCGGCTTCGACCGCCGCGCGAGGGTCCTCGTCGGCGAGCAGGGGTTCCGCCGCCCGATGGCGCGCCTGGCGCTCGGCCAGGAGCCTCCCTGCTGCGTCCAGGTGCTCCTCGCCGAAGGGCACCACCTCGAGGGGCGCCATCGTCTCAGTCGGGGTCGTAGGCGAGGTTCGGACGGAGCCAGGTCTCGGCCTCGCGCCGACCCATCCCGCAGCGGGCGGCGTAGTCCTCGACCTGGTCGCGCCCCAGGCGCCCCACGTTGAAGTAGCGCGCGACCGGGTGACCGAAGTACAGGCCGGAGACGCTGGCGGCCGGTGTCATCGCGAAGTGCTCGGTCAGGGCCATGCCGATCGCGCCGGCGTCGAGGAGGTCGAACAGCGTCCGCTTGCGCGAATGGTCGGGGCAGGCCGGATAGCCGAACGCGGGACGGATGCCTCGGTAGCGCTCCGCGATCAGCTCCTCGTTGCTCATGTCCGAGCCGGTCTCGTACCACTCGAGGCGGGCCCGCCGGTGGAGCCACTCCGCGAACGCCTCGGCAAGGCGGTCGGCGAGCGCCTTGACCATGATCGCGTGGTAGTCGTCGTGCTCGGCCTCGAACCGCGCGGCGAGCTCGTCGGCGCCGATCCCGGCCGTCACGGCGAACGCACCGAGGTGATCGGGGAGGCCGGTCTCGGCCGGGGCGATGAAGTCGGCGAGCGAACGGCTCGGGCGGTCGTCGCCGTGGTCCGCCTGCTGCCGCAGCATCGGGAAGCGGATCCCGTCCGACAGGACGAGGTCCTCTCCTTCCGCCCTCGCGCCCCAGAAGCCGTAGACGCCCCGTGCCTGCAGGGAGCCATCGGCCACGATCCGGTCCAGGAGCGCGTTGGCGGCCTCGAAGAGCTCGCGCGCTGCCGCCCCGTGGCTCGGGTGGTCCAGGATCTGCGGGTAGCGGCCCTTCAGCTCCCACGCGGTGAAGAAGAACGTCCAGTCGATGTACGGCACCAGCTCGGCGAGCGGCACGTCGATCACGCGCCGGCCGGTGAAGTCGGGTCGCGCGACCGTGGCCGCGTCGAACACGACCTCGGGCTTGCGCGAGCGCGCGACCGCGAGCGGCAGCACCGGCCGCTCCATGCGCGAGGCGTGCACCTGGCGCAGGCGCTCCT
This sequence comes from Actinomycetota bacterium, assembly GCA_035691205.1. Classification (GTDB taxonomy): domain Bacteria; phylum Actinomycetota; class UBA4738; order UBA4738; family HRBIN12; genus DASSJM01. The sequence goes on from DASSJM010000070.1 coordinate 7,341, forward strand.
GCGAGTCGCGGTTCTTGCGCTGGAACTCCTCGCGCTTGCCCGGGTCGAGCACGCCGGAGAGCGCGGCGACCACGCGCGAGGCGTCCTGCACGTGCACCGTCGGCGGCTGGTACTGCGGGGCGATCTTGACCGCGGTGTGCTGCGTCGACGTGGTCGCGCCGCCGATCAGGAGCGGCAGCTCGAACTTGCGCCGCGTCATCTCCTTGGCGACGTGCACCATCTCGTCGAGCGAGGGCGTGATCAGGCCCGAGAGGCCGACCGCGTCGCAGGCCTCGCTCTTCGCGGTCTCGAGGATCTTGTCCGCGGGCACCATCACGCCGAGATCGATCACCTCGTAGCCGTTGCAGCCGAGCACGACCCCGACGATGTTCTTGCCGATG
>DASSJM010000071.1:0-4093 GCA_035691205.1 Actinomycetota bacterium
CGGGTGACGCGGCTGGTTCAGCTCGGCCCGGCCCACGAGCCGTCGCCCAGGCGCGAGAGCGCCAGCCGAGCCGCCAGGCTCAGCGTGGTGGTGACCGTGATCGCCGCGAGCGCGGCGGCCGGGGCCCCCAGCAGCGCGCACACGGTCACGATGAGCAGCCGGGCGTCGCGCCCGCCCATCAGCCATCCGATCCACCGCTCGGGCGGCGGCGGCAGTCCGAGCGCGGCGATCCGGTCCTTGGATGCCATCGAGAGCATCGAGCCCGCGGTGGCCGCCACGGCCAACAGCATCACCGCCTCGGGGTCGGTCCCGTCTCCGATCGCCCAGAGCCCCAGCGCACCGAGCACCAGCACGTCTCCGAGCCGGTCCAGGACGCCGTCGAGCAGCGCCCCGCGCGGCCCGGCACGCAGTCGCAGACGCGCGATCTCGCCGTCGACGCCGTCCAGGACGGACGAGGCGTGCACCAACAGGGCGCCGGCGATGCCCATCCCGACGGCCAGCGCCCAGGCGCCCACGGCGGCGACCAGGAACGCGACGAGCGAGACGACGTCGGGATGGAGCGGGAGATGCGCGAGCCCCATCGACACCCGCGTCGAGATCGGCCGGTTCAGCAGGCGCGAGACCGGGCCGTCCGTCCACTTCGTCAGGGACGCGCGGAGGCGTCGAGAGGCTCGCCGCAGGTCCTCGGGCGTGTCGACGTCCTGCCACCAGGTCCACTGCGGGAGCGGGACGGCCTCGAGCGGCGTGCGGCGCGCCAGCTCCGTCACGGCCCCCGCCAGGGAGCGGTCCCCCCGCGCCGCGGCGCGTCGCTGCGCGGGGAAGACCTCGGACGGGAGGAGGAAGGCTCCGCAGTCGATCGACGGGTCCCCGAGCTCCTTGGAGAAGGCGACCACCTGCTCCTCCTTCAGCCGGACACGGGTGCCCTCGGCCCAGGCGTCGGGCTCGGGCGCGTGGTCGACGAGCACGCTCGGCGCTCCCGCGCCCATGAGCGCCCGCAGGGCGCCGTCGCCGAACACGTGATCCATCGTCACCAGCAGGAACAGATCCTCCTCGGCCACGAACGGCTCCGCGGCCGAGAGGGAAGCGCCGTTGCCCAGCTCCCAGGCGTCCGCGTACACCGCCCGGACCCGGCCGGGAGCGATGCGGTTCACGACGGTGGCGACCGGCCCCGCCTGGTAGCCAACCACCACGGCCACGTGCTCGATCCCGGCACCGAGGAGCGAGCGTACCGCCCGCTCGACGAGGGGGAGCCCGCCCACGCGCACCAGCGCCTTCGAGCCTCCGCCCGTCACCTCGGCCAGCCGCTGGGAGCGGCCGGCGGCGAGCACGACGGCCACGCGAGGCACGCGAGGGGCGGGGGCTCCCGCCACGCTCCGACGTTCCGCCTCGACGCGTTCGGAAAGCGCCTCCGTCACGACCCCTCCTCGGCCGGGTCTCCCGCCGCGAGGGACCCGATCCATCGAGGGTACACGTGCGCGGGTCGGCCCGGTTCCCGGCTCAGGCCGGGTCCCACAGGACCCACGTGGAGTCGGGGAAGCGGAACTCCCAGCCCGAGAGCGTCGGCGGCCGGTCGGGATCGAGGCGCAGGTTCGGCAGCCGGTCGAGCAGGAGCCCCAGCGAGACCCGCGCGAGGTGCCGCCCGAACCACGCGCCCAGGCAGAAGTGGTTCCCGGCCGCGAACGCCAGGTGCGCGCCCTCCTTGCGATGGACGTCGAACCGGTCGGGATCGGTGAACCGCCGCGGGTCGCGGTTCGCGCTCGAGAGGACCGCGCCGACCAGGGCCCCCCGCTCGAGCTCGACGCCGGCGAGCTCGGTCTCCATCGTGGTCTGCCGCGTCGAGGTGCCCACGGGTCCCGCCCAACGCAGCGTCTCCTCGACCGTGGCCTTGATCAGGGACTGGTCGGCGCGGACCTCCTCCAGCTGCTCGGCGTGTGTCCCGAGCGCCCACACGGCGAGCGCGATCAGGTCCCGTGGTTCCTGGAGCCCGCCCGAGAGCATCAGCTTCGTGTTCGCGACGATCTCCTCCCGGCTCATCGCGTCCTCGCCCCCGTGGTGGAGCATCCACGAGAGCACCGACCCGTCGGGCTCGTCGGCGAGCCGGTCGAGCACGCGCTCGATCGCCTCGCCCATCGCCGCGCTCGCTTCGTCCGCCGGCGCCTGCTTGGCCGGATCGCCCTCGAAGTTCGCGAGGCCCGGCATCAGCCCCTCGTTCAAGCGGAGCAGGTCCTCCCACGGCACCTCGTCCAACCCGAGCATGAACCGGAGCGAGCGCACGCTCATCGGGTCCGCGAACTCGCGGAACAGATCGACCTCGCCCCGGTCGACGAACCCGTCGATCAGCTCGTCAGCGAGGGCGGGGATCATCCCCTTCGTCCGCTCCTCGACGTCGCGCGGACGGAACGGCGGCTCGAGCACCCGTCGGATCCGCTGCTGGTCCGGGCCCTCGGACCCGAGCATGTTCACGCCCATCGTCCGGTTGAGGGTGGAGGGATCGGTCGCGGCCGTGAACACCTCGGGCGAGAGGTCCACGTGGCGGACGTCCTCGTACCGCGTGACGAGCCACAGCCCGACGGCCGGCACCCACGACACCGGCTCCTCGTCGCGCAGGCGAGCGTAGAGCGGGTAGGGATCGCGCTCCAGCTCCTCGAGCGTGACCTGCTCGCCGACGCTCACGCGTGCTTCCCCGGCTCCCAGCCGCGCGGGCCGATCGTGCGGCCGGCGAAGGCGGTCGGGATCTCCTCGAGGTCCGTCGCCATCGAGTCGTTCCAACGGTTCAGGAACCCGAACAGGCCGACCACCGCGAGCATCTCGACGATCTCGCCCTCGTCCCAATGGAGCCGGAGCTCCTCGAAGTGCTCGGGCGTGACGGCGTTGGGTACGACGCTCGCATCTCGCGCGAACCGGAGCGCCGCCCGTTCGGCCTCGTCGTACAGCGGCGAGCGCTCGAAGTCCCAGATCGCGGCGATCTTCTCCTGGTCCACCCCGCGCATCTTCGCGTCGACGGTCTCGTGGGCCTGGCAGTAGCGGCAGCCGGCCGCGGTGCTCGCGACGATCGCGATGAGCGGCTTCAGGCCGACCGGCACGGTCCCCGTCCGCCAGATCTGCGTGATCAGCTCGCTGAACGCCCGGAGGATCTCGGGTCGCCGCGCCATCGTGAACAGGCTGTTCGGCACGAACGACATCGAGTCGTCGTACAAGCGCCAGAGCTCCTCGAGCTCGGGATGGTCCTCACGCCGGAGCGGCTGCATGTTCGCCATCGCACCCCCGTCGCGCCGAGGACGGGCCGGCGCGGACTACGGCAGACTATGCCGCATCCGACGGGAGGCGCGATGCGGCTCGAGGGCAGGGTGGCGATCGTCAGCGGGGGCGGAACCGGCATCGGAGCGGCCACCGCGCGGCGCTTCGCCGCCGAGGGCGCCCGCGTCGTGGTCACCGGCCGCCGCCCCGAGCCGCTGGAGGCCGTGGCCGCGGAGATCGGCGGCCTCGCGTTCCCCGGGGACGCCGCCGATCCGGACCACGCGCCCGCGGTGGTCACGGCAGCGGTCGGGCGCTTCGGCGGCTTGGACATCGTCGTCGCCAACGCCGGGGTGGGATTCGGAGGGTCGGCGGGCGAGGTCGACGACGAGCACTGGCTCCGGACGCTCGACGTGAACCTCACCGGTCCCCTCCGGCTCGTGCGCGCAGCCCTCCCCGCGCTGCTCGAACGCGGCGGCGGGTCCATCGTCCTGGTCTCGAGCATCTCGGGGCTGGTCGCGTCGACCGAGTCGGCCGCCTACCTCGCCTCCAAGCAGGGGCTGATCGGTCTCGCTCGATCGCTCGCGGTCGACTACGGACCGCGGGGGATCCGCGCGAACGCGCTGTGCCCCGGATGGGTCGTCACGCCGATGGCGGACGAGGGGGCGGACGAGCTCGCAGCCTTGCGCGGCGTGTCGCGTGAGGAGGCCTACTTGATCGGGACCGAGCTCGTCCCCCTCCGTCGGCCCGCCACCGCGGAGGAGATGGCGGCGTGCATCCTGTTCCTCGCGAGCGACGAGTCGTCTTACGTCACCGGGGCCACGCTCGTCGCCGACGGAGGGACCACGATCGTCGACGC
>DASSJM010000072.1:0-7403 GCA_035691205.1 Actinomycetota bacterium
GGGTCACGCTCGAGAAGCCGCGGTCGCGGAGGTCGCCGACGGCGCGCTCGAACAGCTGACGGCCGAGGCCGGTGCCCACCCGGTCCGGGTCCAGGTAGATCGCGTACACCTCGCCCGTGCGCTCGGTGGCGTCGGCGTCCTCGCTCGGGCCCGTGACGGCGAAGCCGGCGACCTGGCCGGCGTCCTCCGCCACCCAGGTCCGCCAGTCCTCGCGGGCGTCCTCGAGGCCCCGACGGTGCTGGTCGAGCCGTTCCTCGACGTTCATGCCGTCCAGGAAGTCGTCGGTCAGCTGGCCCCGATAGGCGGCGCGCCAGGACCGGACGTGGACCTCGGCGATCGCCCGAGCGTCCTTCGGGTCGGCCTCGCGGATCCGCATGCCGGGCAGGGTACCGCGCACGCGAGCGACCGGTTGCGGCTACGCCTCGTCGGCCTCGCGAGGGTGCAGCAGCCCGAACAGGTACCCGTCGACGAGCGCCTCCCACGAGGCCTCGATGATGTTCTCGGACACGCCGACCGTGGTCCACTCACGCTGGCCGTTGGAGGTGTCGATCAGGACCCGCACGACGGCGCCGGTCCCGTGCGTCTCATCGAGCACCCGCACGCGGAAGTCCTCGAGCGAGATGTGCTCGAGCTCCGGGTAGTCGTTGGCGAGCGCCTTGCGGAGCGCGTTGTCCAGGGCCCCGACCGGCCCCTGGCCCTCCGCGCTCTCGATGTGCCGCGTCCCCTTGGTCACGACCTTCACCGTGGCCTCGGCGAGCGGATCCTCGCCGTCGCCCACGCGCTCCTCCACGTGCACGCGGTAGCTCTCGATCTCGAAGAACGGCTGCGTCCACCCGTCCGCCCGCCGCATCAGCAGCTCGAGCGAGGCGTCCGCGACCTCGAACGTGTACCCGCGCGCCTCCCGGTCCTTCAGCTCGGCCAGGAGCTTGGGGACGGCGTCACCGGCGAGCTCGACCCCGAACTCCTCGGCCTTCATCCGCAGCGTCGCCGCGCCCCCGAGGTCGCTCGCGACGACCCCGCGCCGGTTCCCCACCGTGATCGGGTCCACGTGCTCGTACGCCTTCGAGACCCGTTCGACGCCGCTCGCGTGCAGCCCGGCCTTGTGCGTGAACGCGAACCGCCCCGCGTACGGCTGGCGGGAGTCGGGGGCGACGTTGGCGACCTCGGCCACGTAGTGGGCGACCTCGGTGAGGCGCTCGATCGAGCCCTCGGGCAGGACGTCGGCGCCCATCTTCAGCGCGAGGTTCGCCGCGATCGGGATCAGATCGGCGTTGCCGGTCCGCTCGCCGTAGCCGTTCACGACCGCCTGGACCTGGTGCACGCCGTGGTTCACGGCGACGAGCGAGTTGGCCACCGCGCAGCCGGCGTCGTTGTGCACGTGGATCCCGAGCGGCGCCGCCACCTGCTCGCGCACCGCGTCGACGACGGCGGCGACCTGGAAGGGCAGCATCCCGCCGTTGGTGTCGCACAGCACCAGGCGCTCGGCGCCGGCCTCCTCGGCGCCCACGAGCACCGCGAGCGCGAAGTCGGGGTTGGCGCGGTAGCCATCGAAGAAGTGCTCGGCGTCGAAGAACACGCGCCGGCCCTCGCGCCGCAGGAACGCGATCGAGTCGTGGACCATCGCGACGCCCTCCGCGAGGTCCGTCCGGAGCGCCTCGGTGACGTGCAGGTCCCACGACTTGCCCACCAGGCAGACGACCTCGGTCCCCGCGTCGAGCAGGTCGCGCAGGACCTGGGATCCGTCGGCCCGTTCCCCCGCCTTGCGGGTCATCCCGAACGCCGTCAACGTCGCGTGGTGGAGCGTCTCCTTGGTCGCCAGGCGGAAGAACTCCGTGTCGCGGGGGTTCGCCCCCGGCCAGCCCCCCTCCACGTAGGGCAGGCCGAGCTGGTCGAGCTTGTGCAGGATCCGCAGCCGATCCTCGATCGAGTACGAGAACCCGGTCCCCTGGGCCCCGTCGCGAAGCGTGGTGTCGTAGAGCTCGACCTTCATCCGCTCGCCCCCTCGAGGACGAGGTCGCCGACCTCGGAGGTCGAGAAGCCCATCTCGCCGGCGCGCATCGAGGCCATCTTCGAGGTGGCGAACCGGATCCCGCGGTCGACGCGCGCCGCCGCCTCCGCCTCGCCGAGCTGCGCGAGGAGCATCTGCGCGGCCCCGATCGCCGCGAGCGGGTTGATCGTGCCCCTGCCCACGTGGTCGGGCGCGGTCCCGCCGATCGGCTCGAACATCGACACGCCGTCCGGGTTGATGTTGCCGCCGGCGGCGATGCCCATCCCGCCCTGGATCATCGCGCCGAGGTCCGTCACGATGTCCCCGAACATGTTGTCGGTCACGATCACGTCGAACCGCGACGGCTGATCCAGGAAGTAGATGCAGGCGGCGTCGACGTGCACGTAGTCGCGCTCGACGTCGGGGTACCCCGCGCCGACCTCGTCGACCACCCGCTGGTACAGATCGCCCGCGAACGTCAGCACGTTCGTCTTGTGGACGAGCGTCAGCTTGCGTCGCCGCTCGGGGCGCATCGCGAGCTCGAACGCGTACCGCACGATCCGCTCCACACCGTGACGCGTGTTGATCGACTCCTGCACCGCGACCTCATGCGGCGTGCCCTTGCGGTGGAACCCTCCGGCCCCGCTGTACAGGCCCTCGGAGTTCTCGCGGACGACCACCATGTTCACGTCGTCCTCCGAGTGGCTGGGGACGAGCGTCGTCACGCCCGGGTAGCGGATCACCGGCCGCAGGTTCACGTACTGGTCGAGCTCGAACCGGACCTTGAGCAGCAGGTCGCGCTCGAGCACACCGGGCCGGACACGCGGGTCCCCCACCGCGCCGAGCAGGATCGCGTCCAGGCCGCGGAGCGCCTCGAGCTCCTCGTCGGGGAGGACCTCGCCGGTGCGCAGGTAGCGTTCGGCGCCGAGGTCGAACCCGACGAGCTCCACGTCGAACCCGCGACGCACCGCATCGAGGACCTTCAGCGCCTCGCCGACGACCTCGGGGCCCGTGCCGTCGCCCCGGATCACCCCGATCCGGTACCCGCGGACGTCGTCGGGGAGCTCGGTCACGGGGTCGGGTCCTCGGAGCCCTCGGCCGCCCTGGAGACGGCGAGCGCGCGGTTCACGGCCGCGAGGTAGGCCCGGGCGCTCGCCTCCACGACGTCGGGGGAGACGCCGCGTCCGGTCACGCGCCTGCCCTCGACGTCCAGCTGCACCACCACGTCCCCGAGCGCGTCGGTCCCGCCGGTCACCGCGGAGACGTTGAAGCTCACGAGACGACCCTCGACGCCGGCGGCGCGCTGGATCGCGCCCATCGCCGCGTCGATCAGTCCGTCACCGATCGCCGACTCCTCGATCGTCTCCTCGCCACGCCGAAGGTGGACCGTCGCGCGGGGCTGCAGGTGCGTCCCGCCGCCCACCACGACGGACTCGAGCACGAACGTGTCCTCCTCCGCCGAGCCGAGCTCCTCGGACACGATCGCGGCCAGGTCCTGGTCGGTGAGCTCGATCTTGCGGTCGGCGGCCTCCTTGAACCGCGCGAAGGCCCGGTTCAGCTGCTCGGGATCCAGCTGGATCCCGATCTTCTCGAGCGCGTCGGCGAACGCGTGCCGGCCCGAGTGCTTGCCGAGGACGAGCCGGTTGCCCTCCAGGCCGATCTCGAGGGGGTCCATGATCTCGTACGTCGCACGGTTGGACAGGACGCCGTGCTGGTGGATCCCGCTCTCGTGTGCGAACGCCGACGCCCCGACGACCGCCTTGTTCGGCTGGACCGAGTACCCGGTGGTCATGCTCACCAGGCGCGAGGTCCGGACGATCTCCTTCAGGTTGAGGCCGTGCGTCACCCCGAGCGCCTGACTCCGGGTGCGCACGATCATCGCGACCTCCTCGAGCGAGCAGTTGCCCGCCCGCTCGCCGATCCCGTTCACGGCGACCTCGACCTGCCGTGCCCCGTTCACGATCCCGGCGAGCGAGTTCGCGACGGCGAGCCCGAGGTCGTTGTGGCAGTGCGTCGAGATCACCACCTGGTCGGGCACGGCCTCGCGGACGGTCCGCACCAGCTCGCCGAACTCGTGGGGCATCGCGTACCCGACGGTGTCCGGCACGTTGATCGTGGTCGCGCCGGCGTCCACGGCCACCTTGAAGCACTCGAGCAGGAAGTCGAGCTCGGTCCGGGTGGCGTCCTGCGCGCTGAACTCGACGTCCTCGGTGTAGCCGACGGCGAGCTTCACCCCCTCGCGGATCGCGTCGAGCACCTGCGCCTGGCTCATCCGGAGCATGTCGGTGATGTGGATGTCGCTCGTCGAGATGAACGTGTGGATCCGCCAGCGCTCGGCGCCCTTCAGCGCCTCGGCCGCGCGATCGATGTCGCCGGGCGTGACGCGGGCCAGGGCCGCGATCACGGGTCCGCGCACGCTCGAGGCGATCTCGCGCACCGCCTCGAACTCGCCCTCGCTCGAGACGGGGAAGCCCGCCTCGATGATGTCCACCTGGAGGCGGGCCAGCTGCTCCGCGATCTCGACCTTCTCGGCCCGGGTGAGCGCGATCCCGGGGGCCTGCTCGCCGTCGCGCAGGGTCGTGTCGAAGATCCGTACTCCGTCATCAGGCATCGGGGGCCACCTTGTCCTCGGAGTCGAGCCACGGCATCATCCGGCGGAGGCCGCGCCCCACCTCCTCGATCTGGGCGGCGCGGGCCTCCCGACGCAGGGCGAGGAAGTGGGGGAAGCCCTGGTCGGCCTCCCCGATCCACTCCTTGGCGAAGGATCCGTCCTGGATCTCCGACAGCACCTGGCGCATGCGCTCGCGGACGCCATCGTCGATCACGCGCGGTCCGCTCACGTAGTCGCCCCACTCGGCCGTGTCGCTGATCGAGTGCCGCATCCACGACAGGCCGCCTTCGTAGACGAGGTCCACGATCAGCTTCATCTCGTGCAGGCACTCGAAGTACGCGATCTCCGGCTGGTACCCGGCCTCGACGAGCGTCTCGAACCCGGCCTGCACGAGCGTGGACAGGCCGCCGCACAGCACGGTCTGCTCGCCGAACAGGTCCGTCTCGGTCTCCTCCTTGAACGTGGTCTCGATGATCCCGGCGCGAGCGGCGCCGATCCCCGCGCCGTACGCGAGTGCGCGGGCGAGCGCCGTGCCCGTCGGGTCCTGGTGTACAGCGACGATCGCGGGGGTGCCGATCCCCTCGGCGTAGGTGCGCCGGACCAGGTGGCCGGGGCCCTTCGGGGCGATCATCGTGACGTCCACGTCCACCGGCGGCTGCACCGTGCCGAAGTGGATCGAGAACCCGTGGGCGAACATCAGCATGTCGCCGGCCCTCAGGTTGGGCGCGACGTCCTGCGCGTACACGGCCGCGTGCGCGGTGTCGGGCAGGGTGACCATCACGACGTCGGCCTCGCCGGCGGCCTCGGCCGTGGGGAGGACCCTCAGGCCGGCCTCCTCGGCCTTCGCCCAGCTCGCCGAGCCCTCCCGGAGCCCGACCCGGACGTCCTGCCCGGAGTCGCGCAGGTTCTGGGAGTGCGCGTGACCCTGGCTCCCGAACCCGAGCACCGCGATCTTCTGTCCGGACAGGGCCGCGGGGTCGGTGTCGCTCTCGTGGTAGATCGTGGCCATCGGTGGAGCCTCCCGTCGATCGCTCAGACGCCGCCGCCGGTGTAGTCCTCGGCGCCGGCCGCGGCCGCCCGCGCCTTGATGCCGCGCTCCTTGATCCCTCGGTCGCCGCGCGCGAGCGCGATCCGCCCGGTGCGCGAGAGCTCGATCACGCCGAAGTCCTCGAGCAGCTGCAGCAGCGCCTCGAGCTTCTCCGGCTTGCCGGTGGCCTCCAGCGTGATCGTGCCCTTCGTCACGTCGACGACGTTGGCGCGGAACACCGTCGCGATCTCCATCACGCGCGGGCGGTCCTCGCCGTTCGCACGGACCTTCACGAGCATCAGCTCGCGCTCGACCGCCTCGCCCGGGTCATGCTCGAGGATCTTGATCACGTTGATGAGCTTGTTGAGCTGCTTCGTGATCTGCTCGAGCGGCTTGCGATCGACCTGGACGACGATCGTCATGCGGGACAAGCCGTCGTCGCTGGTGGGACCGACCGCGAGCGAGTCGATGTTGAACCCTCGCGCGGCGAACAGTCCGGCCACGCGCGTGAGCACGCCCGGCTTGTCCTCCACGAGCACCGAGATCGTGTGGAGGCTCATGCGACCGGTGCCTCGGCGGGATCGTTGACGGGCTTCAGGCCCTCGGGACCGACGATGATGTCGTCGTTGCTGGCGCCAGCCGGGACCATCGGGAAGCACATCTCGCCCGAGTCGACCCGGAAGTCGATCACGACGCTGCGGTCCTCGACCGACAGCGCCTTCTCGATCACGTTGTCGACCTCCTCGGGGTGCTCGGCGCGAAGGCCGACCGCCCCGTAGGCTTCGGCGAGCTTCACGTAGTCCGGCACGTCGTAGGACAGGTAGACCTGCGAGTACCGCTCCTCGTAGAACAGCTCCTGCCACTGACGGACCATGCCGAGGTGCGCGTTGTTGATGATCGCCGTGATGAACGGGATGCCTTCGGCCGTGGAGGTCGCGAGCTCCTGGCAGGTCATCTGGAAGCATCCGTCCCCGTCGATCGCCACCACGCGGCGATCGGGACGCCCCGCCTTGGCGCCGAGCGCGGCGGGCACCGCGAAGCCCATCGTGCCCAGGCCGCCGGAGTTCACCCACGTCCTCGGCTCCGTGAACCGCCAGAACTGCGAGGCCCACATCTGGTGCTGCCCCACGCCGGCCACGACGATCGCGTCCCCGCCGGTGAGCTCGTACAGCCGCTCCACGCAGTACTGCGGCTTCAACGGACCGTCGGCGGGCTGGTCGTAGCGGTAGGGGTACCGCTCCTGCCAGTCCCTCAGCGTGGCGAGCCACTCGGCACGGTCGGGAACGCCACCCGCCTCCTCCTGCTGGCGCTTCAGCTCGGCGTGCAGCTTGGCGATCACGTCCTTGCAGTCGCCGACGATGGGCACGTCGGCGGTCCGGTTCTTGCCGATCTCGGCCGGATCGACGTCGACGTGGATCACCTTGGCGTTCGGCGCGAAGCTCGACAGCTGCCCGGTCACCCGGTCGTCGAACCGTGCGCCGAGCGCGACCAGCAGGTCCGCCTTCTGCATCGCGGTCACGGCCGTGTACGCGCCGTGCATCCCCGGCATCCCGAGCGCGAGCTCGTGGGTATCGGGGAACGCGCCGCGCGCCATCAGCGTGGTCACCACCGGCAGGCGCCCGTCGATCGCGAGCTTGAACAGCTCCTTGCTGGCGTTGGCCTTGATCACGCCGCCGCCCACGTACAGCACCGGGCGCTTGGACTCCATGATCAGCCGGGCGGCGGTGCGGACCTGCTTGAGGTTGCCCTTCGTCGTCGGCTTGTAGCCCGGCAGGTCC
>DASSJM010000073.1:0-7988 GCA_035691205.1 Actinomycetota bacterium
ATCGTGGATCCGGCGGCGGTCGGCTTCGACCTGCTCTGCTTGATCGGGATCGCGATGCAGCTCCACTCGCAGGAGAACATCGCGCGTGCCCGGGCCGCGATCGCCGAGATGCCCGAGGTGCTCGAGTGCTGGCACGTGACCGGCGAGTTCGACTACATCCTCAAGGTCGCGGTCCGCAACCGGGCCGACCTCCAGCGCTTCATCCTCGACCGGCTCACGCCGGTCCCGGGCCTGGCCCGGATCAACACGAGCCTGGTCCTCGGCATCGAGAAGTCCACGACGGCGCTCCCGCTGGAGCCATCGCCACAAGGGAAAGGACGGCGGACATGAGCCAGACGGAGACCACCGCTCCCGGCGTGCAGGCGTGGGAGACGATCGGCGAGAACCTCGCGCACCGCGAGGCTGAGCGCCGAGCGGTGATGCGCACGATGCGGTTCGACACGATCGCGGTGCACGGGATCTACGACGCCCAGGCGGCGCTCGCGAACCAGGGCAGCGTCAACGAGCCGCTGTTCCTGTCGCCCGCGCAGCACTTCGTCGAGTCCGACCAGATGGAGTGCGCGCTCGCCTACCGCATGCCCTCGTGGACGTACACGCGGATCGCGAACCCGACCGTGCACTACCTGGAGGAGACGCTCGCCCTGCTCGAGACCTACGGCTCGGACATCGAGGCGAGCGCGTGCGGCACCGCATCGGGGATGGCGGCCGTGTTCATGGCGACCGAGCCGTTCCTCGCCCGTGACGACTCGCTCCCCCCGCCCAACGTCGTCGCGAGCGCCAAGTGCTACGGCGGGACGTTCATGCTGTTCTCCGAGCGGTACGGGCGCGAGCGCGGCGTCCAGGTCCGATGGGTGTGCGACCCGCTCGACCTGGACGAGTGGGCGTCGAACATCGACGAGGGCACGCGCTTCGTGTACGGCGAGATGCCGTCGAACCCGTCGCTCGCGGTCTTCGACATCCCGGCGGTGGCCGAGCTCGCGCACGCCGCAGGGATCCCGCTGATCGTCGATCCGACGGTGGCGACGCCCGCGCTCCTCCGTCCGCTCGCGATGGGCGCCGACGTCTCGGTGCACTCGCTCAGCAAGAGCCTCGCCGGCAGCGGGATGGCGATCGGCGGGGCGCTGATCGCTCGACGCGCGATCCGGAGCCGGGTCGGGCCGGACGAGATGCGCGCGGACTTCGCCACCTACGTGAAGCTGTGGTCGTTCCGCGACCACGGGCCCGCGATGTCGCCCTTCAACGCGCTGATGACGCTCGCAGACGTGCGCACGATCCGCTCGCGGATCGACGCGTGGAGCCGCGGCGCGATGACCGTCGCGTCGTTCCTGGAGACGCACCCGAAGGTCGACGCGGTGCGCTACCCGGGCCTCGCGTCGTTCCCGGGCCACGGCATCGCGCGCCGCGACCTGTGGCTCGCCGACGGCGACGAGCACGGAACCCCGGTCAACCGCTACGGGCCCTTGCTCTCGTTCGACGTGCGGGGCGGAGGATCGGCCGTTCGGGAGGTCTTCGACCGGCTCGACCTGATCCTACGCGCGACCGACCTCGGGCGGATCAAGAGCGTGGCGACGATCCCCGCGATCTCGACGCACCAGCAGCAGGGCGAGGAGGGTCGCGAGCTCGCCGGCGTCCCGTCCAACCAGATCCGGCTGTCGATCGGCGGCGAGGATCCGGTGGATCTGATCGCCGATCTGGAGCGTGCCCTCGGCTAGCCTTCGCGCGGTCCGGCGCGGTTGAATCGGTCCTGCGTCGCCTGGAGCCCGTCGCGCACGAGCGAGAGCACCGCGTCGGCCCCGTCGTCGACGAGGAGCTGGACGTCGGGCTCGTCGGCCTTCGCGAAGTCCTTCAGCACCCAGTCGGCGGGGTCCATCCGACCCGGCGGGCGCCCGACGCCGAGGCGAACGCGGTAGAAGTCGGGCGTCCGAAGCGCGCCGCCCAGCGAGCGCAGGCCGTTGTGGCCCGCCGTCGAGCCGCCGAACTTGACACGCAGCGCGCCGAAGGGCAGGTCGATCTCGTCGTGGACGGCGATCACGTGGTCGGGCTCGACCCGCTGCTTGCGGACGAGCGAGGCGAACGCGGGGCCGTTCTCGTTCATGAACGCGTGCGCCTTGCCGAGGACGATCCGTTCGCCCGCCTCGGCCATCTCGACGGCGTCGACCGGCACCCAGCGGACCTTGCGGAACCGCTCGCCGGAGCGCCGGGCGAGCTCATCTGCCACGCGGTAGCCGAGGTTGTGACGGGTCCTCGCGTATCGGTCGCCAGGGTTGCCGAGCCCGGCGACGAGCCAGGTCATGGCCGCGCGGCGCGGGGCTACTCGCCCTCGCCGCTCTCCTCGGCGGGCGCCTCGGCGGTGGGGCCGGCCTCGCCCTCGGCCGCCTCGCCCTCGACGGCCTCCTCGCCCTCGACGGCCTCGACGGCCTCCTCGACGACGGGGGCCTGCGGCTGCTGAACCGCGACGACCGACTCGTCGAGGCTCGTGAGGATCGTGACGCCCTCGGGGACGAGGAGGTCGGCCACCTTCAGCGAGGTCCCGATCTCGTCGAGCGTCGAGATGTCCGCCTCGATCGCGTCGGGGACGTCGGTGGGCAGACACTCCACCTGGAGATCCCACAGGTGGTGTTCGAGTACGCCCCCGAGCTTCACGCCCGGCGACTCTCCGACGACGCGCACCGGAACGGTCAGGGTCATCTTCGCGTCGGCGCGCACGGCGAGGAAGTCGACGTGGACGTAGCGGCCCCGGATGTGGTCGCGCTGGATCTCTCGCGGCAGCGCGAGGTGCGTCTTCCCGTCGACCTCGAGGTCCACGAGCACGTTGGTGCCCGCGCCCGTGTGGAGCAGGTGGTACAGGTCCTTGGCGTCTACGGACAGCGCGGTCGGCTCGACGCCGACCCCGTAGAGCACGGCGGGCACCCGGCCGGCGGCCCGCAGCTTGCGGGCGACGCCCTTGCCGGTGCCTTCGCGCTTGTCTGCGACCAGTGTGTTCTCGGCCATGCCTGAGGAGGTCCTCCCACCCGGGTTCCGGTCGGGCATGGTACCAACACGCCGGGCGAGCGAGCCTGCGAGCAGGCGCTACTGGTTCTCGCCGTGGAAGATCTCGGAGACGCTGCTCTCCTCGAACACGGCGCGGAGTGCGTCGCCGATCAATGGGGCGATCGAGAGCACCTTCAGCTTGGGGAAGTGCTTCTCCTCGGGGATCGGCATCGTGTTGGTCACGACGACCTCAGTGATGGGGGCCTCCTCGAGGTTCTGCACCGCCTTGCCCGAGAGCACCGGGTGCGTCGCCGCCGCATAGATCGGGCCGGCGCCGTGCTGGGCGAGCACCCCGGCCCCCTTGGCGACCGTCCCCGCCGTGTCGATCATGTCGTCGACGATCAGGCAGGGGCGTCCATCGACCTCGCCGACGACCGCCATCTCCTCGATCTTGTGGGCCTCTCGGCGCGAACGACGCTTGTACAGGAACGCGAGGTCCGCGTGCAGGTACTCGCGCAGGCGCTCGGCGGTCTTGATACGGCCGGCGTCGGGCGCCACCACGACGAGGTCGTCGCCGTGCAGACCGTGCTCGTCCTTCAGGTACTGCGTGAGGACCGGCAGAGCGGTGAGGTGATCGAACGGGAAATCGAAGTACCCCTGGATCTGCCCAGCGTGCAGGTCCACGGAGACGACCCGGTTCGCGCCCGCGGCCGTGAGCAGGTCCGCGATGAGCTTGGCACTGATCGGCTCTCGAGCGAGCCCCTTCTTGTCCTGCCGAGCGTAGCCGTAGTACGGGATCACCGCGGTGATCCGCTTGGCCGAGGCGCGCTTCATCGCGTCGATCAGCACGAGCTGCTCCATGATCGATTCGTTGATCGGATCGGCGTGGGTCTGGATCACGAAGACGTCGGATCCCCGGACCGACTCCTCGGGGCGCACGTAGATCTCGCCCGACCCGAACCGGCTGATCACGCAGGCCGAGATGGGGATCCCCAGATGGTCGGCGATCTCCTCGGCCAGAGCCGGGTGGGTGGTGCCGGAGAACAGCATGAGCTTCTTCTTGGTGACGATCTCCACGTCAGTGCGCCCCCTTGCCCCCACCCTTGCCGCGCGCCTCGGCATCCTTCCGCTTGCGGTACCCGCGGATCGTCCGCTGCTCCGAGCGTTCGACGCCGAGGGCGCCCGCCGGCACGTCCTTGGTGATCACCGATCCCGCGCCCGTCACGGCCCCCTTCCCGACCTTCACCGGAGCCACGAGCATCGTATCCGAACCCACCCGCGCATCGTCCTCGACGACCGTCCGATGTTTGCGATAGCCGTCGTAGTTGACCGTCACGGTCCCGGCTCCGATGTTGGCCCGGCGGCCGATCTTCGCGTCGCCCACGTACGACAGGTGCGGGACCTTGGCGCCCTCGTCCAGCTCGGATGCCTTGATCTCGACGAACGCACCGGCCCTGGCGCCGGCCCGCAGGACGGTCCCCGGCCGAAGGTGCGCGTAGGGTCCCACCTGGGCCTCCGCCCCGATGCGCGCACCGCGGACCACGGAGAACTGCACGACGGCCCCCGACCCGAGGACCGAGTCCACGACCCGGCTCGACGGACCCACCTCGCACCCCGCACCCACGCGGGTCGAGCCCGACAGGAAGGTCATCGGGTGGATGACCGCGTCGCGCCCGATGCGGACGTCGGCGTCGATGTAGGTGGTGTCCGGGTCGACGATCGTCACGCCCTTCGCCATGTGGCGCGCGTTGATCCGGTGACGGAGCACCCGGGCCGTCGCCGCGAGCCCCCCGCGCGAGTTGATGCCCATCGCGCCGCCCGTGTCCACCTTGACCGCCGACACGCGCTCCCCCTTGTCGATCAGGATCGGGAACACCTCGTTCAGGTAGTACTCGTTCTGCGAGTTGTCCCGGCCCACCAGCGGGAGCGCGCGGTATAGGTCCTCACGCCGGAACGCGAACGCCAGCAGCGAGACCTCGTGAAGGGCCCGCAGCTCGGGCGGGGCGTCGAAGCCCTCGACGATGCGTCGGAGGCGGTTCCCGTCCCGGACGATCCGCGCGTAACCGCCCGGCTCGTCGACGTCGGCGGTCAGGATCGTCGCCGCGCTCTTCGTGCGGCGATGGAGCCGCAGGAGCTGGCGCACGTGGGCGGGCTCGATCGGATCGAAGTCCCCGCCGAGGATCAGCACCTCCCTCGCGCGACCGACGGTCCTCTCGGCCGCCAGCACGGCGTGACCGGTGCCGAGGGGCCGACCCTGTTCGACGAAGACCGGTTCGGGCGTGATGCCCCACGAGCGGACCGCCTCACCGACCTCGTCGGCGCCGTGGTGCACGACGATCGCGATACGCGTGGGACGTGCGGCCCTCGCGTTCTGCAGGACCCACCACAACGCCGGGCGACCGCAGACCGGGTGCAGGACCTTCTGCGTGTCCGACTTCAGGCGCTTGCCCTTGCCGGCGGCGAGCACGACCGCGGCGAGCGATGTGGTTGGCGGCACACGTCCCTCTCGGTCGAACGGGCACCCCTTTGTACCGGGGGGCCGCCGCGGTGGCAAGACGGCCGATCAGCCGAGGAGATCTGCCACGTCCGGCCGAGACAGGAACCCTTCGCGGAGCTCGTCGGGGGTGGCCTCCGCCTGGGCATGGACCAGCCTCGCCGCGCCGTCCCGGAACGGGCTCGCCTCGTCCCCGCGCCCCAGTTCCAGGAGCGCCTTCCACACCACGCGACCGGCCCGCCATGCGAGCCGAAGCTCACCCGAGCCCTCGGCGGCACGGAGCGCGTCCTGGGCGAGTGGGAGCGCCCGCGCCGGATCCCCGGACAGGAGGGCGGAGAGCCCCAGCGCGTACCGCGCCCACCCACCCCAGAAGTCGTTGGTCCCGTCGAGCCGCTCGTCCAATCGCGTCCCGATCGAGGCGAGTCCGTCGGGATCGCCAGCCCGCTCCCACGCGAGGATCTCGATCCGGGCGGACCACGCCACGTCGAGGACGGCGGCGTCGAACCGCCTCGCCGCCGCGAAGAGCCGTTCGGCACCCGCGCGGTCCCCGCCGGCGAGCGCGCCCCACCCCGCGTGCGCCAGCACCAGCGAGCGCTGGAAGGAGCCCCCCAGGGTGCTGCACTTGGCCGTCGCCTGCCGGGAGCCGCGCCTCAGGCGCCTGCCGGCCCAGGGCTCGATCAGGATGTCGTTCTCGACGTTCAGGCCGACGATCTCGCCTCGGACGCTTCCGAGTTCCCGGAAGATCGCGGTACCCGACTCCGCGTCGTCCAGGGCCTCGCCGATCCGACCGGCCGTCAGCCTCAGCTGCGCCCGGTTGTAGAGCGCGAACGCCTCCTCCCGGCGGTTCCCGATCTCTCGCGAGGTGGTGATCGAGCCCTCGACCCACTCGAGTCCCTCGTCGGGACGCCCCATGATGTTCAGGAGCCAAGAGACCATGTAGGCGTTGTGGGCGACCATGGAGCGCTGACCCAGCGAGCGCATCATCTCGTCCGCCCGCAGGCCGTGGGCGAGCCCCTCCTCGAACGGACCCTGGAAGAAGTAGGTCTCGCACAGCCCATGGTGGGCGAGCGCCTGACCCTCCCGGTCGTCGTTCGCCTCCGCGACCGCGAGCGCCTGTTCGTGCAGCGGCAGCGCCTGCGTGAACTCCCCGCGCCCGAACCGGTACGTGCCCGCCGTGTAGAGCAGGCGCGCCTCCACGTCGCGCAGGCCGACGGCGCGGGCGCGTTCGAGCGCCACCGGGAGGAGCTCCAGTCCCTCCGTGTAGCGATCCATCAGCCAGTAGACGTGCGCGACGGCCGCGAGGGCGCGCGCCTCGCGCTCGTCGTCGGAGGCTGCGCGCGCCTCGGACAGGGAGCGCTCGTAGTCCGCGTTCGCCTCCTCGAAGCGACCCAGCTGCTCGTACGCCGCCCCGCGGGCGAGCGATACCTGCCCCAAGAGGTCCGGGCCCGACGAACCGGCCGCGTCCATCGCGCGGTCGAGCCACGCGATCGCGTCCTCGGCCGCGAACACGCGCAGGAGCCGATGCCCCGCGAGGAGGGCGTACCGCGACGTTCGCTCGCGGTCCCCCGCGAGCGAGAAGTGGTGGGCGAGGATCTCGGCGTACTCCTCGGCCCGCCCCCGCGTTCCCTCCTCCATCCACTCACCGACGACGGCGTGAGCCCCCGCCCGTCGCACCTTCGGGATCGACGCGTACGCCACGTCGCGCGTGAGGACGTGGTTGAACGCGAACTCACGCTCCCCGGCGATCGAGGACCCGTCGCGCTCCGTCACGAGGCCCTTCGCGACCAGTGAATCGATCGCGTGTTGCGCGTCCGGCGGACCCAGCCGCTCGACGCCCGCCGCCCAGAAGGTCCGGCCGATCACCGCCGCATCCTGGATCGCGAGCTTCTCCTCCGCGGAGAGCATGTCGATGCGCGAGGCGATCACCGCCTGCACGGTGTCGGGAAGCAGGGATGGCAGCTCGCGCACGAGCACCCACCGGTCGTCGCGACGGGCGATCGTGCCGTCCTCGATCATCATCCGCAGCAGCTCGCTTGCGAAGAACGGGTTGCCCTCGGAGCGACGCAGGATCGGGCCGACCACCTCGGCCGGCGCGCGACCGTCCAACAGCCGTTCGATCAGCTCCGTCCCGTCGGACGTCGAGAGCGGCGAGAGCGAGATCGACGTGGCGTTCGACAGGCCGCCACCCCAGTCCGGCCGGCGCTCGAAGAGATCCGGACGTGCCATACACAGGACGAGGGCGGGTCCCGCGGCTCTCGACACGACCGACTCGACGAGCTCCAGCAGACGGGGGTCGGCCCAGTGGATGTCCTCGATCAGAGCCACGAGCGGACCGTCCGCCGCGAGCGATTCGGCGTATCGCTGCCACGCCCGCGCGATCAGACGCTGCGCGGCCTCGCGCTCGGTGCCCGCGAGCGGATCCGAGGACAGCTCGACGCCGATCGACGAGAGCAGCACCGCCGTCGTACCCATCTCGGCCTCGCCGGGGAACCGCGGATCCAGGCGATCGCGGGCCTTGGCGAGG
>DASSJM010000074.1:0-48154 GCA_035691205.1 Actinomycetota bacterium
GTTGGTAAGACGAACTCGGTAGCGGCGGTAGAAGGGGCGGCCCCTCGGGCCGCCCCTTCTCGCTCGTCCGAGTCCGTGGGCCCTCCGGCCTCACCTCAAGCGGCAGGTGGGCCCGACCGATGGTTCCTAGAGGTGGAACGAGCCTGCTCATGACGACGACCCGGAGTCTCCTGGTGCGCTTCCACGCTCGCGTGCACGGCGACGAGCGTGGCTTCAGCCTGATCGAGACTGTGATCGCCGCCGGCATCATCTTCACGGCCCTGATCACGCTCGCCTTCTCCGCCACCGCGGGTTTCGGGTACCAGGACCTGGCGCGACAGCGGCAGGCGGGCACCGGGCTCGCCAACCAGATCATGGAGGAGATCCGGGGGCTCGCGTACGAGAGGATCCAGGCGGGGCTGCTCTCCACGGACCTTGCCGGCGATCCCAACATCGTCGACTGCTCCGGCGTCAAGCGGTTCCTGTCCTGCACCGTGGACGCCGACGAACCGGGGACCGGCGAGGCGATCGTGAGCTCGCCCGGACTCTCGACGACGGCCCCACTGGTACCGCACCGTGGCTCGACGACGCCGGCCCTGGACGGGACCACGTACGAGTGGGCAACGTACGTCACCCGCGACGCCTCGGTCGTCAGCGCGCCCTTCCGGGTGACGGTCATCGTGACCTGGAGCGGCGGGCTGAAGGGGAGGGCGCCCAACAAGCTCGTCCGCGTCCAGAGCCTGTTCTGGTCGCCGGGCGGGTGTCGGAACACGGCCACGCACCCGTTCGCCGCGCCCTGCCAGCCCTTCCTCTACGGGTCCGCCAACGTGCCGAGGAGCAGCATCTTCGTCGAAGGCACCGTCGACCAGCTCTCGTTCGCCCATGGTGATCTCCTGACGCCCGGTCTCAGCTCCAGCGTCCAGCAGGAGCAGATCCAGAAGGCGCAGGGCGCCTGGCGAGGTGCGGAGATCCTCCTCACCGACACGGCGAGCGTCGAGACCGGCGGCGCTGGGGCAGCCGGCTCGACCGATGCCGACTCGGATCCGGGCACGACCACGCCGACCTACGGCAGCTACGCATGCCCCGGGGACATCGTGTGCGGCGCCGGAGCCCTCGACCTGAGCGCGAGCGACAACGCGATCGGGTTCACCGCCCCCGGAGTGACCGCGGGGATCGACAGCGCGATCGCCGCCGGGGGGGCAAGCGTCTGCCCACCGTCCCCGGCGACCGCGGAGACCGACGGCCTGATGTGCAGCGGGGGGAGCATCATCCAGGGCGGAAGCCTGTCCGCGACCCTGACCCTCGCGCACGATGGGCTCGCGCCCGGTGCGATCACGTTGGCGCAGGTCGCGGCTCCGGCTCAGGCCTCGACCACGTTCGTCCACCGCAACGCGTTCCCGTCCACGACGGGATGCTCGCCGACCTCGACCAGCGATGGGTGCACGGTCAGCACCGCGAGTCGCTCCGTGGGGACGGTGAACGTCGGCGGGCTGCCGGCCGGCTTCACCCCGCCCGAGGGCTGGGCTGGCGAGAACGCGTGGAACGGGTACCTGCTGTCGATCGTCGGGTACGCGGACACGGTGAGTGCGTCGGCTGGCACCCATGCTCCGCTCCCCACGGTGAGCCAGTCGGGCACCATCTACTACTGGAACGGCACCGGGTACACGTCGGTGTCCGTCACCGATGCCGCCCTGGGCGCGATGACCTCCTGCGACGACGCAGTCGTCACGGGGGGCCCGTGCAGTGA
Source organism: Actinomycetota bacterium (assembly GCA_035691205.1). Taxonomy (GTDB): domain Bacteria; phylum Actinomycetota; class UBA4738; order UBA4738; family HRBIN12; genus DASSJM01. Next base: position 1,727 of record DASSJM010000074.1, read on the forward strand.
GGTCGAGCTCACCCAGGACTTCGGCGGCCGCCTCCTCACGGTCATCCTCAGCACGGTGCCCGGATGCTGCGCCCCTGGGTCGACCTCGATCACGCCGGCCGAGCCGTCGGGCGAGGCGACCCGAACCGACGCCGCGGCCGGATCGGTTCCCCCGACCCTGCAGATGAGCTATGAGCTCTGGGACGGCGCGACCCTGATCGCCGACCTCACGATCAGCGTGAACCTCGGCACCCTCGAGGCCCGCGGGACGTACGCCGCCGCACCGGTGGAGGGGACGTGACGATGCTCGGTCTCCTGCATCGCACCCGAGAGGATGACGGCATCACCCTGCCGGAGCTCCTGGTCGCCATGTTCATCTTCGGGATCGTGATGCTCGTGTTCACCTCGACCTTGGCGTCGGTCCAGGGCGGGGTCGTGCACCAGGACAACCTCTCCCGTACCAACGATCAGGCCCGTCTCGCGCTCGAGCAGCTCGACCGCGAGATCCGGTCCGGCAACGTCCTGTACGACCCGGCCCTTGAATCCGATCCGAACTACGTCCTGCGGGTGTACACGCAGACGAACTTCGGGACGCCGCGCGAGGCGTTCATGTGCGCCCTGTGGATGATCGACGAGCAGCGGCAGCTCCTGACCCGCCGCTGGGATCCCCAGGGCGACGGAGGGACCAACTGGCGGGTGGTGGCTACTGGGATCGTGAACAAGGAGCTGGGCGTGCCCGCCTTCGCGTTGGATCCTGACCCGCTGAGGGGTGACCGGACGCTCAGGGTGACGCTGCGGGTGAACGAGAACATCGATCGATTCCCCAATGCGACGTTCGAGCTCACGCAGGCCCTGACCGGCCGGAACACCTCGTACGGGTTCCCGGTCAGCGTGTGTGGCGTGATCCCTCCACTTCCCGGCTCGGGTGAGGAGGCATGACGATGCGGAACCGGATCCGTGACGAGAGCGGCGCGGCGCTGGTCATGGCCCTGCTCATCACCCTGGTGGTGGCGCTGCTCGCGACCCTCGTGATCGAGCAGTCGATCCACAACACCCAGGCCGCCGGCTACAACCGCTCCCGGCTGACGTCGGTGAACGCGGCCGAGGCGGGGTTGAACCACTACTTCAACTACCTGGGCGGGACCTCGATCGACCTGCTCACCGACGACCCGATCACACGGAGCCTCGGGTCGGACCCGGGCACGTCGAGCTTCACGGTCGAGCCGACCTACTTCGTGGACGAGGCGGGGACCGAGTCCTGGCCGGAAGGCGAGCCGTTCACGGTCAGCAACTACCCGAAGTCGGTCAAGCTCGTCTCGGTTGGGAACACGAACGGCGGGGTCGACCGAGCGATGGAGACGTTCGTCGTGCTGAGCCCCGTCTACGGTGGCCTGAACGGAGCCGTGGTCGCGAACTCGACCACTGTGTTCAACAACAACTTCACGATCAACGGGAACAACGGGAACGATGGGGACGTGTACGTCCTGAACGGCGACTTCACCAACCCATCCGGCCTCGAGCAGGTGCACGGGAACATCTACGTGAAGTCGGGCTCGGCCACGATCGACACGCAGATCCATCTGTACGGCACCGTCTGGGCGTACGGCGCCGTGGTCATCGACCATCCGCAGGCCGACATCGACGGAGACGCGAAGTCGACCACGTCCACGGTGGGCGCTCCGAGTGGCAACGTCGACGGGGACGCGTACCACTGCCTGGACCCGCCTCCCGGAGACAACGTCCAGGGACAGAAGATCAAGCGGTGCGACCTTGGCGTGCCGCCCGTGGGCTCCTTCCCGCAGATCGCGTTCGACGAGGCTCTGTGGACGGCCGAGGGGTTCTCGATCATGACGTTCTCGGGCGCGACCGCCTGCACGGACGCCCGCAGTTACGTCGAGGGGACCGAGTCCGGCACCTTCCAGGGCGGAGCGGGCGTGTCTTCCGAGTACTCGGGCGTCGTGGTCCGGATCACGGACCCTTGCACGTATGAGAGCTCGAACAACGCGACGATCTCGGTCGGCAAGAACCTCGCGATCGTGACCGACGGCGGCATCAGTCTCATCCAGCGATCGAACTGGAACGGTTCGGGCGAGGCGAAGCTGTACTTCATGAGCGCGTGGCCCACGTCGGGGACCCCCACGTGCCCCACCCAGGACGTCTACCTGGGCAACAACACCAGCTTCAACAGCGCCGTTCGCGCGTTCGTCTACTCGCCCTGCACCGCCAGCATGCTTAACAACAACTCGGCGTTCCAGGGCCAGGTCATCGGGAACACGGTGGTGATCGGGAACCTGTTCAGCATGACCTACAAGCCGATCCTGGTGCCGGGAGCGCAGATCGTCGGCTTCAACGAAGACATCGCGTACATCCGAGAGATCCAGCCGGACTGAGCGCGTGCGATAGCGTTCACCCGCCGAGATGACGTCGCCCGAGATCGTCTTCCGGATCGTCGTCGCCCTGCTCCTGGGGTTGGTCTTCGGCTCGTTCCTCACCGTGGTCATCTACCGGATCCCGGCGGGGGAGTCGGTCCTGCGACCGCGGTCCCGGTGTCCCTCGTGCGGCACGCCCCTTCGGAGCGTCGACAACGTCCCCGTGGTGTCCTGGCTCCTGTTGGGGGGCCGATGCCACACGTGTGGGGCCAATATCTCCGCCGTCTATCCCCTGACCGAGCTCGCGACGGGCGTGATGTTCGTCGGGGTCGCCCTGTGGTTCTCCGATCCGTGGCAGGCCGCCCTCCTCGCGCCGTTCCTGGGGGTCCTCGTGGCGATCTCGGTGATCGACATCCGGCACAAGAAGATTCCGAACCGGCTCGTCTACCCCTCGGTGGTCCTGGCGGCCGCCTTCATCGTGGTCACGGACCTCGCCGGAGGGGGACTGGACGCCGGCTCCGCGCTGCTGGGGTTCCTCGCGTACGGGCTCGGGCTCCTGGTCATCGCCGTGATCGCGCCCAGGGGCATGGGGATGGGGGACGTGAAGCTCGCGGCCCTCATCGGCCTCGTGCTGGGCTCGCTCGGCCTGGAGTCCGTCGCCGTGGCGGCCGGCGCGGCCGTCCTCTTCGGGGGAGTGGGGGCGATCGTGGCACTCCTCGGGGGCGCGAGCCGCAAGACGGGCCTCCCCTTCGGCCCGTTCATGGCGGCGGGGGCGGCCGTGGCGGCCTTCGCCGCGGAGCCGATCGCCGACGCCTACCTGCGCCTGGTGACCTGAGCCCCACCCGAGGGCCGGTGGCAGGCCGTTCGACCCGCGCTTGATGTGACTCCTGAGACTTTCTGAGGCTTTCTGCTAATTACAGCTATGTAATTCACGCTATCGTGCCGATTGAACGCATATGAGGGGATTGACGACAGATGTTGCACCTGTTACGGTCCGCGACCCACGCACGTGAACGAGCGTGAAGGGGCGGTTGTTGCGGATGTGGAACGTGTGGCAGATGTGCCAGATGTGGCAGATGTGGGAGATGTGACTACGTGGGAAAGCGGAGGCCGTTCGTGGGTGACCGGCTCCTCACCGTCGGTGAGGTGGCGGCCACGATGCGGGTCTCGAACATGACCGTCTACCGGCTGATCAAGAGCGGGCAGCTGGCGGCGATCCGGGTCGGGAAGAACTACCGGATCCGGGAGTCGGACGTGGACCGCTACCTGTCGGACCGGTCGGTCTAGAGGGACGAACGATGGGACGACGCAGGCAGACGGGGTTCGTGGGCGGCGATCGGCTGCTCACCGTGGCGGAGGTCGCCGCGACCATGCGCGTCTCGAACATGACCGTGTACCGGCTGATCAAGAGCGGCGATCTGGCCGCCCTGCGGGTCGGGAAGAACTACCGGATCCGGGAGTCGGACGTGGACCGCTACCTCTCGACGCGGTCCGTGCACGTGGAGGGTGCGTAGTGGCCAGGACCAGGGTGGGTGTGGACGTCGGCTCGACCGCGGTCCGTGTGGCCGAGGTTGCCGCCGGCGACGTGCCCGTGATCGTGCGCGCCGCGCAGGTCTCGCTCCCCCCCGGCGCGGTGGAGGCCGGCGAGGTCCGTCAGCCCGAGCCGGTGGCCGAGGCGCTGCGCGAGCTGTGGAGCAAGTCCGGGGTCAAGTCGAAGCAGGTGTACCTGGGTGTGGGGAACCAGCGGATCGTCGTCCGCGAGGTCGCGATCCCATGGCTCCCCGAGAAGGAGCTCCGCGAGACGCTCTCCTTCCAGGTGCAGGAGTTCATCCCGATGCCCCCGGACGAGGCGGTCCTGGACTTCGACCCCCTGGGGGAGCTCGACCAGGGTGGGCGCCGGATGCAGCGGATCCTGCTGGTCGCGGCCCACAAGGCGATGATCGGCCCGCTGGTGGATGCCGTGCAGGCGGCCAAGCTCGAACCCCAGGGGATCGACCTGACCCCGTTCGCGGTGGTCCGGGCGGTCGGCACCGGCGACGAGGCCCTCGACCTGGACCGGCCGGGTGACGAGGCGGTCGTCGACATCGGCGCCCACGTGACCTCGATCTGCGTCCACGATCGCGGGATCACGCGGTTCGTCCGGATGCTCCCGTCCGGGGGTCGCGACATCTCGCTCGCCGTCGCTCGTGGCCTGAGCGTGAGCGACGAGGATGCGGAGCGGGTCAAGCGCGGCGAGACCGTGGCGACGGAGGACGGCGAGGTCGACCTCGCCGAGGTCCGCCGTCTCGCGCTCGCGCGGGCCGGAAGCTTCGTCGACGAGGTGCGCTCCTCGCTGGAGTTCTACGCGGCCCAGGTTCCGGGGGCGCGGATCGCCCGCGTCATCGTGACCGGTGGCGGATCGCGGCTCGATGGTTTCCTCGAGCTGCTGCAGGATCGGATCCCGGTCCCGGTGGACCGTGGCAGGGTCTTCGAGCGCTGCAAGTCCGAGCTCGACCTGACCGCCGAGGCGGCCGTGGAGGCCGAGGCCGTCCTGGCGGCGGCCGTGGGTCTCGCGATCCCGGAGAAGGGGCGGTCGTGAGCCAGGTCAACCTCCTTCCCCCCGAGCTCCGCGAGCGGCAGGCGGTTCGCCGCCGGACCTCGCTGGTCATCGCGGCGGGCATCGTCCTACTCGCGCTGATCGGGGCCTTCTACTTCGTTCAGACTCAGCGTCTGTCTGACGTGCAGAGCGATCTCGCCGCGCAGCAGGAGCGGAACGCGGAGCTGAGCACCCAGATCGCCGAGCTCCAGCAGTACGCGGACCTGCAGGCCGAGCTGGCCGCCAAGCAGGCGCTCGTGGCGTCGCTGTACGTGAACGAGGTCTCCTGGTCCGGCGTGCTCCTCGACGTCTCGCGGGTGATCCCGGACGCGTCCTACCTCACGAACCTGACCGGCCAGCTCCTCGCGACCGCCGCGGGGGTGCCGGGCGAGGCTCCGACCACGCCGAGCGGCGGAACGCCGGAGACGACGCTCATCGGCAACATGACCTTCGCCGGCGTGGCCGATGAGACCGAGACGATCGCCACCTGGCTCACCCGACTGGAGCAGATCCAGGGCTGGGTGAACGTGTGGATGAACAGCGCTCAGGAGAACCAGCCGTTCTCCCGGATCTACACCTTCAGCAACGGCGTGGACCTGACGGTCGAGGCCGCCACCGAGCGCGGGCAGGGGCAGGTGGGACCGTGAGCCGCCGAGCGCCGATCATCGCCGGTGTCGTTGCGCTCCTGCTCGCGGTGCTCGCCGTGGTCCTGCTGGTGATGCCCAAGATGCGCGAGGTCGAGGACACGGAGGAGCAGCTCCAGCTGGCGCAGGACGAGGAGATCGCTCTGGAGGCCCAGCTCGAGTCGCTGCAGCAGGCGCAGGCGGAGGCTCCGGAGACCGAGGCCGAGATCGCGCAGATCGAGGATCAGGTCCCGCCCACCGCGGATCTGCCCGGTCTGTTCCGCCTGCTCCAGGGGGCGGCGGACCAGTCTGCCGTCGACTTCTTCTCCTTCACCCCGGGCGTCCCGATCGCGGATGCGACCGGCTCGTTCTCGACGATCCCGTCCACGATCTCGGTGAACGGGAGTTACTTCGCGCTGGATGAGTACCTGTTCTTGCTGGAGACGCTTCTTCGGGCCGGCAAGGTGACGCAGATCGCCATCACGCCGGGCACGACCGACGCCGGAACCGGGGTCTCCGCGGGCTCTCTCCAGCTTCAACTCTCGGTGGACTTCTACACGACCGACGTGAGCGCGGGACCCGGTTCCATACCCGGGCCCAGCGAGGGCGCGACCGCGACGGCGACGGAGCCGACGCCGAGTGGAACGCCCAGCCCGACGCCGACCGAAGCTGGAGAGTCCTGATGGCGATCACCCCTCGAGACAGGAAGATCCTGGTGGCCGCGGCCATCGTGATCCCCGTGCTCCTCATCGCGTACTTCGTGTTCCTGCGGCCGGACGGCGGCGAACAGGTCGTGCTGCCGGAGTCACCGACGGGCCCCACGGGTGGGCTCCCAACGGCGACCCCGAGTGCGACGCCGTCCGAGACGCCCCGCGAGACGCTGCCGCCCGTGGAGCTTGCCGGGGCCCGGGACCCGTTCTCGATCCCGCCGGGCCTCGAGCTTGCCCCGAGCGGCAGCGTCAGCCCCACCTCGACGACGAGCCCCACGGTCGCGCCCACGGTCCCGCCGACCGTGAGCCCGACCGTGTACCCGACGATCCCTCCGCCCGTCTACCCGACCCCGCCGCCGCCGACCGTGAGCCCGACCCCGCCGCCGCCTGAGCAGCCGGGGAACAAGATCCTGATCGGCGGCCACGACGTGGTGCTCGAGTCCGTCGCGCAGAACGGGCGGAAGGCGGAGGTCAAGGTCGACGGCCGGCTGTACACGGTGGAGCCGGGGGCCACCTTCGACGACAACTTCATGCTCGTTCGGATCGAGGGCCAGTGCGCCAGGTTCCTGTTCGGGGACCAGGGGTTCGAGCTCTGCGCGTGAGGGAGGATCCGGGTCACCGGCGCCGCGCTCGGGGGGAGCGGTCGCCGGTTCGAGAGGGCGGTCCCGGCGACGGGGCCGCCCTCATCCATGTCCCCCCTTGCCGGCCGGGCGCGCCGGCGGGCCTCCTATGATGAACGCCATGCTCCGCGTGCTCACCGCCGGCGAATCGCACGGCCGAGGCCTCGTCGCGATCCTGGAGGGCCTGCCGGCGGGCGTGCCCTTCTCGCCGAAGGAGCTCGAGGGCGAGCTCGCGCGCCGGCGTCACGGCTACGGGCGGAGCGGTCGCCAGAAGCTCGAGGCGGATCGGTTCGTGATCGTCTCCGGGATCCGGCACGGCCGAACGCTCGGCAGCCCGATCGGGGTCACCATCGAGAACGCCGAGTGGGAGTCCAGGTTCAAGGACCTGATGAGCGTCGTCGGTGAGCCCGACCCCGAGCAGCGCCTCACGCGTCCGCGTCCCGGCCACGCCGACCTCGCCGGGGTCCAGAAGTACGGGTTCGACGACGTGCGCAACGTCCTGGAGCGGGCGAGCGCCCGGGAGACGGTCGCTCGGGTGGCGATCGGCACGTTCGCCAAGGCGTTCCTGGCCGAGGTCGGCATCGAGATCGTCTCGCACGTCGTGCGGATCGGTCGCGTGGCCTCCCGCTCCCGGAAGGTCCCGCGTCCCGAGGACCAGGCCGCGGTGGACGCGTCCCCCGTCCGCTGCCTGGACCCGGTGACGGCCGCGCGCATGGTCGCGGAGATCGATCGAACCCGAGCCGCGCGCGACAGCGTCGGGGGCGTGTTCGAGGTCCTTGCCTACGGCTGTCCGCCCGGGCTGGGTTCGTACGTGCACTTCGACCGCAAGCTCGATGCCCGGCTCGCCCTCGCGCTCATGAGCATCCAGTCCGTGAAGGGTGTCGAGTTCGGGGATGGGTTCGCGACCGCGTCGCGTCCGGGCTCGCGGGCGCACGACGAGATCCGGCCGGGCCTGACGCGGGCGAGCGCGCGCTCGGGCGGCATCGAGGGTGGGATGAGCACGGGGCAGCCGATCCGGGTGCGCGCGGCGATGAAGCCCTTCTCGACCGTCGCGAAGCCGCTCGCGACGGTCGACCTTCGGACGGGGGAACCGGACGTGGCGATCGGCCAGCGCACGGACGTGTGCGCGGTCCCCGCGGGCGGGGTGGTGGGGGAGGCGGCCGTCGCGCTCGTGCTCGCCGACGCCGTCCTCGAGAAGTTCGGCGGCGACTCGCTGCAGGAGACGCGCCGCAACCTCGACGCGTACGTCGCGGGGCTCGCGTGATCGTCTACCTGGTCGGGATGCCCGGTTCGGGGAAGTCCTCGGTCGGCCCCGAGCTCGCGCGTCGCCTCGGGGTGCCGTTCGTGGAGCTCGACGGGGAGATCGAGCGGGCGGCGGGCAAGCGGGTGCGCGAGATCTTCGAGGAGGGCGGCGAGGCCCGGTTCCGCGAGCTGGAGGCGGCGGCGCTGGTCGAGGCGGCGGCCCGCGATCCCTCCGTGATCTCGTGCGGAGGCGGCGTGGTGCTGGAGCCCGCGAACCGGGTGACGCTCCGTGCCACCGGCGAGGTCGTGTTCCTCTCGGTGCCGCTCGAGGTCCTCGCGCGGCGGGTCCGTCCGGCCGCCGAGCGTCCACTGATCCGCGAGGAGGGCGATCTCGGCAGGCTCTTCGAGGAGCGGGAAGCGCTCTACCGGGAGTTCGCCGCGCACGTCGTGGACGCCAGCGGCCCGGTCGATGAGGTCGCCGCGTCGATCGAGCGGGAGCTCCTGCGGTGGAGCGCGTAACGGTCGCGGTCCCCGGCCGCCCCTACGACGTGACGATCGGGAACGGGCTCCTCGGATCGGCGGGCGAGCTCCTGCCCGAGCTCCCGGGCGCCGAGCGGGCCTTCGTCGTCGCGGACGCCGGTGTGGCCGATCGGTACCTCGCGGACCTCGCGCGGGGCCTCGCGGGGCGGGGCTTGAGCGTCGTGCACCTCGGCGTGCCTGCCGGGGAGGAGGCCAAGTCGCTCCAGGTGATGACCGCGCTCCACCGGCAGCTCGCGGTCCAGGAGGCCCATCGAGACGACCTGGTGGTCGCGCTCGGGGGTGGCGCGGTCGGAGACCTCGCGGGGTTCGTCGCCGCCACGTACATGCGCGGCGTCCCCCTCGTGCAGGTCCCGACCACGCTCACGGCGCAGGTGGACGCGGCGATCGGCGGCAAGACGGCGGTCAACCTGCCCGAGGGCAAGAACCTGGTGGGCGCGTTCCACCAGCCGGTGGCGGTCCTCGCGGACGTCTCGACGCTCTCGACCCTGCACGAACGCGAGTTCCGGAGCGGCCTGGCCGAGGTCGCGAAGGTCGCCCTGGCACTGGACCTGGCGCTGCTGGAGACGCTGGAGTCGGGCCCCGGATCGGTCCTGGCACGCGAGCCCGCGGCGCTCGAACGCGTCGTCACGGCGTGCGTCCGCGCCAAGGCCTCGATCGTCGCCCAGGACGAACGCGACACCGGCACGCGGCTGTTCCTGAACTACGGGCACACGCTCGGCCACGCGCTCGAGCGGCTGGACGCGTTCGAGGGCCGCTCGCACGGCGAGGCGGTGGCGGTGGGCATGGTCTTCGCCGCCCGGCTGGCCGAGGCGCTCGGCCGGGCCCCCGCAGGTCTTGCGGCTCGCCACGCGCGGCTGCTCGCATCGCTCGGTCTGGAGGTCGATGGTGGGGTTCCTCCGCCCGACCGCGTGGTGCCCGCGATGCGGATGGACAAGAAGTACCGCGGCGGGGTGCGGTTCGTGCTCCTGGAGGACGTCGGGCGCCCGTTCGTGCAGGATGGGGTTCCCGACGACCTGCTCCGCGAGACGCTCGCGGGGTTGGGACCGTCGGCGGGGGAGACGGAGGGCTGACGATGCGGGTCCTGTTCCTGTTCGGTCCCAACCTCGGCGCGCTCGGCCGGCGCGACCCCGAGCGGTACGGATCGCAGACGCTCGAGGAGATCATGGGCGAGGTCGGCGAGCGGGCGGCGCGCCTCGGGCACGAGGTCGCCTGGCGCCAGAGCGACCACGAGGGCGAGCTCGTCGGCTGGCTGAACGGTGCGGCGGGGGAGGGGTTCGAGGCTGCGGTGATCAATCCCGGCGCGCTCACCCACTACTCCTACGCGCTGCGCGATGCGGTCGAAGGCTCGGGCCTTCCGGTCGTCGAGGTGCACCAGACCAACATCTACGCGCGAGAGGAGTTCCGCCGGCACTCCGTCATCTCGGCGGTCTGCCGGGCGAGCGTCGCCGGCGCCGGCGCCGGCGGGTACCACGTGGCCCTGGAGGCCCTGCCGTGGATCACGGGCTGAGACGCGCTCGCCTGGCCGAGCGCGTACGCGAGCTCGAGCTCGACGCGCTCGTGGTGACGCGCCTGCCGAACGTCCGGTACCTCACCGGGTTCACGGGGTCCAACGCACAGGTCGTCGTCGTCGCAGACGGCGCCGCAACGTTCCTCACCGACGGGCGCTACGGGCAGCAGTCGAGCCACGAGGTCTCAGACCTCGCCCGCACCGTCTACACGGAGGGGTATCCGCGTCCGCTCGTCGAGGCCTGGCGGACGCTCGGCGCCGCCCGGATCGGGTTCGAGCGCAGGGGGGTGACCTACGAGCAGTGGGAGCGACTGACGGAGGTGGCCGAGGAGGCCGAGCTGGTCCCGGTCGGCCCCGAGGTCGAGGGCCTGCGGCGCGCGAAGGACCCCGAGGAGATCGCCCTGGTCGCCGCCGCGCAGGAGGCCGCCGACGTCGCGTTCGAGCGGGTCGTCTTGGGAGGCGGCCTCCGCGCGGGTCGGAGCGAGCGCCAGGTCGCTCGCGAGCTCGAGGCGGCCATGATCGACGCCGGCGCGGACGAGCGCGGGTTCGAGACGATCGTGGCGTTCGGGCCCAGCGCGGCCGAGCCGCACCACGACCCGTCGGACCGCGCGCTCGCGCCCGGGGACGTCGTCAAGACGGACTTCGGCGCCCTGGTCGGCGGGTACCACTCGGACATGACGCGGACGGTGGCGTTCGGCGAGCCGGACCCTCGCGTGCGAGAGGTCTACGAGGTGGTCGCCGCCGCTCAGCGGGCGGGGATCGACGCGGTGCGAGCGGGGGCCTCCACGGTGCGGGTCGATGCCGCGGCCCGCGACGTCGTCCGCGGCGCGGGCTATGCGGAGGCCTTCCCGCACGGCCTCGGGCACGGTGTCGGGCTCGAGATCCACGAGACCCCGTTCATGCGCTGGGACGGAGACGATGAGCTGGTGGAGGGCGCGGTCGTCACGGTCGAGCCCGGCGTGTACATTCCGGGGCTCGGAGGCGTCCGGATCGAGGACATGGTCGAGGTGACCGCCGACGGATGCCGCCAGATCCCCCGGAGCACCAAGGAGTTGGTTGTGCTGTGAGCGTGTCCACGAACGACCTCAAGAACGGCATGACCCTGGACCTGGACGGCACCCTGTTCCAGGTCGTCGAGTTCCAGCACGTGAAGCCCGGCAAGGGCGGTGCGTTCGTCCGGACCAAGCTACGCAACGTGCGCACCGGAGCCGTGCTCGAGCGAACCTTCAACGCGGGCGTCAAGGTCGGCCTCGCGATCGTGGAGCGCAAGGAGATGCAGTTCCTCTACCGCGATGCGGACGCGCTCACGTTCATGGACCTCGCGTCGTACGAGCAGGTCCCCGTCCCTCGGGACGTCGTGGGGGACGGCGCGGGCTGGCTCGCGGAGGGCTCCACGGCCCAGGTCTCGATGCACCAGGGGGTCCCGATCGCCGTCGAGCTGTCCGCCTCGGTGACCCTCACGGTCACGCAGACGCAACCGGGCGTGAAGGGCGACACGCGCACCAACGCCTTGAAGCCCGCGGTCCTCGAGACCGGCGCGGAGATCCAGGTGCCGCTCTTCGTCGAGGAGGGCGAGCGCGTGAAGGTCGACACCCGCTCCGGGCAGTACATCGAACGGGTGAAGTAACCGCGTGGCCTCGCGCACCAAGGCGCGACGCCTCGCGATCGACGTCCTGTACCAGTCGGACGTGACGGGCTCGGACGGCCGCTCGGTGATCGCCGAGTGGGAACGGGCCGGGCGCGAGGTGCCCGCGTTCACCCGCGAACTGGTGGAGGGTGTCGCCGACGCCCTCGACGATCTCGACCGCGTCATCGGCGCCCACTCGGAGGGGTGGCGGGTCGACCGGATGGCCTCGCTCGATCGGACGATCCTGCGGGTGGCGACGTTCGAGCTCCGCGTCCTGGGCACGCCCGTCGGCGCTGCCATCGACGAGGCCGTGAAGGCGGCCAAGGACCTGTCCACCGAGGACTCCGGGCGATTCGTGAACGGCGTGCTCGGGCGGATCGCGGAGGGGCCGGACGCGGGCGAGGGGTAGCCGACCTACTCGGTCGGTGGCTTGTCGGCGGGTTCCTGCGGCTTGGATTCGTCCGAGTCGGAGGCGCCCTCGGATACCCCCTTCTTGAACTCACTCGTGGACTTGCCGACCGAGCGCGCGAGCTCGGGGAGCTTCTTCGCGCCGAACAACAGGACCAGGATCACGATGACGACGATCCACTCGGGACCCGGGCTGTAGGCGACCATCCGTCCACCTTCCTGACTCGGCCTCGTCTGGAAGTCTAAGTGTAGGCCGAGTCGTGGAGTGTAGGCCCTGACGTGAACCCACGGCTCCTTGTGCCGCGTCCCGCCGCTGGGTATCCTTCCGCGCGGATCTTCCCCTTTAAGTCCGGTCCTGCGAGGCCGGGAAGGGAGCGTGAGGACGAGTGCTTGACCGTCATGACGCCCTGCCGCGGCTGCGGCCGGGCGTTCGTCGTTCCCCGGTCCCCGTCGGGGGGCCGTGATGGGTGAGTCCCGGATCATGGACGAGGCCGAGATCGGGCGGGCGGTGACGCGCATCGCCCACGAGATCTTGGAGCGCAACAAGGGCCCGGGGGGCGTGGTGCTCGTCGGCATCGCGGCCCGGGGCGATGACCTTGCCCGGCGCCTGGCGGGAGAGATCGGGCGGATCGAGGGGGACGCCGCCCCGGTGGGGTCGTTGGACATCACCTTCTACCGCGACGACATCGGGATGCGCTCCGAGGCGCCGGAGGTGCACGAGACCAGGATCGGGTTCGACGTCACCGGCCGCACGGTCGTGCTGGTGGACGACGTCTTGTTCACGGGCCGAACGATCCGCGCCGCGATGGACGCCCTGGTGGACTTCGGGCGGCCGAGGGCCATCCAGCTGGCGGTCCTGGTGGACCGCGGTCACCGGGAGCTGCCGATCCGTGCGGACTTCGTCGGCAAGAACGTGCCGACGCGCAAGGACGAGGACGTGGTCGTGGCGCTTCGCGAGGTCGACGGCGAGGACGCCGTGCTCGTGCGGGAGCCGATCGAGAGCCGGAGGGGAGCGGACGCATGAACCGACACCTGTTGTCGATCCACGACGTCTCTGCCGAGGACATCGTTCGGATCCTCGACACCGCCGAGTCGTTCCGGGAGGTCGGATCCCGCGTGATCAAGAAGGTGCCGGCCCTGCGAGGTCGGACCGTGGTGAACCTCTTCTACGAGAACTCCACGCGGACGCGGATCAGCTTCGAGCTCGCCGCCAAGCGACTGTCGGCCGACGTCATCAACTTCTCGTCCAGCGGCTCCAGTGTGAGCAAGGGCGAGAGCCTGAAGGACACCGCACTGACCCTGCAGGCGATGGGTGCGGACGCGATCGTGATCCGTCACTCGTCGAGCGGTGCGCCGCTCACCCTCACCCGGTGGGTGAACGGGAGCGTCCTGAACGCGGGGGACGGGACCCACGAGCACCCGACGCAGGCGCTGCTGGACCTCTACACGATGCGTGATCGCCTCGGACGCTTGGAGGGCCTGCGGGTCGCGATCGTCGGGGATGTGCTGCACTCGCGGGTCGCGCGTTCCCTCTCGTTCGCGCTGGCCACGATGGGGGCCGAGACCACGCTCGTCGGCCCGCCCACCCTGATCCCACCCGATGCCCCCGCGTGGGGGGTCCAGGTGAGCCACGACATCGGTTCGGTCCTGGCCAAGCTCGATGTGTGCTACATGCTCCGCGTGCAGAAGGAGCGCCAGCGTCAGCAGTACTTCCCGAGCGTCCGCGAGTACGCGAGGCTGTTCGGGCTCTCGCGCGAGCGGGTCGCGATGCTGCCGGAGGGTGCCCTCGTTATGCATCCAGGTCCGATGAACCGGGGGGTCGAGATCGACTCCGACGTGGCCGACCTCCCGCGGGCGGTGATCGAGGAGCAGGTGACCAACGGCATCGCGATCCGCATGTCGCTCCTGTACCTGCTGCTCGGCGGCTCCGGTTCGGGGGAGGCGGCCGATGTCTGAGCCGCTGCTCCTGCGGGGCGCCCGGGTCCTGGATCCGGCGAGCGGGCGCGACGAGGTGGCCGACGTCGCGGTCGCCGACGGCCTCGTGACCGCGGCGGCGCCGGCCGGCGCGACGATCGTCGACTGCGAGGGCTTGGTGCTCGCGCCGGGGCTCGTCGACCTGCACACGCACCTGCGCCAGCCCGGGCGCGAGGACAAGGAGACGGTCCAGACGGGCAGCCGGGCCGCCGCCCTGGGCGGATACACCGCCGTCTCCCCGATGGCCAACACGGACCCGGTCGCCGATCACGCGGCCGTGATCCACGAGGTCCGGGAGCTGGGTCGCGCGGCCGCGCTCTGCGACGTGTTCCCGGTGGGCGCGATCACGCGCGGGCTCGAAGGGGAGTCGATGGCCGAGATCGGCGAGATGGTCGAGGCGGGCGTGCGTATCTTCAGCGACGATGGGCGCTGTGTCCCCAACGCCCGGATGCTGCGCAACGCCCTCACCTACGCTCGCGCGTTCGACGGTGTCGTGATCGCCGAGCACTGCGAGGACGTGTCGCTCGCCGAGGGCGGCCAGATGCACGAGGGGCTGCACTCGTACTCGCTCGGCCTTGCGGGGCAACCGCGAGAGGCGGAAGAGGTGATCGTGGCCCGCGACCTCGCGGTGGCGCGACTGACCGGCGGGCGCCTGCACCTGTGCCACCTCTCGTCGGCCGGATCGATCGAGCTGGTGCGCCGGGCGAAGGCCGAGGGGATCCGGGTCACGGCGGAGGTGACGCCGCACCACCTGGTGTTCAGCGAGGAGGATCTCCTCTCGTACGACACGAACTTCAAGGTGAACCCCCCACTGCGGGCCCCCGAGGACCGCGAGGCGCTCCGGGCCGCCCTCGCGGACGGAACGATCGACGTGGTCGCCACCGATCACGCCCCGCACGCGGTGGAGGAGAAGGAGGCGGAGTTCGACCAGGCTCCCACCGGGATGATCGGGCTCGAGACCGCGCTCGCCGCGGTCCTCACCTACCTCGTCGAGCCGGGGACGATGCCGCTCGCGCGGGCGATCGAGGCGATGTCGACGATGCCGGCCCGGATCGTGGGCGCCGGCGACCACGGCGGCCCGATCGAGCCGGGGCGGCCGGCGAACCTCGTCGCGTTCGACCCCGCGTCCGAGTGGACGGTGGAGCCCCCGTTCGCCTCGAGGAGCCGGAACTCGGCGTTCCTCGGACGGCGGCTGCATGGCCGCGTCGTCCACACCGTGCACGCGGGCGAGCTCGTGGTGGCCGACGGCAAGGCGCAGCGGTGACGCGAGGAGCGAGGGACCGAGCGATCGAGGTGGTCCCGTGAAGCGGGTCCGAGCGGAGATCCTCAACGCTCGACGCTCGGGCGCGTACCACTCGGTCACGCTCGTCGCGCCCGAGGTGGCCGAGCGCGCCCGCCCGGGGCAGTTCGTCTCGGTGGCGATGCCGGAGGAGCGCTCGTTCATGCTCCGGCGGCACTTCTCGATCCATCAGTCCTCCCGTCGGGGGGGCTGGGCCGGGACGCTCGAGTTCGTCTTCGACCCGAGGGGACCGGGGACCGGATGGCTCGCCGAGATGAAGGCGCACGCGTTCCTGGACGTGATCGGACCGCTCGGCAAAGCGTTCGCGTATCCCACGAAGCTGAACACCTGCCTGCTCATCGCCGAGGGGCACGGCGCTGGAGCGATCTACTTCCTCGCGCAGGAGCTCCGGGCTCGCGGCAAGCGGGTCGACATGCTCGTGGGCGCGGAGGACTCGGAGCGGGTGTTCAAGCCGATCGAGGGCAAGCGCCTCTCGCAGACGATCACGATCATGACGGCGGACGGGAGCCTTGGGGACCGAGGCAGCGTGCTCGACGCGTTGCCGCACATGGTCGAGTCCAATGGTTCTCAGGTCGTCTACGCGGCCGGCCGCCGGTCCTCGCTCCGTGCGATCGCCGAGTTCTGCAACGAACGGCGCATCCCCGCGCAGATGGCGGTCGAGGAGCAGATGGCGTGCGGGATCGGCCTGTGCTTCACCTGCACCGTCCCGGTGATCCGCAAGGACGGCTCCGGCTACGACAACCTGCGCGCATGCGTCGACGGGCCCGTGTTCAATCCCGCCCGGATCCTGTGGGACCGGTGGATGGGTGACGAGCCCAAGATGACCCCGACCCCGCCCGAGGGGTTCCCGGTGATCCGGACGTGGCCGGGGTGAGCCGACGATGAAACGGTCCCTCGCGGTCGATCTGAACGGCCTGCGTTTCGCGCACCCGGTCCTGGCGGCGTCGGGCTGCCTGGCCACGGGTCACGACGTGCCGGGGCTCGTCGACCTCCACCGGCTCGGGGGCGTGGTCAGCCGGAGCCTCACGCTCGCCCCGTCGAAGGGCGCCCCGACGCCGCGCTCGGCCGAGACGCCCTCGGGACTCCTGTCGGCGGTCGGCCTGCAGAACCCCGGGGTCGAGGCGTTCCTCGCCGAGGATCTGCCGCGCCTGCATCGGGTCGGTGTGCCGGTGATCGCCTCGATCGCGGGCGCGAGCCCCGAGGAGTTCGTCCGGGTCGCGCGCCAGCTCCAGGACCGGCCGGGGGTCGTGGCGATCGAGATCTACCTGTCGAGCCCGGACGCCGAACGCGACGGAGACCCCTTCTACGCTCGGCTCGATCGAGTGCTCGAGATCGTGGGTGCCGTCTCCCGCCTGTCGAGCCTCCCGACGTTCGCCAAGCTTCCGCCGCTCGTCCCCGACCTGGTCGAGACGGCGCGAGCGTGCGTGCGTGCAGGCGCCTTCGGGCTGACCCTGGTCGACGCGATGCCGGCGCTCGCCGTGGATGCGCAGCGTCTGCGGCCGAAGACCGCCATCCCGGTCGGCGGCCTGTCGGGACCGGCGCTCAAGCCGCTCGCCCTCGCCGCCGTCTACCAGGTTGCGCGGGCCATGCCGGAGGTCCCGGTGATGGGGGTGGGAGGGATCGCCACGGGGCAGGACGCCGTCGAGTTCCTGCTCGCCGGCGCCTGGGCCGTGCAGGTCGGGACGGCCATGCTGGTCAACCCGGCCGCCCCGGTCGAGATCGCCCGAGGGATCCTCGAGTACCTGCGGGACAAGGGCCTGGCGTCCCCGGCGGACCTCCGCGGGCGGCTGCGGGTACGAGGTGCCCCCGCGTGATCCCTCGCCCCGAGAACCCCTTGGTCGTGGCCCTCGACGTCTCGGACCTGGACGCCGCCGAGGCCCTGGCGCGATCGCTCGAGGGTCGGGTCGGTCTGTTCAAGGTCGGGCTCGAGCTCTTCTCGGCGCACGGGCCGGCAGCGGTGCTGCGTCTGCGCGCCTACGCACCGGTCTTCCTGGACGTCAAGCTGCACGACATCCCGAACACGGTGGAGGGCGCGGCGAGGAACTGCGCGCGGATGGGCGTGGAGATGCTCACGGTGCACGCGCTCGGCGGCGAGGCGATGGTCGCGGCCGCGGTGCGGGGGGCGGCGGAGGGCGCCGAGCGATCGGGTCACCCGGTCCCGAGGATCCTTGCGGTGACGGTGCTCTCGAGCCTCGCGGGGGAGGGCCTCGCATCGCCCGCATCGCTCGCGTACGAGGCGACCGCGGCCGGCGCGACGGGCGTCGTGGTCTCCGGCGAGGACGTGGGGGTCGTCCGCGAGGTGCTCGGCGAGCACGCCTGTCTGGTCGTACCCGGGATCCGTCCCGCCGGATCCAACGGTCACGACCAACTCCGGATCCTGACGCCGCAGGAAGCGGTCGAGCGTGGAGCCGACTACCTCGTGATCGGCCGAGCCATCACGGCGTCCGACGATCCCGCCGGGACGGCGACCGCGATCGTCTCGAGCGTCCGCTGATCTTCACCGCTCGGTGCGAAACCGCAGGTGGCACGGTGCGTCGCGTTGCTGCCCGTTCGGGCCGCTGACTATACTCGCGACGTTCCCGACCCCCGATCAGAAGGAGCGTTGCCATGCCCCTACCAGTGCTGAGTCCTGAGGACCGCGCGAAGGCGCTCGAGAAGGCGGCGCAGGCCCGCAAGGCTCGTGCCGAGATCAAGGCTCAGCTCAAGTCGGGGAAGCTCACGCTGAAGGACATGCTCTCGCGTGAAGGCGACGACACGGTCGGCAAGATGAAGGTCTCGACGGTCCTGGAGTCGCTCCCGGGAGTGGGGAAGGTCCGGGCGCGCAAGATCATGGAGCGTCTCGACATCTCGGCCAGTCGCCGCGTTCGCGGTCTCGGCGCCAAGCAGCGGGAGTCACTGCTCCTCGAGTTCGCGAAGAAGTAGCGGACCCTGATCCAGCAGCGGGGCAGGCTCTTCGTCATCGCGGGCCCTTCGGGGGTCGGGAAGGGCACGGTCGTTCGCCGGGTCCTCCAGCGGGTCCCGGGCCTGTACCTGTCGGTCTCGGTGACCACGCGGCCGCCGCGGGTCGGCGAGCGTGACGGCGTCGATTACCTCTTCGTTGCGGTCGAGGAGTTCGACCGCATGGTCGCCGACGGCGAGCTGCTCGAGTGGGCGGACGTGTTCGGGCATCGCTACGGCACGCCGGCCGAGCCGATCCGGCGGGTCTTGGCCACGGGTCGCGACGCGCTCCTCGAGATCGACGTCCAGGGCGCGCGCCAGGTGAGGGAACGGATGCCCGAGGCCGTGCTGATCCTGCTGGAGCCCCCGTCCTTGCAGGAGCTCGAGCGCCGACTCCGGTCGCGTGGGACCGAGACCGAGGAGCGACTGGGGCAGCGGCTGGCGGAGGCTGGCCGCGAGCTCGAGCAGCGGAGCTGGTTCGACCACGTCGTCGCGAACGACGAGGTCGAGGCCGCCTCGGCGCGGGTCGCTGCTATCATCGGTGCGTTCCCCCAGGTCAACGACCACATGGAAGGACCCACGCACCCATGATCGAGCCGAAGATCGACGACCTACTCGCCCAGGTCGACTCCAAGTACACGCTGGTGACGCTCGCGGCCAAGCGCGCGCGGGAGATCAACTCCTACTACAACCAGCTCGGCGAGGGTCGCGCCGAGTTCGTGCCCCCGCTCGTGGAGACCGGGCTGCGCAACAAGCCCCTTTCGATCGCGCTCGAGGAGATCGCAGAGGGCAAGATCAGCGCCGAGCGACCCGAGGGGCTCGGGATCAAGTAGCCCCGGACCGGGCGCCGAGGCACCGGGAGGCGGGGACATGACCGGAAGCGTCCTGCGGGGCCGCCGGATCCTGCTCGGGGTCACCGGCGGGATCGCCGCGTACAAGGCGGTCATCCTCACGCGCCTGCTGAGGTCGGAGGGCGCCTCCGTCCGGGTGGTGATGACCCGCTCCGCCCAGCGGTTCGTTGGCGCGGACACCTTCGCCGCGCTGTCCGAGCGGCGCGTCTACACGGACCTGTGGGAGGAGCCCGGGGTCGTGCTGCATGTCCGCCTCGCGCACGAGGCCGATCTGGCGGTCGTCGTGCCGGCGACAGCGAACCTTCTCGCGAAACTCGCCCAGGGGATCGCCGACGACCTCCTGACCTCCACGCTGTTGGAGGCGACCTGTCCGCTCGTCGTGGCCCCGGCCATGCACTCGGGGATGTGGGAGCACCCGGCGACGCAGGCGAACGTCGCCACGCTCACCCACCGAGGCGCGCATGTGGTCGGCCCGGTGAGCGGCGCGCTCGCCGCCGGCGACGACGGCGTCGGCAGGATGAGCGAGCCCGAGGACATCCTCGCCGCCATCGCAGACGCGCTGTCGGTCGCAGGGGATCTCGCGGGTCGCCGGATCGTCGTCACCGCTGGACCGACCTGGGAGCCGATCGACCCCGTGCGGTTCCTCGGCAATCGCTCGACCGGCAAGATGGGGTTCGCGCTCGCCGCGGAGGCCTTCGCGCGCGGCGCCGACGTCACCCTCGTCGTCGGCCCCGGGACGGTGGCGCCGCCGGACGGACCCCGGGTCCTCCGGGTCACCGCGGCGCAGGAGATGCGTGACACGGTGATGACCGAGGCGCGCGATGCGGACGCCGTGGTCATGGCGGCCGCCGTCGCCGACTTCCGTCCCGAGGCGACCGCCGACGCGAAGCTGAAGAAGGAGATGGGACCCCCTCGGATCGAGCTCGTCCCAACCCCCGACATCTTGGCGGAGCTCGGTGCGGCTCCGGGCGACCTCGTGCTGGTCGGGTTCGCCGCCGAGACCCACGACGTCGAGCGTGCCGGACGCGACAAACTCGAGCGCAAGGGCGTGCATCTCCTCGTGGCCAACGAGGTCGGACATGAGGGGACCGGTTTCGGATCGGACACCAACCGGGCGGCGATCCTCACGGCGGACGGCATGGACGAGCCGCTGCGCGAGTGGACCAAGCGCGAGCTCGCGACGGCGGTCTGCGACCGACTCGCGAAGCTGCTCGCTCGCTGAGCGGAGAGCAGGGAAGGGCCGTCGGAGGCTGCTGCTATGCTCCGGCCCACATGAGCCACGCCTACCTCTTCTCCTCGGAGTCGGTCACCGAGGGGCACCCCGACAAGCTCGCGGATCAGCTCTCGGATGCGGTCCTCGACGCGATCCTGGCGGTGGATCCGTTCGGGCGTGTGGCGTGCGAGACCCTGGTCACGACCGGGCTCGTCGTCGTGGCGGGGGAGATCACCACGTCCGAGTACGTGGACATCCCGGCCGTCGTGCGCCAGACGATCACCGACATCGGCTACACGGATGCCAACTTCGGGATCGACGGTGCCACGTGCGGCGTCGTGACCTCGATCCAGGAGCAGTCGCCGGACATCGCGCGCGGCGTGGACGACGCGCTCGAGCACCGCGAGGGGCACTCGGCGGACGAGCTCGACACCCTCGGCGCGGGCGACCAGGGGATGATGTTCGGGTACGCGTGTCGCGAGACCGAGGAGCTGATGCCCGTCCCGATCGCGATGGCCCACCGCCTCACCAAGCGCCTGGCGGACGTCCGCAAGGCCGGGGTCGTTCCGTACCTGCGCCCCGACGGCAAGAGCCAGGTGTCGATCCAGTACGAGGGCGGTGGCCCCACCCGCGTCGACACCGTGCTCATCAGCGCTCAGCATCGCGAGGAGGTGGACGTCGAGACCCTGTTGGCGCCCGACGTCACATCCGAGGTGATCGACCCCGTGCTCCGGGAGTTCGACCTCGACGCCAACGGCGTGCGCCTGCTGGTGAACCCCACCGGCCGGTTCGAGATCGGCGGACCCAAGGCCGACACGGGTCTGACCGGTCGCAAGATCATCGTGGACAGCTACGGAGGGATGGCGCCGCACGGTGGCGGCTGCTTCTCGGGCAAAGATCCGACGAAGGTCGATCGCTCGGCGGCCTACATGGCGCGGTACGTGGCGAAGAACCTCGTGGCCGCCGGTGTGGCCGAGCGCCTGCAGATCCAGGTCGCCTACGCGATCGGGACCTCGCACCCGGTGTCCCTCGCCGTGGACACCTTCGGCACGGAGCACCTCGACCCGATGACGATCGTCGACACCGTCTGGGACGCGTTCGACTTCCGGCCCGCGGCGATCATCCGGGACCTGGGTCTGCGCCAGCCGATCTACAAGGACACGGCCGCGTACGGCCACTTCGGTCGCAAGGAGTTCCCTTGGGAGGCGACCGACCGCGCGGATGAGCTCCGCCGCGCGCTCCTCTAGCTCGCTGTCCGGGCCCGTCGCCGTCTGCGTCGATCGCCCGGTCCTGTCCCTCGACCGTCCGTTCACCTACGAGTTGCCCGAGGCGCTCGGTGCCGGCACCGGGGCCCTCGTGCAGGTGCCGTTCCACGGGCGACTCGTGCGAGGGTGGGTGCTCGGGCCGACCGACGATCTGCCCGAGCGGATCCTGCGCGTCAAGAAGGTGGTCTCGTCGGTCCCTTCCTTCGACGACCTGCGGCTCCGGCTGTTCATGTGGATGCGCGAGCGGTACGTCGCGCCGCTGGCGACGATCATCGACCGGGCGGTCCCGCCTCGCGTCGCGGGCGAGGAGCTCGCCGGCGCGGCCGGGTCGACGACGGCGGTGACGACGCCAGATGTCGCGCCCGCCAAGCTCCGCTCGTACCGGCGTGGCGTCGAGATGGTGGACGCGCTCTCGGGTAGGGGGGAAGGCACGTTCGTGGTGCGCCCGGCGCCTGCCGACGAGGGAGACCTGGCCGTCGAGAGCGTGGCGGCTGCGCTCGCGTCGGGAAGGTCAGCGATCGTGGTCGTGCCCGAGGCCGACCCGCTCCCGGCGACCGCCGGCGCGGTGGCGGAGGCATTCGGCGATGCGGTGTGCCTGTTCGTCGGTGGGGATCGCCGGTCCAGGTACCGGCGGTGGCTCGACATCGCGGCCGGGCGGTACCGGGTCGTGGTGGGGACCCGGCCGGCGGTGTTCGCCCCCGTGCACGATCTCGGGCTCGTGTACGTGCACCGCGAGAGCCATGCGCTGCATCGGGAGGAGCGATCGCCCCACTTCCACGTGCGGGACGTGGCACGAGCCCGAGCCCGGATCGAGGGCGCCGTCTGCGCGCTGTCGTCGTTCTGTCCATCGATCGAGACCACGGCGTTCGAGCACGTGGAGGTGGAGCCGGCCGCGCGATCGTGGGCGCCGGTCGAGGTCGTCAGACCCGGCCGGGAGGGGCGTTCACCCAGGCTCCTCCGGGCCCTCGGCGACGTGCGGCGGGGGTTCCTGTTCGAGCCGATGCGCGGGTACGGCGTCGCGCGCGTGTGCCGCGCGTGCGGTGAGCCGGCGGCGTGCGCCGCGTGCCTCGGGACGATGCGGCTGGAGTCGGGCAGCGTGACCTGCTCGGTCTGCGGGGCGCCTGGTCGCTGCGCGAGTTGCGGCGCCTCCGACTTCGGGATCGCCCGCGGCGGGGCGGAGCGCGTCGAGGAGTGGTCGCGAGGCGTGACGCGGGTGCCGGTCACGTACCTGGGACCACGGGCGACGCCGCGCCCGCCTGGCGAGGCGGAGGTGATCGTCGGTGGCGTCGACGCGGTGAAGGACCAGGGCCCGGTCGGGCTGGACCTCGTCGCGATCTTGAACGCGGACGCGTCCCTGCGTCGGCCGGGCCTGTCCGCCCGCGAGCGGACGCTGGCCGCCTGGTTCGAGGCCGCCTCGTGGGCCAGGACCGACGGCCGGGTGATCGTCCACACGGCGCATCCGAACGACCCCGCGGTGCAGGCGCTCGTCACCGGACGGCCGTCGAGGTTCCATCGCGACGAGGCGGCGAGGCGAGCCGAGGCCGGCTTCCCGGTCGGCGCGCCGGTGTTCCGGGTCGTGGGCGAGACCGGACTCGGCGAGGAGCTCGAGGCGCTGACGCCCCGCTCGCTGCTCGTCTCGGACGCCGGGGGCGCGACGGTATGCTTGGTCGCGCTCGACCCCGAGACGCTGCCGGCGTTCGTCGCGGCGATGCGACGGCTCGCGGAGGGCGGCTCCGTAACCCGGGTCGAGGCCGAACCGCACCTGTAGTGGGGGACGACCGTGGCCGTGATGCCGATCAGAACGCTGGGCGATCCCGTCCTTCGCGAGCCCACGAAGCCCGTGGAGGTCTTCGACGACACGCTGCGACGGCTGGCCGCCGACATGGTCGAGACGATGCACGCGGCGCCCGGGGTCGGCCTGGCCGCCAACCAGGTGGGTCGGTCGATCGCGTGCTTCGTGTACGACGATCGTGACGAGCACACCGGGTTCGTGGCCAACCCCACCCTGTCCGGGTTCGAGGGCGAGGACACCATCGACGAGGGATGCCTGTCGATCCCGGGCCCGTACCAACCGACGACCCGAGCGCTGAGCGTGCGGCTGCGGGGCCGCGACCTCGACGGCCGACCGATCGACGTGCGGGCCGAGGGCCTGCTCGCGCGGATCTTCCAGCACGAGACCGATCACCTGAACGGGATGCTGTACATCGACCGGCTCGACGACGAGGGCCGGCGCGACGTGATGCGCCAGCTCCGGGAGATCGAGCTCGAGCGATAGCCGCGGCGGCCCGGCCCCTCCGTTTATCCTCGATCACGTGAGCCGCCCGGTCCGCGTGACCTTCCTGGGCAACGACCGGTGGTCGGTCCCGTCCCTCGAGGCGCTCGCCGCCTCCGCTCACCAGGTGGTGGGGGTCGTAACGGCCGAGCCCAAGCCGGCGGGCCGCGGCAACCGGCCGACGCCCACGCCCATCGCGACGGCCGCTCGCGAGTTGGATCTCCCGCTGCACGAGGTCGAGACCGTGAGGACCGGTCCAGGTTTCGACGCGCTCGTCGCGAGCTCGCCCGACGTCGTGGCCGTCGTCGCCTACGGCGAGATCCTGCCGTCCGAGATCCTCGCGGTGCCCACGCTCTCGCCCGTCAACCTGCACTTCTCCCTGCTCCCCGAGCTCAGGGGCGCGAGCCCGGTCCAGCGGGCGCTCTCGCTCGGCCTCGAACGCACGGGCGTGACCACGATCGTGATGGACGAGGGCCTCGACACCGGTCCGGTGATCCTGCAACGGACCGAGCCGATCCGCCCCGACGACGACGCGGGCTCCCTGGGCGCACGCCTGGCCGACCTCGGCGCCGCGGCGCTCGTGGAGTCGGTCGGGCTGCTCGGCAGCGGTGGGGCCGAACCCCGGCCGCAGGACCACGCGGCGGCGACGTTCGCTCCGCGCCTGGGGCCGGGCGACCGGGTCCTTGACTGGACGCGCCCAGCCGCCGCCCTCGTGAACCAGTGTCGCGCCCTGTCGCCGCGGCCGGCCGCCACCACCACCTTCCGAGGCGAGGGACTGAAGGTGTTCCGCGCGGAGGCGGTCCCCGCGACGGGTGAGCCCGGGACCATCGTGGAGGTCGGGGCGACCGGGTTCGTCGTCGCGACCGCCGACGCTGGGTTCCGTCCGCTCGAGCTCGCGCCGGCGGGACGTCGGCGGATGTCCGGCGCCGACCTCGTGCACGGGTACCGACCCGAGATCGGCGAGCGGCTCGGGTGAGCGGGCCCAGGCGACCGCCGCGGCGACCCGAGCGGGCCGCGCGACCGGAGCGCCCCACCGCGCGCGGGGTGGCGTTCGACGTGGTCCGGCGCGTCACCGACGAGGGGGCGTACTCGAACCTCGCGCTCCGCCGGACGCTCGAGCACGCGCGCCTCCCCGAGCGCGATGCGGCGTTCGCATCCGAGCTCTCGTACGGAACGCTGCGGCGGCTCGTCCCGATCGACCACGCGCTCGGCCCCTTGCTGGACCGGCCGCTGGAGACAGCGCCGAAGCCGGCGCGGGCGGCGCTCCGGCTCGGCGCCTATCAGCTCCTGTACCTGCGCACGCCGCCGCACGCCGCCGTGTCCGAGACCGTCGCGCTCGTGGACGCGCGACAACGCGGGTTCGTCAACGCGGTCCTGCGGCGCCTGTCCTCCCTCGCGATCGCACCACCACCGCCCGGGTCCACCGACGATGCGATCGCGCTGCGGACCGGGCTCGCCGCTTGGGCGGTCCGCGAGCTCCAGCGCCTGCTCGGCGAGGACGCGGAGGAGGCCGCGGGCGCTCTCGCCGAGCGCGGGTCGACCACGCTCCGGGTGAACACGTGCCGAGGTTCCGTCGAGGACCTCCGGATCGCGCTCGCCGACGCGGGCACGCACGCGCAGGTGGGGACGCTCCAGCCGGACTCCCTCGTCGTCGCGTCCGGCGCGCCCTCGCGCCTGCCGGGGTTCGACGAGGGGCTGTTCACGGTCCAAGATCAGGCCTCCTCGTTCGTCGTCCGGGCGCTCGACCCGCAGCCGGGGGAGCGGGTCCTCGACGTGTGTTCGGCGCCTGGGGGCAAGGCGGGTCACCTGTCCTGCCTCGTCGGGGAGGAGGGCGAGGTCGTCGCGGGCGACGTCTCGCCGGTCCGGCTCGGGCTCGTACGCGAGACCCTCACCCGGCTCGGACTGCCTGCGCGGCTCCTCGTGCAGGACGGACGGAGGCCGGCGCTCCGGGAGGGCTTCGACGCGGTGCTGGTCGATGCGCCGTGCTCGGGGATCGGCTCCGCCCGCCGACGCCCCGAGCTGCTCTGGCGCACCCGCAGGGACGAGCTCTCGGGCCTCGCGCGGCTGCAGGTGGGGATCGCGACCGCCGCGGCGGGGTTGCTGCGGCCGGGAGGACGCCTCGTGTACAGCGTGTGCACCTTCCCCCGGGCCGAGACCGACGCCGCCTGCGACGCGATCCTGCGGCGCGTCGGCGATCTCGAGCCGATCGAACTGGCGGGTCCGGACGGGCCGGCGGAGCGGATCCGGCTGTGGCCTCATCGGCACGGGTGCGACGCGATGTTCGTCGCCGGGTTCCGCCGGCGCGCGACGCCCCGCGGCTAGAATCGCCGGCGTGGCCAAGCTCGGCGCCTCGATCCTGTCCGCGGACCTCGCGCACCTGGCCGACCAGGTCAAGCTCGTCGAGACGCATGCCGACCTCATCCATATCGACGTGATGGACGCACACTTCGTCCCGCCGCTCACGATCGGCCCGCCGGTCGTGGCCAGCCTGCGGCCCCACACGAGCCTGCCGCTGCACGCGCACCTGCAGGTCGAGGCGCCCGACGGCCTGCTCGACGACCTCGCGGCGGCGGGTACGGACGCCGTCAGCTTCCACCTCGAGGCGTCCCCCGACCCCGCTCCCGTGATCCGCAAGACCCGGGGGGCGGGCATGCGCGTGGGGATCGCCCTAGCTCCGGAGACCCCGGTGGCTTCGGCCTTCCCCTTCCTGGACGACGTCGACGACGTGATCGTCCTTGCCGTCCATCCCGGATGGGCGGGGCAGCCCTTCCGGTCCGAGGCGCTCTCCAGGCTCCGGGAGATCCGCAGGGAGATCGATCGTCGGAGCCTCCCGGTGGACCTGCACGTCGACGGCGGTGTCGATGCACGGACCGGGCCGGCGTGCGTGGCGGCCGGGGCGACGGTGCTCGTGGCCGCCTCGGCGATCTTCGGCGCCGAGGATCCGGCGGCGGCGGCCGGGACACTTCGGCGGGTCGCGGAGGGGTAGATGCCCGAGACGATCCTCGTCGTCGACGACGACCCCGACATCGCCCGCTTCGTCGAGGTCAACCTGCGGAGCGCCGGCTACGAGGTTTCCGTGGCCTCGGACGGGGTGGAGGCGCTGGACAAGGCGGGCACGCTCCGGCCGGACCTCGTGCTCCTCGACGTCATGATGCCGCGGATCGATGGGTTCGAGGTGGCGCAGCGCCTCCGCCGCAACCCGCACACCGCCAGCACCTCGATCATCATGCTGACCGCCAAGGCGCTCTCGACCGATAAGGTCCTCGGGCTCACCGCCGGCGCCGATGACTACATCATCAAGCCGTTCGACCCGATCGAGCTCCTGGCGCGTGTGAAGGGGACCCTGCGGCGCGCGAAGGAGATGCGGAACCTCTCGCCACTGACCGGTCTGCCCGGGAACATCCGCATCCAGGAAGAGATCGAGCGGATCGTCCGGGAGGCGCACCCGTTCGCGGTGCTCTATGCGGACCTGGACAACTTCAAGGCGTACAACGACCGGAACGGGTTCGTGCGCGGCGACCGGCTCATCCAGGCCACGGCCAGGATCATCCAGGACGCGGTGGCCGACATCGCCGGTCCGGACGCGTTCGTGGGTCACGTCGGGGGGGACGACTTCATCGCCGTGGTTCCGCCGGAGGTCGCCGAGAGCGTCGCCGCTCGGATCGTCGAGACCTTCGATTCCCGGATCCACGGGTTCTACGACCCGGAGGACGTCGAGCGCGGCTACGTGGAGCTCGAGGACCGCAAGGGTGTCCTGCAACGCCTGCCGCTCGCCGGCGTCTCGGTCGGGGTCGCGACCACTCAGGTCCGCGGCTTCGAGCACTACGGCGAGGCCGTTGCCGTCGCGACCGAGATGAAGCAGTTCGCCAAGCGCGAGCCTCGTTCGTCCTACGCGATCGACCGCAGGCGCCCGGAGTCGGGCGCCTCGCCCAAGCCCGCCGGGCCGTAGCCGCGGGTGCCCGAGCGGTCGACCACGGCCTATACTCCCCGCGAGAGCCTGTTTCCGGGGCGGGGTGCAAGTCCCCACCGGCGGTGACAGTCCGCGACCCTCCGGCAGCCAGCCGGAGGTGGACCCGGCGCGATTCCGGGACCGACCGTGAGAGTCGGGATGGGAGGAGACGGGCGGAGGTCGGCGGCGCCGTGCGCCCGTCGGCTCCTGCCGCTTCCCCCGCACCCACGCCTCGAGATCGGGGGAGTCGTGTCCGACGAGGCGTACATCGAGCGGGCGATCGAGCTCGCGGAGCGGGGGCGGGGCCTGGTCTCGCCCAACCCGATGGTCGGCGCCGTCGTGGTGGCCGGTGGGGTCGTCGTCGGCGAGGGGTGGCACGAAGGCGCCGGGCTCCCGCACGCGGAGGTCGTCGCGCTCGAGGCCGCCGGCGAGCGAGCCCGCGGTGCCACGCTGTTCACGAGCCTGGAGCCCTGCGATCACTTCGGGCGCACCCCCCCGTGCACCCGCGCCATCCTGGCCGCAGGGATCGCGAGGGTGGTCTCGGCCTCCGCCGACCCCAACCCGGCGGTCGACGGCCGCGGGTTCGCCGCCCTGGCAGCCGGCGGCGTCGAGGTCCGCAGGGGCGTGCTCGCCGAGGTGGCCGAGCGCCTGAACGCTCCCTTCGCCAAGCACGTCCGAACCGGCTCGCCGTTCGTCACGTGGAAGGCCGCCGCGACGCTCGACGGCAAGGTGGCCGCGCGCGACGGCTCGTCGCGCTGGATCACCGGCGAGGCCGCGCGCGCCGACGTTCACCGGCTCCGCGGCGCGTCCGACGCGATCCTCGTCGGGGCGGGCACCGCGCTGGCGGACGATCCGGCTCTCACGGTGCGCGACCCCGCCTACCGCGGCCGACCGCCGCTCCGCGTCCTCATCGACGCGGTGGGTCGCGTCCCCGCGACCGGCGATCTGTTCGACGACGCCGCTCCCACGTTGGTCGCCACGACCGAGCTCGCACCGGCGGACGCCCGGGAGGCCTGGAGCGCGGCCGGCGCCGAGGTCGAGGTGTTCGAGCCCGAGGGCCGGTTCGTGCCGCTGCAGGCGCTGATGGCGCACCTCGGCAAGCGGGACGTCCAGGCCGTCCTGCTCGAGGGCGGACCGACGCTCGCCTGGTCCGCGGTGGAGGAGGGTCTGGTGGACCGCGTCGTGGTCTACCTCGCGCCGCGGATCATCGGCGGAGCCGAGGCGCCCACGGTGCTCGGCGGGCGAGGCTTCGCGCCGATCGCGAGGGCGCTGCAGCTCCGGATCCATTCGGCGGAGCGTGTGGGGGAGGACCTGAGGGTGGAGGCCGATGTTCACCGGGATCGTTGAGGAGCGTGGCACGGTCGCCGGGGTCGACGGCATGCGGCTCTCGGTGGGCTGCCGGACCGCGGCCGCCGACGCGCAGATCGGGGCGTCGATCGCCGTGAACGGCGTGTGCCTCACCGTGGTGGAGCGCTCCGAGGGGCATTTGGCGTTCGACCTGTCCGAGGAGACCCTGCGGCGGACCGCCTTCTCGCGCCTCTCGGTGGGCGACCCGGTCAACCTGGAACGACCGCTCACGCTCTCGAGCCGGCTCGGCGGGCATCTCGTGCAGGGCCACGTGGACGGGGTTGGCGAGGTGACGGCGATCGAGCCGGTGGAGGGCGGTGGCGCCTGGCTCTCGGTGCGGGCGCCGGAGGCCGTCCGTCGCTTCCTGGTCGAGAAGGGCTCGGTGTGCGTGGACGGGATCAGCCTGACCGTGGCGGCCCTGGACGGCGAGACGTTCTCCGTCGCCCTGATCCCGCACACGCTGGACGCGACGACGCTCGGGTCGGCCCGGACCGGGGACCCGGTGAACCTCGAGGTGGACGTGATCGCGAAGTACGTTGAAGCGCTGTTGGGGCTCGGCGGGTCCGATGGCCCGGGGGCCAGGGAGAGGGGACGGACATGAGGGAGTGGGAGGCGGGGGTGGACCGGTCGGTGTTCGCCACGATCGACGAGGCCATCGAGGAGATCCGGGCGGGCAGGATGGTCGTCGTCGTCGACGACGCCGATCGCGAGAACGAGGGCGACTTCATCATGGCCGCGGAGAAGGCCACGCCCGAGGCCCTGAACTTCATGGTGACCCACGGGCGCGGCATCGTGTGCATGCCGGTGACCGGGCAGCGCCTCGACGAGCTGCGGATCCCACTGATGGTCTCCAAGAACAACGAGAGCCACGGCACGGCGTTCGCGGTATCTATCGACATCCAGGGGCGCACGACGACCGGGACCAGCGCGTTCGATCGCGCGGCGACGGTCCGGGCCATCACGGACGAGACCCTGCGCCCCGAGGACGTCCGGATGCCCGGTCACGTCTTCCCGCTCATGGCGCAGGAGGGCGGTGTGCTTCGCCGCGCCGGGCACACCGAGGCGAGCGTGGACCTCGCGCGGCTCGCGGGTCTGTACCCGGCGGCCGTCCTGTGCGAGGTGCTGCACCCCGACGGCTCGATGGCACGCCTGCCCGAGCTCGTCAGGGTGGCGGCGGAGCACGGCCTGAAGCTGATCTCGATCGCCGACCTGATCGAGTACCGGCGCCACCGCGAGCACCTGGTGAAGCGCACCGCCGAGGCCCAGATCCCCACCGAGCACGGCGAGTTCACCGCGATCAGCTACGAGAGCCTGGTCGACGGGACGACGCACGTCGCGCTGGTGCTCGGCGACATCGGCGAGGGCGATCGGATCCTCGTGAGGGTGCATTCGGAGTGCCTCACGGGCGACGTGTTCGGGTCGATGCGGTGCGACTGCGGGGATCAGCTCGCCAGCGCCGTCGCGCAGATCGGTAAGGAGGGACGTGGGGTCGTCCTGTACATCCGGGGGCACGAGGGTCGAGCGATCGGGCTCACCCACAAGCTGAAGGCGTACCAGCTCCAAGAGCAGGGGCGCGACACGGTCGAGGCCAACGTCGAGCTCGGCTTCCCCGCCGACCCACGCGAGTACGGCATCGGCGCGCAGATCCTGGTGGATCTCGGCGTGCGCTCGATGCGGCTGTTGACCAACAACCCGGCCAAGCGGGCGGGGCTCGAGGGGTACGGGCTGTCGATCGTCGAGCGCGTGCCGCTCGAGACGCGCCCGAACCCCGAGAACATCGAGTACCTGCGGACCAAGCGCGAGAAGCTCGGGCACCTGCTGGGCAACCTCGAGCCGGAGGTCAAGGAGGCACCGTGACGGAGTTCCGTGGCGACGCGAGCGCACGGGGCCGCCGGGTCGGTGTGGTGGTGGCTCGCTTCAACGAGCTGGTCACGCGCAAGCTCCTCGACGGTGCGCTCGAGGGCCTGCGAGCGCACGGCGTGGCCGACGAGGACGTCGACGTGGCATGGGTGCCGGGGGCCTTCGAGCTGGCGCTCGCGGCCAGGCGGCTCGCGGCCTCGAGGACCTACGACGCGGTGATCTGCCTGGGCGCCGTGATCCGCGGCGAGACCGCGCACTTCGAGCACGTGGCAGGCCAGGCCGCCACGGGGATCCGCGAGGCGGGGGAGGCCACCGGCGTGCCGGTGATCTTCGGCGTGCTCACGACCGGGAACCTCGAGCAGGCGCTGGCCCGCGCGGGTGGCGATCACGGCAACAAGGGCTGGGACGCGGCAGCCGCGGCCCTGGAGATGGCCTCGTTGATGGAGCAGCTGCCCAAGGAGGCGTGAGCGGTGATCGTGGACAAGCCGTGGGGCAAGGTCGTGACCTACGCCCTCAACCAGCCGAGCTCGGTCCGGGTGATCACCGTGGAGCCGGGCCAGGAGACGAGCGTGCACTACCACCAGATGCGTGACGAGATGTGGGTGGTGCTGGATCCGGGACTCACGGTCCAGATCGGCAACCGCTCCGTCGACGCGAGCCCGGGCGAGGAGTTCATGGTGGGCGCGGAGACCACCCACCGGATCGCGAACCCGGGCGCCGCGCGGGGGCGGGTGCTCGAGATCGCGTACGGGTACACGACCGAGGACGACACGTTGCGCCTCTCGGACGACTACGGCCGGCCGCTCGAGCCCGACTGGTGAGGGCCGCGTCGACGTTGAGCGTCTCGGGACCCCGTGCTACGCTCCCGCCGCGCTCAGGCACAGGAGGCAGCGTTGGCAGAGCAGGGTACCGTGAAGTGGTTCAGCAACGAGAAGGGCTTCGGTTTCATCTCGCGGGAGGGCGCGGACGACGTGTTCGTGCACTTCTCCGCGATCGAGGGCGAAGGGTACAAGTCGCTCACCGAGGGCCAGGCGGTCGAGTTCGACGTCGTCGACGGCCCGAAGGGCAAGCAGGCAGCCAACGTTCGTCCCGTCTGAGCGCCCGAGCCGCGCGCCCCGCGCGTCGACACCTCCCGCCAGCTGCACCTATACTCGTGCGGGTTGGTCACCGTGCTCGAACAGGCACCGGCGGACGTCGGTGCCTTCGTCTCGATAGGAGGTGATGCGGGGTCTCGGCTGATCCGCGCATAAACGAGCGGATCCGCTCGGCGCAGGTGCGCCTGGTGGGTCCGGATGGAGCGCAGATCGGGATCGTCTCGACGCAGGACGCGCTCCGTCGAGCCCAAGAGCTCGACCTCGATCTGGTGGAGGTGGCGCCGCAGGCGAACCCTCCCGTGGCCAGGATCATGGATTACGGGAAGTTCAAGTACGAGCGCGACATCCGTCAGAAGGAGGCCCGCAAGAAGCAGGCCCGGGTCGAGGTCAAGGAGATCAAGTTCCGCCCGAAGATCGACCCGCACGACTACGCCACGAAGAAGGGGCACGTCGAGCGGTTCCTGCGGGCGGGAGCGCGGGTCAAGGTCACCATCATGTTCCGCGGGCGCGAGATGGCTCGCACGGAGCTCGGCCGCAAGATCTTGGACCGCCTGGTGGACGACCTCGGCGATACGATCGTCGTCGAGGCCCTTCCCAAGCAGGACGGCAGGAACATGGTCATGGTGATCGCACCGACCAAGAAGGCGATGGAGAAGGCAGAGCCGAACAAGGAGCCGACCGGCGAACCGGTCGTCGCCATCGCCGAGCCCGAGACCGCCGCCGCCGCACCGCCACAGGAAGCTTGAGGGAACGATGCCGAAGCAGAAGACGCACCGGGCGACCGCCAAGCGGTTCCGCATCACGCGCACCGGCAAGGTGCTCCACCGCAAGGCGACCGGCAACCACATGTTGACGAAGAAGAGCGGCAGCCGCCGCCGCCGTGTCGAAGGCATGGCCGAGGTCACCGCAGAGCGGACCAACATCCGCCGTCTGCTGGGGAAGTAGGGGCGGATGGCGAGGGTCAAGAACTCGGTCCACGCGAAGAAGAAGCGCCGCGAGGTCCTTCGCAAGGCCAAGGGCTACTTCGGCTCGCGGTCACGCCGCTACCGCGTGGCGAAGGAGCAGCTGCTCCACTCCGGGCAGTACGCCTACCGCGACCGTCGCGATCGCAAGGGCCAGTTCCGCCGCCTGTGGATCGCGCGCATCGGTGCGGGCGCGAGGCAGAACGGGATGTCCTACTCCACGTTCATCCACGGCCTGTCCAAGGCCGGGGTCGAGGTCGACCGGAAGGTGCTCGCGGACCTTGCGGTGCGCGATCCGGCCGCGTTCGGGCAGTTGGCGCAGGCCGCCAAGGACGCCCTGCAGGCCTGAGGCTCCCCGGTCCGGGCCGCACGCCCGGTACCATCCACACGTGAGCCCACCGGGAGGCCGGCCCGCGTGATCACGTCCGTGCGCAACCCCAAGGTCGCCCGGGCGCTCCGGCTCCACAAACGCACGTTCCGCGATACGGACCGTGCCTTCCTCGTGGAGGGTGCGCAGGCGGTGGGCGAGGCGCTCGGCACCCCCGGGGCGCTCGAGGTGCTCTTCCACACGGAGGCCCTGCACCCGCTCCTTACGCGTGCGCGCGAGGCGGGGGCCGACCTCGTCGGCGTGAGCGACGACGTCATGGCCCGTCTCACCGGCACCGTGACGCCCCCGGGGCTCGTCGGCGTCGCGCCGTTCGTCGACGTGGGGCTCGACGAGCTCCCGGAGAGCACGGGCTGTGTGGCGATCCTGCACGCCGTGCGCGATCCGGGGAACGCGGGGACCGTGCTGCGGTCGGCCGACGCCGCCGGGGCGGATGCGGTCGTGTTCTCGACCGCGTCGGTCGACGTCTACAACGCGAAGACCGTGCGCGCGTCCGCGGGCTCGCTCTTCCACGTGCCGATCGTGCGCGGAGTCGACACCCCCGCGGCGATCGACTCCCTCCGGGGCCGGGGGGTTCGGATCCTCGCCATGGACGCCGGCGGACGAGTTGACCTGTTCGACCAGGACCTCTCGCGGCCCGTGGCGTTCGTGTTCGGCAACGAGGCCTGGGGTCTGCCGGAGGACGTCGCGCGCCTCGCGGACGACAGCGTCCGGGTACCGATCGTCGGCCGCGCCGAATCCCTCAACCTGGCCGCGGCCGCGAGCGTGTGCCTGTTCGAGTGGGCGCGGAGACACCGCGAGGACCAGCGGGTGAGCCTCGAGTCCCTCATCGCGGCAGCGGCGCACGACATCCGGTCTCCGCTCACCGCGATGAAGGGCTTCGGGCATGCCCTCGCGACCCGGTGGGAGGAGATGACGCCGGAGCAGCGCGACCTCATGCTGCGAGGGATCGTCTACGACACCGACCGTCTGAACACGATCCTGCGGCAGTTGGTCGATGCCGCGCGGCTGTCGGCCGGCTCGCTCGAGCTGTTCCCCGAACGCACGGACATCGGCGCTCTGGTCGAGCGGATCGCGCTCTCGCTGGGACGCGATCCGGATCACCCTCCGGTGGAGTGGACGAGCGGCGAGGTCGTCGCGCTCGTCGACGCAGATCGGTTGCAGACGATCCTCGAGGGGTACATCGGGTCGCTCGTGTGGTGGACGGACGAAGGCCCGGTCCGCATCTCCGCCACGGTGGAGGGCGAGCGGCTGGTCCTGCGGGCGTGCCGTGACGGCGCTCGGATCGGTCCGGAGGACGCCGACCGGCTGTTCGGCCCTCGCGACGCCGGGACGGGCGGTGGCAGCAAGATCGGGCTGTTCGTCGCGCGCGGCATCGCCGAGGCGCAGGGTGGGCGGGCGTTCGCCGAGGTCGGCCCGGGGGCCGGGGGATCGCTGTGTCTGGTGCTCGACGTCCCGGTCGGTGGCGTCCCCGTCTGATCGGGTCCGAGCAGGGGCGGTTGCTAGACTCGCCGCACCATGGACCCGACCGAGGCGACGCGCATCCTCGACGAGGAGCTGGCGCGCGGTCTGGAGCGCTTCGCCGCGGCCGCGGACGTCGACCAGCTCGAGGCTGAGAAGGTCGCGGTGCTGGGACGCAAGGCCCCCCTCTCCGAGGTACAGCGCTCGCTCGGGTCGCTCCCGGAGGACGCGCGCCGGGAGCTCGGTCGGCGCATCAACGAGGTCTTCACGTCGCTACGGGAGGCCGTGGACGACCGCCGCTCCGAGCTCCAGGCGGGGAGCGAGTCCTCGCTCCTGCTCGAGGATGCGGTCGACGTCACGCTCCCCGGACGTCCCCTGCGCCGGGGGTCGCTCCACCCGCTCACGATCGTCGAGACCGAGATCGTCGACATCTTCACCCGCATGGGCTACGCGGTCGTCGAGGGACCCGAGGTCGAGGACCAGTGGCACAACTTCGATGCCCTCAACATCCCGCCGGACCACCCGGCGCGCACGGGGATGGACACGACGTTCCTCGACGTGCCCGACCACCCAGAGCTCGTGCTCCGAACGCACACCTCTCCGATGCAGATCCGCACGATGGAGTCACAGGAGCCGCCGGTCTACGTGATCGTGCCGGGCCGCGTGTTCCGCAACGAGGAGGTCACGGCGAAGAACATGCCGGTGTTCCACCAGGTCGAGGGGCTCGCGGTCGACGAGGGGATCTCCTTCGCAGACCTCAAGGGGACCCTCGAGACCTTCTACCGCGCGCTGCTGGGCCACGAGCGGCAGGTCCGCCTGACCCCCTCGTTCTTCCCGTTCGTGGAGCCCGGGTGCCAGGTCGAGGTCTCCTGCTTCGTGTGTGGGGGCTCGGGCTGCAAGACCTGCGCCCAGACCGGTTGGATCGAGACCATGGGCGCGGGCATGGTGCACCCGACGGTGCTCGAGAACGTCGGGTACGACCCCGAGCGGTACACGGGCTTCGCCTTCGGTGGGGGCTACGACCGCCTGGCGATGATCCGGTTCGGCATCCCCGACATCCGGCTGCTCTGGGAGAACGACGTCCGGTTCCTGGAGCAGTTCGAGGGCATCGCGTGAGGGTCGTCCTGTCCTGGCTCCGGGAGATGTGCCCGGTCGAGCTGTCGGCCGAGGCGCTCGGTGATCAGCTCGCGGGCAGGGGGATGCACGTCGAGTCGATCGAGCGACCCTGGCAGGGGCTCCAGGGGGTCGTCGTCGCGCGCGTGCTCGAGGTGCGCGATCATCCGAACTCGGACAAGCTCTGCGTCGCGAGGATCGACCTCGGCGGCGCCGAGCGCGAGATCGTCGTCGGCGTGCGGAACATGGTGGCCGGGGACCTCGTTCCGTACGCGGGGCCCGGCGCGCGGGTCCCCGTGTTGCCCGAGCCCTTGTCGGCGCGAGAGATCCGCGGCGTCACCTCCGAGGGCATGATCTGCTCCGCGCGCGAGCTTGCGATCTCGGCCGACCACTCGGGGATCCTCGTCCTGTCCCCGGACGTGACGATCGGCGCCGACGTGAAGGCGACGTTCGGCCTGGACGAGGAGGTGCTCGATCTCGAGATCGAGACGAACCGGCCCGATCTGCTGTCGGTGCTCGGCATCGCGCGGGAGGTCGCCGGCGCGACCGGGCTCCCGCTCGTCCCCCCGGACACCTCGGTCGCGGAGGCGGCCGATCCCGCCGACGCGGTCGCGACGGTCGAGATCCAGGATCTGGAGCGGTGCCCGCGCTACCTCGCCCGTGTGATCCGAGGCGTGGGCGACGTCGCATCGCCGCTCGGCGTGCAGGCGCGGCTCACGGCCGCCGGCATGCGCCCGCTCTCGGCCGCGATCGACGCGACGAACTACGTGATGCTCGAGATGGGGCAGCCGATGCACCCGTTCGACCTCGACCTGCTCGCGGGGGCCGGGATCGTGGTCCGGCGGGCTCGGCCGGGGGAGCGGCTCGTGACGCTCGACGACGTGGAGCGGGCGCTGATCGAGGACGACCTGTTGATCGCGGATCGGGACAAGGCGGTCGGGATCGCGGGCGTGATGGGCTCGGCGTCGGCCGAGGTCTCGGCGTCCACCACCGACGTCCTGCTCGAGAGCGCCAACTTCGAGCCGCGCGGGATCCTGCGCACCTCGCGGCGGCTGTTGCTGCCCACCGAGGCCGCGATCCGCTTCTCCCGCGGAGCCGATCCCGAAGGGGTCGCGCCGTCGGCCGACCGGGCGGCCCGGCTGATGACCGAGTGGGCCGGCTCCGGCACGGTCCTGCGCGGGGCGGTCGACGTCGGGTCGATCCCCCCGCGTCGACACGTGAGCGTCCGACCCTCGCGGGCCACGTTGGTGATCGGGCACGAGGTCTCGACCCCCGACGTCGTCGCCGCCCTCGGCAGCATCGGCATCGCGAGCGAGGACCGGAACGGCACGGTGGTCGCCGAGGCCCCAGGCTTCCGGCCGGACCTGGAGCGTGAGGAGGACCTGATCGAGGAGGTCGCTCGCGTGCAGGGGTACGACAACCTGGGTTCGAGCCTGCCGGGCATCCGGCAGGCGGGTGGCCTGGCGCCGGCGCACGCCTTCCGCCGGCGGCTCCGTCAGCAGCTCGTCCGCGCCGGCCTGCGCGAGGCGCTCTCGCTCTCGTTCGCCTCGACCGCCGACCTGGAGCTGATGGGACTGTCTGGGGGGGTCCCGGTGGCGAACCCTCCGTCCGCCGACCAGCCGTTCCTGCGACGCAGTCTGGTTCCCAACCTGCTGCAGGCGCTCTCACGCACGATCTCGCGCGGCGCCCGCGGCGCGGCGCTGTTCGAGATCGGACACGTCTTCCACCCGGGCGATCCGGTCGACGAGCGCGAGGTCGTCGCCGCGGTCCTCGCCGGCCCCGCGGAGCCGGGCCCGTTCGGCCAGCCCCACGTCCTGGACTTCTTCGACGGCAAGGGTGCGCTCGAGGCGCTCCTCGCCGGCCTCGGCGTCGGGGCATGGCGCCTCGGAGGGGCCCCGGGCCCGCCGCTGCACCCCGCCCGGTCGGCGAGTGTGGAGATCGCCGGCGAGGGTGCCGGGTCGATCGGCGAGCTCCATCCCCGGGTGGCGCAGCGGCTCGACCTCCCACAGCGGGTGACGCTGTTCGAGCTCGACGTCGCCACGCTCGCCGCTCGGGCCGCGAGCGCCGCGACCTACCGCGAGATCCCTCGGTTCCCGCCGATCCGCCGCGACCTGGCGTTCACGCTGGACGTGGGGACGCCGGCCGGCGAGGTGCGCTCAGCGCTCGAGGAGGCGGGCGGGGAGCTGCTCGGCTCGGCACTGCTGTTCGACGTGCACGAGGGCCCACCCCTCCCGGCGGGCAAGAAGAGCCTGGCGTTCTCGGTGGACCTGCGGGCGCCGGACCGGACGCTGACCGACGCCGAGGCGGCACGGGTGGTCGAGGCGGTGGCCGCCCGCCTCGCCGCGGACTTCGGCGCCGAGCTGCGCTCCGCCTGAGCGGGTCGAGCGGCGTCGAAGGCCGGCGGACTAGACTCGCGGGGATGGAGCGAGACTTCCTGTCCGTCGACGACCTCGCGCCGGAGGAGCTGTCCTCCGTGCTCGACCTGTCGGCCAAGGTCAAGGCACAGCCCGGGGACTACGCGGCGCGCATGGCGGGCCGCTCGGTGGCGATGGTCTTCGAGAAGCCGTCGACGCGTACGCGCGTCTCGTTCGAGATCGCGATCGCCTCGAGCGGTGGCCACCCCGTCGCGCTCTCGGGCGCCGAGCTCCAGCTGGGTCGGGGGGAGACGATCGAGGACACCGGGCGGGTCCTGTCGCGGTACGTGGACGCGATCGTGCTCCGCACCTTCGAGCAGGAGCGGCTCGAGGTGCTGGCCTCGGCGTCCACCGTCCCGGTCGTCAACGCCCTGTCCGACTTCGAGCACCCGTGCCAGTGCCTGGCGGACCTGCTCACGGTCCGCGAAACGAAGGGTGACCTCGCGGGCCTCACGCTCACCTACCTGGGGGACGGCAACAACGTCACGCACTCGCTGCTCTTGGGTGGCGTGAAGGCCGGGATGCACGTCCGGGCCGGGACGCCCCCTGGGTTCGAGCCCATCCCGCAGGTGATGCACCGAGCGGCCGAGATCGCCGCCAGCACCGGCGGCAGCGCCACCGTGATGCCGGATCCCGTGGAGGCCTCACGCGACGCCGACGTCCTGTACACGGATGTTTGGGCGAGCATGGGTCAGGAGGCCGAGGCGGACGAGCGAGCCCTCGTGTTCCCCGCGTACGCGCTCGATCGGGGCAAGGTCGAGGTCGCGAAGCCGGACGCGATCGTGATGCACTGCCTTCCGGCCCATCGGGGCCAGGAGATCACGGACGAGGTGATCGACGGGCCTCGCTCCGTCGTGTGGGATCAGGCCGAGAACCGGATGCATACGCAGAAGGCCCTGCTGCTCTGGCTGCTCGGCCTGGCGTGAACCGTCGGGGAGCGTAGGTGCCTCGCGCGAACGACGCCGTCGAGGCGGTCCTGCTCGAGTACGCGGACCTGCTCTCGATCGTCTCCGATGACCCGTTCAAGCCTCGCGCATACGAGAAGGCGGCTCGCGCGGTCGGCGGCTATGCGGGCGACCTGGATGGGATGGACCTGAAGGGCATCCTGGGGATCCCGCACGTCGGCAAGTCGATCGGGGAGAAGATCCACGAGTTCCTGACCACCGGCGCGATCGGGACCCTCGAGGAGCTCCGCGCGCAGATCCCCACCGGGGTTCGCGACATGATCGCGGTCCCCGGCCTCGGACCGAAGAAGGCGATGGTGCTGTACCGAGACCTGGGGATCGACGGGCTGGAGCCGCTCGCCCGGGCGGTCGACGAAGGCCGGTTGGCCGGACTGAAAGGGTTCGGCGCCAAGACCGAGGAGAACATCCGCCGGGGGCTCGAGCGTCTCGAGCAGACGGGCGGTCGCGCGATCGCCTCGGTCGCGATGGACCTGGCCGACATCTTCATCGAGCGCCTCGGGGCGCGGAAGGACGTCGACCGGATCGAGTACGCCGGATCGCTCCGGCGCATGGCCGAGACGATCGGCGATCTCGACCTGCTGGTGGCGAGCGAGGAGCCCGTCGCCGTCATGGATGCGTTCGTCGGTGTGGCCGACGTCGAACGCGTCCTGGCGAAGGGGGACACGAAGTCCAGCGTGCTGACCCGGCAGGGACTCCAGGTGGACCTGCGGGTGATCCCGCTCGAGGCGTGGGGCGCGGCGATGATCTACTTCACGGGCTCGAAAGCGCACAACATCCGGATCCGGGAGATGGCGGTCCGCAAGGGCCTCAAGCTGAACGAGTACGGGCTGTTCCGCGCCAAGACCGGGCGCCTGATCGTGGCGCGCACCGAGGAGGACGTCTACGCGAAGCTGGGACTGCCGCCGATCCTGCCCACGCTTCGCGAGGACCGCGGCGAGGTGGAGGCGGCGCTGGACGGGACGTTGCCGGACGTCGTGCTCCGACGCCAGATCCGGGGCGACCTCCACACGCACACGGACCTCACCGACGGCCAGGCATCGCTCGAACAGATGCTCGAGGCGGCGGCGGGGCTCGGCTACGCGTACTACGCCGTGACCGACCACGCACCGAACCTCGCGATGCAGCGGATGACCGACGCGAAGATGCTCGCCCAGCGCGAGCAGCTCCGGGCCCTCCAGTCGCGGTATCGGAAGATGACCCTCCTGCACGGGTCCGAGTTGAACATCGACCCCGACGGCGGCGTCGACTGGGGTCCGGAGTTCCTCGAAGGCTTCGACGTGTGCGTCGCCAGCATCCATTCGCACTTCAACCAGAGCCGGGACGAGATGACCCGTCGCCTGATCAGGGCGATGGAGGACCCGTTCGTCCACGTGATCGGTCACCCGACCGCCCGGATGATCAACCGGCGTCCGGCGGTCGAGTTCGATCTCGACGAGGTCTTCAAGGCCGCCGCGCGCACGGGCACCGCGCTCGAGGTGAACGGCTACCCGGACCGGCTCGACCTGAAGGACGAGCACATCCTGTGGGCGAAGCGTCACGGTGTTCGGTTCGCGGTCAACACGGATTCGCATGCGATCACGCACCTGGAGATGATGCGCTACGGCGTCGCCACCGCGCAGCGGGGGTGGCTCACGAAGGACGACGTGATCAACACCTGGCCCCTCGCGAAGCTCAGGGCGTTCCTGCGGAAGGGCCGGTGAGGCTCGGACCGCGTCTGGCCCGCGGTTTCTACGCGCGCCCGGCCACCGAGGTCGCTCCCGAGCTGCTGGGTCGGTTCCTGGTTCGCCGGCTGCCGGACGGCGAGCGCCTGACCGTGCGGCTCGTCGAGGTCGAGGCGTACGAGCCGGATGACCCGGCGAGCCACTCCTTCCGGGGTCGGTCGCGGCGGAACACGGTCATGTTCGGACCGCCAGGGCGGATGTACGTGTACTTCACGTACGGGATGCATCTCTGCGCGAACGTCGTCACCGGGACCGAGGGTATCGGCAGCGCGGTGCTGCTGCGTGCGGCCGAGCCGCTCGAGGGTCTCGGCTCGATGAGCGGACGGAGAGGGCTGGACGACCCGCTGCGTCTGTGCTCGGGGCCCGGCAGGCTCACGCAGGCCCTGGACATCGGGAGGTCGCACGACGGTGTCGATCTCGTCCGGGACGGCGAGGTGTTCATGACCGTCGGCGCACCCGTGCCGCCGTCGCGCTGGTCCCGCACGACCCGCGTCGGCGTGAGCCTCGGCGCCGACCGGCGGTGGAGGTGGTTCGAACGGGGGAGCGCCTTCGTCTCGGGAGGTCGCCCGTCCGTGCCGGGACGAGCGGTCAGGGGTTGACGACGATCGTGACGGTCGAGCCGTCGGGGATCTCCGACCCGCCGGAGGGCGACTGCGCCCATACGACCCCCTGACGGTACTCGCACGCGGGGTCGAGCGGGTCGCACTCCTGCTCGGCGGAGACGGCCACCTCGAACCCGGCCTGATGCAGCGCCGACGTGGCGGCGCCTTGGGTCAGGCCGACGACGTCCGGGACCACCACGACGACCACCGGCGGCGGCGAGGGTTCCGTCTCGGCCTTCGCCACCGCGATCGTGACGGTCCCCGTCTGGATCAGGCGCTGGCCGGCCGCGGGATCCTGGCCGATCACGGTGCCCTCCGGCTGCTCCGAGGGCACCAGCTCCACCGCGACGTCGAACCCGGAGGAGCGCAGGGTCGAGATGGCCGCGTCGCGCTGGAGCCCGATCACCGAGGGGACGATGAGCAGCTGATACTCGGAGGGCTCCGTGCAGACCTCGAGCGTAGGCTCCGTCCCGGCGAGGAACTCGAAGACGTCGATGTTCTGCGGCAGCGTGTATGGGTTGGCCAGGCACCCCTGCGTGACGTCCACGCGCAGCGTCACGTACTCGACGTCGGGCGCGTCCGGGAACTCCTTGATCGGCATGTTGCTCGTGGCCTCGAGCATGAACG
The DNA here is from genome assembly GCA_035691205.1 of Actinomycetota bacterium. Taxonomy (GTDB): domain Bacteria; phylum Actinomycetota; class UBA4738; order UBA4738; family HRBIN12; genus DASSJM01. Next base: position 44,239 of record DASSJM010000074.1, read on the forward strand.
CCTTCCAGATCGAGGCGGGCCACGTCCCCCCGTAGACCGTGGAGATCCGCACGCTGCCGCAGCACATCGGGATCTGGCCCTGGGGGAAGCCGACCCACACCGCGGCGGCGAGCTGCGGGACGGCGCCGACGAACCAGGCGTCGCTGGCGTTCTGCGCGGTGCCGGTCTTGCCGAACTGCGGCCTCCCGATGTTGGCGCCGGTCCCGGTGCCACCGCTCACGACGCCGGACAAGATGTCGACCGCCTCGGCCGCGATCGCCGGGTCGACCGCCGGCTCAGGCGCGGAGTTGGCCTGGTAGATAACCTCCCCCTCCTGGGTGGTGATGCTGATCACCGGGGTCGGCTGGACGTGCTGTCCCGCGAACGCGAGCGTGCCGTAGGCCGAGGCCATCTCCAGGGTGCTCACCTCGTTCACGCCCAGCACGGCCGATGGCACGGCCGCGAGCGGTCCGTTCGGCTCGTTCGTCCGAGGGCAGCAGCGGATCCCCATACGCACCGCGGCCTCGACGGTGGCCGCCGCGCCCGCGTACGTGTCGCCGGCCCCGATCACGGAGAGCAGGTTCGCGTAGGCGATGTTGACCGAGTTCACGGTGGCGCTCTCGAGCGAGATCGTTCCGTAGCCTCCGCCCTCCGCGTTCTGCGGGTCCCAGTAGGTCCCGTTCTGCAGGAGCACGTGCGCCGACGAGCCGTTGAGCGGCTGCGACCGGGTCACCCCGTGCTCGAGCGCCGCGACGAGGGCGAAGGGCTTGAACGCCGACCCGGCCTGCCGTCCCGTGCTCCCGCCGGTCGCGAGGTTGATCCGTGCGAACCGGTCGTCCTCGTTCCAGTAGTCGCGCCCGCCCACCATGGCGTGCACGAAGCCGGTGCGAGGGTCGATCGCGGTCAGCGCGCCGTAGGGGTCGCCGGGCTCGGTCAGCACGGAGGACACCGCGCGCTCGGCCGCGGCCTGCATCCGCAGGTCGAGCGTGGTCACGATCCGCAACCCACCCTCGAACAGCAGGTCGTAGCGCTCTTGGGGCGTCTCCCCGAAGCGGGGGTTGGACAGGAACCACTCCTTCACGTAGTCGATGAAGTACGGGGCCACGTAGTGGAAGTCGTCCTCCGCCGACAGGTTCAGCGTGATGGGTGTGGCGATGGCCTGCTGGTACCGCTCCTGGCTGATCGCGCCGAGCTCGAGCATGGCGCGCAGCGTGCGCTTGCGACGTGCCTTCGCTCGAGCCGGGTGGGTGACGGGGTCGAAGTCCACCGGGGCTGCGATCAGCCCCGCGAGCAGTGCCGCCTCCTCGAGCGTGAGCTCGAGCGGCTGCTTGTCGAAATAGGTCTCGGCCGCCGCCCGGATCCCGTACGCGCCGTTGCCGAAGTAGACCGTGTTCAGGTACCTGGTGAGGATCTGCTCCTTGGTGAGCCGGTGCTCGAGCTCCCATGCGAGGTACGCCTCGCGGATCTTCCGCGTAAGGGTCACCTCGCCCCCCACGTAGACGTTCTTCACCAGCTGTTGGGTGATCGTCGAACCGCCCTCGACCACCGCGCCCGTGGTGGCGTCGATGTAGGCGGCCCGGAGCAGCGCACGCAGGTCGAGTCCCTTGTGGTCGTAGAAGCGCTGGTCCTCGACGGCGATGACGGCGTCGCGGACGATGTCGGGGATCCTTCGGGCACCGACCGAGACCCGGTCCACGCCCGCGTGCACGCGGGTGATCGGCGTGCCGTCGGCCGCGTACAGGAACGAGGTCTCCGGCAGCGCGTCGGCCCGTCTGCGCGCCTCGCGAAGGGTCGGCAGGTCGCACGCCGTCGATGCGAGGACGAGCACGAGCAGGCCGACCACGAGGGTCCGCGAGCGTTCGGCCATGGCGCAACCATCTTGCCACGGACCGCACCTGGCGAGGCTCAGGGGATGACGGGGGACCGCGCGCTCGGAACGCGGCCGCCCTCACTGCTAGCCTTCGGCTCATGGGCCCGGCCGACCGCTCGACGCTGCTGGCCGGTGCCGCCGAGGTGGTGCCGGCCGAGGAGTTCGAGCGCAAGCTCGCGCTCGGGCGTCCGCTCCGGGTCAAGCTCGGCCTGGACCCCACGGCGCCGGCGGTGACGCTGGGGTGGGCCGTGGTGCTTCGCAAGCTCCGCCAGTTCCAGGACGCGGGGCACGTTGCGGTCCTGATCGTCGGGGACTTCACGGCGCGTGTCGGTGACCCATCCGGGAAGACCGAGACCAGGCCACGTCTGTCGAGGGAGGAGGTCCTCGGCTACCGGGACCGGCTGCTCGACCAGTTCTGGCTGATCCTGGACCGCGACCGCACCGAGATCCGGCACAACTCGGAGTGGCTGGAGCCGCTGGGCATGGAGGGGGTGCTCAAGCTCACCGCCTCGTACACGGTGGCGCGGATGCTGGAGCGCGACGACTTCGCGAAGCGCTTCTCGCAGGGGCAGCCGATCTCGATCATGGAGTTCCTCTACCCCTTGCTGCAGGGGATGGACTCCGTCGCGGTCAAGGCCGACGTCGAGCTCGGGGGCACGGACCAGAAGTTCAACCTGCTCGTCGGACGAGACCTGCAGCGCGACGAGGGCCAGGACCCGCAGGTGGCGCTCACGATGCCGTTGCTCGTCGGGACGGACGGCGTGCAGAAGATGAGCCAGTCCCTCGGCAACTTCGTGGCGATCACGGATCCGCCCGAGGAGATGTTCGGCAAGCTGGTACGGGTGCCCGACGGACTGATCGCCGAGTATCGAGCGCTCACGGTGGACTTCTTCACGGACCCGGCCGAGGCTGACCGCGTCGCGACGGGGCTCCGTGACGGGTCGCTGGACCCGTGGCCGGAGAAGAAGAGGCTCGCGCGCGAGGTCGTCGACCTCTACCACGGGGACGGAGCGGGCGAGGCCGCCGAGGCGCGATTCGATCAGGTGCACCGAGAGCACGAGGTGCCCGACGAGGTGGAGGAGCGCCCGATCCCCTCGGGATCGGTCCGGGACGGGGTCGTCTACCTCCCACGCCTGCTCGCCGAGCTGGGCCTCGCCTCGTCCAACTCGACCGCTCGCCGGCTCATCGAGGGTGGGGGGGTCCGCGTCGCCGGCGAGGTGGCCACCACGCTGGAGGTCGGGGAGGCGGAGCTCCGAGGGCGCGTGCTGCAGGTCGGCAGGCGCCGGTTCGTCAAGCTCTCATAGCGCAGCCAGCGGTAGTGCTCACTCTCCCTGAACAGGCTCGCCGCCGTCTCGATACGTGCTGACGCCCAACGTAGGCTGGGGGTAGCATCACGGTAGTTGGATATCGAAGTACGTCCGCAGTGACAGCCGCCAGGCACGTCGGTTGACGGCGACTGCGTGCGTGCGTAGCATGGTCGTTCGGCGCGACCCCTCTCTTGGAGTCCCTCCTTGTGGGTCGCTGCGCGCACCTTGAGAACTGAACAGTGTGCCAAAAGCCAGTGCGTTTCCCCGTCGAGGGAAGGGCGCGGTTCGCCGTGTCCCGAACGAGACGGTCGTACGAAGACGAATCACAGGAGGCCGATCGGGGGTGCCAACCCTCGAGAGGCCGACTCTCATCGAACCCGAAGCCGGCCCTCGGGCCGGATCTGGAAGGTTCTCTACGGAGAGTTTGATCCTGGCTCAGGACGAACGCTGGCGGCGTGCCTAACACATGCAAGTCGAGCGGGAACCTGAGGAGGGGTAACCCTCTTCAGGGGAGAGCGGCGAACGGGTGAGTAACACGTGGGCAACCTGCCCCGGACTCCGGGATAACCCAGGGAAACCTGAGCTAATACCGGATACTCCGGCGCGATCGCATGGTCGTGCCGGGAAAGCTCCGACGGTCCGGGATGGGCCCGCGGCCTATCAGCTTGTTGGTGGGGTAACGGCCCACCAAGGCGACGACGGGTAGCTGGTCTGAGAGGACGGCCAGCCACACTGGGACTGAGACACGGCCCAGACTCCT
>DASSJM010000075.1:0-22350 GCA_035691205.1 Actinomycetota bacterium
TCGCAGATCCAGGCATCGTTGACCTCGACCTGGTCCCGAGCGAGGACACGCACCACCTCGCCGCGTCGGGCGTTCAGGGTGACGTTGCACCCGGCGCTGCAATGGCCGCACACGGAGTTCGCCTTCGACAGGTCGAACGGCCGCGCCGAGAACCGGTAGGACGTGGAGGTGAGCGCGCCGACCGGGCAGATCTGCACCGTGTTGCCGCTGAACGGGGAGCGGAAGTCCTCGCCGGCGGCGATCGACACGCGCTCGCCCGCGTTGCGCTCGAACAGCTCGATGAAGCGGTCCCCGCTGATCTCGTCGCAGAAGCGCGTGCAGCGGGTGCACAGCACGCACCGCTCCCGATCGAGGTTGATCAGGGGCGACAGGGGCAGGGGCTTACGATAGGTCCGCTTGGGCTCCACGTACCGGCTCTCGCCGGGCCCGAACGCGAGGGTCTGATCCTGCAGTGGGCACTCGCCGCCGCGGTCGCAGATCGGGCAGTCGAGGGGGTGGTTGAGCAGCAGGAACTCGAGGTTGGCGACCTGCGCGCGACGGGCCTCCTCGGACGCGTTCTGGGTCATCACGACCATCCCGGGGGCGACCTCGGTCGTGCAGGAGGTGAACAGCTTGCGCTGGCCCTCGATCTCCACGTAGCACTGTCGGCACGCGCCGACCGGCGACAGGAACGGGTGCTCGCAGAAACGGGGGATCTCGATCCCGAGCTGCTCGGCGGCGCGGATCACGAGGGTCCCATTCGGTACGGTGATCTCCTTGCCGTCGATCGTGAGGGTGACCGTTCCGTCGCTCATGCGCCGACCCCCACGCCCTCCGGCGCGATCACGCCCTCGGCCCCCGGCCCCCTCCTGGCGAACGGACACCGGTGCTCCTCGATGTGCTGCTCGTACTCGTCGCGGAAGTACCGGAGGCTCGACTGGATCGGCGAGACGGCGCCGTCGGCGAGCGCGCAGAACGCCTTGAACAGGATGTTGGTTCCGAGGTCGTCCAGCAGCGGGAGGTCCTCGGGTCGCCCGTACCCGAGCTCGATGCGCGAGAGCACACGACTCACCCACCACGTGCCCTCGCGGCACGGCGTGCACTTGCCGCACGACTCGTGCGCGTAGAACTGCAGCAGGCGGCGGGTCGCCTCGACGATGCAGTCGGTCTCGTCCATCACGATGATCGCCCCGGTGCCGAGGAGCGACCCCGCGGCCGCGACCGACTCGAAGTCCAGGGCCACGTCGATGTGCTCGGCGGTGAGCATCGGCGTCGAGGAGCCGCCCGGTGTCCACGCTTTCAACCGACGCCCGCCGAGGATCCCGCCCGCGTGCTCCTCGAGCAGCGTGCGGAGCGGCGTCCCCATCGGGACCTCGTAGTTGCCGGGGCGCTCGACCTTGCCCGAGACGCTGAAGATCTTCGTGCCGGGCGAGCGCTCGGGGCCGATCCCCGCGAACCACTCGGGCCCGTTCACCAGGATCGACGGGATCGTCGCGAGCGTCTCGACGTTGTTGATCAGCGTCGGGGCCTCGTACAGGCCCTCGACGGCCGGGAACGGGGGGCGCAGTCGCGGCTGACCCCGATGCCCCTCGAGCGAGGACAGGAGGGCCGTCTCCTCGCCGCAGATGTACGCGCCGGCCCCGCGATGCAGGACCACCTCCACCGCGTACCCGCTGCCCAGCACCGAGTCACCGAAGATCCCCTCCGCGTACGCATCCCGGATCGCGGCATCGAGGATCTGCCCAGGCCACAGGAACTCGCCCCGGCAGTAGATGAAGGCCGTATGGCTCCCCACCGCGTACGCGGAGATCGCGAGCCCCTCCAGGAACCGGTGCGGCTCGCGCTCGACGATCTCGCGGTTGTTGAAGGTCCCCGGCTCGGACTCGTCGAAGTTGGCGACGACGTAGGTCGGCTTTCCCGTGTCCTGCGGCACGAACGACCACTTCACCCCGGTGGGGAAGCCAGCGCCGCCGCGCCCCCGGAGGCCCGACGCCTTCACGAGCTCGATGACCTCGGCCGACGTCATCCCGACCGCCTTCCGGAGCCCCTCGTAGCCACCCTTGGCCCGGTAGCCATCGAGCCTGAACACGGTGGGGTCGTCCCAGTTCGCCGTGACGACGCTCGTGACGGGGCCGGTCACGACGGCTCCTCCACCCCGGCCAGGATCCGCGAGGCGTGCCGGAAGTCGGAAGGCGCCGTCCCGCGGGACGGTGTGGGGACCTGGCCGGCGCGCAGCGTCGCGATCAGCTCGCGCACGCGCTCGGGGGTGACCCGGTCGTGGTTCATGAAGTCGATCTGCACCACCGTCGCGGCGTCGCACGCGCCCAGGCACTCCTCCTCGTGGACCGTGAGGAGCCCGTCCTCGGTGGTCTCCTCGCCGGCCGGCATCGCGCTCGCGTCGAGCGCGGCCTCCAGGACGTCCCTCGCGCCCCGGAGCGCGCACGACAGGTTCGTGCACACGGACACGACGTGCGTCCCCGTCCGCCGCGTACGGAGCATCGTGTAGAAGGTGGCGACCGCCTCGACCTCCGCGGTGGTGAGACCCAGGAGCTCGCCCACCTCCCGCAGTCCCTCGCGGGTGAGGCTGCCGTCCACCGACTGGACCAGGTACAGGAGCGGCATGAGCGCCGAGCGCTCGCGCCCGGCGGGGTAGCGCGCCTTGATCTCCTCGGCCCGAACCAGCAGCTCCGGCGTCAGGACGCCCATCAGCGATCCACCCCGCCCATCACCGGGTCCACGCTGGAGATCACGGCGACCGCGTCCGCGACCAAGCCTCCCTGCACCATCGCGGGGACCGCCTGCAGGTTCACGAACGACGGGTCGCGGATCTTCACGCGGTAGGGCTTGTTCCCACCGTCGGACACCACGTAGAACCCGAGCTCCCCACGGGGAGACTCGACCGGGACGTACACCTCGCCGGCCGGAACGGAGACGCCCTCGGTCACCATCTTGAAGTGATGGATCAGGGCCTCCATCGACTCCTCCATGATGTGGTCGATGTACGAGGGCGCGTTACCGATCCCGTCCGGCCCGACCTCCAGCCTCGAGGGCCAGGCGATCTTCGGGTCATCGATCATCACCGGGCCCGGCTCGCGCAGACGCTCGACGCACTGCTCGACGATCGCGAGCGACTGGCGCATCTCCTCCAGCCGGATCTCGAACCGCGCGTAACAGTCGGCGGCCTCCCGGACCACCACGTCGAACCCGTAGGTCTCGTACCCGCAGTACGGCTCGTCGCGGCGGACGTCCCGCGCGACGCCGGCCGAGCGCAGGACCGGCCCGGTCACGCCAAGGCGCAGGGCGTCCTCGGCCCCGAGCACACCGACGGCCGCGTTGCGCTCGACCCAGATCGGGTTGCGGGAGAGCAGGTTCTCGTACTCGCGGATCCGGCCCGGCATCATCGCGAGGAAGTCGCCGATCGCGTCGAGCCCGCCGGGCGGGAGGTCCATCACGACGCCGCCGATCCGCACGTACGCGTGGTTCATCCGGAGGCCGGTCGCCGCCTCGAAGATGTCGAGGATCGTCTCGCGCTCGCGGAAGCCGTACAGCATCACGCTCACCGCGCCGAGCTCCATCCCGGCGGTCGCGAGCCACACGAGGTGGGAGGCGATCCGATTCATCTCCATGAACAGGACCCGCAGCACCTGCGCGCGGGGCGGCGCCTGGACCCCGAGGAGCTTCTCGGCGGCCAGGCAGTACGCGGTCTCGTTGAAGAAGGGCGAGAGGTAGTCGGCGCGCGTCACGAAGGCGACGCCCTGCTGCCAGGTCCGGTACTCGGTGTTCTTCTCGATCCCGGTATGCAGGTAGCCGATGATCGGCTCGCAGCGCACGACGGTCTCGCCATCGAGCTCGAGGAGCAGCCGGAGGACCCCATGCGTCGAGGGGTGCTGGGGCCCCATGTTCACGATCATCGTCTCCTGGCGGACCTCGCCGGTGGACAGCGGATCCCGCTCGCCGGACGGCTGGACCACCAGGTCGCTCTCGCTCACGTGGTCCTCCGGTCCACGGGGGGGATGAACGCCCCCCCGCGGTAGCGCGTGTTCACGCCGCCGAGCTCTTCGGTCTTGCGCAGCGGCCAGCCCTCCCATCCGTCCGGCAGGAGGATCCGCCGCAGGTCGGGGTGCCCTTCGAACGCGATCCCGTAGAAGTCGTAGGTCTCGCGCTCGAGCCAGTCGGCCGTGGGGAACAGTCCCGTGACCGACGGCACCACCGCGTCGCCCTCGGAGACCCCCACCTTCACCCGCAGCCGGTGGCGATGCTCCATCGAGTAGAGCTCGTACGCGACCAGGAATCGCGGGTCGCGGCCCGGTCGGTCGGTGGCGGTCACGCTCGAGAGGAAGCCCAGGCGCAGCTCGGGGTCATCGCGGAGCGCCTCGAGCGCCCCGAGCAGCGCGCCGCGATCCAGCGAGAGCGTGGCCTCTTCCCGCGCGACCACGACGTCGGGGAAACGGGCGCGTACACGCTCGGCCAGCTCCGTCGGGGTCACAGGGCGTGCCCCTCGGTCCGGACCTTCTCGTGCAGCCGCAGGATCCCGTACATCAGCATCTCGGGCTTCGGGGGGCATCCGGGGACGTAGATGTCCACCGGGACGATCGTGTCGACCCCCTGCAGGATGGCGTAGTTGGTGAACATCCCACCCGCCGAGGCGCACACGCCCATCGAGATGACCCACTTGGGCTCGGGCATCTGGTCGTAGACCGTGCGGAGGACGGGCGCCATCTTCTGGCTCACGCGCCCGGCCACGATCATGAGGTCGGCCTGACGCGGCGAGGCACGGAACAGCTCCATCCCCCACCGCGACAGGTCGTAGTCGCCGGCGCCCGTCGCCATCATCTCGATGGCGCAGCACGCGAGCCCGAACGTGACCGGCCACATCGACTGCTTGCGCGCCCAGTTGACGGCCTTGTCCACCGTGGTGAGGAGCAGCCCCCGCTTGAGCTCCTCCTCGCTGTCCTCCGCCGTACGGCCGGTCCGGTGGCCCTCGATCCGCTCAACCGGCACGGGCGAGCTCCCGCTCCTGCTCGGGGGCCGCGGCGGCGGCCCGGCGTTCCTCCCGCTCCCAGTCCAGGCCGCCCGAACGCCAGATGTAGACGTAGGCGACGAAGACGAGCGCGATGAACACCACCATCTCGACGAGCCCGAACAGCCCCAGCTGCCGGAAACCGACCGCCCAGGGGAACAGGAAGATCGTCTCGATGTCGAAGATGATGAACAGCATCGCGACCACGTAGAACTTCACGCTGAACCGCTCGCCCTTCGGGAGCCGCTCGGGCTCGATGCCGCACTCGTACGGGGCGAGCTTGGCCGGCGTGGGCCGGTTCGGCCGCAGCAGCGAGGAGGCCGCGAGCGACAGCACGGCGAACGCGAACGCGAGCACGGCCAAGATCACGACCGGCAGGTACTGGGAGAGCTCGGCGCCGGCGGACGGCTCCATGGTCAGGAGGCCCTCGCGATGCGCTCGAGCGAGTACATCAGGCGGTCCTGGAGGTCGCCCTTGCGCCCGTCGGTGAGGTTGCCCATCACGCGGAGCGCGAAGCGCATCAGCCACGCCTGGGGCAGGCCGTACTCGGTGAGCGCACGCATCACCTTCGGATGGCCGATCGCGCGGACGAAGTTGTTGCCGATCCGGTAGTAGCGCCCGTACCGCTCGCGCAGCATCGTCGGGTACAGGTGCGCGATCCCCGCCCGGTCCTTCACGAGAGCCTCGGCCACCAGCTCGGCCGCCAGCTCCGCCGACTCCATCGCATAGGCGATCCCCTCGCCGTTGAAGGGGTTCACCAGCCCCGCCGCGTCGCCCACGACGAGCATTCCGGGCATCGCGGGGGGCGTGCGCGAGCCGCCCATCGGCAGCGGCCCCGAGAGCACGCGACCCTCCGCGGAGTCCTCCGTCACGTTCCACTCGGGCGGCAGCCCCCGCCAGAACGCGTCGAACACACCCTGAGCCGACTGGTCCTTGAAGTTGGTGAACGTGTTCAGCAGGCCGGCGCCGAGGTTCGCCGAGCCGTCCGCCAGGGCGAACAGCCAGCCGTAGGCGGGCATGATGTCGTCGCCCGCCCACAGGTCCATCCAGACCTCGAGCCACGGCCCCGGGTGATGGTCGATCCGGTAGTAGCGCCGAGCGGCGATGCCGAGGGGCTTGGCGACGTCCCGCCGGACGCCCATCTGCGCGGCGAAGCGCGACGGGGCGCCGTCGGACGCGATCACGTACCGGGCCCGGACGCTCGTCTCTACGTCGTCCGCGCCGCGCAGGCGGGCTCCCGTCACCCAGCCCTCCGCGTCGGTGGTCGGGCCGAGGACCTCGGTCTCCTCGAGCAGGCGCGCGCCCGCCTTCTCGGCGTTGCGGGCGAGGAGCTCGTCGAAGCTCGCGCGGGTCATCGTGAGCCCGAAGGAGGGGAAGTCCTCCAGCTCGGGCCAGGGCAGGTCGAGCGTCACGCGGCGCGAGTAGATCCGCAGACCCCGGTTGCGCTCGAAGCGGGGGTCGTCCGTGTCGATCCCCAGGCGCTGCAGCTGGACGACGGCACGCGGGGTGAGGCCGTCCCCGCACACCTTCTCCCGTGGGAACGACGCCTTCTCGACCATCAGGACGTCGAGCCCGTGGCGCGCGAGGTGGTAGGCGGCGGTGGAGCCACCCGGGCCGGCGCCAACGATGAGAACGTCGACGTCGGCCTGCGCGTTCGCGCTCGTCACGAGGTCCCCCACCGGCTTGTGAAAACTTTCACAAAGGATACCAACCACTTGTGAACCGAATCACGAACCCTAAGCCGGGTGCGCGGAACGGGCAACCGGGGTCAGTCCCCGCGGGCGTGATCCCAGGCCATGATCCGCTCGGGGACGACGCGGAGGAACCCGAGCCCTCGGACCGACTCCGCGAATCGGGCGAACCCCTCCCCCCCGAGCAGCGGCCGGTACTTCTCATGCCACCCGGAGATCGGCGTGCGCATCTCGGCCTGCTCCGCGGCCAGCAGCTGCGCCCTCCCGACGATCTCGACGCCGGCGAGCTCCACCCACGAACGCCCCACGTCGACCGTGAGCGCGACGCGCGGGTCGGCGCTCGCGTTCGCCCACGTCCGACCCTCGCGCCGGGCCGAGAGGTACACGGCGTCCTCCGGCCACACGAACCACAGCGGGACCACATGGGGCGAGCCGTCGGGCGACAGCGTGGCCACGGCCACCGACGGCAGGCTCCCGAACATCCGCCTGGCTGCCGCGAGATCCACCTCGTCGACCTGCATCAGGCACCCTCGGGCAGCCGGAGCAGCTCGGCCAGCTCGGCCAGCGCCCCCACCGCCTCGGGCCGCAGCGGCGCGCCCCCCAGCGAACCGACCGCTCGGTCGATCAGGGCCCCGACCTCCGCCCCCGATCCGGCGGGCGCGTCGCCGTCCATCGCGTCGTCCCTGAGCTGGAACGCCGCGCCGACGAGCCGCGCGAAGACGCCGAGCACACCCTCGGCCGCGACATCGGCCCCGGCGAGCGCCGCCCCGATCGAGACCGGCCCGACCGCCGTGTACGAGCCGGACTTCAGGGCCGCCACCCGGTCGCGATCCGCGGCGCCCGACACGTCGAGGAACTGCCCCGTGGCCATCTCGATCCGCATGCGGTCGAACCGACCCATCGCCAGGGACAGGGCCGCGCCCCGGAAGCCCGAGGTCCGCAGGGCGTGCTCGGAGAGGACCAGGGCGAGATCGCCGACCAGGATCGCCGCCGCGACGCCATACGCCCCCGCGTCGATCCCCGCGGGCGCCTCGGCCGCGAACCGGACATGGGTGGCGGGCACGCCCCGGCGCTCGTCCGTCCGGTCCATCACGTCGTCATGGACGAGCGCCGATGTGTGCAGCAGCTCGAGGGCCACACCCACGTTCACGATCGGCTCGCTGTCGGCGCCGCCGGCAGCCCGGAACGCCCAGTAGCTCAGCGCCGGCCGGATCCGCTTCCCGCCGGCGCGGACGAGCCGCTCGATCTCCTCGACGAGCCCGGCCGCCGAGGGATCCATCGCCGCGAGCTCCGCCCGGCGATCGCCCAGGAACCGGAGGAGGGCGGGGTCCACGCGCGCGCGAACGGCCTCGAGCGCCCCAGAGGCGACGTCGGGCTCGGCGGGTGGGGACTCGACCACGGACCGAGTATCGCAACGGCCGACCCATCCTGCCCGGCGCGCGTCGGCCTGCTGCTATCGTTGCCCGCAGCCGCCGGGCGGCCCCCCAACGGATGACCCGTTTCCAGAAGCTCGCGATCGCGACCACCGCCTCGACCGTCCTGCTCATCGCGGTCGGCGGCCTCGTTCGCGCCACGGGGTCCGGGCTCGGGTGCCCGGGCTGGCCGACGTGCTTCGGCCGGTGGATCCCACCCCTCGAGTACCACGCGATCATCGAGTACTCGCACCGGCTGCTCGCCAGCATCGTGGTGGTGCTCGTCGGGGCCCAGGCGTTCGTCGCCTGGAGGCAGTTCCGGAGCGTGACGCAGATCTTCTGGCCGGCGATCGCCGCCGTGGGGCTGGTCGTCGTCCAGGCCGGGCTCGGCGGTGTGGTCGTCGAGGGCGGGCTCGAGGCGACCATCGTGGCCCTGCACTTCACGGTGGCGATGACGCTGCTCGGCGTGCTGGCGAACATCACCGCCAACGCGTTCTGCCTGGTGAAGCTCCCGCAGAAGGGCCCGTCGATCGGCGGATCGGACCCCGCCTTCGCCCGCCTCACCGTGCTCGCGGCCGCGGCATCCTTCGCCCTGCTCATCGTCGGCGCGTACGTTCGCGCCGAGGGCGCGGGGCTCGCCTTCCGCGACTGGCCGCTGATGGACGGACGCCTGGTCCCGACGCTCGGCGGGATCGCCACGCTCATGTTCGTGCACCGGGTGCTGGCCGCCGCGGTGCTCCTGCTGGTGCTCTGGGTCGCGATCCGGGCCCGGACGATGGCGAACCGCTCGATGGACCTCGTGGTCCTCTCGACGATCGCGCTGCTGCTGTACGTCGCGCAGATCCTCGTCGGCGCCGCCAACGTGTGGACCGAGCTCGGCGCCGCGTCGGTCACCGCGCACGTCGCGCTCTCGGCGTTGATCTGGGGCGTCATGGTCGCCATCGCCACGGTGAGCCGGCGCTTCGCCGCCCACGGCATGCGCGAGGTCCTGGGCGACGCCCGCTCCAACGGCAAGCGGGGCACGATCCGCGAGACGACGGCGACGTACTTCCGGCTCACGAAGCCCCGGATCGTCGTGCTGCTGCTCATCACCACCGTGCCCGCGATGATGCTCGCGGAGCGCGGCGTGCCGTCCATCGGACTGATGCTCGCCACGCTCCTGGGCGGCGCGATCGCGGCGGGGTCGGCGAACGCGATCAACTGCTACCTCGACCGCGATATCGACGAGGTGATGCGGCGGACCCGCAGCCGGCCACTGCCCGCGCACCAGATCGAGCCCGCGAGCGCGCTGGCGTTCGGGTACGTGCTCGGGGCGATCTCCTTCTTCTTCCTGTCGGTGACGGTGAACGTGCTGGCGGCCAGCCTGGCGCTGTCCGCGATCGCCTTCTACGTGTTCGTGTACACGATGTGGCTGAAGCGCACGAGCGTGCAGAACATCGTGATCGGCGGCGCGGCGGGCGCCGTGCCGGCGCTCGTCGGGTGGGCGGCGGTGACTGGCTCGGTCGGCATGCCCGCCTGGGTGCTGTTCGCGATCGTGTTCGTGTGGACCCCGCCGCACTTCTGGGCGCTCGCGATGCGCTACAGCGGCGACTATGCGGCGGCGGGCATCCCGATGCTCCCGGTCGTCCGCGGCGCCGATGAGACCCGCCGGCAGATCCTCCTGTACTCGCTCGTCCTGTTCGGCACGTCGCTGCTGCTGGTGCCGGTCGCCCCGATGGGCGCGATCTACGTCGCGGCGGCCGTCGTGCTGGGCGGATGGTTCGTCTGGCGCGCCCTCCGCCTGTGGCGCGGCACGTCTCGGGCGGAATCGATGCGCCTGTTCAAGTTCTCGATCGTCTACCTCGGGCTGCTGTTCGCCGCCGTGGCTGCGGACGCGGTGCTGCTCGGGTAGGTCGGCCCTCCACGCCCGGGGCCGATCGCTCGGTACCTCGGGCCGACACCATCTCCAGACGGCACGGACTCATTGGCGAGACATCGCGATCCGCAGGCGCTCCTCGGGCGTGATCAGGTGGTCGAGGTCCTCCGCGGCCTCGTCGATGTCGAGTTGGACCCACCGGACGCGCCCGGTGAACCGGGCCATGCCACCGAGATCGTCGCTCACGGGGGTGGCGCTGTCTGTGCCGATGTCGGTGGTCTCGTCCGCGGAGAAGAGCATCGGGACGGTCCCCTCGACCCGACCCTCGCCGACCTTGGCGCCGTCCAGGTACAGCGTCACCGTCCCGCCCTTGCCGAGCCCCCCGCCGTCGTAGGCGAACTCCATCCGGACCTGGTGCTCGCCCGCCGGGACGGCGGCCTCCCCGTACACCTTGAACCGCTGCAGGCCGAACAGGTTGTAGCAGTAGGCGGGCTTGCCCTCGTGCACGTAGAGCGAGAACCCGCCGAAGGCGCCTCCCTGCGCCACGATCACGCCGTCCGCACCGCCGTCGGGCACCTCGATCTGCGCGGTGACGGCGTGGGACTTGTTCTTGAGCGTGACCACCGAGTTCTCGGACAGCCTGCCCATGCCGCCGAACAGGATCTGCGACTTCCCGCGGATCAGTGTCGGTCGACCCGCGAGGTCGGGGTTGAACCGCTCGACGCGACGGTCGTCGAGCGGCAGCACGTTGTACCGAGCCGCCTCGATCAGGAACAGGCGCTGGAGCTCGTGGAGCTTGTCGGGATGCTCCTTCGACAGGTCGCGGGATTGGGTCCAGTCGTCGGGTCCGTACAGCTCCCACACGTCGTCGTCGAAGGCGGGCAGCTCGGGCTGCATCACCCAGGGCGTGCTGTGCCGGGTCACCGCCGTCCACCCCTTGTGGTAGATCCCGCGGTTCACGAACATCTCGAAGTACTGGGTCTCCCGCAGCTCGGGGGCCGCCGGGTCGTCGAACGTCGGCACCAGGCTCGATCCGTGCAGCGGCATCTGCTGGATCCCGTTGACGAACGTGGGCTCCGGGAGGCCGGCGGCGTCCAGAACCGTGGCGGCGACGTCGATCACATGGGTGAACTGCGTCCGGATCTCGCCTCGCGCGCGGAAGCCGCCGGGCCAATGGACGATGGATCCGTTGCGGGTGCCGCCCCAGTGCGAGGCCACCTGCTTCGTCCACTGGTACGGGGTGTCCATCGCGTGCGCCCAGCCCACCGCGTAGTGGTTGTACGCGGCCGGCGTGCCGAACCGCTCGATGTTGCCCACCATGAACTCGGTCGTCTCGAGCGCCGCCGCTCCGTTGAGGGCCATGAGCTCGTTGAACGTGCCGTGGATCTGCCCCTCCGCGGAGGCGCCGTTGTCGCCGATGATGTACAAGATCAGCGTGTCGTCGAGGACCCCGAGATCGGCGATCGCGTCCACCACCCGACCGATGTGGTGGTCGGTGTGCTCGAGGAACCCCGCGAACACCTCCATCTGACGCGCGAGCACCGGCCTCAGCTCGTCCGGCATCTCGTCCCACGCGGGGATCTCCCCCGGTCGAGCCGTGAGCTCCGCATCCGGCGGGATCACGCCCAGCTCCTTCTGACGCGCGAACGTCCGCTCGCGCAGCGCGTCCCATCCGTCGTCGAAGGCCCCTCGGTACTTCGCCGACCACTCGACCGGGACGTGGTGCGGAGCATGCGTCGCCCCCGGCGCGAAGTACACGAAGAACGGCTTGTCGGGCATCAGTGCCTTCTGCTGGCGGATCCACTCGATCGCGCGGTCGGCGATGTCCTCGGTGAAGTGGTACCCCTCCTCCGGTGTCCGGTCTGGCTCGACCGGGACGGTCCCGTTGTAGATCGCGGGCGCGTACTGATTGGTCTCGCCGCCGATGAACCCGTAGAAGTGCTCGAAGCCGCCGCCGCCGGCGGGCCAACGGTCGAACGGCCCCATCGGGCTCGTCTCCCAGACCGGAACCTCGTGGCACTTGCCGAACTGCGCCGTCGAGTATCCGTTCAGCGTGAGGATCTGGGCCAGCGGCGCGGCCGAGTTGGGCCGCAGCGAGTTGTAGCCGGGAGCCGACGTGGCGATCTCGGTGATGCCCCCCATCCCCACCGCGTGGTGGTTCCGTCCGGTCAGCAGGGCCTGGCGGGTCGGCGAGCACAGCGCCGTCGTGTGGAACCGGTTGTATTTGAGGCCGCCGGCCGCCAGCCGTTCGGCCGTGGGCGTATTGCACGGACCACCGAACGCGCTCGAGGAGCCGAACCCCGTGTCGTCGATCAACACGATCAGCACGTTCGGGGCCCCCGCCGGAGGTCGGAGCGGCTCGATCGGCGGGAAGGACGTGTCCGGGTCCTTCGCGTCGTAGGTGACCAACCCCGTGTGCGGTCGGTCGGGGATCGGGAGCACCTCGCGGCCAAGCGAGCCGTTCGCCATCGTGCGCCTCCTTGTCCTTCGGCCGTGCAGACCTTCAGGCCGGAGCGTATCTCGAACGCGCTACCAGGGACGCTCAGCCCAGGGGAGCCGACGCCTCGGCGACGAGTCGGTCCAGCGTGGCCCGGTCGATCTCGCCGACCACGCGGAACCGCAACCTGCCGTCGGCGTCCACGACGATCGTCGTCGGCAGGAACGGTGCCCCGAACCGATACTGCAGGTACCCGCTCGGGTCGGACAGGCTCGGGTAGTCCACGCCGTACCGTTGTATCCACGCGCGCGCGGCCGAGGGATCGTCGCGCACGTCGATGCCGAGGAAGAACGGGCCGGCCGGGCCGGCGTCCTCGTGCGCGGCGACCAGGACGGGCTGTTCACGCTCGCAGGGAGCGCACCACGTCGCCCACAGGTTCACCACGAGGACCCGGCCCGCGAGATCCTCCGGGGTCAGGCTCCCGCCGGTCAGGGTCTCGCCCTGCAGCACCGGGGCCGCCCCCGAGACGGTCTCGGCGGCCGGACCCACTGGGGCGGGGTCGGCCGAGCACGCGGCGAGCGCAAGAACGAGTGGGAGGAGCCATCTCACGGTCGGTCATGGTCCCACGCGCGACGGCCCTCCGGACACGACGATGTGCAAGGATGCCGGCGTTCGGTCGGTCGGAGGGAGGCGGGTTCGTGTTCGGGTTCTTCACGGTGCTGGTGCTTGTGGTCGTCATCGGATCGTTCCCGGCAACCTGGCTCCTCATGCTGTTCCTCGGCAACATCGGGGTCGGCGTGGGGTTCTGGGGGACCCTCCCGGCGGGGATCCTGCTCACGTTCTTCGTCGCGGGTGCCGGAGGGCTCGGCCGCTACACCAGGGGCCGCTAGGCTCGACCGGTGCATGAGCCCCTCGCGCTCGTGGCCGTCGCGGGCGTCCTGTTCGTGTACGCGCTCGCGTCCGGACGCCTGTCGACGACGCCGGTCTCCGGGCCGATCGTCTTCGTCGGTGCCGGGCTCCTGTTGGGGCCGGCTGGCGTCGATCTGATCCAGCCGCGAGAGGACGCCGAGCTCGTCCGCGCGGTCCTCGAGGTGGCGCTCGTGCTCGTCCTGTTCACGGACGCCATGGGGATCTCGTCCGCGGCGCTCCGGCGTCAGGACGTCGTGCCGATCCGTCTGCTCGCGATCGGGCTGCCGCTCACCATGCTGCTCGGCTGGGGCGTGGCCCTCGGGACGCTCCCGTCGCTCGCGCTGTGGGAGGCGGCGCTGGTCGGGGTCATCCTCGCCCCCACGGACGCGGCCCTCGGGCTGGCGACGATCTCGAACCCCCGGGTCCCCCAGCTCGTGCGGCAGAGCCTCAACGTCGAGAGCGGGCTGAACGACGGGATGGCGCTCCCGTTCTTCACCCTCGCCCTGGCCGCGGCGGTCGAGACGGCGGGGGCCGCCGGGCCCGGCGTGGTCGAGGTCCTCGTCCGCTCGCTCGTGCTGTCGGCGGTGGTCGGCGGCGCGGCCGGCTACGGCGCCGGCCGGCTCCTCCGCCTCGCCCGCGTCCGAGGATGGACGGGCGGGGTCTGGGGGAAGATCGCGGTCGTCGCGGTCGCGCTCGGCGGGTATGGCCTCGCCCTCGCGATCGAGGGAAGCGGGTTCATCGCGGCCTGGGTAGCCGGTCTCGCCTTCGGCACCGCGCTCCGCTCTCGCGGCGTGTCCTCTCCGGCGAACGACGTCGCCGGGTTCGCCGAGGACCTGGGCGCGCTGTTCGTCGCGCTGAGCTACCTCGCGTTCGGGGCCGTCCTACTCGGCCCGGTGCTCGAACGTCTCGAGCCGGAGCCGGTCCTCTACGGGCTGCTCAGCCTCACGATCGTCCGAGCGATCCCAGTCGCCCTCGCGCTCCGGGGCTCCGGCCTGCGCCGCCCGACCGTCGCGTTCGTGGCGTGGTTCGGCCCCCGAGGGCTGGCGTCGGTGGTGTTCGGACTGATCGCGCTCGAGGAGGCCATCCCCGGCATCGGGCTCGTGGCCGACACGGTCGCCGCGACCGTTGGTCTGTCCGTGCTCCTTCACGGGGTGACCTCCGTGTGGGGTTCGGATCGATACGGCGATTGGTACGCGAGGGCGCGGGCGGGCGTCCCCCTGGTCGAGTCCGGGACGGCGCCCGAGCGCCCGCTCCGGCGTCGGCTGCCCCATGTCCTCGAGGGCTGAGCAGCGCGGAGGCCGCCCGCTCGGGGCGGCCTCCGGAACGAGCACTGACCGGGATCAGACGCTCATCATCGCGCGCTTCTTCATCTCCTCGTACTGCTCGGCGGTGATCTCGCCGGCGTCGCGGAGCTTCGCGAGCTTCGCGACCTCGTCGGCGGCCGAGTAGCCCGACGCGCGACGCTGGGCCTCCTGCGCCTCGGCCATCATCCGCTTGTCCTGCTCGGTCATCTTCGGCCGCGCGATCATGTAGATCAGCAGGCCCAGGAACGGGATGACGAAGAACAGGAAGATCCAGCCGGCCTTCCCCCACCCCGAGAGGTCCTCGCGGCGGAACACGTCCGCGAAGACCGCGATGAACATCCAGATGATCATGAACCAGAAGAAGAACGCGAGCATCGCCCACAGGATCTCGCCCAGGTCCACGCATGGCTCCTTTCTCGACCCGCGTCACCCTCAGGACGCGGCCACTGCTCGGCACCCTATCGCACCGTGGTATCGGCGACGAGCGCCCGATGGCCCGGGATAGAGTCCTCCCTACGACCACGCCCAGGGGGCCCCTTGACCGACATCCAAGCCCACCTTCCCAAGGTCGGCTGGCGCCGGCGTCCCTCCGGCGAGCCCCCGCCGCTGCCGCGCGAAGAGGGCTGGCACCGCTGGGCCTGGGGCCTCGCCGCGATCGTCCTCGCGGGCGTCTTGCTGAGCCTGCTGATCGACCCGTCCGACGCCGAGTCACCGCTGCTCCGATGGTTCCAGGATCTGCGCACCGAACTCCTCGTCGACTTCGCCGACCTGCTGGATGACCTCACCCAGCCGATGGCGGTCTGGATCATGCGGATCGCGATCGTGGTGGTCGCCGCCCTCTACAAGCGGTGGCGGCACATCGTCGTCCTGCTGGCCCTGTTCGTCGTCTCGGACTTCCTCGTGGCCCTGTTCGCGGTCGAGCGGCCGCCGCCCGAGGGCGTCACCGTCCTGTCCACCAACGCGGACACCACGTTCCCCTCGGCGCCGATCGCGGCGCTCTCGGTCACGCTCTTCGGGGCCGCCATGGTCCTGGCGCCCGCCGGTCGAGCTCGGCGTGCCGCCCGGATCGCCGTCTTCGTCGTCACCGGCCTGGTCGTCCTCGCCCGCATGCTCCTCGGCGCCGGGTACGCGGTCGACGAGGTCTACTCCCTGCTCCTCGGCTGGGTCCTCACCGGGTTCGCGTTCGCGTTCTTCGTGCCGGAGGACGTGTTCCCGATCTCGTACTCGCGCGGCGGCAAGAGCGCGCACCTCGACCTGGGCGGCGCGCGAGGGGAGGCGATCGTCCAGGCAGTCCATGATCAACTGGGGTTCACCGTGCTCCAGGTCGAGCCCTTCGGGCTGTCGGGCTCGGGAGGATCGAGCCCGCTCCGCATGCGGGTCGAGGAGGTCGACGGCTGGCTGTTCGGCAAGATCTATTCGACGAGCCACCTGCGCGCCGACCGCTGGTACAAGGTCGGCCGGACGATCATGTACGGGCAGCTCGAGGACGAGGTGCCGCTCGGGTCCGTGCGCCGGCTCGCCCTCTACGAGGACTACGCGCTCCGCCTCCTCGACGACATCGGCGTGCCCGTCGCGACCACCTACGGCATCGTCGAGCTGACGCCGGACCGCGAGTACATGCTGGTCACCGAGTTCTTCAGCGGCTCGGAGACGCTGGCCGACGCGGAGGTGGACGACACGATCATCGAAGAGGGGATGGAGCTCGTCCGCACCCTGTGGCGGGCAGGCCTTGCCCACCGCGACCTCAAGCCCGCGAACATGCTCGTCCGCGACGGCCACCTCCAGCTGATCGACGTGTCCGGCCTGCAGGTGCGCCCGACGCCCTGGCGCCAGGCGGTCGACCTCGCCAACATGATGCTCACGCTCGCCCTCCGCACGGATCCCGATCGCGTCTACGAGCGCGCCGTCCGGATCTTCTCTCCGGACGACGTCGCCGAGGCCTTCGCCAGCGCGCAGGGGTTGGCGATCCCCACCCAGGTCAGCGAGAAGCTCAAGGAGGACGGACGACCTATCCTAGCGCGCTTCCGCGAGCTCGCTCCCACCCGTGCCCCGGTCTCGATCCAGGTGTGGAGCGCGCGGCGGCTGGCGATCACCGCCGGGGCGATCGTCGCCGCCCTGGCCCTCGCCGCGATGTTCTGGGCGAGCCTCACGATCGGCCTCTGACCCGCCGGCACCCGCGCCGGTCACGTGGGCTAAGCTCGCCCTCGACCGGAGCCACGCGGAGACCCGGTCGGGAGGAGGTCCGTGATGGGCTGCCTGGTGGCGCTGCTCGCGGCGTTCGCGCCGCGCCTGGTGTTCCTGATGATCTGGATCGCGCGACCCGAGTACGTGGACGCGGTGTTCGACACGTTCATCTTCCCGCTGCTCGGACTGATCTTCCTGCCCTTCACGACCTTGATCTGGCTCATCATCGACCAGCCGCCGTTCGGGGTCACCGGATTCGACTGGTTCTGGGTCGGTCTCGCTGTGCTCCTGGACCTCAGCCACTACGCGAACACCTACGAACAGCGGGGCCAGTTCTCGCGCGGCCCCGGGGCGGCCCCCGCTCCGCCGACCGCCACCCCTCCGACCAACCGCTGACGCATCCCCCGACCAGGGATAGAGTGCCCTCGAACGCTTCGGACGAGGAGGAGGAATCGATGGCGATCGGACCGGTCGAGTACATGATCGTGGCGTTCCCCGGCAACAAGTTCTCGGGCGAGATCGTGCCCGCCCTGGGCGAGCTCGTGGACAACGGAACCATCCGCATCATCGACCTCGCGTTCGTGATCAAGGACGCCGACGGCAACGTCGCCACCCTCGAGGTCAGCGACCTGGATTCGGAGGTCGGGGACGCGTTCGGGAAGCTCGCGGGCCAAGGGCCCGGAGGACTCCTGAACGAGGAGGACCTGGAGGCGGCCGCCGAGGAGCTCGATCCGAACTCCTCCGCCGCGCTCCTGGTGTGGGAGGACCTGTGGGCGGCCAAGCTCAAGGACGCGCTGCTGAACGCCGACGGGGTGCTGCTCGACCTCGAGCGGATCCCCCACGAGGTGGTCGCGGCCGCGATCGAATGGGCCGAGTCGAACTGACGCCGGACGAGGATCGGAAGGAGACACCGACATGAGGCGCAGAGGACCTGGACTGGTTGGGATGGCGGCGCGGACCGCCGTCGTCGCCGGAACCGCCACCGCGGTGTCGGGGAGGGTCGCCCGCCGCCAGCAGCAGAAGTACTCGGGGCAGGACGCGGCCTACGTGCAGGAGCAGGCCGCTGCGGCCGAGGCGGGGATCGAGCAGCAGCAGGCGGGTCCACCCCCGGAAGAGGACCCGGCCATGCAGATCCAGAAGCTCGCCCAGCTGCACGCATCGGGCGCGCTCAGCGACGAGGAGTTCGCGGCGGCGAAGGCCAAGATCCTGGGTATCTGAGCGGCGCTAGCCACTCGTCACGGCGCCGACCGTGGGGTCGGCGCCGTGACAGCGCTTCCACTTCAGACCGCTGTCGCAGGGGCAGGGGTCGTTGCGACCCCTGCCGGCGTCCCCGGCGATGACCTCGGCCGCGATCTCGTCGGCGAAGCGCCCCTGCTCGAGCAGCTCCTTCATCCTTCGCATCGGCCCGTCGACGTGGCCGAAGAACCGCTTGTACCCCGCGCACAGGTAGTTGAGGCCAGGCTCCCCGTCCGGCGTCGAGATGAACCGGTCCTTTGGACACCCACCGTTGCAAGCGAAGAGCACCGGGCATTCCCTGCAGTACCTCGGCAGCGTGTCCCGCTTGTCGGACCCGAACCTCCGCTGCTCGGGCGAGGCGACCAGCTCGAGCATCCGCTTCTCGTGGATGTTGCCCACGAGGTAGTCAGGTTCCACGAAGTGGTCGCACGAGTACAGGTCGCCGTTGTGCTCGAGGGCGAGCGCGTTCCCGCACGTCGGCGAGTGGATGCACAGCGAGTACTGACCGACGTGCGCGCCCAGCGTGACGTCGAACATCTGCACGAACACCCGGCCGACGTCGTGACGGACCCACTCCTCGAACACGCCGACCAGGAACCGTCCGTACTGCTCGGCGGTGATGCTGCGCTCGGTGACGAGCGATCCGTGTTGCGTGTAGAGCAGGCGCTCGCCGCCCGGACGCTCGTGCCAGCCCTCGTTGGCCATCGGGAGCGACTCCGGCGTCGCCCGCTCGACGATCGGGATGAACTGGATGAACTCCGCCCCGAGCTCGTCGCGGAAGAAGCGGTAGGTCCGCAGGGGCTGATCGGCGTTCGCCCGATGCAGCGTGCAGAGGACGTTGACATCGACCTCGTGACGCCGGAGCGCATCCCAGCCCTTCATGACCTGATCGAAGGTGCCCGAACCACCCTTGTTGACCCGGTAGGTGTCGTGGACGTCCCTCGGGCCGTCGATCGAGACGCCCATCAGGAACCCGTGCTCCTTGAGGAACGCCGCCCACTCGTCGTCGATCAGCACCGCGTTCGTCTGCATCGTGTGCTGGACCCGCTGCCCCGGCCTGCGGTGCGCCTCCGCGAGCTCCACCGCCCGCCGGTAGAAGTCGATCCCCATCATCGTGGGCTCGCCGCCCTGCCACGCGATCGTGACCTCGGGCGTGCCGTGCGCGTCGATCAGCTGTTCGATGTACGCCTCGAGCGTCTCGTCGGTCATCCGGAACGGGCTGCCGGGGTACAGGGACTCCTTCGAGAGGAAGAAGCAGTACGTGCAGTCAAGGTTGCAGATCGCACCGGCCGGCTTCGCGAGCAGGTGGAAGGCCGGCGGGGGCCCGAGCGGCTGGCTCATGGTCAGCTCAGCCTACCCGGGCCCTCGACGCCCTCAAGGCTCAGCCGGCCGCCCCGGCGCCGACGGCGTGGGCCGCCTCGTGCTCGTGCAGCGTGCGCTCGGCCTCGTGCGTGGCGGGTTTCAGATCGAAGACGACCTTCTTGACCATGCCGGTGAACGCGTAGGGGGCTCGATCCTCGTACGCGAGGTCGACGACGCCACCGTTGTCCCGGCCGATGTCCATGCCCGCATACGTGGTGAAGATCAGCGAGATCGTCCGGTCGAGCCTGCCCTCGCCGATCTGCTCGTCACCCGCCCACAGGGTCACGCGGCCTCCCGCTCCTGGCTTGGGCTCGTCCGCCTCGAACAGCATCTTGACCGTCACGTCCCCCGTGGGGATCGGCGTGGTCGACGTCTGCTTGTAGGTGTCCACCCCAAGGAACTGGTACGTGTGGTTCAGCAAGCCGCGCTCGTCGACCCACAATGCGAAACCGCCGATGAAGTCGGCGAACGCGACGAGCACGCCCTCGGCGCCGCCCTCGGGCACGTGGAGCTCGGCCTCGATCGCGTACGACCGCCCGTAGATCCGAGGGATCATCGTGGTCTGCACGTTCTGGACGTCCCCGTAGTACGTGTGCCGGGTCACCGTGGGCATCGGAGGCAGCAGGCCGAAGAACGGCGCGAAGCCGCCGAGCAGCGGCAGGACGCGATTGCGCTCGGCCTCCTCCCAGAACAGCTCCTTGAGCTCCTCGAGCTTGTCCGGGTGCTCCGCCGCCAGGTCGTGCGCTTGCGAGAAGTCATCCGGCAGGTGATACAGCTCCCAGCGATCCTGGTCGGGGTCGTACAGGCCGGGGGCGAAGCGCTTCAGGGTCTCGATCCCGAAGTCCCATGGGCGCTTGTCGAGCTTGGCGCACGCCCACCAGCCGTCCTTGTAGATCGCCCGGCTGCCGTACATCTCGAAGTACTGGACCGTGTGGCGCTCCTCGGCTCCGGGGTCGCCGAGCGTGTACGCGAAGCTCGTCCCGTCCATCGGTTCCTGCTCGATCCCGTCGACGACGGCGGGCTCCGGGATCCCGATCAGCTCTAGGACCGTGGGGGTCACGTCGATGCAGTGCGTGAACTGGTCGCGCAGCGCGCCCCCCGCCGGGATGTGGCCGGGCCACGCGACCACCATCGGGTCGCGGGTCCCGCCCAGGTGGCTCGCCATCTGCTTGCCCCACTGGAACGGCGCGTTGTTCGCGTGCGCCCAGGCGGCCGCGAAGTGCGGCGCCGTGTGGAACCCGCCGAGCTCCTCGATCCCGCCCCACTTCTCGATCATCCTCAGCTGCTCCTCGGGCTCGAGGACGACGCCGTTGAAGAACGTCGTCTCGTTGAACGAGCCGGTGATCGTCCCCTCCATCGACGCGCCGTTGTCGCCCCAGATGTAGACGATCAGCGTGTCCTCGAGCTCGCCCATCTCCTCGATCGCATCGAGCAGGCGTCCGACGTTCCAGTCGGCGTTCTCAGAGAACCCGGCGAACACCTCCATCTGCCGGGTGTACAGCTCCTTCTCGGCTTCACCGAGCGAGTCCCACGCCGGGTAGAGCTCCGGCCGCTCGGTGAGCTCGGCGTCCTGCGGGACCAGACCGAGGGCCTTCTGGCGCTCGAGCGTCCGCACCCGGTACGCGTCCCAGCCGTCGTCGAACGTCCCCTTGTACTTGTCGGCCCACTCCTTCGCCACGTGGTGCGGCGCGTGCGTGGCGCCGGTCGAGTAGTAGACGAACCACGGCTTGTGCGGGTCCTGAGCCCGGACGGCGTGCAGCCACTCGATCGTCTTGTCGGTGATGTCGTCGGGGAAGTAATAGAGCTTCCCGTCCTCACCCTCGGGCACGCCGAGGGAGGAGTTGTCCTGGGTGATGATGGGGTCGTACTGACCGGCGGCTCCGGTCAAGAAGCCCCACCAGTGGTCGAACCCCCACCCGAGCGGCCAGTGGTCGAACGGACCGGCGGGACCCATCTCGCGCCCCGGGGTCATGTGCCACTTGCCGAAGCCGGCCGTCTTGTAGCCGTTCTCCTTCAGGATCCGCGGCAGCGCGGTGCACGAGCGCGGCCGCGTCCCGGTGTACCCGGGGAACGGTCCGGGGAACTCGGCGATGCCGCCCATGCCCACCCGGTGGTGGTTCCGACCGGTGAGCAGCGCGGCACGAGTCGGCGAGCACACGGCTGTCACGTGGAAGCGGTTGTACGTGATGCCCGCCTGCTGCACACGGGTCAGGTTCGGCGTCCGGATGCTGCCACCGAAGGTGTCGGGCCCACCGAACCCGGCGTCGTCGATCAGCACGATCAGCACGTTCGGGGCAGCCTCCGGGGGCTTCGGACCGGCGACGATCATCCAGTCGGCGACGGAGTCGTCCATGGTGCGCCCGATCGTGCCGCCGAAGGAGGGGTCGGGAATGGGCAGCACCGTGCGGTCAGGGTGGAACTTGCCCATCGCCTCTGCCACCCCTGACTTCAGGTCGTCGAGTCCGGTCCCCTCCATCGGTGCGACCGACTTCGCCGGTGAGCCGCTCAGCGCTTGCTCGGCAGCGAAGCGGTCATCGGTGTCGATGATCGTGATGACCGCCGCCATCCCCGGCTTCAGGTTCGCGCCGAGACCCTCCTCCAGCCCCGATTCGAGCTTGTGCTTGGCGAGCTTGCCGACCACCGCACCCGACGCAGCGCCGACGGTGACCGCGGCGAGCATCGGAGGCGAGGCGAGGCCCACGAGCACGCCGACGCCGCCACCCCAACCCATGCCTTTGCGGCCGAGGTGATCACCGGTCTGGGTGACCACGACCTCGCCGTCGGCCCGCTTCTCCACGAGGATGGCACCTTCGCTGCGAACCTCTTTGGCGTGGATCCGCCGCACCAGTTCGTCGAAATCCTGCTGCGCGGATCCGTGGGGCGGATAGCCGGCCACGACGATCTCGTACTTGCTCATGATCTCCTCCGCTCCTGTGGACGCGAGGTCTCGCTTTGGCGATC
>DASSJM010000076.1:0-3440 GCA_035691205.1 Actinomycetota bacterium
CGGCTCGAGGGTCTGTGGACCCACTTCGCCGCCTCCGAGGCGGACGAGGCCGGGACGCGCGATCAGCTCGCGAGGCTGCTCGCCGCACGCGATGCCATGGCGGCGAACGGCATCGAGCCCGCGATGCTCCACGCGGCCAACAGCGCCGCCACGATCCTGTATCCGGACACGCACCTGGATCTCGTCCGGCCGGGGGCCGCGATCTACGGGATCGATCCGGGCGGAGGGATCGGACCCGCGGCGGGGCTTCGACCGGCCCTGACCTGGCGCTCGGCGGTCACCATGGTCAAGCGGCTGCCCGCCGGCGAGCGTCTCTCGTACGGCTGGCGGTACACGCTCGAGCGCGAGGCCACCGTGGCGACGGTGCCTGTCGGCTACGAGGACGGGTACCCTCGCGCGCTCGGCGGGCGCGCCGAGGTCCTGATCGGGGGCCGGCGGCATCCGGTTGCGGGGACCGTGACGATGGATCAGCTGCTGGTGGACTGCGGGGACGCGTCCGTCGCCCCCGGGGACGAGGTGGTGCTGCTCGGCGCCCAGGGCGACGAGCGCATCACGGCCGAGGAGCTGGCCGGGCACCTCGGCACGATCGGCTACGAGATCGCGACCGCGATCAGCGAGCGGGTGCCCCGCGAGTACCTGGGGGAGTCCTCGTGAGTCGCAGGCGCGCGGTCGTCGCCACGGGCCTCGCGGGCGCGGCGGTCGCCGGCGGCATGATCAGCCGGACGATCTTGAACGCGCGACGCCGGCGTGACGATCCCGAGGCGCACGAGCTGCTCTCCCTGCTGCCGCCCGAGGACCTCGGGCCGATTCGGGCGTTCGACGGCACCCAGCTCGCGGTGCGCGCGGCCGGACGGCGCACCGACCCGGTGCTGCTGTTCGCCCACGGGTTCAGCCTGGACCTCACCTCCTGGCACTACCAGTGGACCGGCCTGTCGGACCGGTTCCGGTGCGTGCTCATGGACTTCCGCTCGCACGGCCGGAGCGGCCGCGCTGCCGATGGGGACCTCTCGCCGATGGCCCTCGGCCACGACCTCGCGGCCGTGCTGGAGGCCGTGACGACGGAGCGCCCCGCGGTCGTCGTGGGCCACAGCATGGGCGCGATGGCGATGCTCGCGATGGCCGAGTCTCGCCCGGACCTGTACGCGGGACGCGTGGCGGGCGCGGTCTTCGCCGGGGCCGCCTCGAACGACCTCCTCCGCGGCGCGATGGGCTCCATCACCGAGCTCCTCCGCCCCCGGCTGGGCTCGATCCGCCAGGCGGCGGATCGCGTGAACCGGCTCCGCGGCTACGTCCTCGCGAGCCCGGTGGACGTGGGACACGTGGTCGCGCGGATGACGCAGTTCGGTCACCACGCGTCGCCCCACATCGTGGACTACGTCGTCGGGCTCGCCGCGCGGGCGCCGTCGGAGGTCTGGACCGAAGGGCTCGCGGGGCTGATGGAGATGGACCAGCGCCACTCTCTGCGGCACGTGCGCGTGCCGGCGCTCGTCATCGTCGGAGACGAGGACCGGGTGACGCCGCCGTCCGCGGCCGTGGCGCTCGCCGACGAGCTGCCCGATGGCCGGCTCGAGGTCATCGAGGGGGCCGGCCACATCCCGATGATGGAGGCCCACGCGGCGTTCAACGATCGGGTGGCGACGTTCGCGGGCCCGCTGCTCGCCAGGAAGCCCAAACGCCCGAGGCGGACGAGCGCATGATCACCCGGGTCGAGGGCATCCGCGTCGGTCACGCCTCGGACCCGGTCGGGCTCACGGGGTGCACCGTCGTCCTGTGCCCGCCGGGCACGGTCGGCTCGGTCGACGTGAAGGGCGGCGCGCCCGGCACCCGGGAGACCGACGCGCTCCGCCCGGGGACCCTCGTGCCCGACGTGCACGCGGTATTGCTCACCGGCGGGAGCGCCTTCGGGCTGGCGGCGGCGACCGGGGTCGTCCGGTGGCTCGACGAGCGGGGCGTGGGGTTCGACGCCGGTGTGGCCCGCGTGCCGGTCGTGCCGGCGGCCGTGGTCTTCGACCTCGGCGTCGGCGACGCCGGGGCGAGGCCGGGGGAGGCCGACGGGTACGCGGCGTGCGAGGCAGCGGCCGACGGAGCGGTCCCGGAGGGGAGCGTCGGCGCCGGCACCGGCGCGACCTTCGCGAAGCTCCCCGACCCCGCGGCCGGCTGGAAGGGCGGCGTCGGGTCGGCCTCGGTGCAGGAGGAGGGCCTGATCGTGGGGGCGCTCGCGGTCGTGAACGCGCTCGGGACGGTCCTGGACGAGGATGGGACCCCGCTCGCCGAGAACCGCAACCCCGAGGCTGAGCAGCGGATCTGGCCGGGCGCGAACACGACGCTCGTCGCGGTCGCCACGAACGCGACGCTCAGCAAGGACCGCGCCTGGCTCCTCGCGCAGGCCGGCAACGAGGGTCTGTCGCTCGCGATCTCCCCCGCGCATACGATGTGGGACGGCGACACCGTGTTCGCGTTGGCGACGGGGCGCGTCGAGACCTCGCAACCGGTCGTGGAGCGCCTCGCCGTGGCGGCGGTTGCCGAGGCGATCCGCCGGGCCGTCCGCGCGGCCGAGCCGCTCGGCGGCGTTCCGTCCATCGGGGGAGGGACATGAGGACGATCGTGGAGGCGGCGGCCGAGGCCGCGACGTGCACGCGGTGCCGGCTCTCGCAGGGACGGACGCAGGTCGTGTACGGCGTCGGCGACCCGGACGCGGACCTGATGTTCATCGGCGAGGGCCCGGGGTTCCACGAGGACAAGCAGGGCATCCCGTTCGTCGGCGCGGCGGGCCAGCTGCTGAACCAGATGCTCACCGAGGTCCAGATCCCCCGGGACGACGTGTACATCAACAACGTGGTGATGTGCCGCCCGCCGGGCAACCGCGATCCGCTCGAGGATGAGATCGAGGCCTGCAGGCCGTGGCTGGACGAGCGGATCACCCTGATCGACCCGGTCGTGATCGTGACGCTCGGCAACTGGGCGACACGCTTCGTCCTCGGGCCGCGCGTCTCGATCAGCCGCGTGCGGGGTCAGCGCTTCCCCTGGAACGGTCGGACCGTGATCCCCACCTTCCATCCGGCCGCGATCCTGCACGGCGGCGGCCAGGCCTCGCCGCAGATGGCCGCGCTCCGGAGCGACTTCCAGGAGATCCGCCGGGCGCTCGACGAGCGGCCCGAGCCGGCCGAGGAGCAGCTCGGGCTGTTCTGATGCCGACCGTCCTTTCCCCCGAGCGCCGCCCGTGATGGAGCTTCGGCTGCGGGCGG
The DNA here is from genome assembly GCA_035691205.1 of Actinomycetota bacterium. Taxonomy (GTDB): domain Bacteria; phylum Actinomycetota; class UBA4738; order UBA4738; family HRBIN12; genus DASSJM01. The sequence goes on from DASSJM010000076.1 coordinate 3,246, forward strand.
CGACCGCCGAGGACACGCGCGCGATCGGCGAGGCCATCGCGGCGCTCCTCGTGTCGGGCGACGCGATCGCGCTCACCGGCGAGCTCGGAGCGGGGAAGACCACGTTCGCGCAGGGCCTCGCGCGTGGGCTGGGGTTCGCGGGCGTGGTCGTCTCGCCGACGTTCACGCTCGTGCGCGAGTACCGGGGCGGGCGGC
>DASSJM010000077.1:0-3388 GCA_035691205.1 Actinomycetota bacterium
GCGGCGAGCCGCCTGGTGGTCTTCGGGGCCGGGGTCCAGGCGCGCTCGCACCTCGAGGCGATGCGCGCGGTGCGGCCGGTGGAGGAGGTGGTGGTGGTCTCCCGGACCCGCGAGCGAGCGGAGGCGCTCGTGACGGAGGCCAGGGCGGACGGGCTCGAGGCCACGGTGGGGGAGCCCGCCGACGTCGTGGATGCCGATCTCGTCTGCACCTGCACCACGAGCACGGTGCCGGTGGTCCAGGGGGCGCTCCTTTCGCCGGGTGTGCACGTGAACGCGGTGGGGGCGTACACGCCCGAGATGCGGGAGGTGGACGCGGAGGGCGTGCGTCGGGCCAGGGTCGTGGTCGAGACGCGGGAGGCGGCGATGGCCGAGGCTGGCGACCTGCTCCTGGCGATGCGGGAGGGCGCGGTCGGCGTCGACCACATCGCGGCGGACCTCGCCGAGGTCGTGGGGGGCGCGGCGGTCCGGGTCTCGGAGGAGGACGTCACCCTGTTCAAGTCGGTCGGCGTGGCCTTCGAGGACCTCGTCGTGGCGAGCGCGGCGGTGGATCGGCGGTGAGCTGGGTCGCGGATGTGGTGATCGTCGGGGGCGGGGTCGTCGGGGCGAGCGCCGCCTACCACCTCGCGGCGGCCGGTGCCGGGCGGATCGTCCTCCTCGAGCGCGCCGATCACCTGGCCGCCGGGTCGACCGGCGCGTGCGCGGGGGGGTTCCGACACCAGTTCTCGAGTGAGGTCAACGTCCGCCTGTCCCAGGCGAGCGTGCCGATGATCGTCGGGTTCTCCGAGGAGCACGGCCTACCGCTCGACGTCGCCCAGGACGGGTACCTGTTCCTCGTGAGGGGCGAGGCGCTGTGGCGCGACTTCGTGGCGGCGAACGAGCTCCACCACGGGCTGGGCGTGGAGGCCGACCTCCTGACGCCGGACGAGGCACGGGCGCTCATGCCCGGGATCTCGCTCGAAGGGGTCGTCGGAGCCACGTACGGGCCTCGGGACGGCATCGCCGACCCCTCCGGTCTCACGCAGGGCTACGGGACGCTCGCCCGTCGGGCGGGCGCGGAGCTCGAGCTCGAGGTGGCGGTCACCTCGGTCCGCGCAGGGGGCGGCCGGGTCACCGGCGTCGAGACGGACCGAGGGCCGGTCGATTCTCCGATCGTCGTGAACGCGGCGGGGGCGTGGGCGGGGCTGCTCGCCTCGACGGTGGGCGTGGAGCTGCCGCTCGAGCCGATCCCACGCCACGTGCTGGTCACGGGCGGGTTCCCGGGCGTGCCCGAGCGCCGGACCCTCGTGATCGACGCCGCGTCGAGCTTCTACCTCCATCGAGAGGGAGCCGGCGCGCTCATGGGGATGGGCGACCCGAACGAGCGGGCGTCGTTCGACCTGGTGCCGGACGAGACGTTCGTGGCCGAGTCCCTGCTGCCCACGGCGGTTCGCGTGTTCCCGCCGCTCGAGGCCGCCTCGATCGAGCACTCGTGGGTTGGCCTGTACGAGATGACGCCGGACCGACATCCGATCCTGGGGCCGGCGCCGGGGGTCGAGGGTTTCTACCTCGCGAACGGCTTCAGCGGCCACGGGTTCCAGCACGCGCCGATCGTGGGCAAGCTCCTGGCCGAGATGATCGTGGACGGGGAGGCGAGGACGGTGGATGTCTCGAGCCTCGGACTGGACCGCTTCAGCCGAGGGGAGCTCGTCCGCGAGGGTCACGTCGTCTGAGTGCCGGGGGCGGGATTCGAACCCGCACGCGCTCGCGCGCAACGGCTTTTGAGGCCGCCATGTCTGCCAGTTCCATCACCCCGGCCCGCCGCAAGTCTAGGCGCTAGACTGCCCGCCACCCCCGAGGCCCGACATGCTGAAACGACGCGCCATCCTGTCGTGTGCCCTGCTGCCGCTCGCCGCGACGGCCTGCGCCTCGTCGGGATCGACCGGGAACGACGTGACGCGGATCGCCTTCGTCCAGGACCTCACGGCACCGGATGCCGACGAGCACGCGCTGCCGGCGTTGCAAGCGGCCCAGCTCGCGATCGCGATGCAGTCGTCGGAGGGGGTGCGCGTCGAGCTGACCGCGTTCGACCTTGCCGAGGACCCGTCGGCGGTGGCGCAGATCGAGTCGGACCCGTCGTTCGTTGCCGCGATCGCCGGCCCGGGCGCCGATGGATCGACGATGGCCGAGGCGGGCGTGCCGACGGTGAGCGTCTCGACGGTAGGGCCGACGCCCGATGTCGGCGCGTGGCGTCGATCCGTGGCGCCGATCGAGTTCGTGGCGGACGCGATCGTCGCCGAGCTCGAAGGGGCCGAGCCGTGCGTCCTCAGCGAGGAGCCCGCACCCGACCCGCTCGTGGGCCTCCTGACCGAACGCCTCGGCGAACCTTCGGCGATCCTGCACCCCGCCGAGACGGGGCCGTTCGTCGCCGGGAACGGGTGCGACGCGGTCGCGTGGGCGGGCTCACCGGATGCCGGGGCCGAGGTCACGCGCTCGCTCCCCGGCGGGGTCGCGGTGGTGGGCGGCGACCGACTCCTCGATCCGGACTTCCTCGACGCCGGCTCCGCGGCGGAGGGCGCCCGGGCCGCCTGCGCCTGCGTGGACCTGTCTACCTCGATCGACCCGGTGGCGATGCGGTTCATTCAGGACTACCAGTCCGAATTCGGATCGGCGCCGGGCCCGTACGCGGTGGAGGCGTGGGACGCCACCCGCCTGCTCCTGGGCCTCCTCGCCCAGGGGACGCGGGGGGAGCGGGTGGCGGCCGCGCTGGTGCAGGTCGAGTCCCTCGAGGGCCTCGGCGGGACGTATCGGTTCGCAACGAGCGGGGAGTTGGCGGAGCCCTCGGGCAGCGTCGGCGTGTCCGAGCTCCGGTCCGGCCGCTGGGTACGGCTCGGCCCCTCAACGTGAAGCCACGGGCTCGTGGTTGTGGAACCCGGCGAGTTCGGGCAGGATACGGCGCATCTCGGCGATAGGTGGGGGAGGCGATAGGCGTGGTGAGACGGACACGGTTCCTGGCCGCGGCGATGGTGGCGGTCCTGGCGCTGATCGTGGCGTCATGTGCTGGCGACGATGAGGGAGGGGGCGAGACCGCGGCCACCGGGGCGACGGCCGAGACCGGGGCGACCGCAGCCACCGGCGCCACCGCGACCGGGGCCACCGGTCCGACGATCCCGACCTTCACGACCCTCAATGAAGGCGTCCTGCAGGTGGGATCCTGCCTGGACTACCCGCCGTTCGAGGCGATCAAGGGCGGCGACGAGGTGGGCTTCGACGTCGACATGGTCGAGGAGATCGCCTCGCGTCTGGGCCTGCAGGTCGAATGGGTCGTCGCGAACTTCGACACGATCTTCACCGCCGTGGCGGGCAACCAGTTCGACATGGTCGCCGCCGCCTCCACGATCACGCCGGAGCG
>DASSJM010000078.1:0-18271 GCA_035691205.1 Actinomycetota bacterium
CTGGCCGCGTACGCGCGCGGCGACCTCGCCGAGATCCCCGTGTGGCGGATGCTCCGCGAGCCCGTGGCCGAGGTCCGACATCGCGCCGAGCTGCTGGCGAGGGCGCTCGACGGGGAGCTCGAGGGCGCCCACGTCGTCCGCTGCGAGTCGGCCGTCGGCGGGGGCTCGCTCCCCGGCGAGTCGATCCCTTCGTTCGGCGTCGAGGTCCGGGTCCCGGACCCGGGCGCCATGGCCGTGCGCCTGCGCACGGGATCGCCGTGCGTGTTCTGCCGCGTCACCGATCAGGGCGTGCTCTTCGACCTTCGTACGGTGCAGGGAGCGGAGATCCCCGACCTCGTCCGCGCGATCCGATACGCGCTCGAGGGCGACGACCCCGCCGATGAGTGAGGGCGGCGCGCCCGACCTGGCGGTCGTCGCGACCGCGGGCCACGTCGACCACGGCAAGTCGAGCTTGGTCCTGCGTCTCACCGGCACCGACCCCGATCGCCTGGCCGAGGAGAAGCGCCGCGGGCTCACGATCGAGCTCGGCTACGCGTGGTGCACGTTGCCGTCCGGTCGCGAGATCGCCTTCGTGGACGTGCCCGGGCACGAGCGGTTCGTGCGCACGATGCTCGCGGGTGTCGGGCCTGTCCGTCTCCTGCTGTTCGTCGTCGCGGCGGACGAGGGCTGGGAGCCGCAGTCCGAGGAGCACCTGGAGATCGTCGACGTGCTCGGCGTGGACGGGGCGGTCATCGCGCTCACCAAGCGCGACCTGGTCTCCGACGAGGAGCTGCAGCTCGTCGCGGACGACGTGCGCGAACGCGTCGCGGACACCGCCCTGTCCGAGGCGGCCATCGTTGCGTGCTCCTCGGCCACCGGCGACGGGCTCCCCGAGCTCCTGCTCGCGCTCGATGCGATGCTCGCCGCGGCGCGCGAACCGGAGCGAGACGGCCGCCCGCGATGGTTCGTCGACCGCGTCTTCACGATCCGTGGCGCCGGGACGATCGCGACGGGGACGCTCACGGGCGGTCCGATGGCCGTCGGCGACGAGGTCGAGGTCCACCCGTCCGGCGAGCGGGCGAGGGTCCGCGGGCTGCAGACGCACGAGCGCGACGTGGTCACCGCACGGCCCGTGTCGCGCGTCGCCGCGAACCTCGCGGGCGCCGATCGCGATCGCATCGAGCGCGGCGACGTGGTCACGCGCCCCGGCGAGTGGCGCCCCACCCGGGTGATCGAGGCTCGGCTGCTGCCCGTGCGTTCGCGATCTCGACCGATGACGGGGCGGGGCGCGTTCACCGTGCACGCGGGTTCGGCCGAGCGCGTGGCCCGGGTGCGCCTGTACGAGACGTCGAGCCTGCCGCCCGAGGGAGCCTTCGCCCGGGTCCGCCTGTCGGCCCCGCTCGTCCTGGACGTGGGCGACCGGTTCGTGATCCGGGAGTCGGGCCGACGCGAGACCGTCGCCGGGGGCATGGTCCTCGACACCGACCCTCCGGCCCGCCCGGGCGCGGGGGCGCACCTGCGCCTCTCGAGGCGCCTGGCGGCGTCGCGAGACGAGCTTCCGAGCCTCCTGGTCGCGGAGCGCGGCGCCGCGCGCGAAGACGACCTCCTCACCTTGACCGGCCGCGTCCCCGACGCGGTCGACGGGGCGACGCGGGCCGGCGACTGGTGGATCGGCGAGGCAGCTCGGGAGACGGTCGAGCGGGATCTCCGGGAACGCCTCGAACGGTTCCATCGGGCCGATCCGGTCGCCGGCGGCCAGGACGTCGGCGTCGTGCGGGCCTGGGTCGTCGAGGCGCTGCGCTCGGCCCGGGCGCCGCAGGACCCCGATCTCGCCGCGGCCCTCACCGAGGACCTCGTCTCCCGAGGGTCGCTGTCGCGTGAGGGCGCGTCGATCCGCCTGGCGACCCACGTCGCCACCTCCGACGAGGACCAGGTCCGCCTGGTCGATGCGGTGCGGAGCGGGGAGCCGACCCCGCCCTCGATCACCGAGCTCATCGCACTCGGGTTCACCAGGAGCGGGATCGACGCCGCGGTGCGAAGCGGCGCGCTGGTCCGGATCTCGGCGGACCTGGTCCTGACGCCGTCGCTCGTGGACCGGGCGGTGGAGGCGATCGCCGACGCCGGGGCCTCCGGCATCACCGTGGGCGCCCTTCGAGAACGCCTCGGGACGACGAGGAAGTTCGCGGTCCCACTCCTGGAGCACCTGGACCGCTCCGGCGTCACCCGCCGGAGCGGGGACCTCCGCTTCCCGCGGGGCCGCTGACCTCGAGCGGCGGTCCCGGCGAGGCCTACGCGAGGCTCGCCGTCACGGACACCTCGACCGGGGCGCCGAGCGGCAGCTCGGTCACGCCCACGGCCGCCCGCGCGTGCTTGCCCGCCTCGCCGAAGATCTCGACCAGCACGTCGCTCGCGCCGTTGGCGACCTTCGGCTGGTCCACGAAGCCGGGGACCGAGGCGACGTAGACGGTCACCTGGGGGATCCGGGCGATCCGGTCGAGCGAGCCGAGCGCGTCGCGGAGCGCCGAGACCGCCTGCAGCGCGCACCGTCGGGCCGCGGCCTGGCCCTCCTCGAGCCCCACCTCGGCGCCGAGCCGGCCCGTCAACATCACCGCGCCGTCGGCGATCGGGACCTGACCGGCGACGAACGCGAACCCGCCGGCGAGGGTCACCGGGACGTAGGAGGCGACCGGCGCGGGCGCCGGGGGAAGCTCGATCCCGAGCTCCACGAGCCGTTCCTCGATCACGCGAACCACCCCTTCGGATCCGGGAGGCTCGATGGTCCCAGATGCGCGCCGCCGGGAGCGCGAGCGGGGTCGTTACCCGACCGGCATCGTCCGCCGCTGCCGTAGGAGCTGCCGACGCTCCTGCTCGTTCTGGCCGCCCCAGACGCCGTGGGACTCGCGAACACGAAGGGCGAACTCGAGGCAGTCGTCCAGGACGGGGCATCGGGCGCAGATCGCCTTCGCGCGGGCCTCGCGCGCGGCCTTCTCCTCGCGACGCTCGAAGTAGCCCGGCGCGAAGAACAGGGCGGAGTCCTCGCCTCGGCAGGCGGCGTCGAACTGCCACCCGTTCGTCGAGCCAGCCGGCATCCGATCCACCACGTGCCCTCCTGCGAGCACCCGCCCCTGATAGGTCTTTCGTATCCCGACGCCGAAGGGATGTAGGACCGGGCAACAACCCGGCGCGACCTCGGGAACGCCACGGTTCCTCCACATCTGAGAACGGCTCGGAGACGGGCCGGGTTCACCGAACGGCTCGGCGAGATCAGCCGCGGGGTTCGGTCGAGCTCCCCGCTTCCCCGGCGGGGGCGGGGGCGGGCTCGGGCTCGACCCGGAGGATGAGGCCATCCACGGCCCGCACCCGAACCCGGGTCCCCTGCGGGATCGGCTCGCCGGCGCTGCGGCCGCGCCACAGCGTCCCCTTCACGAAGACCGGGCCCTCGGGCTTGAGCTCCCCACGTGTCTCGCCGACCAGGCCGACCAGGCCCTTCTGGGTGGACGTGAGCCGCTCGCGCGACTGGATCGCCACGGTGAGCCCGAACCCCCAGTACAGGAGCCCCATGACGGTGAAGGCAACGATCAGCCACGGGGACACGTCGATCTCGTCGGACACCCCGCCGAAGACGAGGAACGAGCCCGCGGCGAACCCCACCAGGCCCGCGGCCGTCAGCGGCCCGAGACGGCGCAGGCGCACGTCGAGCGTCATCAGGCCGATCCCGAGCACCAGGACCCCCAGTCCCACGGGCGAGAACGGCACCACCGTCAGCCCGTAGGTCGCGAGGGCCAGCATCGCGATCCCCGCGAACCCGGCGAACCCGAAGCCTGGCTGCGTGAGCTCGAAGGCCAGCGCGGCGAGCCCCAGGACCAGCAGCACGTAGATCCAGGTGGGCGAGGCGGCCGCGTGCAGCGTCCGGTCGACCGGCCCGAGCTCGCTGAACCGGACCGTGACGGGCTCCTCGGACTCGCTCGTCGCGATCTTGGTCCGCAGCTCCACTGGCCCCTGCGCGGTCGACACGGTCACGCCATCGACCTCCGCGAGCAGCTCCGGCACGGAGACGGCTGCGGCCTGCGCGATGTTGCCCTCGATCGCGGCCTGCCCCGGGATCGGCTCGGAGGGGAAGGCGATCGGCACCGGCTTGCCGAACTCCTCGGCCCAGGCGTTCGCGAGGCCAGGGACGTCGTTCGGCGAGTCGGTCTCCTCCGGATCGGCGAGATCGAGCGGCTCGACCGGACCCACCCCGACGCCAGGGGCGACGGCGCCCATGCTGGCCGCGTACATCAGGAGCAGGCCCGCTCCCTGGGCCTTGGCGGGTGAGGGGCCGACCCAGACGATCACGGGGATGGTCGCCGCGTGGATGTCCTCCGCCAACGCGACGGCGTCCTCGCCGAGGGTTCCCGCGCTATCGAGCTGGAGCACGAGGGTCGCGCCGGAGGACTCGGCCTCGCGGACCTGGTCACGGATGAAGGACGCGAGCACGTGGTCGATCGATCCGTCCACCTTCGCGACGAGCACCGACGCATCGTCGGCCTGCGCCGCCGCGCTGGGGGCGAGCGCGGTCAGCAGCGCGGTGAGCAGCAGGAACGGGGCGGCGCGGCGCATGGACGGGCCCCATCGTACCCGCGCGCTCGGGCTATCCTGGGGCCGGATGCAAGCTCCCCCGAAGCACCATCGCTCGCGCTCCGAGCAGCCGCAGCCCACGCCCCCGAACGGGGAACCGCGGCCCGACGAGCTGCGCCCCCGGCGGGTCATCGCGCCCCTGATCCCGGTCCTGCTCGTGGCGGTGATGGCCGGGTTCATGGCGCTGGTCGCCCTCGTCATGCTCCCGCTGTTCGCGGGTGCGGGCGCCGGGGTGAACGCCTTCCGCGACCGTTTGGACGAGGCCGGCGTCGGCAGCATCCGCATCCCGGTCCCGCCGCAGAGCTCCACGATCTACGACGCCGACGGCAACGTGCTGACCGAGATCTACCTGGACGAGAACCGCCGGCTCGTGAAGATCGGGAAGGTGAACGAGACCACCCAGCGCGCCGTCCTCGCGATCGAGGACGACTCGTTCTACACGCACGGCGCCCTGGACTTCCCCGGACTGATCCGCGCTGCGGTCAAGAACCTGGCGGCGGGCGAGATCGAGCAGGGCGGCTCCACGCTCACCCAGCAGCTCGTGAAGAACGTGTTGATCGACGTGCCGGAGGAGACGTTCGCGCGCAAGTTCCAGGAGGCCGCGCTCGCGATCCGGATCGAACGGAAGTACTCGAAGGACCAGATCCTCGAGTGGTACCTGAACGAGGTCTACTTCGGGAACGGCGCCTACGGGATCCAGACCGCGGCGAACACGTACTTCCACAGCACGGCCAAGGAACTGACCCTGCCGCAGGCGGCCCTCCTCGCCGGGTTGATCCAGTCACCGGGCACGTACGACCCGGTGACGCACCCGGAAGACTCGATGGCCCGTCGCAACCAGGTGCTCGACCGCATGGCCGAGCTCGGCTGGGCGGACCCCGCCAAGGTCGCGCGGGCCAAGGAGAAGCCGCTGGGGATCGCGAACGACGTCGGCGTGTTCAAGGAGAAGGTCGAGCCGTTCTGGATCTACTTCATCCGGAACCTGATCCTTGAGAACACCGATGGGGAGTTCGACGCCCTCGGCAAGACCCGTGATCAACGGGTCAAGACCCTGTACCAGGGCGGCCTGAAGATCTACACGTCGCTCGACCCCCAGTGGCAGGAGTACGGGCAGGAGGCCATCGACTCGAGCACGTACCTCGACGGGACGAAGAAGACCCCCGACGCGTCGCTGGTCTCGGTCCGGACCACCGACGGCGCGATCAAGGCCATGGTCTCGGGCAAGGACTACGAGCGCGACCAGCTCGACCTCGTGTGGCGGGGCTCGCGACAGGTGGGATCCGCCTTCAAGCCGTTCACCCTGGTCGCCGCCTTCGAGCACGACTTCCCGCAGGGCAAGGTCTACACGTCGAGGTCGCCGCTGTGCGGGCTCGACGGCTGGATCAGCGCCAGCGGCTGCGTGCAGAACGCCGAGGGCGGCAGCGACCGCGGGTACATCGACCTGTGGAACGCGACGCAGAACTCGGTGAACGTGGTCTTCGCGCAGCTCGCGCTCGACGTCGGGCCCGAGGCGATCGTGGACGCCGCCCAACGGATGGGGATCACCGTCGGGCTCGACGCGGTCCCATCCATCACGCTCGGGGTCGAGGAGGTCCCCACGCTCGACATGGCCTCCGCCTACGGGACGCTCGCCAACGACGGCATCCACTGCGACCCGTGGGCCGTCCGGCGTATCGAGCTCACGACGGGGCCCCTGGACGAGCGCCTCCTCTACCGGCACGGCAACCGGTGCGAGCAGGTGATCGAGCCCGAGATCGCGCACCTGGTCTCGGCCATGCTCCAGCGGGTGGTCTGCTGCGGGACGGGGCGCGCCGCGATCTTGCCCGGGCGTCCCGTCGCCGGCAAGACCGGGACGGCGCAGGACGCGACGAACGTCTATTTCGCCGGCTACACGCCGCAGATCTCCACCGCGGTGTGGGTCGGGTTCCCCAACGGGCAGATCCCGATGCCGGGCAGCTCGGTGTTCGGCGGCACGATCGCCGCCCCGATCTGGCACGCGTTCATGGTGCAGGCGATGCAGGGGTGGCCGGTCGAGGCCTTCGAGTCGCCGCCCCCGCCCGAGAGCGGGCCGATCCCCAACGTGGTCGGACTGCCGATCGAGGAGGCCGAGGAGATCCTCGTCGAGGCCAACTTCTCGCCCGTCGTGGAGGAGGTGCTGTCCTTCGAGGAGAAGGGGATGGTCCTCACGCAGGCGCCCGCGGGGGGGACCGCCCGGCTCGGGAGCCTGGTGACCCTCACGGTCAGCAACGGCAAGGGCGAGCCCGTCGTCATCCCGCGCGTCGTCGACCTGCCCGAGTTCCAGGCGATCAAGCAGCTGAGGCAGCTGGGGCTGATCGCGGACGTGCAGTACGTGTCCGTGAACCATGAGTCGCTCGACGGGATCGTCGTCGACCAGGTCCCCATCGGCGACGGCAACAAGCTCGTGGACGCCGGCGCGACCGTCACGATCTTCGTGGGCGAGTACGACCCTGGCGGTGGCAACGGGAACGGGAACGGGAACGGTGATGGGGACGGGAACGGTGACGGGGATGAGCCCAGCCCGACCCCCGCGCCCGGGGACGAGGCACCCCAGGCACGTCGCTAGGCCTCAGCCGCCCAGCCGCTCCAACACCTTGTGCTGGACCGCCGCGCCGTCGACCTGGCCCTTCGCCTTGGCCATCACGGCGCCCATGACCTTGCCCATCTCCTTGGGCGACGTCGCGCCCGTCGAGGCGATCGCTTCGTCCACGATCGCGTCGACCTCGGCCTCCGAGAGCTGCTGGGGCGCGAACGCACGCAGCGCCTCCCGCTCCTCGCGCTCCCTGGTGGCGAGCTCCGTCCGGCCGGCCGCCTCGAACGCCTCGATCGACTCGGTGCGTCGCTTGACCTCCCTGCCGGCCACCTCGCGGACCTCGTCGTCCGAGAGCTCGTGCAGGACCTCCTTCTCACGGTTGGTGATCGAGGTCACCAGCATCCGGAGGGCGCCGAGCCGGACCTTGTCGCCCGCCTTCAAGGCGGTGGTCATCTCCTCGTGCACCTGGGTCTTGAGCGTTGGGTCGCCCACGTAGACTGCCCTCCCGTGCTCCTGCCCGCCCTGCTCGCGATCCTCGCCGTCGGCGCCGCCTGCGTCGCCTACGGCGTGCTCATCGAGCGGCGGGCCTACCGCCTGGTCCGGCGCGACTTCGCCATCCTACCGGCGGATGCTCCGCCGGCACTCTCCGTCCTGCACCTGTCCGACCTGCACTTCGTGCGCCGCGACGAGCGGAAGAAGGCGTTCCTCGCGGCCCTGCCGCGGGCCGACGTCACCGTCGTCACGGGGGACTTCCTCGCCGAGCCCGAGGCGGTGGAGACCGTCGTCGAGGCGGTCCGGGCCGTCCGCGGTCGTCTGGCGTCCTGGTTCGTCCTCGGCTCCAACGACTACTTCGTGCCGAGGCTGATGAACCCCTTCCGGTACTTCGTGCCGCACCGACGCCGAAGGGGGCGGCGCGCGGTGCGCGGTCGAGCGAGGGATCTGCGGACCCTGCTCGGCGCCGACGGATGGCGCGACCTCACCAACGTGCGCGAGGAGGTCGACCTGGACGGCCTCCCGATCGAGCTGCTCGGCCTCGACGACGCGCACATCGCTCGGGCGGACCTCCGGCTGCTCCCCCGGCGAGCGCCCGGGCGCTTCGGGATCGCGGTGACCCACTCGCCCGATCCGATCCCCGAGATCGTCGCGACCGGCTACCGCCTCGTGGTCGCGGGCCATACGCATGGGGGGCAGGTGCGGATGCCCTTCGCGGGCGCCCTCGTCACCAACTCGGCCATGCCTCGACGACTCGTGTCTGGCGCCCTCCGACTCGGCGACGCGATCGTCCACGTCTCTCCCGGCCTGGGAACGAGCAAGTACGCGCCCTTCCGCTTCCTCTGCCCGCCGGAGGCAACGCTCCTCGAACTGCGGCGGGCCCCCTCGGAGGGGGGCCCGCACCGCGATGCCGGGTCCGCGACGGGCGATCAGGGGCAGTAGAAGGAGCAGCCCTCCGTGTCGATCCCGTTCCACGGCGGGACCACCACGCGTCGATCGCCCGGCTTGCCCTTGATGCGGATGAGACGGTCCTCGACGTTGTTGTCCGCCGTCGCCTCGTAGATCGACCCGGTCGGGTTCACGTGCACGCGAACGTAGTAGGTGCCGTTGGGCAGGCCCGTGATGTTGAAGGCCTGGCCGCTGACGTACTGCGAGTAGGTGTCGCCCCAGCCCACGTCCAGCACCTCTCGGATCCACAGGGCGCCGGGACCACCGCAGGAGGTGAACAGCTCCTGGCCGAAGCCCTGCCAGAAGGCGTTGGGCACGGACAGGTCGATCGCGTCGGTGTTGACGAGGCACCACGACTGCTTGCCGCTCTTGAGCACCTCCTGCCGCTGGGCATCAAGGAGCGAGTACTCGGTGAACTCCTGGAAGTGCCAGTGGTTGTGCCCTCCTCCCGAGTGGAACTCGAGCGCGCCGATCTCCGCGCGCCCAACGGGGGCTCCATCCACCAGGAAGTACTGGTAGGCGTCCATCGTGGGTTCGTCGGGAGCCCGGAAGCCCTCGATGATGAACGTCCCCGGACCCTCGTTCCACTCGGTGGCGTTGAAGGCGAGGAACTCCTTGTTGCGGCGTCCCTCGTACACGCTCATCCCCCAGCCCGGCAGGGCGATCAGGTCCGGCAGGCTCCCCTGCGGCGGTTGGGTGACGTCGGGCACGGCGGGGTACGGCTGGTTCGCCTGCGGCGCGACGGGCTGGGGTGGCTCGTCGCCGCCGGTGCCGCCGCGCACGACCTCGACCTGAACCTCGGCCACGGCGTCCTCGGGCGCGATGCCCAACAGGTCGACCCACGTGGGCGTGATCGACATCGTGACGGTGTACCGGCGCCCTTCCGCCGGCCAGCTCAGGCCGTAGTAGCCGGGGTCCATGACGCCCGCGGCCCATCCGTGGTCGATGCCCCACACCATCCCGCGGGTGAAGTAGCCGCCACCGCAGAAGTACGGGTAGCTCGAGGTGAGCGGCGACTGGTCGCTCAGTCGCTGCTGGTACCAGGAGTTGGGGCAGAAGGTCATCGTCTGCCGCAGCACCAGCCGGCCGTCGCCGCCGCGCACGACGATACGCGCGAACCGGCCGAGGCCGGACCACGGATCGAGCGGATCGGCCGGCAGGGATCGCAGCGTCGCCCCCGTGGCGCTGTCGACCTGCGTGACGGTGATCGGGCTCTCGTAGTCGGCCCTCCCGACCCGGAGCTCGAAGTCCCCGCCGACGGGGGTGATCCAGACCCCCGGATCCAGGTACACGTACCCGTTGCCGTCACGCTCGACGCTCACCTCAGACTGCGCGGCGAACAGCCGGAGCGTGGGCACGTCGTCCGCGCCGGCCGGACCGGTCGCGAGCACCGTGGACGCGAGCACGATCGAGACGACGAGTGGGACGAGCGGGCGGCGGCTGTCGCTGGACGTTCGAGCCATGGAGGGATCTCCCTTCGGGTGATGGGGCATCCTACGCCGCCTACGACGCCTCGCGGGGCGGGTCGGTTCCGACGACCCTTCAGCCGGCGACGGCGCGCTCGAAGACCTGCTCGTAGCCTCGGACCATCGCGGTCTTCGAGAACAGTCGGTCCACACGGTCACGGCAGGCGTTCGGGTCGATCTCCGAGAGCCGCGTGAGGCGTTCGGCGGCCTGCGCGGCGTAGTCGTCCACATCGACGATCCACCCGGTCACGCCGTCGTCGATCACCTCGGGGACCGAGCCTCGCGGCGTCGCGATCACCGGCGTGCCGCACGCCATCGCCTCCGTCATCACCAGCCCGAACGGCTCGGGCCAGTCGATCGGGAACAACACCGCCTTGGCGCGACGGAGCAGATCGAGCTTCGCCTCCTGCGAGATCTCGCCCATGACCTCGAAGTCCGAGGGAAGCACCGGCTTGATGTTCTGCTCCCACTCCTGTTCCTCGGTGGGGTGAGCGATCTTCACGGCCGACACGAGGCGCTCGCCGGCGGCCTTGGCCGCGTCGATCGCCCGCCGCCACCCCTTCTCGGGCGCGGCGCGCCCCAGGAACAGGACGAAGTCCTCCTTGTCCTCCTGGAGGCCGTAGAACCCCATATCGATGCCGTTGTAGACGACGCCCCCGTAGCGCAGGTCCTCGTTGAACCGCTTCTGGGCCTCGCTGATCGCGACGAACCACACCCGGTCGGCCACGTACGAGTACAGGCGCGTCATCTCCGGGACGAACGATCCGTGCAGGGTGTGGATCGTCGGCACCCCGGTCTCGACCGATCCGGCGAGGGCCGAGAACGGCGAGTGAACGTGCAGGACGTCGAAGCGCTCCCGCGCGTCCCGGAGCGAGAACAGCGTGTGCGTCGTGTCCAGGACGATGTCGTTGATGGCCTTGGACCCGGGCGCCTGCTCGTACACGTACTCGAGCCGGGCCTTCGTCCGCGAATCGCCCGTCGCGAACAGCGTGACCTCGTGGCCGGCCTCGGCCAGGCCGTCGGCGAGCAGGGCGACGACCCATTCGATCCCCCCGTAGCCCTTCGGGGGCACGGCGAGCCACGGCGGACACACCTGCGCGATCCTCACCGCCGACCTCCTCCTAGGCGTCTCGGCCGACCGATCCGGCGAGCCCGGTTCGCCAATCTACCCGGCTCGGGGAAGGAGCAACCCGCTAGACTTGCCAACCTCGGGACGTGGCGCAGTTTGGTAGCGCGCAGCGTTCGGGACGCTGAGGTCGCGGGTTCAAGTCCCGCCGTCCCGACCAAGACCTAGGAGGATCGTCCGACCACGGCCACGCCGCGGTCCGGCGGCCGTGCGGGCACGGCATCGACCCGGTACGCACCGGACGTTTGACGCGCCCCCTGGCCGCCGGTAGCCTCGACTGGGGCTGTCGGGTGGCAGCCTCTCCCCGTGCTCGGAGGACGATGACCGGAAGGCGTACGCACCTCGTCGCGCGGCTGGCCCTCGCCGCGCTGGTCGCGGCCATCGCGACCGTAGGTGCGGCAACCCTCTCCTCCGCGGCCCCCAGCCGCCAGGAGGTCGAGCGCGCCAAGGAGCGCCTCGACGCCCTCAACCAGGAGTTCTCGCTACTGGTCGAGGAGTACAACCAGGCCCACCTTCGGCTCGAGGCGATCCAGGACCGCCTGGGGGACGTGAAGGACCAGGCGGACCGGGCGCGAGCCACCGCCGACCGGGCGAGCCAGAGCCTGAACGCCAGCGCCGCGCTCGCGTACCGGAGCGTTGGGTCCCAGTTCGCGGTGCTGTTCGACGCGACGTCGCTCGCCGACTTCTCGGACCGGCTCGAGTTCATCGGCAACATCGCGCAGGCGGACTCGGATCTGGCCGTTCAGGCTGAGATCGCCCGTCAGGAGGCGCAGTGGACCGCCGAGGAGCTCCGGGCCGTCGAGGCCGAACAGGAGGCCATGCTCGCGGAGCTCGAGACGCAGCAGGCCGCGATCGAGGAGAAGGCCGACGAGGCACGCGCGCTGTACGAGACGCTCAACCGCAAGTACCACGAGGCGCTCGCGGCGGCAGCGGCCGCCGAGGCGGCGGCAGAGGCGGCCGCCCAGGAGGCCGCCAGCGGGGGTGGCGGAAGCAGCGGCGCGGTCATCCCGCCACCGCCGGCGCCCAACGGGAACGTCGCGTCCGTCCTGGCGGCCGCGTACTCGGTGATCGGGCTCCCCTACCTGTACGGCGGCACGAGCCCGGAGACGGGGTTCGACTGCTCGGGGTTCACGGCGTGGGCCTGGTCGCACGCGGGCGTGTACCTGCCGCACTCGTCGGCCGCGCAGTACTCGGCGCTCCCCCACGTCGCCCGCGAGGACCTGCAGCCGGGCGACCTCCTGTTCTTCTACTCGCCGATCTCCCACGTCTCGATCTACGTGGGCGGGGGTCGGATGATCCACTCGCCGCACACGGGCAGCACCGTGTCGGTGGTCTCGGTCTACTGGGACAGCTTCGTCGGCGCCGCCCGACCGGGCTGATCCGCGGTTCCCCTTCGTCCCGCGCGACGCATACGATGCGTCCCCCATGCCGGAGCGTGTCTGGGCGGACGACGCCGCGCTCGTCGAGGCCCTTCGGGCCGGTGACGAGGCCGCCTTCATGGTGCTCGTGGACCGCCTGCAGCCGCAGATGCTCCGGATCGCGCGGATGTACGTCTCGACCCGCGCGGTCGCCGAGGAGGTCGTGCAGGAGGCATGGGTCGGGGTCCTGAGGGGCCTCGATGGGTTCGAGGGTCGCTCCTCCCTGCGGACCTGGATCCTCCGGATCCTCGTGAACACGGCGAAGAGCCGGGGGCAGCGTGAGGCTCGGAGCGTGCCGTTCTCCTCGCTGTGGGCACCGGAAGCGGACGCCGAGCCGGCGATCGATCCGAGCCGGTTCCTGCCGCAAGGCAACCCCTCGGCGGGGCACTGGGCGGAGCCTCCGGCGAGCTGGGAGTCCGTCCCCGAGGCCCGCCTGCTCTCCCGCGAGACGCTCGCCCGCGTCGGCGAGGCGATCGAGGCCCTCCCGCCGAACCAGCGCGAGGTCATCCGGATGCGGGACCTGCTCGGATGGTCCTCGGCCGAGGTCCGTAACGCCCTCGACATCTCCGAGACGAATCAGCGGGTGCTCCTGCACCGAGCACGGGTGAAGGTTCGGCGCGCGCTCGAGGACTACCTCGGATCGGGGGGAGGCGGGGAGCCGTGAACTGCAGCGAGCTCGTGGAGCTCATCACGGAGTACCTCGAGGATGCCCTGCCGCCGGAGATGCGTGCCCGCGTGGACGAGCACGTCGCCGATTGCGACGGATGCACCGCCTACTTCGAGCAGTACCGCACGACGATCCATCTGACGGGGATGCTCACCGAGGACCAGGTGGCCCCCGAGGCACGCGAGGCGCTGCTGCGGGTCTTCCGCGGCGGACCCTGATCCCTACCCGTCGCGTCCGTCCGTGGGATCGGGCGAGCTCCGGCGTCGCTCGATCACGGACCCGGCGCGTCCGGCAGGTCGGCCAGCCGCGTCTCGGCCTGCGCCACGAGCGCGTCGTTGCCGATCTCGGCCGCGGCGGCCCGGGCCTGCTCGAGCAGCTCGCGCGCCTGCCGGGCCCGGATCCCGGCGTTGTCCTCGTGCGCGTACTTCAGCTTCTCGTCGGCCTTGACGATCAGCTCGAAGATCTCCTTGGGGTCCATGTCGCTCCTCACATCATGTGGACGGGCTTCGCGTCCAGGGCCTCCAGGTACTGCCGGATGCAGATGGCGGCGGCGGCCCCCTCGCCGACCGCCGATGCGAGCTGCTTCGTGGAGCCCGAACGCACGTCGCCGGCCGCGAACACGCCCGGCAGCGTCGTCTGCAGCGCCATGTCGGTCACGATCAGCCCGCGATCGTCCAGGTCGACGACACCCTTGACGAAGCCGGTGTTGGGGTCCAGGCCGATGAACACGAAGCAGGCCGCCGGATGGAGCTCCCCGACCTCGCTGGTCCGCGCGTCCTCCAGGACGATCGCCCCGAGCTTGCCGCTGCCGTCGTCCTTGGCGCGGAAGGCCGTCACGGTCCGGTCGTAGAGCACCTCCATCGTCGGGGTCCCCAGGACCTTGTCCTGCAGGAGCTTGTTGGCGGTGAGCCGATCACCGCGTTGGACGATCGTCACCTTCTCGACGAACTGCGTGAGGAACAGCCCCTCCTCGAGCGCGCTGTTGCCACCGCCCAGGACCACGAGCTCCTCGGCACCCTTGTAGAAGGGGCCGTCGCACGTCGCGCAGAAGTGGATGCCGGCCCCGATCAGCTCCTCCTCCCCCTCGGCGCCGGTGCGCCGATAGGTCGACCCGGTGGCGATGAGGGCCGCCCGCGCGTGGTAGTGGTCGCCGGTCGCGGTCTCGACGTCGACCTCCTCGCCGTCGCTCGTGACCGAGGTCACCGAGACGGCCTGCAGCATCTCGACGCCGTAGCGCTGCGCCTGCTCGACGATCCGGTCGGCGAGCTCGGCGCCACCGATCCCCTCGGGGAACCCCGGGTAGTTGTCCAGGCGCTCGGTCACGCCCGCCTGCCCGCCCAGGCCCTTGCTGTCGATGATCAGGGTCCGCAGGTTCTCTCGCGCCGCGTAGATCGACGTGGTGAGTCCCGCCGGCCCGCCGCCGATGATGATCAGGTCGTACCCGTGGCTCGTCGCCATGCGTTCGAGGCCGAGCTTCTCGGCCAGCTCCTCGTTGGAGGGCTCGGCCAAGTGGGATCCGTCGGGGAAGACGATCGTGGGGATGATGTTGTTCCCGTTGTTGCGCTCCTGGACGATGCGCACGCCGTCGGGATCGACCTCGATGTCGTGCCACTCGAACGAGACCCGCTGGTCGCCCAGGAACCGCTTCGCGCGCCGGCAGTCCGGGCACCAGCTGGCGCCGTAGACCCTGATGATGTCGTCCATTGCCGCCCCTTTCGGCCCGAGGCCGGACGGCGCCTAGTGGCCCCGCGGAGCGCAAGCGTTACACGGATGGGCGAGCGGGCGCGAGGCGGGCTGGGGCACACTACGTCCGTGGCGAACGACCTCTATCTCGCCCCGTCGATCCTCGCGGCCGACTACGCGGTGCTCGCCGAGCAGATCGCGCTCGTTCGGGACGAATCCGACTGGCTGCACGTGGACCTGATGGACGGCCACTTCGTGCCGAACCTGTCGATCGGCCCTCCGGTCGTGGCCTCGATCCGCCGGCACACGGACCTGTTCCTGGACTGTCACCTCATGGTGAGCGACCCCGGCTTCTGGTTGGAGGGTCTCGCCGAGGCCGGAGCGGACCTCTGCAGCGTCCACGTGGAGCTCGGCGACCCGACGCCACTGCTCGAGCGGACCCGCGCGCTCGGGATGCAGACCGGGGTCGTGGTGGACGGGCCGACCCCGTTCGAGGACGTCGAGCCGTACCTCGACGAGCGCATCGATCTCCTGCTGGTCATGACGATCAAGGCCGGGTTCGGCGGCCAGGCGTTCGTGCCGGAGCACCTCGAGAAGGTCCGGCGCGCCCGCGCGATCCGCGATCGTCGGGGCCTGTCGTTCCGGATCCAGGTCGACGGTGGCATCGGGCCCGCCACCGCGGCCGCCGCGATCGAGGCGGGCGCGGACACGCTGGTCGCGGGCAGCGCCATCTTCCATCGGCCGGATCCCGCCGCCGCCGCGCGCGAGATCCGCTCGGCCTGGTCGACGGGCTGAACCGGGACGCTCCCGACTCGACCACGCGGTCACGGAGCGGCTACCGTTGACGTCCCCTCCATCACTCGTCGAAGGAGCGCGATGATCCCGCGGCACGAACGCATGGTGCGTCCGACGATGCTCGCACCGGTCACCGCGCGGCTGGAGGCGTTGGACCGCGAGCGGGTGATCGAGCGGATCTGGGCCAAGGATCACACGGTCTGGAAGCCCGACCCGACCGAGATCGCCGACCGGCTCGGCTGGCTGGGGGTCCCGGCGCTGATGCGCGAGGAGATCGGCACGCTCGAGGCCTTCGCGGGACGGGTCGCCGCCGACGGGTTCCGTACCGCGGTCCTGCTCGGCATGGGGGGATCCTCGCTGGCGCCCGAGGTCTTCATGTCGACGTTCGGCGCGGCCGACGGCGCGCTCGAGCTCATCGTCCTCGACACGACCCACCCGGCGACCGTCGCGCGCGTGACCGCCGGGCTGGGGCTCGAGGAGACCCTATTCGTGGTCGCGAGCAAGTCGGGAACGACGACCGAGACGCGGTCGCACTTCGCGCACTTCTGGGGGCTCGTGCCCGACGGCGCGCGCTTCGTCGCGATCACGGACCCGGGGACCCCGCTCGAGGCGCTGGCGCGCGAGCACGGGTTCCGCCGGACGTTCGCCAACCCGGCGGACATCGGCGGTCGGTACTCCGCGCTGTCGTACTTCGGCCTGGTGCCGGCCGCGCTCATCGGAGCTCCGCTGCACGCGATCGTGGACGGGGCCCAGGAGATGCAGCGCGCCTCCGAGGGATCGGGCCCGGCCACCGACAGCCCGGGCGCGACGCTCGGCGCCGTGATGGGCGAGTGCGCGCTCGCGGGCCGCGACAAGCTCACGACCCTGGTCCCGCGGGAGGTCGCGAGCCTCGGCGGCTGGATCGAGCAGCTGGTCGCCGAGAGCACGGGCAAGGAGGACCGTGGCGTGGTCCCCATCGTCGGCGAGCCGCTCGGCGCGCCGGACGCGTACGGCGACGACCGCGTGTTCGTCGCGATCGGCGAGCACGAGGGGGTCGACGCGCTCGAGCACCTCGGCCACCCGGTCGTGCGGCTCGCGTACGAGGACCCCGAGCAGATCGGCGGCGAGTTCTTCCGCTGGGAGATGGCCACGGCGATCGCGAGCCACGTCCTGGGCATCAACGCGTTCGACCAGCCCAACGTGCAGGAGGCCAAGGACGCCACGGAGGAGATCCTCGCGGCGGACTCGGTCGAGGACCCCGGGACCGAGGACCTGGGCGCGCTGCTGAAGGAGATCCGGCCGGGCGACTACGTCGCGATCCTCGCTTACCTTGACCGGACGAGCGAGACGGACGCGGCCATCGAGCGGGCCCGCGTCGCTCTCCGCGATCGGCACCGCGTCGCCACGACCACGGGGTTCGGCCCGCGGTTCCTGCACTCGACCGGCCAGCTGCACAAGGGCGGGGCGAACAACGGCGTGTTCATCCAGGTCACGGACGGGGCGCGCGAGCAGGACCAGCCGATCCCCGGACAGCCCTACACGTTCGGCACGCTGATCGACGCCCAGGCGCTCGGCGACCTGCGATCGCTCCGCAACCGCGGGCGACGGGTCGCCCGCGTCCGGCTGGAGCAGCTCATGGAGGTGGTCTGAGATGCAGCTCGGGATGGTCGGCCTCGGACGGATGGGTTCCAACCTCGTCCGCCGGCTGATGCGGGGGGGACACGAGTGCGTGGTCTTCGACGTGAACGCGGACGCCGTGCGCCTGCTGGAGGGCGAGGGGGCGACGGGCGCGACGTCGCTGGAGGACCTCGTGGGCAAGCTCGAGGAGCCGCGCGCGGCGTGGGTGATGGTGCCGGCCGCCTTCGCCGAGCAGACGACGGACGCCCTCGCCGAGCTCATGGAGGCCGGTGACATCGTCATCGACGGCGGCAACTCCTACTACCGGGACGACGTCGACCGGGCGGAGCGCTACGCCGAGAAGGGCGTGCACTTCGTGGACGTCGGCACCAGCGGCGGCGTGTTCGGCCTGGAGCGCGGGTTCTGCTTGATGATCGGCGGCGAGACCGAGATCGTGCGGCACCTCGACCCGATCTTCGCCACGCTCGCGCCCGGCATCGAGGCCGCCGAGCGCACGCCGGGTCGTGCCGACGCGAACGCCACCACGGCGGAGCAGGGCTACCTGCACTGCGGACCGGCGGGCGCGGGGCACTTCGTGAAGATGGTCCACAACGGGATCGAGTACGGGCTCATGGCCGCCTACGCCGAGGGCCTGAACGTGCTGAAGCACGCGAACGTCGGTGCACTCGAGCGTGAGGCCGACGCCGAGACCACGCCGCTGCGCGACCCCAGGTACTACCGGTACGACCTGGACATCCCCGAGATCGCCGAGGTCTGGCGCCGGGGCAGCGTCGTGTCGTCGTGGCTCCTGGACCTCACGGCCGCGGCGCTCCGGGAGGATCCGGGGCTCGAGCGGTTCGGCGGCCGCGTGAGCGACTCGGGCGAGGGGCGCTGGACGATGCTCGCGGCGATCGACGAGGGCGTCCCGGTCCA
>DASSJM010000079.1:0-70255 GCA_035691205.1 Actinomycetota bacterium
GACTGACCGCTGGGGCTGAGGATCCTTCGAGGTACGCCGAGCCTGACCGGACCGGCCATAGGATGGTGAGGTGATGGATCGGCTGCTCGTGACCGGGGGCCGACGGCTCGAGGGAACCATCCGGGTCGACGGCGCGAAGAACTCTGCGCTCAAGCTCATGGCGGCCGTGCTGCTGGCGGATGGTCGCTCGACGCTCCGGAACATCCCACGGATCCAGGACTGCATGACGATGACCGAGGTGCTCGAGCACCTCGGCGTCGGCGTGGCATGGGGCGACGGCGGGCTCGTGCTCGACACGGCCGACGTCCGGCCGCTCGAGACGCCGTACGACCTCGTGAGCCGGATGCGCGCCTCGATCCTGGTGCTCGGTCCGCTCCTCGCGCGCTTCGGTTCGGCGCGGGTCGCGATGCCCGGAGGCTGCAACATCGGTTCGCGCAAGATCGACCTGCACGTCCGGGGGCTGGAGAAGATGGGGGCGAGGTTCCGCTCGGAGCATGGGTTCCTCGTCGGCGAGACCCGTGGCCTGCGCGGCGCGGTCGTGAACCTGGACTTCCCGAGCGTGGGGGCCACCGAGAACATCCTGATGGCGGCGGTCGCCGCGCGCGGGACCACCGTGATCGAGAACGCGGCTCGCGAACCGGAGCTCGCCGACCTGGCCGAGATGCTCGTCGAGATGGGTGCGCGCATCGATGGCGTCGGCACGCCCACGATCCAGATCGACGGGGTGGACGCCTTCCATCCGGTTGATCACACGGTCATCCCCGACCGGGTCGAGGCCGGGACCTACGCGATCGCCACGTGCGCCACCCGCGGGGCCGTGGTGCTCGAGGGGGCCCGGGCGGACCACATGGACCTGGTGCTGGCCAAGCTCACCGACGCCGGGGCCCAGGTGCTCGCGACCGAGCAGGGGGTGGCGATCTCGATGGAGGAGCGCCCCCGGGCGGTCGACCTGGTCACGCTGCCGTACCCGGGATTCCCGACCGACCTCCAGCCACAGGTGATGGCGCTGCTCGCCGGCGCCGACGGCACGAGCATCGTGACCGAGAACGTGTTCGAGAGCCGGTTCATGTTCGTCGACGAGCTGAACCGGATGGGGGCGGACATCCGGACCGAGGGTCACCACGCGGTGATCCGAGGCGTCGAACGGCTGTCGGCGGCGCCCGTCCGGGCGCTCGACATCCGGGCGGGGGCGGCGATGGTCGTTGCGGGGCTCGCCGCCGACGGCGTGACCGAGATCGAGGACATGTACCACGTCGATCGCGGCTACCAGGACCTGGAGGCCAAGCTCACCGGGCTCGGCGCCGACGTGCGTCGAGAACGCGAGCGCTCCCCGGCCCTGTCGTGACCCGTGCGCGTTCGGGCGCGCGGCTCGTCGTCCTCGTGGGAGCCATCATCGCTGGCTGGGTCGCGGGCGCCGCCCTCGTCGATGGGCAGGAGGCCATCGAGGGCGATCGCGCGGTCGTGATCCTCGAGGTCCCCGGCGTCTCGCTCGACGATCTGCTGGAGCTCCCGGGGATCCGCGGGCTCGCCACGTCGGGCGGGGTGGGCCTCGTCGCCGGCGGATACCGGGCCCCACCGCCGGAGGTCGATGGCCGGGTCGGCCGGATCGAAGACCTGGGGCCGGACGCGCTCGAGGGGGCGCTCGCGGACGCGATCGCCGGCACGAGCGCCGCGGAGCTGCTGGTGCTGGTGGTCGGCTCCGAGCCGGGCGCCGAGGCCGTCGCCGATCGGGACGAGACGCTGCCGATCGTGGTGGCCTGCTGCGATCCCGGGGATCTGCTCACCGCGATCGGGGAGGGCGGGCCTGCCGACCTCACGTCCCTCGACACCGTGACCTCCAACTCCACACGCCGTGACGGCGTCGTGACCTCGGATGACCTGTCGGCCGCGGCGGCCGACTTCCTGCGCCTGGCGGTCGCGACCCTCGGCGAGCCCATCCGGGTCCTCGACGGTCCACCTCCCGTCGAGCTGCACGACCGATACCGTGCGCATCGTCGGATGGCCGTGCCGGTCGGAGCCGCCGCCGCGGCGTACGTGGCCCTGGCCGGGCTGGGCGGGGTCGCCGTCCTGGCGTTGGGGGGTCGGGTCCCGTTCGCGATCCGGCGAGCGATCGGGTGGGCGTGCCTGTCGATCGCGATGCTCGCCACCGCGCTGTTCGCGGCGGGTCACCTGCCCGAGCTCACGTACGCCACGGTGGTGCCGTTCGTGGCGCTCGTGACCGTGTTCGGGACCCTGGCGTTCGCGCCGCTCGAGCGCCGAGGGGACACCCTCGTGCCCGCCGGCATCGGGATCGCCGTCCTCGGGTACGTCGCCGTGGAGGCGCTGCTGTCCTGGGACGCGGCGCTCACGCCGTTCGTCGGCGGCTCGCAGCTGGACGGCGGGCGGTTCCATGGGATGCCGAACGTCCTCATCGGCCTGCTCATCGGCTCGTCGCTGTGGGTCGCGCACCGGATGCGAACCGGCCGAGGGTTCTGGCTGATCGCGGGTGTCGCGCTGTTCGCCGGCCTGCCGCTGCTCGGTGCGAACCTCGGCGCGGGTGTGTCGCTGTTCACCGCGGCCGGCCTCTGGCTCGCCGTTCGGGAGCGCGAGCGCCTCGGGGTGTGGAGGGGCGTCGGCGTGGTGGCGGGCGTCGCCCTGTCGGGCACCACCATCATCGTGCTCGCGCACGCGATCTCGCCGTACGCGACGCACGTCACTCGGTTCGTCCGGGACCCCGGTGGGCTCGACGGGCTCCTGGAGGTCGTCGTGGATCGCCTCCAGGTCGGCGTCGATCTGATCGCCCGGAACCCCCTCGCGCTGATCCCCGTCCTCGGGCTCCCGATCGCCATCGTGGCGGTCCTGCGTCCGCCGGCCCCGCTGCGCCCCAGCCTGGAGGGGTCACCCGTGTGGCGGGATGCCGTCCTGGTCATCCTGCTGGCCGGCGTGGTCGCCTACCTCGCGAACGACTCCGGACCGGCGGCCGCCGGCCTCGCGTTCGGCCTGGGCGTCGGTGGTCTGCTCGGCGTGTCGCTGATGGCGGGAGCCGGGAAGATGTGGGGACCATGAGCATCGAACCGGTCATCCCCCCGCGCCCCGACGGGCTGCACCCCGTCCCGCCCGTGCCGCCCGCGCCCGCACCCCCGACCGCGGAGGACGGCCACCCGCTCGCGACGTGGAGCTGGTACGAGGCCGTCGGGATCTACCTGTTGGCCTTCCTGGCGGCCGGGCTGGCGACCGTGCCGGTCCTGGGTGCGGCGGGCGAGGAGTCCGACCTCGCGAACATCGTCGCCACGGTGATCGCGGCCGTGACCATCGTGGCCGTCCTCCTGCTGTGGCTCGCGAAGGCTCACCGCGGGTGGCCCGCGATCGTCCGGATGCCCGTCCGCGGCCGATGGCGCGGGGACGCGGGAGCCGGCGCCCTGTTCGGCGTCGGGCTGTACCCCGTCGCCGTGCTCGTCGTCGGCGGGATCGTGGTGATCGTCCTGCAGGCACTGACGGGGGAGTCGGTGCAGGCGCCGGAGCAGGTGCCGCAGGATCTGTCGCCCCTGGCCCTGGTCCTGACGATCGTGTACGCGCTCGCGATCGCTCCGTTCGGGGAGGAGCTGTTCTTCCGCGGGATCTTGTTCCGAGCGCTCCGCGATCGGTTCGGCTTCCCGGTTGGGGCGACGGGATCGGCCGTTGCCTTCGGGCTGATCCACTACATCCCGGGCGCGCTGATCGACGCCGCCCTCCTGATGCTCGTCATGACCTTCGTCGGGGCCGCCCTGGCGTTCATCTACGAGCGACGCGGCTCCTTCGTCGCGCCGCTCGCCGCCCACGTGACGTTCAACGTGATCGGCCTGGCGCTGATCCTGGCTCTGCGATAGGAGGGGGCGTGGCGCTGTTCCCGAGTGCCGAGTGGATCTCGCTCTATCGAGATCTGATCAACGGATCCGAGGAGTACCGGGAGGCGGGGAAGACCTGGGAGGGGGACATCGCGTTCGTGTTCGAGGCCGAACCCGATCACGGCGTCCCCGACGACCTCGTGGCCTGGCTCGACCTTCGGCACGGCGTGTGCCACGGGGCGCGGATGATCGAGGAGGGTGACGGGGCGGCTTATGAGATCCGCGCCCCGTACTCGCGGTGGCGAGAGGTGGTGCTCGGGGACCTGGATCCGGTGAAGGGCATGATGCAGGGCAAGCTGAAGGTGCGGGGGGACCTGCCCAACATCGTCCGGCACGTCCGGGCGGCGAACGAGCTCGTCCACCTCACCACGCTCGTCCCGACCGAGTTCATGGGCAACCGGTAGATGCGGGCGGCCGTCTACCGCGACGTCGGCCGCATCGAGATCGGTGAGGTCCCCGATCCGACGATCGAGGACCCGGCCGACGCGATCGTGCGCGTGCACCTCTCCGCGATCTGCGGCTCGGACCTGCACTTCTTCCACGGCAAGGCGCCGCTCGAGCCCGGCGAGACGATCGGTCACGAGGCGGTCGGCGTCGTCGAGGCGATGGGTCCGGGCGTCAAGCGCTTCGCGCCGGGAGACCGGGTCGTGATCTCGTTCGTGATCGCGTGCGGCGCGTGCTGGTTCTGCCGGAACGGGCAGTCCCAGCTCTGTGACGACTTCCGCAACCTCGGCGCGGGGATCTTCGGCGGGAACCTCGGCGGCGCGCAGGCGGAGCTCGTCCGCGTGCCGGTCGCCGACGTCAACCTGCTCCGCGTGCCCGACGACGTCGACGAGGAGCGGGCGCTGTTCGTGGGCGACATCCTCACGACCGGGGTGTACGCGGCCGGCATCGCAGGGATCCGGACCGGGGACACGGTTGCCGTGGTGGGCGCGGGCCCGGTGGGCTTCTTCGCGGTCCAGGCCGCCCGGGCGGCCGGCGCCGGGCAGGTGCTCGCCCTGGACCTCGAGCCCGAACGTCTCACCCTCGCCGAAGGGGTGGGCGCGATCGCGATCGACGTGTCGGAGCACAACGCCCAGACCGCGGTGGACGAGCACACGGGCGGACGCGGCGCCGACGTGGTGATCGACGCGGTGGGGTCAGCGCCGGCCTTCGAGCGCGCGGTCGACGTGGTGCGCCGGGGGGGCACCGTCGTGATCGTGGGGATGTACACGAGCGAGACGATCCAGGCGCAGGTCGGGGTCTGGTGGACCCGCGCGATCACGGTGCGCTTCGCGGGGATCTGCCCCGTGCACGCGTGGTGGGAGCGGGCGATGGAGGCGGTGCGCTCCCGTGAGATCGATCCCGCCCCCATCGTGTCGCACCAACTGACGCTGGATGAGGTCGCTCTCGGCTACGAGCTGTTCGACACGCACCGGGCGACCAAGGTGCTCCTGCGGCCGTGAGCACGTCGCCGGGCGACGCCGACCCCGTCGTCACGTACGCCGACCCCGAACCCAACGGCCTCGCGAACCTCGTCGGACGGCTGCTCGAGGCCAACCTGGAGGGCGACCCTCGGCGCCGGCGCCTCCTGCGACCCTCGGTGGTCGGGCTCGACGCCACCGACGCGGACGTGAGCGTCACCGTCCGGCTCGAGCCGGACCGCGCGGAGGTCGCCAACGGCGGGGCGGGCCTCGGGGCGCATGTGATCGTCGAGGCCCACGCCCAGGACCTCCTCGACCTGGCCGCGGCGCCGCTGCGCCTCGGCCTGCCCGACGTGCTCCGACGTCCCGGTCGGTCCGTGGTCCGCCGGATCGTCTCGCGCGAGGTGCGAGTATCGGGCATGTTCCGGCATCCGGTTCGGATGTCGCGCTTCCTGCGCCTGCTCTCGGTGGCGCGATGAGCGCGGTCGGGGGCTCGGCGCTCCCCGCGCCCCCGCTCCGAGAGCGCCGGTGGATCCCGGCGCTGGCGGTGGCGGCGGTGATCGTGGCCGTGGTCGCCGGCGGCTACGTGGTCGCCGACGCGCTCGGGCGATCCCCGGGCGCGGCCACCCCGGTGAGCGCCTCGGTCACGGTCACCGCCCTCCCCGGATGGGAGCTCGCGGAGCGGTTCGGCGACCCACCGGGCGCGCGCTTCACGCGCGGCAACGCGAGCCTGGACGTCGCCTCGATCTCGTTCACCGGCTCGAACCTCGAGCTGCTCACCGCCTACGTGAACGAGGTGCTCGAACCCGACGCGGGGCAGCTGCGGGTCTCCGAGACCGTCGGGTCGGTCGCCCTGAACGACGGACTCACAGGCTCGCGCATCGTCTACGTGGGGACGTTCGGCGATGTCCAGGCGCCCATCGAGGGGGAGTTGACCGCGGTCGTCTCGCCCACGGGGGTCGGCGTCGTGTTCGACGGCTGGGCGCCATCGGGGCAGCTGCGGTTCGTGATCGACGACATCCGTACGATGGTTCGAACCGCGGAGATCGCGTGATGACCGAGCCATCTCCGTCCGTCCGCGTGCCGCGCTGGGGGTGGGGGCGACGCACGTCGCTGTTCCAGTGGCGGGAGCCCGCCTTCTGGCTCTACGTGTCGGTGATCGCCCTCACGGGGGTGGTCGCCTGGGGTCAGCAACAGGTGTTCCGGGAGATGGCGCCATCGGGGTGGCTGTTGTCCTGGCTGCTCCTCCTGGTCTACGGCCTGCCGCTGTTCATGGCGATCTACCTGCTCGACCTGTACGAGCGTGAGCCCGTGTCGCTCGTCCTGGGCGCCCTCGTGTGGGGGGCGGTGGCCGCGACCGCGCTCTCGGCCATCGCGAACGAGGGGTGGGGCCTCGTCGTGGCCCGCCTCGGCGGGCCGGCCTTCGCGGCGGAGTGGACCGCCGCGACCACCGCCCCGATCGTCGAGGAGACGCTGAAGGCTGCCGGCGTCGTGCTGATCTACCTGATCGCCCGTGACGAGATGGACGACGTGATGGACGGCTTCGTCTACGGCGCGATGTGCGGCCTCGGGTTCGCCATCGTGGAGGACGTCTTCTACTTCGTCGGCATCTTCGGAGGGACGCCCGGCGGCGTGCTCGCGGGCTTCTACGTCCGGGTCGTCTCGAGCGGGCTCTACGGACACGTGCTGTACACCGGTCTGTCGGGGATCGGCATCGCGTACTTCGTCTCGAGGCGCGGCGAGGTGTCGCTCGCAAGGAGGGCGCTCGTGGCTGTCGGGCTGTTCGCCGCGGCCGTGTTCGCGCACTTCGTGTGGAACTCGCCGTTCCTGAACTTCTTCCCCGGCTCGGTGGAGACCGTGGGCGATTGGCTCCGGATCCCGCTCGCCGCGGCGATCAAGGGCCTTCCGCTCCTGCTGTTCGTCGTCGTGCTCGTCCGCCTGGCCCATCGGCGTGAGCGGATGTGGCTGGAGCTCGCCCTTCAGGAGGAGGTGGACACACCCGCCCTCACTGAGGGGGAGCTCCGGGTCCTGCTCGACCGCGGGGAGCGACGCCGGTCTCGACGCGAGATCGGCCAGCGGGCGGGCAGGCACGCCGAGCGGCTGCTGAAGCGGCTGCAGCGCGAGCAGGTCAACCTCGCCATGATCCGCGCCCGCGCGCACGGGTTGGAGACCTCGGACCTCGTGGGCCAGCGTGCGCTCTGCAAGTCGCTTCGCGACGCCCTCGTCGCGATGCCGGGTGTGGCGACCGCGGATCGAGCGTAGCCGTTCGATTGCGCGGACCGGCGCACCGGGGGTACGGTGCCCGCGTGTCCCAGGTGACGCGGTACTGCCCCAGCTGTGGCCTCGAGCGGCGCGAGGGGGAGCGCTTCTGCCGCAACTGCGGCGCGCCGCTTGGCACCGGCCAGACGAGCCTGCATGCGTCGCCGCCCGTCGCGCCGCAGCCCGCCCCCATCCCACCCGCTCTCGACCAGCGACCCGATCTCATCGCCCCGGTCCCGGCCCCGGCGTCGTCGCTCCCGGCTCCACCGACCGCGTCGGTGGCGGTCCGACCGGCCCTCGGCACGGCCGTGCCGCTCAGGCCCTTCGCGCTGGCGAGCGGCGCGCTGCTCGTCATCGCGTCGCTGCTCCCGTGGATCTCGATCGAGGGCGTCCCGAGCGTGAACGCCCTCGACGTCCCCGTCCAGGCCCTGTGGGACCTGAACGCGGCGGACGGGCCGATCGAGGTCGGCTTCGTCTTGATCGCGCTGGGGCTCCTCGGTGGCGGGCTCTCGCTCCTCCCGCGCACCGCCTGGATCCGACGTCTGTGCGGCAGCATCACCCTTGCGGTGGTGGCGATGTTCGTGCTGCAGCTGTTCCGCAGCGTCGATCAGTCCGGGGGCTCGGTGGGCGACTTCGTGAGCTCGATCGGGATCGGCGTCTACGCAGCGACCGCGGCCGCGGTCGGCCTGCAGGTCTCCCGGTAGCCGGCCGCACCGCGCGGCCGGGGCCGGTCCTCACCGGACCGTGACCCCAGGCCGCTACCCTTGCCACCATGGATCTGGCCGCATCGGTGTTGGCGAAGGACGCGCGCGCGATCGCGCGCGCGATCTCGATGGTCGAGGACGGGAAGCCCGGGCTGGGCGAGCTCTCCGCGGGTCTGTTCCCTCACACCGGGCGCGCGTGGACGGTCGGCCTGACGGGCGCGCCGGGCGTCGGGAAGTCGACGCTCGCGGGCGAGCTGGTACGGACCGTCCGGGGGCTCGAGCGTTCGGTGGCCGTGCTCGCGGTGGATCCAACATCGCCGTTCACCGGTGGGGCGCTCCTGGGTGACCGCCTGCGGATGCAGGTCCACGCCACCGATCCCGGGGTCTTCATCCGCTCGATGGCCACGCGGGGCCATCTCGGCGGGATGGCGCTGGCGGCGCCCGAGGCGGTCAGGATCCTCGACGCGGCGGGCTATGAGGTCGTCGTGGTCGAGACCGTCGGCGTCGGGCAGGCGGAGGTGGACGTGGCCGCCGCCACGGATACGACGCTCGTGGTCGTGTCGCCGGGCTGGGGAGACGCGATCCAGGTGGCCAAGGCGGGGATCCTGGAGATCGCCGACGTGTTCGTCGTGAACAAGGCTGACCGGGAGGGGGCGGACGCGGCCGTCCGCGACCTCCAGCAGATGATCCGGATGGGGCCGGCCCAGGACTGGGTCCCGCCCGTCGTGAAGACGGCCGCGGCGGCGGGCGAGGGGATCGGCGAGCTCTGGGCGGCGATGGAGGAGCATCGCGCCCACCTCGACGCGAGCGGGGCGCTCTCGCGCAACCGGCGGGCCCGGCTCGTCCGCGAGGTTGAAGCTCTGGCGACCGAACGTCTCCGCGGCAGGGTTCGCTCGCTCGCGGAGGCGGACCCGAACCTGGCCGAGGACCTCCTCGAGCGCCGCACGGACCCGTACGCGGCCGCGGCTATCCTGGTCCGGCGGGTCGGGACCGGAGACGCCGACCCATAGCACGCGACGGAGGCGTCGGCGATGGTCGAGCAGCGTGAACGCCCGGATCCGAACGGCGCCGGGTCTGGGCGGACCCTGTCGGGCGAGCCGCTGAAGCCTCTGTACACCGCCGAGGACCTGGAGGGCTTCGACCCGGTCGCCCAGCTCGGGGTGCCGGGCGAGTTCCCGTTCACGCGCGGGATCTACCCAACGATGTACCGGGGCCGTCCCTGGACGATGCGGCAGTTCGCCGGCTTCGGCTCCGCAGCCGAGACGAACGCTCGCTACAAGTACCTGCTCGCGCGCGGCGGTGGTGGACTGTCGGTGGCCTTCGACATGCCGACCCTCATGGGCCGGGACTCCGACGATCCGCTTTCGGAGGGCGAGGTCGGACGGTGCGGCGTGGCCACCGATTCCGTGGAGGACTTCGAGGAGCTGTTCGATGGGATCCCGCTCGGCGACATCTCCACGTCGATGACGATCAGCGGGCCCGCGGTGATCGCCTTCGCCTTCTTCCTCGCCGCGGCCGAGCGGCAGGGCGTCGCGTGGGAGCGACTGGACGGGACCCTACAGACCGACATCCTCAAGGAGTACATCGCGCAGAAGGAGTGGATCTTCCCGCCCAGGCCGCACCTGCGCCTGATCGGTGACCTGATGGCCTTCTGCCTCGATCGGGTCCCCCGCTGGCACGCGATCAGCGTGTCCGGGTACCACATCCGCGAGGCCGGCGCGAACGCGTGGCAAGAGCTCGCCTACACGCTCGCCGACGGCTTCGCCTACGTCGAGCTCGGGCGATCCCGGGGCCTCGAGGTCGACCGGTTCGCCCCCGGGCTCTCGTTCTTCTTCAACGCGCACATCGATCTGTTCGAGGAGATCGCCAAGTACCGAGCCGCGCGCCGGATCTGGGCCCGGTGGCTGCGCGAGCGGTACGGCGCCCGGGACGAGGCGTCGATGCGGCTGCGGTTCCACACGCAGACGGCCGGCGTGTCGCTCACCGCGCAGCAGCCCCTGAACAACGTGGTCCGAACGGCGATCGAGGCGCTCGCCGCGGTGCTCGGAGGTACCCAGTCGCTCCACACGAACGCCCTGGACGAGGTGCTCGCCCTCCCGACCGAGGAGGCGGCCAAGCTCGCGCTCCGCACCCAACAGGTCCTGGCTCACGAGACCGGCGTGACCGACGTGATCGACCCCCTCGGCGGCGCGTACTTCGTCGAGTCGCTCACCGACCGGATGGAGGACCTGGCGGAGGCCGAGTTCCGGCGGATCCTGGCGATGGGGGACGGCTCGATGCTGGAGGGGGTCCTCGCGGGCATCGAGCGCGGTCACTTCCAGCAGGAGATCGCCGAGTCGGCGTTCCGCGAGCAGGAGCGGCTCGAGCACGGGGATCTCATGAAGGTGGGGGTCACCGACCTGGTGGAGTCCGACGAGGCGCCGATCGACATCCTTCGGATCCCCGTCGAGGTCGAGCGGGCGCAGGTCGAGCGCGTCCGCGCGTTGCGCGGGCGCCGGGACGCCGCCGCCTCTGGTGCGGCGCTGAGTCGTCTGGCCGAGCTCGCGGAGACCGACGTCAATCTCGTCGAGCCCCTCGTGGATTGCGCCCGGGCTCTGTGCACCCAGGGTGAGATCGTCCAGACGCTGAGGAAGGTGTTCGGGGAGTACGTCGAGACCCCCCGCTTCTAGGAGTCAGTTGCAAGACATTGCAGGTATTCGCTAGCCTACCTGCGTGAGGCTGCCCGTCCTTATCTCGAAAGCCCTCGTCCCGGTCCTGGCCACCGGACTGCTCGCGGCGTGCGATGAACCGGCCGACGACGGCACGGTCCGGGTCGTCACCACCGTTTCCCCGATCACGAACATCGTCCAGAACGTCGGAGGCGAGCTCGTCACCGTGACCGGCATCGTCCCCGAGGGGACGAACAGCCACACGTTCGAGCCCGCCCCATCCGATGCCCGGGCGATGGCCGAAGCCGACGTCGTCTTCGTGAACGGCCTGAACCTCGAGGAACCCACGCGGCGGCTCGCCGAGGCGAACGTTGCGGACGGCGTCGAGATCGTCGAGCTCGGCTCGATGACCATCGACCCCGACGAGTACATCTTCGACTTCTCCTTCCCCCGGGAGGGCGGCGTTCCGAACCCCCACCTCTGGACCAACCCTGTATACGCGAAGCGCTACGCCGAGATCGTCAAGGACACGCTGTCCCAGCTGGATCCCGACGCCGCCGATCTGTATGAGCAGAACTACGAGGCGTTCGCCGCCCGGCTCGACGAGCTCGACCGCGCGGTGCGCGAGGCCACCGAGACGGTCCCGCCCGAGGACCGGAAGCTGCTCACCTATCACGACTCGTTCCCGTACTTCGCGCGCGAGTACGGCTGGGACGTGATCGGGGCGATCCAGCCCTCGGACTTCGCGGAGCCGACGGCACAAGACGTCGCGAACCTGATCGACCAGGTCCGCGCCGAGCAGGTACCTGCGATCTTCGGATCCGAGGTCTTCCCGAGCCCCGTGCTCGAGCAGATCGCGGCCGAGGCGGGCGCCGAGTACGTGAGCGACCTGCGTGACGACGACCTCCCGGGAGAGAACGGCGACCCGGACCACAGCTACGTCGGGCTGATGGTGTTCGATCTCAGGACGTTCGTCTCCGCGCTCGGGGGCGACGTGGCCGCGTTCGACGGGCTCAAGGTCGAGAACCTCCAGCCCGGGGTGACGGTGGAGTACCGGTCGTGAACGAGCTCGTCCGCCTCGAGAAGGTCACCTGCCGCTACGGTCAGGAGCCCGTCCTCGTGAACATCGACCTGTCGGTCGCCGAGGGCGACTTCCTCGGGGTCGTCGGACCGAGCGGCAGCGGGAAGACGACGCTGCTGCGGGCGATCGCCGGGGCGGTCCGGCCGATCGCCGGGCGGATCGTCCGCGACCGCACCTCGACGGTCGGCTACGTCCCCCAGGTCGAGGCGGTGAACTGGTACTTCCCGGTCACGGTCCGCGAGGCGGTGCTGATGTCGCGGATCGATGGGCGGATCGCCCCCTGGGCCTCGGCGCGGGACCTGCGCGACGCCGACGAGGTCCTCGACCGCCTCGGCATCGGCGACCTCGGGCGTCGTCACATCCGGGAGCTCTCGGGCGGGCAGCAGCAGCGGGTGTTCGTCGCGCGAGCGATGCTCCGACGCCCGAAGCTCCTGCTGATGGACGAGCCGACGTCGGGCGTCGACGTTCGAACCCGCCACGACGTGATGCACCTGATCCACGAGCTCCACCACGAGGGTCTGGCGGTCGTGCTCACGACGCACGACCTGAACGGCATCGCGGCGCACCTGCCGAAGCTCGTCTGCCTGAACCGCGAGGTGGTCGCTGTCGGCCGCCCGAGGGACGTGATCACGCCCGACGTGCTCGAGCGGACGTACGGCGCGCCGCTCGAGGTGCTGTCCCACGGCGGCATGCCGGTGGTCGTGGAGCACTACCCCGAAGCCGAGGAGCTCGAGCCGACGGTGATCCAACTCCGGGAGGGGCACCATGGACACCCTGCTTGAGCCGTTCGAGTACGCGTTCTTCCGGAACGGCATCGCCGTCGCGACGCTCGCCGGCGCCCTGTGCGGGCTCGTCGGCGTCTACGTGGTGCTCCGCGGCATGAGCTACATCGGCCACGGGCTGTCGCACGCGATCTTCGGCGGGGCCATCGCGAGCTACGCACTGGGGTTCAGCTTCTACCTGGGGGCGGGTGTGTGGGGTCTCGTCTCCGCCGTGCTGATCCTGATGATCGCGCGCCGGCGATCGATCGGCGCCGACGCCGCGATCGGCGTGGTCACGACGGCGAGTTTCGCCGTGGGTATCGTGATCATCTCGATCCCCGGATCGTTCACGCAGAACGTCGAGTCGGTCCTGTTCGGCAACGTCCTTGGCGTGAGCACCGAGGACGTCCTGATCGTGGCCGCGGTGACCGTGGCCGCGGGCGCCACCGTGTTCCTGCGCTACCGCCAGCTGCTGTTCACGACGTTCGACCCGGAGGTCGCTGACGTCTCCGGAGTATCGACCGCACGGATGGACATCACGCTGGCCCTGCTACTCACCGCCCTCATCACGGTGTGCATGAGCGTGCTCGGCGTCACCCTGATCGCCGCGATGCTCGTGGTCCCGCCGGTGATCGGCCGGCTGCTCACGGATAGCTTCCACAAGATGCTCTGGATCTCGGTCGGCGTGGGGACGTTCTGTGGGTTCGTCGGCGTGTATCTCTCCTACTACCTGGATTGGGCATCGGGTCCGGCCGTCGTGCTGACCGCCGCCGCGCTGTTCGTGGTCGCGTACGCGGTCTCGGCGGCGCGCCGGCGGGCTCTCCCCGAGGCTGCGCTCGACGCGCACGTCGAGTAGGCGGGATCAGCGGGTCGCGGCTCGATCCCGGGCGCAATCGGCGCACAGCCCGCTGATGGCGAAGTGCGTGAGGTCGGGCTGGAACCCGTGGTGGCGCTCGATGAGGTCGACGAGTGCTTCGGCCTCCTCGAGGGAGAGATCGTCCTCGTCACCGCAGTTCGAGCAGGTGAGGTGGACGTGACCCGCCTCCTCGGCGCGGTGGTACTCTGCCCCGCCTTCCAGGTGGGCGTGGGCGAGCACCCCAACCTCCTCGAGCAGGGTGAGCGTCCGGTAGATCGTCGAGGGGTTCACGCCGGGCATGTCGCTCTGGACCTTCCTCGCCAGCGCCGTGGGGGAGATGTGCCCCTGGGTCCGCATGATCTCCGCGACGATCGCCCGACGCTGCGGCGTCATGCGCAGGCCCTGCCCTCGCAGGACCTCGATCACATCGCCCGTGCTCCGCTGCTCCACGGCGCGAGTGTAGCAGCGGCTTGCAGGTGCAACGGAGGCACGCCGCGCCTACCGCGGGGGCGCAAGGCCGAGCCGTCTCGCCGCCCACGGCAGGGCCGAGCGGGCCTGGCGAAGCTGCGCGCCCCGAACGTCGGGAGCGGTCGCGATCGGCTCGCGGGCGGCGTGCGAGCACAGGTACCCGGCCCAGCACGCGACGAGCTCCGGGGCGGCCTCGGGAAGGACCTCGTCGGGTCGCGGGCCGCCCTCGGCCTCGAGCGACGGGAGCCAGAACGCCGCGTCGATCCCCGGGTTGCCCACCGACGTCCAGTTCCAGTCGACCAGCGCGGCCCGGCCGTCGGGCCGGAGGCACACGTTGTCGCTCCGCACGTCGAGGTGCAGGAGCGCCTCCCCTGCGAGCGGCGCCGCGTGCGCGGCGTCTCGGAGGGTCGCGAGGTTCGCCACCAGCCACCGGGGCTCGCAGAGGCCGAGCCGGAGGAAGGCGGTGGGATCGCGCTCGACCTCGTCCCAACCATCCCGGAGGCCGAGGTGGGGGTCGTCCGCCCTCGGGAGCCCGGATGGCGGCGCCGTGGCGGCAACGGCGTCGATGCACGCCAGGACCGCGTCGATCATCCGACGGTCCCACGGCGGCGGCCACGAGGCGCGTGACAGGTCCTCGAGCGCTAGCACGGGTCGCGCCCCGTCGTCGTACCAACCCAGATAGCCAGGCATGAACGCGGCGCCGCGGAGCACCGAGTACACGACGTGCTCGTCGCGGAGCCAGCTCGCCGTTGCCTCGTCTGCGGCGGCCTTCACGAACACGGTTCGACCGTCGTCCAGACCGACGACCCAACGTCGGGCGGGCGTGTGTCCCCTGCCGGTGACCGGCATCCATTCGGCGGGGGAGGCGCGAAGGGCCTTCACCGCGTGGGAGACGTTGGCGACCTCCGTCGGCGTCGGATCCATGACGTCGCAGGGTATCGAGCGCAGGTGGGGAAGGGATCGGTCTGCGAGGATAGGGCCCGCCATGGAGGAGTTCGTCCGGATCGAGCGCGACGGGTCGGTGGCCACGATCCGGCTGGATCGCCCGCCGGCCAACGCGTTCGCCCGGCCCATGTCCGAACAGCTCCAGGCGGCCGCCCGAGAGCTGAGGGCGGACGAGGCGATCCGCGCCGTCGTCGTGTGGGGCGGCGAGCGGATCTTCGCCGCCGGGGCGGACGTCAAGGCCATGGTCGCGTTCGGTCCCGAGGAGGTCGCGCCCGACGTCCACGCGCTCGAGCAGGCGTGCCGCGACCTCGAGGCGATCCCCAAGCCTGTGATCGCGGCGGTGAACGGCTTCGCGCTCGGGGGCGGGTGCGAGGTCGCCCTCGCCTGCGACCTGCGGATCGCCGCGGAGGACGCCGAGCTCGGGCTTCCGGAGATCCTGCTCGGCATCATCCCGGGCGCGGGGGGGACCCAGCGCCTTCCGAGGCTTGTCGGCCTGGCGATCGCCCGCGACCTGGTCCTGTCCGGACGCCGGGTCGGTGCGGACGAGGCCCTGACGATGGGCCTGGTCGATCGGGTCGTCGCCTCGGCCGAGGTCTACGAGGTGGCGATCGAGGAGGCGCGGCGGTTCGCGGATGGCCCCACGGCCGCGTACGCCGCGGCCAAGCGCGCGCTCGCCGCCGCGGACCGTCGGCTCGAGGAGGGCCTCGAGGTCGAGCGGGACGTCTTCGTGCCGCTGTTCGCGACGAACGATCAGGAGGAGGGGATGCGCGCGTTCCTGGAGAAGCGCCAGCCCCGGTTCGAGGGGAAGTAGCCGAGGGAGGTAGCGGTGCGCGTTCGACAGGCCACGCCCGAGGATGTTCCGTCGCTGGTGGCGCTGTTCCAGGAGCTCGACCGGATGCAGGCGGACTGGCGCGTGTTCACGCCCAGGCCCGGCTTCTACGACGAGGTGGGCGCGAAGTACCAGGAGGCCCTCGGGAACCCCGATGCCGTCGTCCTGGTCGCCGAGGACGACGAGGGCGAGGTCGTCGGGATGGCGTACGGCGAGTTCCACGTCCCCTCCCGCTTCTCCGACGAGCGCGCCCTCGAGGTCTCCGGGGTCGTGGTGCGGGCCGGATACCGCGGTCGCGGGGTGGGACGCGAGCTCGTCCACGAGGCGGGTCGGTTCGCCGCCGAGCGCGGGATCGGTTGGATGGAGCTGAAGACCTTCGCCCCCAACCGTGGGGCCATGGAGTTCTGGGAGGACCTCGGCTTCGCCCCCCGGGTGGTGCAGCTGACCACGCCCACGAGGGATCTCCTCGCTCGCCTGGAGCAGGGCTGACGACCCTGCCTCGCCCAGGCGCGGCGCGCCCGGAACCTATGCGAACGACCATCGCCCCTCCCACCGGGAACGAACCGACCCCGCGGTTGGTTCGAATGACTGTTATCTCGCGCGAGGCGGGCCGACGAAGGAGAGGAGCGATGACCGACACGGCGTACCGGGGAGCCCGCGTTCGCGAGCTCCCTCGAGCGAACCGGACCTACCCCGGCGGCCGGACCTGCGCCGCCGAGGGATGCGCCACCCAGCTCTCCGTCTACAACAAGTGGGAGTTCTGCTGGCAGCACGAGCCCGTCCACCAGTACATCTCCCGGGGCAAACGCAGGAGCCGCAAGGAGATGGAGGCCGCGTAGGCGGCAGCCCCGTCCGAACCCCCCGCGAAGGAGGCCCTCCCGCATGCCGGGAGGGCCTCCGTCGGTCCTAGGGAGAAGGTCCGCCTCAAGGAACGAGGGCCCGTCTTCCGATGTTCCGTGCAGAGGCCGTTCCCCCCGAACGAGCGGATCCCCGCGCATGGCATCTCACGACGTGGACACCCCCGACATGCGGGAGGCGGAGTGCCCGTACTGCGAGCGGGTCGTCCTGGTGTACGAGAGGCCGCCTCGATGCCCGCTCTGCGCGTGCCCCCTGACCGAGGCTCGGATGCGTCCCTACGTCTGGCCGGACGAGGAGCCGTCTCCGTCGGGCTGAGGTCCCGCCAGGACCCGGTCGGCGATCGCCCTGGCCTCCTCGAGGCGGGTCCGGTCGACGAACAGCCGGACGCCGTGCTCCCAGATCTGACTGAGGAACCCGGGCGCCTTGTACCACCACACGATGCCGGCGCGTTCGAGCTCGCCCGCGATCGTCTCGGCATGCTCGTGGGTGTACTGCCCGAGGTAGACGGTCCGGACGTCGCCGCTCACGACGCCAGCACCGCCGGCCGCCACCCGCGCACCGAGCTCACCAGGGCGAGATCGTCGGCGGTGCGGAACTCCTCGATCGAGATCCGTCGCTCCCTCAGCGTGCCATCGCGGATCAGCACGTCGCGGTAGGTTCCCGGCAGCAGTCCCGATCCGATCGGGGGGGTCACCCAGGCCCCGTCGATCCGGGCCGCGACGTTCGCGATCGTGGACTCGGTCACCTCGTCGCGGACGTTGACCAGCACGACGTCGTCCGCGTCCGGCCGAGCCTCGCGCCGTCGCTCGTAGGGAGCTCGGCGCGAGGTCTTGTGGAAGAGCCACGGGTCCATGGGGTCCACGGGGTCGTCGTCCAGTGCGATCCGAACCGGCCCCGGCCCTGCGGGAGGGAGGTCGGACACGATGGCTTCGTGCGAGCCGCCTCGAGAGAGGGTGAGGCGGACGCGGCAGGCGCCCGGTCGATCGGCGACGGCGTCCTTGAGGGCGGCCACGGCGGCCTCGGGCTCGAACCGGAAGCCGAAGTAGCGGGCGGAGGCCCCCATGCGCTCGAGGTGCTCCGGGAGGTGACGGAACCCCTCGCCCGGCCCGTGAGCGAGGGTCTCGATGAGCGCGAACGACGGACGGGCGGCGGTCAGCACCCTCGCCTTCGCGAGGATCTCCTCGTACTCGTCCGCGGCCGATGAGTCGTACGTGATGCCGCCGCCCACGCCGTACTCGGCGATCCCCGTCTGGCCGTCGAGCACCACGGTGCGGATCGCCACGTTGAAGTTCGCGCTCGGCTCGCCCGAGCCCCGAGGCGCGAGGTAGCCGATCGCCCCGCAGTAGGGGCCGCGGGCCGAGTCCTCGAGGTCGGCGATGATGCGTGTGGTGCGAACCTTCGGG
This sequence comes from Actinomycetota bacterium, assembly GCA_035691205.1. Lineage (GTDB taxonomy): Bacteria > Actinomycetota > UBA4738 > UBA4738 > HRBIN12 > DASSJM01. Next base: position 18,079 of record DASSJM010000079.1, read on the forward strand.
GCGCCGGTCACCGACCCGCTCGGGAAGAGCGCGCGGAACGTGTCCGCCAGGCTGACATCCGCCTCGCGCTCGCCGACGACCGTCGACGTGAGCTGCCACAGGGTCTCGTACCGCTCGGGTTCCCACATCCGCTCGACCTTCACGGAGCCGGGCCGGCAGATCCGTCCGAGGTCGTTGCGGAGCAGGTCGACGATCATCGCGTTCTCGGCCCGGTCCTTGCTCGAGGCGACGAGGGCGGCGGCGACGGCCTCGTCCTCCGCGAGCCACCGGCCACGCGGCGCCGTGCCCTTCATCGGGCGCGTGGTGAGGCGGTGGTCGTCGATCCGGAAGAACAACTCCGGCGAAGCCGAGAGCACGCGGTACCGCCCCAGGTCCAGGTACGCCCCGTAGCCCCCTCGTTGCGCGAGGCAGAGGTCGCGGTAGAAGCCGCGCTCGTCGCCCGCGACCGTGGCGCGCAGCCGGATCGTGTGGTTCACCTGGTAGGTGTGGCCCGCCGCGATCAGCTCGCGGATCCCCTCGACCGCCGTGTCGTAGGCCGCCCGGTCGACCGAGGGCCGCCACGGCGACGGGGGTCCGGTCGATGGGCCGCGCGGCGGCTCGCCCGACGGCGGTTCCAGCAGGGGCACCGGCTCGCGGCCCTCGAACAGGGCGAACCACCCGAGCGGCATCTCGGCAAAGGCGTCGTCGGGGGGGCGGACGCGGGTCGAGAGCTCGGGGTCCAGGCCGGGAGCGGCCTCGTAGGCTACGAAGCCGGCGACCCAGAGCCCCCGCGAGGTGGCGGCCTCGGCGGCGTCGAGGATCCCGGGGACCTCGGCCGGGCGCCGCGCCTCGAGGATCCCGACCGGGTCGACGAGGCGGAACGCGCGCTCGTGGCCCGGGACCAGGTCGTCGAAGCGCGCCTCGATCATCGGGTCCCCTCGCCCTCAGGTCTTCCGAGCGCGGATCTCCTCGATGAGCCTGGGCACCACCGTCAGGGCGTCACCCACGATGCCGAGGTCGGCCAGGCGGAAGATCGGCGCGTCCGCGTCCTTGTTGATGGCCACGATCCGCTTGGCGCCCTTCATGCCGACGACGTGCTGCGTCGCGCCGCTGATGCCGACGGCGATGTAGACCTCGGGCTTCACGGTCTTGCCCGTTTGTCCGACCTGGTACGAGTACGGCACCCATCCCGCGTCGACCACGGCGCGGCTCGCGCCGACCGCGGCGTCACCGATCGCGGCCGCGAGCTCGTCTAGGAGCGCGAAGTTCGCGCCATCCTGCAGCCCGCGACCGCCGGCGATCACGACCTTGGCCTCCTCGAGGCGGGGCCCGGACGCCGCCTCCTCGTGGCGCTCGACCCGGCGGGCGAGCCTGAGGGTCTCGGGGACGTCGACCTCGATCGTGACGACCTCCGCCGTCCCGCCGGAGGGCTCCGCCGCGAAGGACTTGGGCCGGACCAGGATCAGGCGGGGACCCGATCCGTCGAGGGCCACGTCGACGACCCTCGTCCCCCCGAAGATCTGCGTCTGGGCGTGGTCGACGTCGAGCACGTCCGTGGCGTTGCCCATCAGCGTGCAGCCAAGCTTGGCTTGCAGCCGACCCGCGACATCGCGCGCGTCGTAGCTCGTCGAGAACAGGATGAGGTCGGGCCCGTACGCATCGGCGATCTCCGCGAGCGCGTGGGTCGCGGGCTGCCCCAGGGTCTCGGCGTACACGGGGTCGTCGCTCAGGTAGACGGTGGCGGCGCCGTGGTCCCCGAGCGCGGGCACGGCCTCGGTCGACCCGGGCCCCAGCGCGACCGCCGCGACCTCGTCGCCGATCCGACGGGCCTTCGTGAGCAGCTCGAGCGCGGAGGCGGAGGGCCCCTCGGGCGTGACCTCCGCGTAGACCCAGACGGTCGTCACGTCAGATCGCCTTCGCCTCGGCGAGCAGGTCGGCGACCTTGGCGGCCGTGCCATCGCCGGCCGGGATCACGACGCCGGCCGCCTTCTCGGGCGCCTCGGAGACCGCGGACACCGACTGGGTCGGGGCGACCTCGGTCGCCGACAGGCCGAGGTCCGCGAGCGAGAGCTGCTCGAGCGGCTTGGACTTCGCGGCCATGATCCCCTTCAGGGTGGGGTACCTCGGCTCGGCCCCGCTGCCGGTCACGGTGACGAGGGCGGGGAGCGGGCAGGTGACGACGTCGTAGCCGCCCTCGGTCTGGCGCTCGACGCGGAGCGTCCCGTCCAGGACCTCGACCGTGCGGGCGAAGGTCGCGCTGGGCACGCCGAGGAGCTCGGCGACGGTCATCGGCAGCGTGCCGGTGTAGCCGTCGGTGGACTCGACGCCGGCGAGCACGAGGTCGAACGGCGAGCGCTTCACCGCCGCCGCCACGACGCGAGCGGTCGCGAGCACGTCGGCACCTCGGAGTGCGGGGTCGGACACCAGCACGCCGGCGTCCGCCCCCATCGAGAACCCCTTGCGCACGCCGGCGGCGGCGATCTCTGGACCCATCGAGATCAGCGTCACCTCGCCGCCGTCCGCCTCGACCAGGCGCAGGGCGGCCTCGATCGCGTACTCGTCGCCGGGATCGAGGGCGCCCTCGACGCCCTCGCGGACGAGGAGGTGATCCGGACCCAGGGTCGGGGTTCCCTGCGGCTCGGGCACGTACTTCACGAGGACCACGATCTGCATCGGGCGCCTTCCGGTCGGGCGCAGGGAGGATACCGCCGGCCGCGGAGGGCGGCCGCGGGGGAGCCAGCCGCGCGGTGTGGCAGCCGCGCAGCGGCCCCGGTAGCGCAGTAGCCTGTCGCTCGCAGCGTGGAGAGGGGATCGGATGAACTGCGGATCCTGTGGCACCCCCAACGAAGTCGGGCGCAAGTTCTGCGGGGAGTGCGGAGCACCGCTTTCGGTCGCGTGTCCGAGCTGCAGCACCTCGAACCCCCCCACGGTGAAGTTCTGTGGCGAGTGCGGGACCCCGCTCGCCGCCGCGGTCGAGGCTTCTGACGGGCGCGCCGCGGCGCCGGAGGCGGCGTCCGGGCGCGAGGAGCCGGTCGCGGAGCGCCGACTCGTCTCCGTTCTGTTCGCCGACCTCGTTGGCTTCACCACGCTGTCGGAGTCGCGCGACTCCGAGGAGGTTCGGGAGCTCCTCTCGCGCTACTTCGACACGAGCCGGCGGATCATCGGGCGCTTCGGGGGCACCGTGGAGAAGTTCATCGGCGACGCCGTCATGGCGGTGTGGGGCACGCCGGTCGCCACCGAGGACGACGCCGAGCGCGCGGTTCGTGCCGCGCTCGACCTCACGGCCGCCGTCGCCGCGCTCGGTGAGGAGACGGGCGTCCCTGACCTTCGCGCCCGCGCCGGCGTCCTGACCGGCGAGGCGGCCGTGACGATCGGCGCCGAGGCCGAGGGCATGGTCGCCGGCGATCTCGTGAACACCGCGGCTCGGATCCAGTCGGTGGCCGAGCCGGGGGCGGTCCTCGTGGGCGAAGCGACCCGTCGGGCGACCGAGGCGGCCTTCGTCTACGAGGACGCCGGGACGTTCGAGCTGAAGGGCAAGGCCGGGCTCGTCCCGCTCTGGCGGGCGGCCCGCGTCATCTCCGGCGTGCGGGGCACGCTGAAGTCGGTGGGCCTCGAGCCGCCGTTCGTCGGGCGCGATCGCGAACTTCGGCTGGTCAAGGACCTGTTCCACGCGTCGGCCGACGAACGCACGGCGCACCTCGTGTCGGTGCTCGGCATCGCGGGCATCGGGAAGTCGCGTTTGGCGTGGGAGTTCTACAAGTACTTCGACGGCCTCGCGGAGGACACGTGGTGGCACCGGGGTCGGTGCCTGTCCTACGGCGAGGGGGTCACGTACTGGGCGCTCGCCGAGATGGTCAAGATGCGGGCGCGGATCTCCGAGGACGAGGACCCGGCGTCGGCGTTCGAGAAGCTGCGCGCGACGCTCGCCGAGAACGTCGCCGATCCGGAGGAGCGGCGTTGGATCGAGCCGCGCCTCGCGCACCTGCTGGGGCTGCAGGTCCACACCGCCGCGGACAAGGAGGACCTGTTCGCGGGGTGGCGACTCTTCTTCGAACGCCTCGCGGAGCAGTTGCCGGTCGTGATGGTCTTCGAGGACATGCAGTGGGCGGACAGCGCGCTCCTCGATTTCATCGAGTACCTCCTGGAGTGGTCTCGGAGCTTCCCGATCTTCGTGATGACGCTCGCGCGACCCGAGCTGACGGACCGACGTCCGACGTGGGGCGCCGGCAAGCGGAACTTCACGTCGCTGTACCTGGAGCCGCTCCCGATGGAGCGGATGCACGACCTCGTGTCGGGCTTCGTCGCAGGCCTGCCCGCGGAGACCGAGGAGCAGATCCTGCAACGCTCCGCTGGCGTGCCCCTGTACGCGGTCGAGACCGTCCGCATGCTGCTGGACCGGGGCCTCCTGGTGCAGGACGGGACGGTGTATCGACCCACCGGCCCGATCGAGACGCTCGAGGTTCCCGAGACCCTTCACGCGCTGATCGCCGCACGTCTCGACGGCCTCACACCCGACGAGCGCCGAGCGGTCCAGGACGCATCGGTTCTCGGGAAGACCTTCTTCGAAGCCGGCCTCGCGTCCGTCACCGGGATCGACGAGCACGAGCTCCAGCCGCTGTTGACCGCCCTGGTGCGCAAGGAGATCCTCACGGTGCAGGCGGACCCGCGCTCGCCCGAGCGAGGGCAGTACGGATTCCTACAGGACCTGCTACGGACCGTCGCTTACGAGACGCTCTCGAAGAAGGAGCGCAGGGCCAGACACCTCGCCGCGGCGGAGTTCCTGGAGAGGACCGCGGCGGACGAGGACGACATCGTCGAGGTCGTCGCCTCGCACTACCTGCACGCGTTCGAGGCGCTCCCGGAGGCCGAGGACGCCCCCGCGATCAGGGAGCGAGCCCGGACCATGTTGACGAAGGCGGGCGAGCACGCGGCCTCGCTCGCCGCCGCGGACGAGGCGCAGCGCTACTTCGAGCGTGCGATCGAGCTCACCGACGAGGACCTCGCCCTCGCGGAGCTCCACGAGCGGACCGGGCAGATGGCCAAGCTCGCGGGCCGGCTGCCGCAGGCGCTCGAGCAGTTCGAGCAGGCGATCAGGACGTTCGACGCGATCGGACTGACGCACCCCTCGGCTCGGGTCGCCGCCGCGGTGGCGGAGATCGTGTGGCAGGACGGCCGCATCGCGGAGGCGGCAGAGCGGATGCGCTCGGCCTTCGAGATCCTGGCGGACGAGGAGGAGGACGCCGACCTCGCAACGCTTGCCGCGCAGCTCGGGCGCGTTCTGTACTTCATGGGCAGGCCGGACGAGGCGCTGGAACGGATCGAGCTCGCCCTGACCATCGCCGAGGCGCTCCGGCTGCCTGAGGTCCTGTCCGAGGCCCTGAACACGCGAGGCCTGATCCTGACGACACGCGGACGGATCGAGGAGGGAACGCTCCTGTTGCGCAGATCGCTCGAGATCGCCCTCGAGCACGACCTGTCGGCCTCGGCGCTGCGGGCCCTGAACAACCTCGCGGCGCAGGCCGGCAACGCGGATCGCTTCGCGGAGGTGATCGAGCTGAGTCGTCAGGGGCTCGATCTCGCCCGCCGGGTCGGCGATCGCCTCTGGGAGCAGAGCTTCTCCTTCGGCGACCTGGAGGAGCATGTGAACCTCGGGCGTTGGGACGAAGCCGAGGAGCGGGCGCAGCAGATCCGTCCGGAAGAGGGGCTCCCGGAGTTCCTGCGGATGTCGGCGCTCAACCTGGTCCCGATGCACGTGTGGCGCGGAGAGCTCGACGAGGCGCGCCGCGTGCTCGCTGGCTTCCCCGAGGCGGAGTCCTCCGGGGACGTGCAGACCCGAACCGCCTACCGACGATGCGAGGCGCAGGTGCTGCGGGCCGAGGGGCGGCTGCCGGAGGCCATGGCCGCGGGGGAGGAGGCGTTCGCGGCCCGCCTCGAGTTCGGGATCCAGGCCGGGATCGTCAAGGAGGGCCTCGTGCAGGCGCTCGAGGCGGCGTTCGAGCTCGGCGATGAGGACAAGCTGGACCAACTGCTCGGCGACATCGAGGCGCTTCGTCCGGGCGAGGTCACGCCGTACCTGCGGACGCAGGGCGCGAGGTTCGCGGCCAAGCTCGCCGCCCGGCGGGGAGAGAGCGATCGGGTTGAGCCCAGCTTCGCGGCGGCGGCCGAGGGGTTCCGCGAGCTCTCGATGCCGTTCCACGTCGCGGTGACCCAGCTCGAGCTGGGCGAGTGGCTCGTGTCGTCGGACCGAGCCGAGGAGGCGCGTGGTCTCTTCACCGAGGCCCGCGAGGTGTTCGAGCGCTTGCGGGCGCGGCCGTGGATCGAGCAGATCGATCGCGTCGCCGCGGGGATCGCTGCGGAGGCGCACGCGTGACGTGCACGAGCTGCGGCGCCCAGAACGAGGCGGGCCGCAAGTTCTGCGGGGAGTGCGGCAGCCCCCTGTCGATCGTCTGCCCCTCCTGCGGGACGGAGAACGGACCCGGCCAGAAGTTCTGCGGTGAGTGCGGGACCGCCCTGGCTGCCGGACCGCCGATCGCCGCCGCGGAGCCCCCCCGGGCACCGACGGCCGAGCGGCGACTGGTCTCCGTCCTGTTCGCCGACCTCGTCGGCTTCACGGCTCTGTCGGAATCGCGCGACTCCGAGGAGGTTCGCGATCTCCTGTCTCGGTACTTCGACACCTCCCGAACGCTGATCGAGCGCTACGGCGGCGTGGTCGAGAAGTTCATCGGCGACGCGGTGATGGCCGTGTGGGGCACACCCGTGGCCACCGAGCACGACGCGGAGCGCGCCGTCCGTGCCGCGCTGGACCTCACCGCCGCCGTCACGGAGCTCGGCGGTGAGGCCCGAGCTCCCGAGCTGTCGGCCCGGGCCGGCGTCCTGACCGGAGAGGCGGCCGTGACGATCGGCGCGACGGACCAAGGGATGGTCGCCGGCGACCTCGTGAACACCGCGTCCAGGATCCAATCGGCCGCCTCGCCGGGCCAGGTCCTCGTCGGCGAGGGGACGAAGTTCGCGAGCGAGGACACGATCGTCTACGAGGAGGCGGGCGAGTTCGAGCTGAAGGGCAAGGCCGAGCCCGTCCCGCTGTGGCGGGCCACGCGGATCGTGGCGGGCGCGGCGGGCGCACGGCGCTCGGTGGGGCTCGAGTCTCCGTTCGTGGGACGCGACCGCGAGCTCCGGATGATCAAGGACCTGTTCCACAGCACGGCGGAGGAGCGACGCGGGCACCTGGTGTCGATCATCGGGGCCGCGGGGGTGGGCAAGTCGCGGTTGGAGTGGGAGTTCTTCAAGTACGTCGATGGCCTCGCGGAGCAGATCCGCTGGCATCGGGGAAGGTGCCTGCCCTACGGGGAGGGCGTGACCTACGCGGCGCTGGCCGAGATGATCCGAACCCGGGCCGGCATCGTCGAGGGGGAGGACCCCACCCTCGCTCGCGAGAAGCTGAGGTCGAGCGTCCGCGAGACCCTGCCCGACGACGAAGAACGCGCATGGGTCGAGCCTCGGCTCGCGCACCTCCTCGGGCTGGAGGAGCGTGCCTCCCACGAGCGGGAGGACCTGTTCGCCGCCTGGCGGCTGTTCTACGAGCGGCTCTCGGAGGAGCGCCCCACCGTCATGGTGTTCGGGGACATCCACTGGGCCGACCAAGCGCTGCTGGACTTCATCGAGTACCTCCTGGAGTGGTCGCGTGACTACCGGTTGTTCGTGGTCACCCTCGCGAGACCCGAGCTGCTCGAGGCGCGCCCGACGTGGGGCACGGCCACGCGGAACTTCACCTCGGTCTACCTCGATCCCCTCGACGAGCCGGCGATGGTGGCCATGCTCGAGGGTCTGGCGCCCGGACTGCCCGACGACCTGCGGCGGCAGATCCTGGATCGGGCCGCGGGGGTCCCGCTCTACGCGATGGAGACGGTCCGGATGCTGATCGACCGCGGCGCCCTCCGACTGGAGGGGAGCGTGTACCGCTCGGCCGGCCCGATCGAGGCGCTCGACATCCCGGAGTCGTTGCACGCCCTGATCGCATCGCGCCTGGACGGGCTGTCGCCGCAGGAGCGGCGCGTCGTCCAGGACGGAGCCGTCCTCGGCAGGACGTTCCGGAAGGAGGAGCTCTCGGCGCTGATGGAGCTCGACGTGGCCGAGCTCGAGCCCGTGCTCGGCTCGCTGACCCGCAAGGAGGTGCTCTTCCTGCAGGGGGACCCGACCTCCCCGGAGCGCGGCCAGTACGGCTTCCTGCAGAACCTGGTCCACCGGATCGCGTACGAGACCCTCTCGAAGAAGGAGCGCAAGGCCAAGCACCTGGTCGCGGCCTCGATCCTGACGGCGGATGGCGAGACGGAGGACGCGGAGATCGTCGCGTCGCACTACGTGGAGGCGTTCAGGGCGGCGCCCGAGGCCGAGGATGCCGCCGAGATCCAGAGGCTCGCCCGCGGTGCCCTCGCGAGCGCGGGGGAGCGCGCGGCATCGCTCGGGGCGAGCGAGGGAGCCCAGCGCTACTTCGAGCAGGCGGCGGAGCTTGCCGACGAGGACCTCGATCGCGCGCACCTCCTCGAGCGGGCGGGCCGCATGGCGCACTACGGAACCCGCTACGTCGAGGCGGCGGGGCGGCTTGAGGAGGCCACGGCCATCTACGAGCGGATCGGGGAGCCTCGCCTGCACGCCGCCGCCTCCGCCGTGCTGGGCGAGGCGGAGTGGTACGGGATGGACAAGATCGAGGAGCCACTCCGGCGGATGGAGGCGGCCTACGAGGTGTTGGCCGCCGAGGGAGCCGATGCAACGGTCGCCGCCCTCGCGCACGAGATCGCGCGCTTCCACTACTTCGCGGGGGACGTCGGGGAGGCCAGGTCGTGGATCGAGCGATCGCTCGGCCTCGCGGAGTCGCTCTGGCTCCCCGACGTGCTGTCGAACGCGCTCAACACCAAGTCCCTGATGCTCCGGAACGAACATCCCGAGGAGGCCATGGCCCTGCTCTCCTGGTCCCTCCGCATCGCCGAGGAGCACGACCTCACCGATCCGCTGATCCGGGCCGTCAACAACCTCGGCGTGAGCCTCAGCGAGCTCGACCGCTACGACGAGGCGCTGGCGACGTTCGAGCGGCAGGTGGAGATCTCGCGCAGGCTCGGCATGCGTCAGTCCGAGCTCGTGGCGATGTCCTCATCGATGTCCCTGTGGGTCGACGTCGGCCGCTGGGACGAGGCGCTGGAGGCAGGCGACCGGCTGTTCGCGGAGGTCGAGTCCGCCGCCCGCGACGTGAGTGAGCTCCTGAAGCTCACGGTGATCCACGTGGCACGGGGGGACCTGAAGCGTGGGCGCGAGGTCGTGGAGGCGTTCGAGGCCTTCGCGGGCTCGGAGGAGGCGCAGATGCGCGCGGCCCACGACACGTACCTCGCCCTCCAGCTGCTCACGGAGGGCGAGGTCGAGGAGGCGCTCGCCTCGGCCCAGCGAGCGATCGACGTCACGGACGTCGTCGGCCTGAACACCGACTCCACCAAGTGGGCGTTCGTCCTCGGCCTGTCGGCGGCGGCCGCGCTCGGCGACCTCGACCGACTGCAGCGGACGATCTCGCAGATCGAGGCGATCCCACCGGGCGTGCGCTCGCCGATGTACGAAGCCCAGATGACCCGGTTCAAGGCCAGGCTCGCCGCCGCTTCCGACGGCGACCCCGAGCCGTGGTTCAAGTCGGCCGTGGGACTCTTCCGCGAGCTCGGGACCCCGTTCTCCCTCGCGATCACGCTGCTCGAGCAGGGCGACTGGCTCTCGCACCAGGGCCGGGGGGCCGACGCCGAGCCCACGCTGGCAGAGGCCCGCGATCTGTTCGAGCGGCTCCGCGCTGTTCCGTGGATCGAGCGCGTCGACGCGGTCGCCGGCGAGCGGGCTGCCGCGATGACCGACGCGTCGTAGCATCCCCGCATGTCCTCGAAGGGTTCCGTGCTCGTCGCGATGTCCGGCGGTGTCGACTCGTCGGTCGCCGCGTGCCTGCTGGCCGAGCAGGGGTACGAGGTCGTGGGCTCCCACATGCAGCTCGTGCACCTCGAGGGCGTCGAGCACGGCTGCTGCGGGCCCGCCGCGAGGGCGGACGCGGCCGAGGTCGCCCGGATCGCCGGGTTCCCCTTCGAGATCTGCGACCTGACCCTCGAGTTCGACGAGGCCGTGATCGGCGATTACGTAGCCGAGCACGAGGCCGGCCGCACGCCCAACCCGTGCGCCCGCTGCAACGGCGAGATCAAGTTCGGCGCGTTCCTGCGTCGCGCCGAGGAGCTTGGGGTCGACCTCGTCGCCACCGGCCATTACGTGCGTGGCGAGCGAGGTTCGGACGGCTCGTGGCGCCTGCTGCGTGGCGCCGACCGCTCGAAGGACCAGTCCTACATGCTCCACATGCTCGGGCAGGCCGAGCTCGCGCGGTCGCGGTTCCCGGTCGGGGGACTCGCGAAGGCGGAGACGCGCGTGCTCGCCGAGCGGTTCGGGCTTCCCGTCGCGGGCAAGCCCGACTCGCAGGAGCTGTGCTTCGCGCCGGGCGGCGACGCCGGCCGCTTCCTGGCCGCGGTGGCGCCGCATCTGATGCACGAGGGCGACGTGGCCGACCCAGACGGCCACGTCCTCGCGCGCCACCCCGGCGCGGCCGCGTTCACGGTCGGGCAACGGCGGGGGTTGGGGATCAGCGGCCACGACCCCTCGTACGTGCTGGAGGTGGACGCAGCGACGAACCGCGTGATCGTGGGCCCCGGGGAGCTGCTCGCCCGGCGGGGGCTGGTCGCCGACCGCGTCTCCTGGATCGCCGGGCGGCCGCCGAGCGACGGGCCGTTCGAGGCCGAGGTCCGCATCCGCTACCGCGGCGAGGATGTCCCAGCGGTGATCGAGCCCATGGGTGGCCGCATCCGGGTCGAGTTCCGCACGCCCCAGCGCGCCGTCGCGCCCGGGCAGAGCGTCGTCGTCTATCGCGGCGCCGAGCTCCTCGGCGGAGGGCGCATCATCTCCTCGTTCCGCTGAGCCTCCGGTTGCCCGCGTCCTGGGCCCCCGGATGGCGAGGGCAACCTGTCCGAGTTCTGGCGATGAACGAGGACCAGGCCGAGGTGGACCGAAGGCCAGCGGGCGCGCACGGCGACGCCCACGAGCTCGTTCAGCGTGCCGGTGCCGGCGTAGAGTGTTCTCGGTCGATCGGAGGCTCTGATGGGTTCAGGGCCGGTGAAGCCCAGGTTCTTGAGGCTGCCCAGGACCAGGCTCGGCGCCGTCGTCATCGTCCTCGTTGTGGCCGCGGTCGGGGGCCTCCTCGTTGTGCGGGTGATCCGCGGCGATCTGCCGTCGGAGTCCGAGAAGGCCGAACAGATCGGGCGCCTCAAGGCCACGGTCCTGCCCGTCCTCGAGGACCTGAAGGTCGAGTACTTCATGGACGCGGCCGGGTGCGCCATCCTGACCTACCCGCGCGGCGATTTCTTCGACGGAGACCCCGAGGACTGCGGTGGCCTCACTGACCGCGCGGTCCGCTTCGACGACGTTGCGCGCGCCGACCACCAGGTGATCAAGGCCGCCCTGGCGGCGTCCGGGACCCCCATCGAGCGGGTCGGTGGCACGTTCTCGAGTGATGGCCGCGTCAGATGGGCCTTCTTCATGTCCACCCACGGCGCGCCCTTCGCGACGTCGTGGTCGCTGGAGTACGACCCCGAGGGCACGCGCTCGCCGGGGCCTGCGGGAATCGTGACGCTCACGCCGGTCGAGGGCGAGCAGGACTGGTGGTTCGCCTGCTGCGCGGACTGACCATCGGAGCCGTCGTGCGGGGTGACGATCCGCACTACAACCCGAACTCCAACGAGTTCATCAGGACGCGGTGGCTGCGCCGTCGGACTGTCGGCGGCTATGCACGTTCTTGAAACGTCACCGGGTTCACGCGCCCGGACATGACCCTCATATCCCCTTAACGGTATCTCGGCTGCGCGACCACCCGAAGGCGTCGGCGCCCCCGGCTATCATCGGCCGGTGGAGGACCCGCCGGCGTGAAGCTCCTCAAGCGCAAGCCGCGCAGCTTCGACATCCAGGTGCAGGACCTCACCCTGCACATCCAGGCGGGGACCGACCTCAACGAGGAGTCGCGGGCTGCCGCGCTGTCGTTCTGGGAGCAGCTGCATGCGTACACGATCCGCAACCCGGAGGTCCGCAGCAGCAAGCGCCCGATCGAGCTCCCCGCCGATGCCCCGGAGATCGTCCGCGAGATCATCGTGGCCGCCCGCAGGGCGGGCGTCGGGCCGATGTTCTCGCTGCAGGGCGCCGTGACCGACCACGTCGGCCGGTTCCTCGCCCGTGAGGTGAACGACGTGACCGTGAACTGCGGCGGCGACTACTTCATCCTCGCCCGCAGGCGGCAGAAGCTGACCGTGATGCAGACATCGGCCGGCCCCGTCTCCATCGTGGTGCCGCCGAGCAAGCAGGGGATCGGCGTCTCGATGACCGTCGGCCGAGGTCGCCAGGCGCCCGACGGCCTCGCGGTCCTCGCCGAGTCGTGCATGCTCGCCGACGCCGCCGCGGCCGGGGTCCGGGCCATCTTGCCCAAGGAGAACGGGTTCCGTGGAGCGCTCGCCTACCTGCGGCAGGTCAAGGGCGTTCTCGGCGGGGTCGTGCTCGTCGGCGAGCGCATCGGGGTGGTCGGCTCGGTGGAGATCGCGGCGTGAGTCGGTCCCGCGCCACGTCGAAGGTCCGGTCCGAGGAGCGCGAGCTCGCCGAGGCCAAGCTGCGCGTCGAGGAGCTGCGCGAGCGGCTGAACTACCACTCGTACCGCTACCACGTGCTCGATGACCCGGAGGTCTCCGACGCCGAGTACGACGAGTTGATGCGGGAGCTCCGCGAGCTGGAGGAGCGTTTCCCCGAGCTCGTCACGCCGGACTCGCCCACGCAGCGTGTGGGGGCCACGCCCGCCGACCTCTTCGCTCCCGTCGAGCACCGCTCGCCGATGCTCTCGCTCGACAACGCGTTCAGCCGTGAGGAGCTGGAGGCGTGGGCGGCGCGGGTCGAGCGCGGGATCGGCACGGGCGCGCGCTACTCGTGCGAGCTGAAGATCGACGGCGTGGCCGTCGCGCTCACCTACGAGGACGGCGTCCTCACGAAGGGGGCGACCCGTGGCGACGGCCGCATCGGCGAGGACATCACCGCCAACGTGCGTACGGTCCGCAGCGTCCCGCCCCGGCTCCTGTTGAAGCAGCCGCCCGCCTACCTCGAGGTCCGCGGCGAGGTGTACCTGCCGGTGAAGGCGTTCGAGCGCCTGAACGAGGAGCTGCTCGAGACGGGGAACACCAAGGTGTTCGCGAACCCGCGGAACGCGGCCGCGGGCTCGCTCCGCCAGAAGGATCCGAAGGTGAGCGCGTCGCGACCGCTTGCCCTGTGGGTCCATTCGTTCGGCTTCGCGGACGGGGTGCGGTTCGACTCCCACTCGGGGTTCCTCGCGTGGTGTCACGACGCGGGGTTGCCGGTCGCGCCCACCGCCGAGGTGGAGGAGGACCTGGACGCGGTCGAGGGCTACCTGCGTCGGTGGGAGGAGAACCGTCACAGCATCGACTGGGAGATCGACGGGGCGGTCATCAAGGTCGACCAGGTGGCCCTGCAGCAGGAGCTCGGCGCGACGAGCCACGCACCCCGGTGGGCCATCGCCTACAAGTTCCCGCCCGAGGAGCGCACGGCGCTGCTCCGCAAGATCGACGTGCACACCGGCCGCACGGGCAAGGTCACGCCCTTCGCGGTGCTCGAGCCGGTGTTCGTCGGGGGCGTGACGATCACGTACGCCACCCTCCACAACGAGGACGAGGTCGCCCGCAAGGACGTCCGGGTGGGCGACACCGTGATCGTGCGTCGCGCCGGCGACGTGATCCCGGAGATCGTGGGGCCCGTCCTGCCCAAGCGGAAGCGGGGTGCGCGCAGATGGAAGTTCCCGACGGCGTGCCCCTCTTGCGGGACGGGGCTGGTGCGTCCCGAGGGCGAGGCGGACCATCGGTGTCCCAACACGGCCTGCCCGAGCCGCAACGTCGAATGGCTGTACTCGTTCGCCTCGCGCGGTGGGCTCGACATCGAGGGCCTCGGCTACATGACGGGGATGGCCCTGCTCGACCGAGGGATGGTGAAGGACCCGGCGGACATCTTCACGCTCACCGCGGAGGACCTGGCGCAGCTGCCGGGGTTCGCGGACAGGTCGATCGCCAACCTGCTGGCCTCGATCGAGCGCGGGAAGGACCGGCCCATCTGGCGGCTGCTCACGGCGCTCAACATCCGGCACGTCGGCACGCACGTCGCCCAGGTGCTGGCGCGGGCGTTCGTCTCGATCGAGGCGCTGCAGGGCGCGAGCTCGGAGGAGATCGACGACGTCGAGGAGATCGGGCCCGAGATCGCCCGCAGCGTGCACGGGTGGTTCGCGGACGAGCGGAACCGTCGGCTGATCGAGAAGCTCCGCGCGGCAGGCGTCCGGATGGCCGATGAGGTCGTGGAGCCGACCGGCGACCAGCCGCTGGCCGGGCGGTCGATCGTGCTGACCGGCGGACTCCAGACGCTGTCGCGCGAGGAGGCCACGGCGGCCGCTCAGACCGCCGGGGCGCGGGTCGCGTCGAGCGTCTCGAAGAAGACGGACTTCGTCGTGGTAGGGGAGAACCCCGGCTCGAAGGCCGCCAAGGCCGAGCAGCTCGGTGTCGAGACGATCGACGAAGGGGAGTTCCTGCGGCGTCTCGGCCGGGCGTGAGCCACGCGCGCCCCACGCGCGTGTGGCAGGATGCGCGAGGCCCGAGGAGGTGCACGTGGCGACGGTCATCGACGGCAACGCCATCGCGGAGCGGCTGCGGCAGAGCATCGCGGACGAGCTCGCCGTGCTGCGTCTGTCCGATGTGCGCCCCGGTCTCGCGACCGTGCTGATCGGCGAGTCCTACGACGCGACGGCCTACGAGAAGCACGTGCGCCGGCTGGCCGAGAGCCTCGAGTACCGGTACGTCTGCGAGCGGCTGCCCGAAGACGTCGAGCTGGAAGACGTGATCGCGACCCTCGGCAAGCTGAACGCCGATCCACGGATCACGGGGATCCTCGTGCTGCACCCGCTCCCGCCGCAGATCCCCGAGGCCGAGATGAACAGCGCCGTCGACCCGCTCAAGGACATCGAGGCGGTCCACCCGCTCAACACGGGCCTGCTCGCGCAGGGAAGGCCGAGGTTCCTGCCCTCCACGCCGGCCTCGTGCTTCTACCTCCTCGATGCGTACGCGGACTCCAGCGGCGGCGGTCACGAGGAGTTCTACACGGGCCGCACGCTCGTGGTGGTCGGGCGGTCGAACAGCGTCGGCAAGCCGGCGCAGATGCTCGGGCTGCAGCGGAACGCGACCGTGATCGCGTGCCACAGCCGGACGAAGCCGCTCGAGGACTACACGCGTCAGGCCGACATCCTGATCGTGGCGGCCGGCGTCCGGGGGATCGTGAACGGCGACATGGTGAAGGAGGGCGTCGTCGCGGTGGACGTCGGGATCCACGCGGTCAAGGACCCGGAGACCGGGAAGACCCGGATGATGGGGGACCTGGACTACGAGAGCGTCGAGGCCAAGGCAGAGGCGATCACGCCGGTCCCGGGCGGCGTCGGTCCGATCACGGACGTGTGGCTCGTCGGCAACGCGCTGATGGCGGCCGCGATCGCGCACCAGGTCGAGCCGCGGTTCGGGCTGTTCCGCTGAGGGGTTCCGGCCGCGAGCGCGGATCCGCGAGCGATGGACCAGGGTGAGGGCCCATCGGCCGGCGCCGGTAGACTCCGGCCGTGGCCGTCGAGATCGACATCGAGCACGTCGCGCGCCTGGCGCGACTGGAGCTCACACCCGAGGAGCGGGATCGGCTGCGCGCGCAGCTCGGCGTGATCCTCGAGCACGCCGCCAAGGTGGGCGAGGTCGCGACGGCGGACGTGCCGCCGACGGCCTACGCGATCCCGCGTGCGAACGTCCTTCGTCCCGACGAGCCCACGCCGTCGCTCGGCGCCGAGGCGGTCCTCGCGAACGCCCCCGACCGCGAGGACGATCGGTTCAGGGTCCCGCGGATCACGGAGGTCGAGTGAGCGAGCTCTGCGACCGCACGGCGACCGAGCTGGCGGAGCTGCTGCGCGCGGGCGAGACCTCCAGCGTCGAGATCCTCGCCGCGTGCCGGTCGAGGATCGACCGCATCGACGGGAGCGTGAAGGCGTTCCTCGCGCGGACGGACGACCTCGCGGTCGAGCAGGCCGCGGCCGCCGACGAACGGATCGCGGCCGGCGACGCACCCCCGGTGGCCGGGGTCCCGCTGGCGCTCAAGGACGTGCTCTCGACGCGGGGCGTCACGACGACGTGTGGGTCGAAGATCCTGGAGACCTACGTGCCGCCGTACGACTGCACGGCGTGGGCCCGACTCAGGTCCGAGGGCTCGGTGCTCCTGGGCAAGACCAACTGCGACGAGTTCGCGATGGGCTCCTCCAACGAGAACTCCGCCTTCGGGCCGGTGCACAACCCATGGAACCTGGACACGGTGCCCGGCGGGTCCTCCGGCGGCTCGGCCGCGGCGGTGGCCGCCGGCGAGGCGATCTGGGCGCTCGGGACCGACACCGGGGGCTCGGTGCGACAACCGGCGTCGTTGTCGGGGGTGGTCGGCCTGAAGCCGACGTACGGGCTCATCAGCCGGTACGGGCTCATCGCGTTCGCGTCCTCGCTGGATACGGTGGGGACCTTCACCCGGAGCGTGCGCGATGCGGCCGTGCTGCTCTCGTCGCTCGCGGGCAAGGACCCGATGGACGCGACGAGCCTGGACACGCATCGTCGCGACTTCACGGAGGGCCTCGAGGAGGGGATCGCCGGGCTCCGGTTCGGCATCGTGCGCGAGGCGTTCGGGGAGGGCGTCGAGCCCGGTGTCCGTGACTCGGTGCGCGCGGCGATCGACCGGCTCGAGGGGCTGGGCGCGAGCGTCGGGGAGGTCTCACTGCCGCACACGGACTACGCGCTCTCGGCCTACTACCTGATCGCCCCGAGCGAGGCCTCCTCCAACCTGGCGCGCTACGACGGCGTCCGCTACGGGCTGCGGGTGGACGGCTCGGACTCCGTCGAGATGATGACGAAGACGCGCGGGGCCGGGTTCGGCGCCGAGGTCAAGCGGCGGATCATGCTCGGGACCTACGCGCTCTCGGCCGGGTACTACGAGGCGTACTACGGCCAGGCGCAGAAGGTGCGGACCTTGATCATCCGGGACTACGACGCCGCGTTCGCCGACTTCGACGTCCTGGTCTCGCCCACCTCGCCGACGACCGCGTTCCCGATCGGCGCCAAGGTCGACGATCCGCTCGCGATGTACCTGAACGACGTGTTCACGATCCCCGCGAACCTCTCGGGTATGCCGGCGATCTCGATCCCCAGCGGGCTCGACCAACGGGGACTTCCGGTCGGCTTGCAGCTCACGGTCCCGGTGCTCGAGGAGCCTCGGCTCCTGCGCGCCGCGTTCGCGCTCGAGCAGGCGATCGGGTTCGACGCAAGGCCGGCGCTCCTCGGAACGCTCGGCTGAGGACTACACGACCTCGGCCTCGACGACCGGTTCCGCCCCCCGCGAGGTCCCGCCGCTCGAGATGATGATGGCCACTCCCGCGATCGTGACCGCGGCGGCGAACAGGATCCGGGCCGTGATCGTCTCGTCGAGGACCAGCCAGCCGAGGGTGACGGCGACGATCGGGTTCACGTACGCGTACGTCGAGACCAGCGAGGTCCTCGCGTTCCGGAGCAGCCACACGTAGGACGTGAACCCCACCCACGAGCCGATCACGATCAGGTACAGCAGGGCGAGGAGCGACTCGCTCGAGAAGGCCGCCGGATCGATGGACGCGAGCTCACCCCGGAGCGCCCCCGCGACGATGAGCACCGCTCCGCCGATCAGCATCTCCATCCCGGCCCCGACGAGCGGTCGCCTGGGCAGGGGCGCGTTCCGCGAGTACAGCGATGCGCTCGTCCATGACAGCGAGGCCAGGACCCCGATCAGGAGGCCGGAGAGGGGCACGCTCGCGTCGATCGCCGCCCCGCCGATCAGCAGGGCGATGCCGCTGAAGCCGAGGAGGAGGCCGACCGTGGTGGCCCATCGCACTTCGTGACCGAGCACGACCCGATCGATCAGCGCCATCCAGAGTGGCACCAGAGCGATGATCAGAGCCATGATGCTCGAGGGGACCGTGACCTCGGCCAGGACGACGAGCCCGTTCCCGCCGGCGACCAGGCCCACCCCGACGATCGTGGCGGCCTTCCAGTTGGCGCGGGTCGGGCGGTCGCCCTCGACGTCGCCGCGGCGGACCGACCATGCGTACAGGGCGCCGCCGGCGATCACGAAGCGGATCCCGGCGGCGATCAGAGGGGGGAGCGTCTCGTTCGCGACACGGATCGCGAGGTACGTCGTGCCCCAGATGATGTAGACGGCCCACAGGGCGGCCCAGATCTGTGCGGGGGAGGCCTGAGCCCGTCCGCTCGTTTGCGTCCGGGTCCTGGCCATGGCGTTCACGATACGGCTCCTCCCCGGGCGCCGTCACTACCTTTCGGTGGTTCATCGGTTACAGGGCCGATGGGCGCCGTTCCAGGATGCAACGTCGGTGGGAGCCGCCCCGTGAGACCGGTCGGGGGCCCTCGGGGACCCGGCTAGACTTCGGGCGCATGGCCGAGATCTTCGAGTCCGTCATCGGGTTGGAGTGCCACGTCGAGCTGTCGACGCGCACGAAGATGTTCTGTGGGTGCCGCAACGAGTTCGGGTCGCCTCCCAACGCGAACGTCTGTCCCGTGTGCCTCGGGCTCCCGGGCTCGCTGCCCGTTCCGAACGCGGAGGCGATCGCCTCGATCGTGCGCATCGGGCTGGCGCTCGGCTGCGAGATCGCGAGCGACTCGCTGTTCCACCGGAAGAACTACTTCTACCCGGACATGCCGAAGGACTTCCAGATCAGCCAATACGACCTGCCGGTGTGCGTCGGCGGCTCCATGGAGATCGAGGTGGACGGGATCAGGCGCCGGATCGGGATCACCCGCGTCCACATGGAGGAGGACACGGGCAAGACCACCCACGCCGGGGCGTCGGGCAGGATCGGACAGGCCGACTACGCGCTCGTGGACTACAACCGTGCCGGGGTCCCGCTCGTCGAGATCGTCTCCGAGCCCGACCTGCGCACGCCCGAGGAGGCCCGCGCGTACCTGACCGAGCTCCGGGCGACGCTGGAGGCGCTCGAGGTCTCGGACGTCCGGATGGAGGAGGGCTCGCTGCGGTGCGACGCCAACATCTCCACGCGGCACCTGGGGGAGACCGACCTGGGGACGAAGGTGGAGGTGAAGAACCTCAACTCGATCCGCTCGCTCGAGCGCGCCCTGCGCCACGAGGAGGAGCGCCAGCGCGGCGCGCTCGCTCGCGGCGAGGCGCTGATCCAGGAGACTCGACACTTCGACGAGGAGCGGGGGACCACCCACACCCTTCGCTCGAAGGAGGAGGCGTTCGACTACCGCTACTTCCCCGAGCCCGACCTGCCGCCGCTCGCACCCGATCGCGCCTGGGTCGAGGACCTGCGTGCCTCCCTGCCCGAGCTTCCGGCCGCCAAGCGTGAGCGGTACACGTCGGCGCTCGGTCTGAAGCCGGAGCAGGCGCGGATCCTCGCCGGCTCGCGCTCGGCCGCGTCGTTCTTCGACCAGACGCTGGCGCTCGGCGCCGATCCGGCGGCCGTGGCGAACTGGGTGACCCAGGACCTGGCCGGACTGGCCAACGCGGCGAAGGTCGACCTCGCCGCGTCGAAGGTCACGCCGGCGCACGTGGCGGACCTCATCGGGCTGGTCGGGGACGGCACGATCTCGTCGACCGGAGCCAAGCAGGTGCTCGAGGACGCCTTCGAGACCGGCGAGCCTGCGGGCGCGATCGTCGAGCGCCGCGGCCTGCGGCAGGTGACGGACGCGTCGGCGCTCGCGGCGTGGGTCGACGAGGCGATCGCGGAGAACCCGGGGCCGGTCGAGCAGTTCCGTTCCGGCAAGGAGGCCGCCCTGAACGCCGTCCTGGGCGCGGTGATGAAGCGATCCGGCGGCTCCGCCGACCCGAAGGCGGTGCGCGAGCTGCTCCTGCAGCGGCTGTCGGGATCGTGAGCCGGGCCGGCCGGTGAGGGTCGACCACACCCGGCCGCGACGCTACCCCTGGTGGCAGCTCATCCTGATCGGCCTGGTCGGGCTGGTCGAGGCGGTGTTCAGGCCCATCGGGCGCATGTGGCGCTCGGAGGACCCGCTCGACACGTACGGGCTCGCGCACCTGGGGAGCGTTGCGGGCGACGCGGCCGTGGCGATCGCCCTGGCGGGCTCGGTGTTCTTCGAGCTCCCGGTCGGCGAGGCGACGGGCAGGGTCGCCCTGTACCTCGTCCTCACGATGGTCCCGCTCGCGATCGCCGGCCCGTTCCTCGTGCCCCTGCTGGACCGGGCCGGGCCCCGACGGGCGATCTCGTTCGTCGCGGCCCTCGGTCGGGCCGTGGTGTGCCTGTACGCGGCCCCCCGCGTCGACACGCTCCTGCTGTTCCCCTCGGCGCTGGTGCTGCTGGTCCTCGCGAAGGTCCACGGCATCACGCGGAACGGTCTCGCGGTCGCCTACGCCGGGCCGAACGAGGGGCTGGTCCGCGCCAACGCCCGGCTGGGGCGGATCGGCGTCGGCGGGGCCATCCTGGGGGCCGCGCCGGCGCTCGCGCTGTTGAAGCTCGGCGGCGCGACCGCCGCGCTGTACGGGGCGGCCGCGACCTACGGGGTCGCGGCGTTCCTCAACCTGCGGCTGCCGCATCCGCACGTCCCGAGCGGCCCGGCGGAGGTCTCGCGCCGCGGGGCGATCCCCCAGCTCGCGGCGCCGGCGATCGGCGCGGCGGGTCTCCGGGCCGCGAGCGGGTTCCTGCTCTTCGCCCTGGCCTTCGCGCTGCGGCGGGGCGGCGAGCCGACGTGGTGGTTCGGCGTGCTGGCAGCAGCGGCGACCGCCGGCGGGTACTTCGGGAACGTGATCGCGCCCCGACTGCCCTCCTCCATGCGAGAGGAGGCCGTGGTGGTCGCGAGCATCGCGACGGCGGGCGTGGGGGCGATCGTCGCGTTCGTCGCGTTCACCCTGCCGGTGCTCACGGTGTTCGCGCTGGTGGTCGGGGCGACCACCGAGCTCGGTCGGCTCGCCTTCCAGACGTTGATGCAGCGCCTTGCGCCGGGTGGTGCGCACGGCCGCGTGTTCGTCCGGTACGAGGTGATGTTCCAACTCGCCTGGGTGGGGGGCGCCTTGATCCCGGCGGTCGTCCCGATCGACCTCCGTGGGGGGTTCCTGATCCTCGCCGCCCTGTACCTGGTGGCGGGTGTCGGGTACCTCACACCCGACCTCGTCGCGCGACGTCGGAGCCGGGGGAGCGGGTGACCCGATCGCGCGCGAGCGTGCGGTAGGCTCCCGCCCGAACGTCCCGCGGAGCCGGTCCGGGGCCGAGGGAGCGAGTGCGGAGGCAGCGGGAGTCCCGGGAGAGGAGGAGGATCGGGTCATGTCGCAGTGGGTGAAGGTCGGCTCGGCCGGCGAGGTCGGCGAGGGCGAGATCCTCTCGTTCGGCGCCGGCGAGCGCCAGGTAGCGATCGCGAACGTGGAGGGCGACCTCCATGGGTTCGACGACTGGTGCTCGCACCAGCAGTGCTCCCTCGCCGAGGGGGACCTGGACGGAACGATCGTCGAATGTCCCTGCCACGGGAGCCAGTTCGACGTGACCAGCGGGGAGGCGGTGCAGGGGCCCGCGACGGACCCGGTCGACGTGTTCGAGGTGCGGGAGCAGGACGGCGAGCTCCAGGTGCTGCTGACGCAGGAGTGAGCCGGGTCGTCATCATCGGTGCGGGGATGGCGGCGGCCACGACGGCCGTCTCCCTGCGCGATGGCGGCTTCGACGGCCAGGTCACCTTGATCGGCGCCGAGCCGGTCCTCCCCTACGAGCGACCCCCGCTCTCCAAGGAGTTCCTGCGCGGGGAGGAGGCCGAGCCTCGGTGGGTCCGGCCGCCGGACTGGTACCGGGACAACGCGGTGGAGGTCCGACTGGGCACCCGCGCCGAACGCCTCATGGCAGCGGAGCGGGTGGTGGAGCTCGAGGGCGGCGAGCGCGTGCCCTTCGACCAGGCCGTGGTCGCCACGGGCGTCCGGAACCGTCGGCTGCCGATCCCGGGGGTAGACCTGCCCGGTGTGCTCGACCTTCGAGCCGTTCCCGACGCGGAGGCGATCCGCGCCGCGGTCGTCGGAGCGTCCAAGGCCGTGATCGTGGGGATGGGGTTCATCGGCGCGGAGGTGGCGGCGTCCCTGCGTCAGCGGGGTCTGGACGTAACGGTCGTGGAGTTCTTCGCCACTCCACTGGAGCGGGTGCTCGGTCCCGAGCTCGGTCGCGCGATCGAGGCCCTGCATCGGGATCACGGCGTGGAGATGATCTTCCGTGACGCGGCCGAGCGGTTCGAGGGCGACGGGCGGTTCGAGGCGCTCCTGACGAAGGAGGGACGCAGGATCGAGGGCGACGTGGCGGTCGTGGGCGTCGGCGTCGAGCCGATGGTCGAGGCGGCGGGACAGGACGTCCCGATCGACAACGGGATCCTGGTCGACGCCACGCTGCGGACCGGGGTGGAGGGCGTGTGGGCGATCGGCGACGTCGCGCGCCACGATCATCCGGTGTTCGGGTCGGTTCGCGTCGAGCACTTCGACAACGCGATGAGGATGGGCGAGACCGTGGCGCGCAACCTGCTCGGCGCCGACGAGATCCACGACGACCCCCACTGGTTCTGGTCCGATCAGTACGACGAGCAGGTCCAGATGTCCGGCTTCGCGACCGCGTGGGACCAGACCGTGATCCGCGGCAGTGTCGAGGACCGCTCGTTCGCCGCGTTCCTGCTCCAGGAGGGTCGGTTGCTCTCCACGTTCGGCATGAACTGGAGGTACGACGTCCGTCGCTCGATGCCGCTGATCTCGGCCGCCGCCCACCCGGACCCGGCACTGCTCGCCGATCCCGACGTCGACCTGCGCGACCTACAGCCCAGCGGGGAGGCGCGGACGTGATCCAGCCCAACATCACCCATCTCCCCTGCGACCTGGATCAGCAGCGCAAGCGCCTGGACGCCCGGAAGGACTCGATCGCCCGGGCCATCGCCTGGCGCCTGGGCAGGCGCTCGGTCCTCGACCGGCTCCTGCGCCGCGGTGAGCCGTCCCTCGAGCTCTCGGCCGAGGCGCTCTGCCGGGCCGAGGGCGAAGACGTCTACCACGCCTTCGGCATCTAGCTACGGCACGGCCGTGCCACCGCATCCGGGGAGCGGCGCGCTGCCGTCGCGCTCGATCTCCAGGTGCACGTGTCGCCCGTCCAGGCCGTACTCCTGGGTCTGCGAGCGGAACGGGAAGAGCCGTGCGCGGCCGAGCACCGTGTGCGAGACCACGACGTGGTCGCCGCGCCGGACCCGCGGCGAGATCACGTGGAAGATCTGCACGGTGCGTTCGGGCGCATCGTCGGGGCGGATCGCGATGCGGATGTCCGCCCACTGGCAGTACAGGTGGTAGGAGGTGACGCGGATGACGGTGCCGCTCACCGGCGCGAGGATCGGCTCGTCGGCGTCGACCACGTCGTCCGAGCCAGACGTTGGGTGCGTCGAGCGGCCTCGGCTGTCCATCACCACGTATCCGGGGCCGGGGCCATCCGGCGGCGGGTCGAACCGGGGGTTCGCGTTCCGGAGCAGCGTGCCGACCGGCCGGAGCGCCGCGGCCGAGCCGAACAGCGACTCGTGGAACGTGATCGTGGCGTCCTCGGCCGGCACGCGGAGCGTGACACCCGCCGCACGGCCGAAGGCCTTCGTCACCGTGCGGACGGCCGCGGTCGCGGAGTCGGTCGAGGTCGGATCGGTCGCCGCGGCGACCTTCACGTCCCACGCGGCGGTCACGTCGATGGGAGCCCCGCGGGCGACCCGGACCTGGAGCCGGAGCATCCGGCTGGAGCCGGGCCCGAGGTCCTCGAGGACGAACGTCCCGTCGACGACGTCGCCCGTGATCCGCTCGTCGCCGGCGCCGCCGTGCAGGTAGCGGACGGCGAAGGCACCGCGTCCGGGGTCGCCCGACACCGTGAACGACGCGGCCGCCGCGCCGTCGTTGGTGATCCGCAGGAAGAAGGTGGAGCCGAGCCCGGGCTGCTGCTCGCCGGCTGCCTCCTCCGCCCAGGCCTCGGACCCGGCGGGTCGGATCTCGATGCGCGGGGGCGGCGCGGACCCGGTCTGGGCGACGGCGACGTCCGCGATCCCGACGAGCGAGATCGCGAGGGCGAGGCCACACGACGGGAGCAGGCGGGCGCGCCGCACGGTCGCCGCATCCAACCCCGTCGGTCGGGGCGGGTCAAGCGTTCAGTCCACGGTGAGCCGGGACGCGACGTCCTCCGGGGTCCCCTCGGCCTCGATCCGCCCGTCGCGGAAGAGCACGACGCGGTTGCTGTAGCGGAGGGCCTCGGGGTTGTGCGTCGCGGCGAGCACCGCGCCCCCTCGCCGGATCACGTCCCACAGCGCCTCGAGGATGAGGTCGGCGTTCTCCGTGTCGACCTCGGCGATGGGCTCGTCCGCAAGGACGATCTCGGGCTCGCCGATCAGGGCACGCGCGACGGCGACCCGCTGCTGCTGTCCGGCGGAGAGCTCGAAGGTGCGGTTGTGCAGCCGGTCTCCGAGCCCGAGCCGCGCGAGCCACATCTCCGCGCGCGCCCGCGTGTCCTCGAGCGGGATCGCCGAGACCCGCAGCGGGAGCTCGACGTTCTCGAGCGCCGAGAGCGTGGGCAGCAGGCCGAAGCTCTGGAACACGATCCCCATGCCGGTGCGCCGCAGCTCGACCTGCTCGTCGAACGTCAGCGCTCGGACCGGCCGGCCCCGCCACCGGACCTCGCCCTCGTCGGGCGGGTCCAGGCCCGAGAGCACGCCGAGGAACGTCGTCTTCCCCGAGCCCGAGGGTCCCATCAGCGCCACGAAGTCCTTGGACGCGAGCGCGAGGGATGCCCCGCGCACCGCCTGGACGCCGTTCGCCCCGCGGTACGTGCGGACGATGTCCGTCCCGTCGAGCAGCGGGACGGTCGTGCCGGCGGAGGGCGGGACCGACCCGGGCGTCGGTCCGGGGCGCCGGAACGCAGCGTGCGGGTCACTCACCGAGGATCCCTCCCTCGCCGCGTCGGCGGATCCGGACCTCGCCCTCACGCACTTCGACCTCGAGGTCCACGCCGGCGAGCGCGTCGACGGCAGCGTCGGGCAGCCGGGCGCGCCCGTCGGGGGCGAGCGGCTCCATCGGCATGCCCTCGACGAGCAGCTGGCCGTCGCGGAGCCGGAGCTGCCGCTTGGCGTGCCTGGCCGCGAGCAGGTCGTGGGTGACCATCACGATGGTGACCCCGAACTCGCGGTTGACGCTGCGGAAGGCGTCCAGGACAAGGGCGGCCGACTCGGTGTCCAACTCGGCGGTCGGCTCGTCGGCCAGCAGGAGCCGCGGCACGTTGGAGAGCGCCACGGCGACGGCCACGCGTTGCTGCTCCCCGCCGGAGAGCTGGCCGGGGCGATGCTTCGCGCGGTGATCCAACCCCACGACCTCGAGCAGCTCGTGGGGGGTCCTGGCGGCCGCCGGCACCTTCATCCCCCGGGCCGTCGAGGGCAGCCGCACGTTCTCGAGCACGTTCAGGTACGGAACGAGGTTCCGCGCCGTCCCCTGCCAGACGAACCCCACCCGCTCCCGTCGGTACTCGGTGAGCTCGTCCTCGTTCATCCGCCCCAGATCGCGCCCCTCGACCTCGACCGTCCCGGCGGTCGCTCGATCCAGGCCGCCGATCAGGTTCAGGATCGTCGACTTGCCCGAGCCGCTCGGCCCGACGACCGCGAGGAACTCACCCTCCTTGATCTCGAAGTCCACCCCGCCGAGGGCGACGACGCCGGTGTCGGCCACCCGGTAGATCTTGTGGACGTGCCGGAACCGCACGAGCGCGTCGTGGAAGCTCGCCAGCGGCTCGTGCCCGATCCCGGGGCGCGAGCTCACTCGGCCTCCCCTCGAAGGACCGACGTCACCGAGGACCGGAGCAGCGCCCGGAGCGCGGCGAGGAGCCCGATCGCGGTCGCGGCCACGATCGCACAGAGCGAGATCGCGAGCGACGCCCGATCCACCACCAGCACCGGCGGCGGGAAGGCCGCGCCGATGCTCCTGCCCACGTACGGCATGAGCCAGCGCAGGATCCCGAACCCGATCGCCGCGCCGGCGGCGAGCGCGAACACGATCATGAGTCCCTGCTCCAGGAGCAGGACCCGCGTGAGCTGGCGTGGCACCGTTCCCATCGCGCGCAGGGACGCGAACTCGAACTCCCGTCGCCGCTGCGCGAAGTAGAGCCCCACGGCGACCCCGATCACCACCAGTCCCAGCCCGCCGATCGCCGCCGCGAAGTTCATGCCGACGGCGAGCGACTGCGGCAGTTGGGCGAGCACGGCGATGATCGGTCCCGCCGCCTGCGTCTCTCCGATCGCGAACCCGGCGGGCTCGAGCGCGGGGCGCGGGTCATCGCCCATCGCCCATACCTCGTTCAGCGCCAGCCCCGCCTCGGGGATCCGGACGGCGGCCTGCAGCAGGCCGGGCGTCGAGACGACCATGAAGTCGGCCGGCGTCGACGGGAAGGCCTCGGCCACGGCGACCCGGCGGATCGGCAGTCGCTGTCCGCCCATCGTGGCCACGAACTCGAGCCCCTGGGAGCGCGCGACCTCCGGGGATACGAGCGCGGGCAGGGGAGCCATCGGCGGCGCGATGCCCCCCACCACGTGGCCGGCGCCGGTTTCCAGCGTCAGCGTCACGCCGCTCGCGACGGCCTCGACCGTCCCGTCGCTCCCCCGCCAAAGGAGGGGCGCCCACGTCGTGAGGTCGAGCGGCGTCCCGACCGCCGCACCCGAGATCGTGAGCTCGGCCGGGCCGGCGCTCACCCCGGCCACCTCCCTGCGGACCACGATCGACACGATCCGGGCTGCCTCATCCAGGGGGGCCTGGTAGGTGGCGGAGCCTTCCACCAGGACGCCGGCGCTCGCGGTCCGAACCTCCCCGTCGGCGGTCTCGTACGTGACGAGGAGCTCCAGGCCCGCGGCGACGTCATCGGCGTCGACCGTGGCCTCGAACGTGGTCCCGGTGACGGGGATGCCGGGATCGGGGACGTCGATCCGCCGGAGCCACTCCTGCAGCTCGACCTGCGAGTAGTCCTCGCGCCACCAGCCGCCCGCCGCGTAGCGCTCGGGGTCCACCGCGATCGCCACGGGGCTGAGCGGGAAGGTCCCGGGCAGGTCGAACTGCGGGAGGCTCCGCACCACCGCGACCGCATCCGGTGGGACCGATTCGACCGCGACCAGCTGCTGCTCGGGCGCGGCGATCTGCACGTTCCAGTCGGCGCCGACCTGCTGATGGGCGCTGTCCTCGTGGTTGCGGATCACGATCGCTCGGTACGAGGTCGACACGATGAGGAGCCCGACCGAGAGCACGAGCAGCAGCGACGTCGCGAAGCTCGTCCCGGGCGAGCGTCCGAGCCGGCGGGCGGCGAGGTACCTGGGCACGCTCCGGGTCCGTCCGATCCGCCGGTCCATCCGCCGGAGCGTCCACAGGAGGAGGCGGAGCGCGAGGAACGACAGCGCGAAGATCCACAGCGTGGGCGTGAGCAGCACCAGGGGCTCGAGCTGGTCGCGCGCCGCGGTCGACTTCACGGCGCTGCTCCGCAGGTCGACGAAGGCGAAGATCGCCAGGGGCAGCACGAACAGCTCGACCGGCACCCGGGCGAGGAGCGGACGGTCCTCGCGCGAGAGCAGCCGCCGTTCCTCCAGGATGGTGCGGCGGACGTGGGGAACCGACAGGATCAGCAGGGTGATCGCCCCGATCGCGGCGCCGGCGAGCCCGAGCGCGAGCGCCAGGGGCGAGAGCCGGATGGGGAAGTACACGCCGGGCAGCGAAGGCCCGTTGGCGTTGGAGGCGAGCGCCGCGAGGCCCATCCCCAGCAACAGGCCGAGCGGATAGGCCACGACGGCCGTCAGCAGCGCCTGCACGCCCTGTGCGGCCATCAGCTTGCCGCCGGAGAACCCGCGCGAGCGCAGCACGGCGAGCTCGAACGACTGGCGGCCGAGCACGAGCGAGCCGACCCCCGCCAAGATCGCCAGCGTGACGGCACCGATCTGGAACACGACGAGGAAGATCGGCACGCGGAGGTCCTCCACGCGCTGGCGGACGAGGGTCATCAGCGTGTCGAGACCCGTCCCGACCTGAAGCTGCGTGAACGAGGTCGACGAGCGAAGCTCGTCCTCGATCCGCGCGACCTGCGCCGGGATCTGCTCGGCCTCGTCGAACGGCACGCCCGCGAGGTCGAGGAAGACGTCCCACACGTACTCGCTGGTGACGCCGAGCTCGGGGACCACCTCGAGGTAACCGGGCCGATCCATCAGGGCGGGGGGCAGCTCGGTCGAGTCCGGCGGCGGGAACGGTGTTTGGTCCCCGTACCAGAACGGGTCGTCGGCGTCGGGCAGGTCGAAACGGCCGACGAGCGTGAGCACGGTCTCCTGGCCGGTCGGGCCGATCGCGACCAACGGGTCGCCCACCCGCACGCCGAGGCTCCGGGCGATGCTCGCCGGAAGCGCGATCTGTCCTGGACCCGCGGGCGGGTCTCCGCGGTAGGGCAGGTGCTCGGCGGCCCCGTCCCGGAAGAGCAGGCTCATCGACAGCGGCTCGGCGCCCGGGACCTGAAGACGCACGGTCCCGCGGCCCTGGGAGACGACCTCGCCGAGGGGGAGCTCCGAGACCGCATCCCGCAGCTCGGCGTCCGCCTTCGCGTAGTCGTACTCGGGATCGCCGTACGTGAGGAAGCGGACGTTCGCGACCGTGACGGGCGCGCTCGTGGTGGCCGACGTCAGGATCGCCTCGCGGGCCGCGTCGGCGTAGATCGGGCCGGCGACGAGCACGCCGATCGTGAAGCCCAGGGTGACGACGATGGCGACGCCCAGCAGGCGCTGGGCGAGGAACCGCTTCAACAGGAACCGAAGGGTCGTCATACGCGCGAACCCCGCCGACGAGGCGGCGGGACACCCGATGATACGCTGCCACGACGTGCCCGAGATCGGCCGACGCCCGCCGATGCTCGCACCGGAAGCCCACCGAGGAGCGAACGATGGACCGTCCCGAGATCATCCTTGCGCCCGGCCCCACGCCGGTTCCCCCCGAGGTGCTCCTCGCCCAAGGGAGCCCGCTCGTCTATCACCGAGGACCCGGTTTCGGCCGGCTGATGTCGGACGTGACCGCCCGCCTGAAGCAGCTCTACCGCACGGAGCGCGCCGATGTGCTCCTGATGACCTCGTCGGGAACCGGGGGCCTGGAGTCGGCGATCCAGAACGTGTTCTCGCCCGGCGACGAGGTGCTCGTCCCGCTCGCGGGGTTCTTCGCCAAGCGGTGGGCCAGCCTCGCCGAGGCGCACGGGCTGGTCGTCCGAACCGTCGAGTACGAGTGGGGCCGGCGGATCGTCCCCGACGAGGTCGCGCGCGCGCTCGCCGAGCATCCCGTCAAGGCGGTGCTGCTCACGCAGTCGGAGACCTCGACGGGCGTGATCCAGCCGATCCGCGAGCTCGCGCAGGTCGCGGGCGCCGCCGGCGCGATGGTGATCTGCGATGTGGTGTCGAGCCTCGGCGCCGTCCCCTTCGAGTTCGACGCGTGGGGGGTGGACGTGGCGGTGGGCGGCTCGCAGAAGGCCTTGTCTGCGACCCCCGGCATCGCGTTCGTGGCCATCTCCGAGCGCGCGTGGCAGGCGAAGGCGAGCGCCACGCTTCCGCGCTTCTACTTCGATTGGAGCGCATACAAGCGCTTCGCCGACCTTCCGCATCCCGAGAACCCGTGGACGCCGGCGATCAGCGTGATGCAAGGGCTCCATGCGGCGCTCGAGCTCTACTACCAGGACGGCGTCGAGGCCGCGTACGCCCGACATCGGATGCTCTCGCGTGCGGTGAAGGACGGCGTCCAGGCGCTCGGGCTCGACCTGTTCGGCGAGGGGCTCGAGGACAACTGGACCGTGACCGCGATCCGCGCCCCCGAGGGGATCGACGCCGACACCATCAGCGACCGGATCCGAGCGGACTTCGGGTGCGTGCTCGCGCCGGGCCAAGGGCCCCTGAAGGGCAAGGTGTTCCGGATCGGGCACTTCGGCTACTTCAGCGAGCTCGACATCATCCGCGGCCTCGCGGCGCTGGAGATGACCCTCGAGCGCCTGGGCCACCCGGTGAAGCGCGGCGCCGCCGTCGCCGCCGCCGAGGGCGTGTTCCAGGCCTCGCCGGGATCGTGATCGCGCGGGGGACCCGATGAGGGTCCTCGTCACCGAGCAGCTCTCGGAGGCGGGTCTCGAGCTGCTCCGCAGGGACTTCCAGGTCGACGTGCGCCACGAGCTCGCGTCCGCGGGTCTGGCGGAGGCGATCGGGCCGTACGACGCACTCGTCGTCCGCTCGCAGACGCAGGTCACCGACCGCGTGATCGAGGCGGCCGAGAACCTCAAGGTGATCGCCCGGGCCGGGATCGGCGTGGACAACGTGGACGTCGAGGCCGCCACGCGACGCGGCGTGCTGGTCGTGAACGCGCCGCAGTCCAACATCGTCTCGGCCGCTGAACTCACCGTCGCGCTCCTGCTCGCGCAAGCGCGCAACATCCCGCAGGCGCACGAGGAGCTGAAGGCGGGCCGCTGGGAGCGTTCGAGGTGGCAGGGCGTCGAGGTGCAGGGCAAGACGCTCGGCGTGGTCGGGCTGGGACGTGTCGGCGCGCTCGTCGCGCAGCGGTGCGCGGCCTTCGGCATGCGGGTGATCGCCTTCGACCCGTACGTCCCGAAGGAGCGGGCCAAGGAGATGGGCATCGAGCTGATGCCCACGCTCGAGGCGCTCCTGGTGCAATCGGACTTCCTCACGATCCACCTGCCTCGGACCCCGGACACGGAGGGGCTGATCGGCGAGCGCGAGCTGGGCCTGGTCAAGGAGGGGGTCCGGATCGTCAACACGGCCCGGGGTGGGATCGTCGACGAACAGGCCCTGGCCAAGGCGCTGGAGGACGGGCGGGTGGCCGGCGCCGCCCTGGACGTGTTCGCGGAGGAGCCCACCACGGATTCGCCGCTGCTGGGGTTCGACCAGGTGGTGGCCACTCCCCACCTGGGAGCGTCCACCGCCGAGGCGCAGGACAAGGCGGGCACCTCGGTGGCGGAGATGGTCCGCCTGGCCCTGCAGGGGGAGTTCGTGCCCTACGCCGTCAACGTGTCCGCCGCCGCCGAGGTCTCCGAGACCGTCCGCCCGTTCCTGCCGCTCGCCGAGCGCCTGGGCGCGCTCCTCACCGGGCTCGCCGACGGCGCCGTGCGCGCGATCGAGTGCCAGTACCTGGGCCGGATCGGGGAGGTCGACACACGAGCGCTTACGCTCGCGGTCGTGAAGGGCGTGCTCCGCGGGGTGGTCCACGAGCCCGTCTCGTTCGTGAACGCGCCGATCATCGCGCGCGAGCGCGGGATCGGGATCAGCGAGATGCGCTCCTCGGTGTCCAGCGACTACGTGAACCTGCTCGCGGTGCGGGCTGAGACGGACGCAGGCGAGGTGTCGGTCGCCGGAACGCTCGTCGGCAAGCGCAACGACCAGCGGATCCTGCAGGTGAACGGCTACGACATCGAGATGGCCCCCGCCGAGAACATGCTGTTCTTCGAGTACGAGGACCGGCCCGGTGTGATCGGCAAGGTCGGCACGATCCTCGGCGAGCACGACGTCAACATCGCGACGATGGACGTCGGGCGCGCCTCCCGCGGCGGGACGGCGCTGATGGGACTCACGCTCGACTCGCCGGCCGGCCAGGACGTGATCGACGAGATCGCGGCGGGCATCGGCGGTCACTCGGCGCGCTTCATCGTCCTGCCGGGCTGAATCCGCGCGACGACCCGATGTGACGTTCGTCACACATGGTTCCACCGCGTGATGGTCGCTGCTACACTCGCTCGGTCATGAGGCGACTCCAGGTGATGTTCGGCGATCCGCGGAGGGGCACCACGCCCCTCATCGCGACCGCTTAGCGGTCGCGAGCCCCGCCTCCCCGGCGGGGACCAGCCGAACCACCGTCCCTCGCACCACCCGATCCCAAGGAGTCGTCCGATGCGTTCCACCTCAACTGCCAGATCCGTCGTCCGAAGGCTCGCGATCGCGCGCCTGATCTCGGTCACCGGCGGTGCCGCCGCCTTCGCGGCGCTCAACTACACGATCTACGAGCGGACGGGCTCGGCCGCTTGGCTGTCAGCGTCGCTGCTCCTCACGTTCGGCGTGAGCGGGCTGTTCGCGCCCCTGGGCGGCGTGCTCGGCGACCGCTTCGACCGCCGACGCGTGATGATCGCGTCCGACCTCGCCGGCGCGGCGTGCTTCGCCGCGATGGCGCTGGTCGACGAGCCCGTCCTGCTCATCGCCGTGGGGTTCATCGCGGCGGTCGTCGAGACGCCCTTCTGGTCGGCGTCGGCGGCCGCGATCCCCAACCTCGTCGATGAGGAGGACCTGTCGTGGGCGAACGGGCTCGTGCAGCTGGGCTCGAACGCGGGGATCATGCTCGGGCCCGCGCTCGGTGGAGCGCTCCTCGCCCTGATCGGCGCGGGTGCCGTCTTCGCGGCGAACGCGCTCTCGTTCGTCCTGTCGGCCGTGCTGGTCGCGACGGCCAGGGGCCGGTTCGCGCAGGATCGGAGCGAGACACAGACCGAGGAGCACCGCGGCCTTCGGGCGGGGTTCGTGTTCATCGCCCGGGACCGGGTGTTGCGCACGCTCGTGTTCGCGTGGTGTGCGCTCGTCCTCGGGATCGGGATCGCGATGGTGGCCGACGTGCCGCTCGCCGAGGTCTTCGGCGCGGGATCGGCGGGCTACGGCCTCATGATCGGCGCGTGGGGAGCCGGATCGGTGATCGGCTCGCTCGCCGGTCGCAGGCTCCGGAAGGAGTCCGAACCCCGAGCCCTGGTGCTGGGCTCGGCCATCATCGGGCTGACGACCGCGGGCATCGCGCTCTCGCCGAGGTTCTGGCCGGTGCTCGTGCTGCTGCTGCTCTCGGGCGCGGCGGACGCCGTGATCATGGTGGCCGACCGCAGCATCCAGCAGCGCCGGACGCCGGACGCCGTGCGCAGCCGGGTGGTCTCGGCGTCCGAGGCGATGGTCACGCTGTCGCTGACGGCCGGGTTCGCGCTGGGCGGGCCCCTGCTGGAGCTGGTCGGACCGCGCGCCGCCTACGCGATCGGCGGCGTGGGCGGGCTCGTGGGAGCGATCGTCCTGCTCCCGGTCCTCAGGGCGTCGCGCGCCCAGGCGCGGGACGAGCTCGTGGTCGTGAGCCAGGACGAGGTGCTCGAGCCGCTGCGGGCGGCGGGCTAGACGGAGGCTGAGGGGCGGTGGAAACTCGGACGATGATCGCCACCGCCCCTCGCTCCGCGGTCCGCCGCCTGGCGGCGGCGCGCTTCATCTCGATCACGGGCGGGGGCGCCGCCTACGCCGCGCTGAACTTCACGATCTACGAGCGGACGGGCTCGGCGGCCTGGGTGGCGCTGGCGCTGCTGCTCACGTTCGGGGTGGTCGGGTTCGTGAGCCCGCCGGCGGGGATCCTGGGCGACCGGTTCGACCGGCGAACGGTCATGATCGTCTCCGACGTCGCGGGGGCCCTGTGCTTCGGCATGATGGCGCTCGGGCAAGATCCCGCTTGGCTCCTCGTGTGGGCCTTCCTCTCGGCCGTCGCCGAGGCGCCCTTCTGGTCGGCGTCGGAGGCCGCGATCCCCAACGTCGCGGGGCTCGAGCACCTCTCATGGGCGAACAGCCTGCTCGGCGTGAGCCGGAGCGCCGGCATCACGCTCGGGCCGGCGCTCGGCGGAGCCCTGCTCGCCCTGACGAGCGCGAGGGGCGTCTTCGCCATCAACGCCGTGTCCTTCCTGGTGTCGGCGCTCGTCATCGCCACCGTGCGCGCCAACTTCGCCGGTGAGCGCGAGCACGAGGAGGAGTACCACGGCCTCCGTGCGGGGTTCGCGTTCCTGTGGCGCGATCGCGTCCTGCGGACCCTGATCTTCGCGTGGATCGTGTTCATCTCCGGGATGGGGATGTCGATGGTGGCCGACGCCCCGCTCGCAGACGCGTTCGACGCCGGATCGTTCGGCTACGGGATGCTGATCACGGCCTGGGGGGGAGGGGCCACCCTGGGCTCGCTGTTCGCGCGACGGATGCCGATCGGGGCCGAGGGGACCTGGCTGGTGGTCGCGGGCCTCGTGATCGCTGCCGCGGGGATCGCGATCGGCATCTCGCCCTCGTTCGTGCTGATCGTGGGCCTGCTGTTCGTGTTCGGCGTTGCCGACGGCACAACCTTCGTGGCCGAACAGAACCTGCGCCAGCGACGCGCGCCCGACGCGGTTCGCAGCCGGGTGTCCGCCGCGTTCACCGGGATCCTGCACGTCATGCTCGCCCTTTCCTACGTCGCGGCGGCCTTCGTCGTGCCGTGGATCGGCGCCCAGCCCACCTACGCCGTGGGCGGCGTCACGGCCGGCCTCGCCGTCATCGTGCTGGTGCGGATGCGCCGGCTCCTCGCCGAGGACGAGGCGGGCCTCACGGTCGGCGCGCCGGAGGAGACGAGCCGTCCGCCGGCTTGAACCGCCGTTCAGGCCTGTGGTTCGATACTGAACCACGGTTCAAGGCGGGCGCATGGCGGCGAACACCCACAACGTCATCGTGATCGGGGGCGGCCACAACGGCCTGGTGGCCGCCGCGTACCTCGCGAAGGCCGGCGCCCGCGTCGTGGTGTGCGAGGCTCGCCACAAGACGGGCGGCGCCGCCGCGACCGACCGGCCGTGGCCCGATCATCCCGAGTTCAGCGTCACGACGCTCTCCTACGTGATGAGCCTGATGCCGGACACGATCGTCCGGGACCTGGAGTTGCCGAAGCACGGGTACCGGGTCCACCCGGTCGGTCCCTACGTGGTGCCGCTGCCCGACGGGCGGGTGCTGATCGAGTACGGCGACCCCAAGGCCAACTACGACGAGTTCGCGGCCATCCACAAGCCCGACGCGGACGCGCTCGAGCGGTGGGACGCGTGGGTCGGCGGACTGGCCGCGGTGCTCGGACCGCTGCTCATGAGCACGCCGCCCCAGATCGGCTCGAAGCGCCCGGGCGACCTGCTGGAGCAGCTCCGCCTTGCCTGGCGGTTCCGCGGCCTGGACGTGAGGACCGTCGGCGAGGTCACGCGCCTGATGACGATGAGCGTGGCCGACCTGCTCGACCGGTTCTTCGAGTCGGACGAGA
The DNA here is from genome assembly GCA_035691205.1 of Actinomycetota bacterium. Classification (GTDB taxonomy): domain Bacteria; phylum Actinomycetota; class UBA4738; order UBA4738; family HRBIN12; genus DASSJM01. Next base: position 53,338 of record DASSJM010000079.1, read on the forward strand.
TCAAGGCCGCGATGTCGATCAACGGGCTGATCGGGACGTGGGCGGGGCCGTACGAGGCGGGGACCGGCTACGTGATGGCTCACCACTCGATCGGCGATGTCGGCGATGGGACGCTCGGCTCGTGGGGCGTGCCCGAGGGCGGGATGGGCGCCGTCGCCGCCGCGATCGAGCGGAGCGCCCGCGCCGCCGGCGCCGAGATCCGCACGAACGCCCGCGTCGAGAAGGTCCTGATCCGGAGCGGGCGCGCCGAGGGCGTCGTCCTGCAGGGCGGGGAGGAGCTCCGCGCCCCGGTCGTCGTGAGCGCGTGCCATCCCCAGATCACCTTCCTGCGTCAGATCGACCGGGGGGAGCTGCCGCCGGAGTTCGTGGAGGACATCGAGCACTGGTCCAGCCGGTCGGGGGTCGTGAAGGTGAACCTCGCGATCTCAAGGTTGCCGAGGCTCGCCGCCAAGCCCGAGTGGACGGACTTCAGCGGGGGCTTCGAGATCGCGCCCTCGCTGTCGGCGCTCGAGAAGGGGTTCGAGGAGGCCCGGGCCGGAGTGGCCGCGACCTTCCCGTTCTCCGACGGCGTGATCCCGACGGCGCTCGACCCGTCGCTCGCGCCCGATGGCGCGCACGTCGTCTCGCTGTTCACGCAGTGGGTGCCGCACACCTGGTCCCAGGAGCCGCACCGTGAAGAGCTCGAGGCCTATGCCGACCGTGTCGTGCAGGCCTACGACGACGTCGCGCCGGGCTTCAAGGACTCGGTGATCGCGCGTCAGGTGCTCGGGCCCCACGACATGGAGACCGAGTGGGGGCTGATCGGGGGCAACATCTTCCATGGGGAGCTCTCGGCCGACCAGCTGTTCCACATGCGTCCGGCACCCGGCTACGCGGACTACCGGACTCCGGTCGCCGGGCTCTACCAATGCTCGAGCGCGACCCACGCGGGCGGTGGCGTGTGCGGGATCCCCGCGTACAACGCCGTGCGAGAGATCCGCAGGGACCGCAAGCGAAGGAAGAGGAGGGGCTGATGCCCGCGGAGCCGTACTCGTTCACCTTCTACACCGCGTCGTGGTACCGGCGCTCCCCGTACTGGCAGCGGACCGTGGAGGCGGGGTGCACCAGCTGGGACCTGTACAACCACATGCTGATCCCGACGCTGTACGACGACGACGAGGCCGAGTACTGGCACCTGCTGGAGCACGTCACGCTGTGGGACGTCGCGGTCGAGCGCCAGGTGGAGATCACCGGCCCCGACGCCGCCGCATTCACGCAGCTGCTCACCTGCCGCGACCTCTCCACGTGCGAGGTCCTGCAGTGCAAGTACGCGCCGATCATCGCGCCGACGGGCGGCATCGTGAACGACCCGATCCTGCTGCGCCTGGCCGAGGACCATTTCTGGCTCTCGCTCGCGGATTCGGATGCACTGCTGTACGCGCTCGGCGTGCAGGCGTTCGCCAAGATGGACGTGCAGATCCGCGAGCCGGACGTCTCGCCGTTGCAGGTCCAGGGTCCCAAGAGCAAGGCCGTGATCCGTACGCTGTTCGGCGACGCGGTCGCGGGACTGCGCTACTACCGTTGCTGGGAGGGCGAGCTCGAGGGGATCCCGGTGGTCGTGTCTCGGACCGGGTGGACCGGTGAGATCGGGTACGAGATCTACCTGCGCGACGGCTCCCGTGGGACCGAGCTGTGGGATCGCGTGATGGAGGCGGGCCGGCCCCATGACATCCGCGCGATCGCGCCGAGCGACCAGCGGCGGCTGGAGGCGGGGATCTTCAACTACGGCAACGACATGACCGTCGAGGACACGCCGTTCCACGTCACCGGCATGGAGCGCCTCGTCGAGTTCGACGCGGACTTCATCGGCAAGCAGGCGCTGCAGAAGGTCGCGGCCGAGGGCGTCGACCGCAAGCTCGTCGGCGTGAAGATCGGCGGCGAGCCCTTCCGTATGTGGCTAGAGGACTTCTGGCCGGTCGAGCACGCCGGCCAGCGTGTGGGCCGCCTCGTGAGCGCCTCGCACTCGTTCCGCCTGGAGGAGAACATCGGCTACGCGTGGGTCCCGATCGCCCTCGCCGGGCCCGGCAACGAGGTCCACGTTATCTCGCCCGACGGACCGGTCCCCGCGGTCACGGCGCCGCTCCCGTTCATCGACCCCACCAAGGAAGTGCCCAAGTCGTAGCGTTGAGCACGTGGACAGTCTCCGAGGGCACCTGCTGATCGCCGGCGCGGGTCTCGTCGACCCGAACTTCCGCCGGACCGTCGTGCTGATCGGACACCACGACGACGACGGCGCCGTGGGGGTCGTTCTGAACCGCGAGACCGAGGTCGAGGTCGCCGAGGCGGTGCCGGCGCTCGCCGATCTGGTCCCTCCAGGGGAGCGGCTGTTCATCGGTGGGCCGGTGCAGCCGCAGTCGGCGGTGGTGCTCGCGGACCTCGAGCACCCCGAGCGCGTGGACGTGGTGGCGTTCGGCTCGATCGGGTTCCTGCCCGAGGAGGTCGATCCCGTCGCGCTCGGGAACCTCCGGCGGGCGCGCGTGTTCGCGGGCTACGCGGGCTGGGGCGCCGGCCAGCTGGATGCCGAGCTCGCCGAGGGCGGGTGGATCGTCGAGCCCGCGTTGCCGACGGACGTCTTCCGTGACGATCCCGACGCCCTGTGGGGCGAGGTGCTCCGCCGCAAGGGCCCGAGCTTCGAACTCATGGCCTCGATGCCGTTCGACCCGTCGCTCAACTAGCCGCTACGCTGCGGCGCGACCCCGACCGACCGAGGAGCGCTCGATGGCGTCCGAGACCTTCACGTTCTACATCCAGCCCTGGTACCGCAAGTCGCCGTACTTCGAGGCGACCAAGCGTCACGGGTGCACGAGCTGGGGGCTGTACAACCACATGCTCCTGCCGACGATGTACGAGGACCCGGTCGCCGAGTACGAGGCGCTGCGCACCGGCGTGACGCTGTGGGACGTCGCGGTCGAGCGCTGCGTCGAGGTCCGAGGGCCGGACGCGTTCGACCTCGTGAACCTGATCACGTGCCGAGACCTGACGAAGGTCCAGGTGATGCAGGCCCGCTACGTGCTGCTGACCGCGCCGTGGGGCGGCATCGTGAACGACCCGGTGCTGCTGCGCCTGGATGAGAACCGGTTCTGGCTGGCGCTCGCGGATTCGGACGCGCTGCTGTACGTGGCGGGCGTGGCCGCCGGCAACGGGATGGACGCCGCGATCTTCGAGGCCGACGTCGCGCCGATGCAGGTCCAGGGCCCGCGCTCGAAGGACGTGATCCGCGACCTGTTCGGGGAGGAGGTGGCCGACCTGCGCTACTACTTCTGTGCCGAGTCCGAGGTCGACGGCATCCCGGTGGTGATCTCGAGGACGGGCTGGACCGGCGAGGTGGGCTACGAGGTCTACCTGCAGGACTCGAGCCGCGGAGACGAGCTCTTCGAGCGCGTGTTCCAGACCGGCGAGCCCCACGGGATCCGCGTGATCGCGCCGAGCGAGGCTCGAAGGATCGAGGCCGGGATCTTCAACTACGGCTCGGACATCCGGGTCGAGGACACGCCCCTGCACGTCACGGGCCTCGAGAAGTACGTCGAGTGGGACCAGGATGCGGACTTCGTCGGCCGCGAGCGATTGCAGGAGATCCGCGACGGCGACCTGCTCGACCGCAAGCTGGTCGGCGTCGAGATCGGCGGCGACCCGATGACCGACGAGGGCGCCCTCAACGACTTCTGGCCGCTGTTCAAGGGCGATGCGCGCCTCGGGCGGATCACCGCGGGCGCGTGGTCGCCGAGGCTCGAGAAGAACGTCGGGTACGCGTGGGTGCCGATCCGGTGGGAGGCGCCGGGCTCGGCGTTCGAGGCCGAGACGCCCCGAGGTCGTGTCCCGGTGACCGTGGCCTCGCTGCCGTTCGTGGACCCTGCCAAGGACATCCCGAAGTCGTAGCCTGCGGCGCATGAGCGATTCGGTCCGGTTCGATCGCGCGGCGGAGTTCTACGACGCCTCGCGCGCGATCGCGCCGGAGGCGATGGAGCGCACGATCGAGCTGCTCGCGGGCGAGCTCCGCGGGCGCGGACGGACGCTCGAGGTCGGGGTCGGGACGGGCCTCCTCGCGCTGCCGCTGCACGAGGCCGGGGTCGCGGTGGCAGGGCTCGACATCTCGGGGCCGATGCTCAGCAAGCTCGTCGACAAGGCGGGGGGGAGCCCGCCGTTCCCGCTCGCGCTCGGCGACGCGACGCGGATGCCGTTCGCGGACGATGCGTTCGACGCCGCGTACCTGCGATGGGTGCTCCACCTGGTCGAGGACTGGCGGGCGCTCGTTGCCGAGGTCGTCCGCATCGTGCGGGCGGGCGGCGTGTTCGTGGCGAACCTCGGCTCCTACGGCGGGGCGCACGAGGAGATCCGCAAGCGCTTCGAGGAGCTCACGGGGTTCAGCACCGCGCCGATCGGACTGGACTGGGACGCCTTCGAGGAGCTCGACGCCGAGCTCGCTCAGCGTGGCGCCACCTTGCGGATCTTGCCGTCGCCCTACGAGACGTTCGAGGAGACGCTCGAGGAGTTCGTGCGCGGCATCGAGGAGAACCGCTACTCGTGGACCTGGTCGGTCCCCGAGGAGCTCCGCCTTCGCGCCGTCGCCGAGATCCGCCCGTGGGCCGAGGACGGGTTCGGCGCCCTCGACGTGGTTCAGCCGTTCAGCGTCGATACGACCTGGCGCGCGTACGACCTACCGTGAGGGCGGTTCGAGCCGGTACACGGCGTCCCCGCTGAAGTCGGCGGTCCACACCGACCCGAACCCGACCGAGATCCCCTCGGTGTCGATGTCGGGGATCGCGACGGGCTGGGAGATCTCCCCGGTTGCGGTGTCGACGACGGAGATCGTCCGTTCCTCGATGCTGTAGACGAAGACGCGGTCACGGTCCACGACCGGCGCCGCGGGGTTCGGGCCGACGGTGCCGAGCTCGGTGACGTCGCCGGTGCGCAGGTCGACCACCGCGATGGCACCCACCAGGCCCATGCCGCCGGTCCCGTAGCTCACCCAGAGTCGGTCGCCCTCGAACGACGCGGCCGACGCATGGTCCGACGAGCCGACATCGACGGTCATGAGCACCCGCCCCGTCCGGGGGTCGATGTGCGCGAGCTCCAGCGCCTGGTCGACCCAGAGCTGCTTCCCGTTCCCGAACGGGAAGCCCTCGACCTCCAACGTGCGATCCACGGTCGACGTCTGGGGGTCGATCCCCGTGAGCAACAAGGCATCGCAGTTGCCGACCCACACGAGGCCCCCGGCCTCGACGGGGCTGCCGCACGTCAGACCGTTGCCCGTGTCGATCGAGGTCGCGGTGTTCGTCGCCGGGTCGACCCGCGAGACCGTGCTCTCGCCGAAGTTCGGGAACCACATCGAGCCGAACGCCTCGAGGCCTTCGCCACCCGGCTGGATGCCGACCGGGATCTCGGCAAGGACCTCGTTGGTCTCCGGGTCGATCCGGGTGACCAGGGCGGCGTGGTGGTTCGGCACCCAGACCGAGCCGAACCCGAACGTGGGGGCTCCCGGTGCGGCGGCCACCTCGATCGTCGCCAGGGTCGTGAGCTCGTTCGACGGCTCGGCCTCGGTCGGGCTCGGCGAGACGCTCGGTGCGGAGGCGGTCTCACCGGGCGTCGAGGGGTCGGCGTCCCCGCTCGAACCGGAGCACGCTACGAGCAGGACCCCCATGACGATCGCGAACCGCCGCATCGCAACCCCCCTCCCGGCCGACATCCTGCGCCATCCTTCGCCGGGGCGCCGGGCTCCGGCGTGATCGCCGTCACCTCCCGGACGTGCCGGTCCGCACCTCCTGTGTGCGGCTCCTCCGCAGCTCACGGCGGTATCCTTCTGCGACCGGCCCCTCGGGGCTCGAACCCGACAGGAGGACCCTGCGATGCCGCTCACCGAGGTCGAGAAGATCTGGATGGATGGCGAGCTGGTGGACTGGGCGGACGCCAAGGTCCACGTGCTCTCCCACGCCGTGCACTACGGCACGGGGGTCTTCGAGGGGATCCGCGCGTACGAGACGGCGCGCGGCGCGGCGGTGTGGCACCTGGACGAGCACCTGAAGCGCCTCTTCCGCTCGGCCAAGCTCTACCACATGGACATCCCGTTCTCGTTCGAGGCGTTGACCGACGCCACGAAGGAGGTCGTCCGATCGAACGGCCTGAACGCCTGCTACATCCGGCCGGTCGTGATGCGGGGCTACGGGGAGCTCGGCGTGAACCCGCTCACCTCGCCCGTGAACGTGTTCATCGCGGTGTGGCCGTGGGGTGCCTACCTCGGGGAGGAGGCACTCGAGCAGGGGGTGCGGATCAAGATCTCGTCCTGGCGACGCAACTCGCAGAACTCGCTGCCGGCGGCCGCCAAAGCGACGGGCCAGTACATCAACAGCGTGCTCGCCAAGGTCGAGAGCCTGAAGGCCGGGTACGACGAGGCCATCATGCTGAACGAGCACGGCTTCATCACCGACGGCTCGGGCGAGAACGTGTTCGTCGTGCGCGATGGCGTGCTCACCACCCCGCCGATCTCGGCCGGGTGCCTGGACGGCATCACCCGCGGAACCGTGATCACGCTGGCTCGCGAGCTCGGCTACGACGTGAGCGAGGAGAACCTCGTGCGCACGGACCTCTACAACGCGGACGAGTGCTTCTTCACGGGGACCGCCGCGGAGATCACGCCGATCCGAGAGGTGGACGACCGGGTCGTCGGCGAGGGACACCGCGGACCGATCACCAAGGAGCTCCAGGGCGCGTTCTTCGCCGCCACCAAGGGCGAGACCGAGAAGTACGCGGACTGGCTCACCTACGTGAACGACTGAGCGCGTGAGCGACGAGGCCCCGTACCGACTCCCTCGCACGGTCATCCCGCGCCGCTACGACCTCGTCCTCGAACCCGATCTCGACGCTGCCGCGTTCGCCGGGTCCATCGAGGTGCTGCTCGACGTGATCGATCCGGTCGACGAGATCGTCCTGAACGCCGTCGACCTACAGATCGGAGAAGGACGGCTGGAGGGAGCCGGCGGCGCGCGTCAGGTCGCCGAGGTTCAGATGGACGCGGAGAACGAGCGCGTACGCCTGCGCTTGTCCGGGACCGCCCAGCCGGGTGAGTGGAGGCTGCACCTCGCGTTCTCGGGCGTGCTCTCCGAGCGGATGGACGGGTTCTACCGATCCACCTACGAGGACGACGCCGGCGGGACCCGGACGATCGGGACGACGCAGTTCGAGTCGACCGATGCTCGTCGCGCGTTCCCGTGTTGGGACGAGCCCGACCTCAAGGCCGTGTTCGGCGTGACGATCGTGGCGGCCGAGGGGCTCCTCGCCATCTCGAACGGGCCCGAGATCGGACGCGAGCCCGCCGGCGACGGCCGGGTCCGCGTGCGGTTCGGGGACACGATGCCGATGTCGACGTACCTCGTCGCCTTCGTGGTCGGGCCGCTCGAGGCGACCGAGCCGGTCGATGTGGACGGGATCCCGCTCCGCATCGTCCACCAGCCCGGCAAGGGGCACCTCACGGACTTCGCGCTGGAGGTCGGCGCCTTCTGCCTCCGGTTCTTCGCCGAGTACTACGACATCCCGTACCCGGCCGAGAAGCTGGACATGGTGGCGCTCCCGGACTTCGCGCAGGGCGCGATGGAGAACCTCGGGTGCATCACGTATCGCGAGAGCCTCCTGCTCGCCGACCGCTCCAAGGCCACGCAGCCCGAGCTCGCGACGATCGCCGACGTCATCGCGCACGAGATCGCGCACATGTGGTTCGGGGACCTCGTCACGATGCGCTGGTGGAACGGGATCTGGCTCAACGAGGCGTTCGCGACGTTCATGGAGCTCGTTGCCGTTGACGCGTACCGGCCGGACTGGGAGCGCTGGAGCCAGTTCCTGAGGACGCGCTCGGTCGCGTTTGAGATCGACGCGCTGCAGAGCACGCGTGCGGTCGAGTACCCGGTCCGATCGCCGGACGACGCGAGCGGGATGTTCGAAACCCTCACGTACACGAAGGGCGCCGCCGTCCTCCGGATGCTGGAGCAGTACCTGGGACCCGAGCGGTTCCGCGACGGGATCCGTCGGTACCTGGATCAGCACCGGTTCGGGAACACCGAGACGCACGACCTGTGGGACGCGATCGAGGCGGCGACCGGCGAGCCGGTGCGCCGGATCATGGACGGCTGGATCCTGAAGAGCGGCTACCCGCTGATCTCGACCGAGCTGGCGGACGGAACCGTGAGGCTCACCCAACGCCGGTACGTCCTCACCGGCGACGAGGGCGATCCCACCTGGGATGTACCCATGTTGGTCCGTGCCGGCGGCAAGACTGCGCCGGTGCTGGTCGAGGCGGCGGGGACATCCGTTCCGGAGCCGGGGGAGGGCGCGGTGGTGGTGAACGCCGGCGCCCACGCGTTCGCGCGGGTGCGGTACGACGAGATCCTGCTCGCGAGGATCACCGCGTCCCTCGACGATCTTTCCGCCGACGAGCGGACGCAGTTGGTCGACGACACCTGGGCCGCGGTGGTGGCCGGCCGCGGCTCGGCCGCCGCGTTCTGCCGCTTCGCGGCCGCGTTCGAGCGCGAGACCGAATACCCGGTGTGGCAGGCGCTGCTCCAGGGCCTCGGGTGGTGCGAGCGGTTCCTGGACGGGGAGCCGCGCGAGCGGTTCCGCTCGTTCGTGCGCTCGCTGGTGCGCCCGGCGCTGGATCGGGTCGGCTGGGAACCGCGCGAGGGGGAGCGCGACCTAGACAAGCCCCTCCGTGGCGCGCTCGTGGCCTCGCTCGGCGTGCTCGGCGCCGATCCGAACGCGGTCGCGCTCGCGCGCGAGATCGAGTCCGAGGCCCGGCGTGGGGACGTGGTGGACGCGTCGCTCGCCTCGGCCGCGGTCGCGGTGCTCGCCGCCTCGGGCTCGGCCGAGGACTACGAGTCGTTCCTTCGTGCCCGGGACGGGGCCGCCACGCCGCAGGAGGAGCTCCGCTACCTGTACGCGCTCCCGGACTTCCGCGACGGCGCGCTCGTGGAGCGCACGGTCGCGATGGCGCTCACGGACGAGATCCGTCCGCAGAACGCGCCGGGCGTGCTCGCGCGCGCGATCGCCAACCGGGAGCACGGCGAGCGCGCCTGGGCATCGGTGAAGGAGCGCTGGGCGGAGATCGAGCGCCGGTTGGCGCCGAGCACGCTCGTCTACGTGACGGAGGGCGTCCGGTTCCTGACCACGGCGGACCTGGTGCTGGATGCGGGCACGTTCTTCGCGGGTCATCCGATCCCGCAGTCGGCGCTCCAGCTGCAGCAGGCGCTCGAGCGTCAGCGCGTCAACGCCGATCTCCGCCGCCGCGTCGCCGACGAGCTGGCCGAGGCGTTCGCGACCTAGCCGGCACCGTCGGAGGAGACGTCAGGCGATGGCGGCGAGGTCGCCGTTCGCGCCGCAGATGAGCGCGACCACGTGCTCGTCGGCCTCGGGCACGTAGGCGCCGCAGAGCAACGCGGCGAACGAGGTCGCGCCGCCGGGCTCGGCGAAGATCCGCACCGACTCCCACAGACGACGCTGGGCGTCGCGGATCGCATCGTCGGGGACGAGCACGACCCGCTCGACGTGGCGCGAGACCACCTCGAAGGCGATCCCGCCGGCCCGCCGAGCGCCGAGCGAGTCCGCCGCGTACCCCCCGTACGACACGTCGACCGGGTGACCCGCCTCGAGGGCGGCGAACATGCAACGGGTCGCCTCGGGCTCGACGCCGATCACACGGGTGCGACCCTCGTACCAGGCGGCGACGCCCCCGACCAGACCGCCCCCGCCGATCGCCACGAGGACGGTCTCGGCGTCGGGGACCTGTTCGACGAGCTCGGCGCCGATCGTCCCCTGGCCCGCCACGACCTCCGGCTGGTCGTAGGCGTGCATCACGAGCGCGTCGGTCTCCCGGGCCCGAACCGTGCTCGCCTCGAGCGCCTCGTCGTAGCGGCCCTCCACGATCCGGACCTCGGCGCCGAGCGCGGCGATCCGATCGGCCTTGACCTTCGGTGACGTCGATGGCACGTAGATCTCGGCACGGTGGCCGAGGGTGTGGGCGGCGTACGCAACCGCGAGCCCGAAGTTCCCCCCGGAGGCTGCGAGAACGCCGGACGCCGGCACCTCCGACGCCAGCATCTTGCTGAACGCGCCACGCGGCTTGAACGAACCCGTGTGCTGCGTGAGCTCGAGCTTCAGCGTGATCCGGCCGGGCGGGCCGAAGGCGCGCTCGCCGAGGTCGAGGACCGGCGTCCGCCGGACGTATCCGGCGATCCGCTCGCGCGCCGCCTCCACATCGGATCTGCCGATCGCGGTCATCGCGGCGCATCCAACCACAGGTGGCGCCTTGACAGCCCGGCGGGGCCGTCCATATCGTTCGCGCCCGAACGACCTTCGCGTGAGGAGAGGAGCCCCCACGGGCGCGAGCGCGGTCATCGAGGGCGTCGAGGTCTCGACCGAGCACTGGATCGGCGGCGAGCGCGTCGGCTCCTCGGCGACGTTCACGGATGTCTCGCCGATCGACGAGACGACGCTTGCCGAGATCGCGCGCGGCACGGGGGAGGACGCCGACCGGGCGGTGGCGGCGGCTCGCGAGGCCACGTCGACCTGGGGCAGGACCTCGCCCAAGGAGCGCGCCGAGGTCCTGCATCGGATCGCCGATCTCATCGAGCAGCGCGTCCCGGCACTCGCCGCGGTCGAGACGCGCGACAACGGCTCGCTGCTGCGCTCCATGCGGAACTCGGTGATGCCGAGGGTCGCGCGCAACTTCCGCTTCTTCGCCGACCAGCTCGTCGAGCTCGGCGAGTCGTTCGAGATGGACGGGTTCCGGAGCCGGACCGAGTGGGACCCCTCCGGTGTCACGGTCGTGATCACGCCGTGGAACGCGCCGCTGATGCTCGCCACCTGGCGCGTCGCGCCGGCGCTCGCGGCGGGGAACAGCGTCGTGCTGAAGCCGCCCGAGTGGGCGCCCCTCACGGCCTCGATGCTCGCAGACATCGCCCGTGAGGCGGGGCTGCCCGACGGCGCGTACAACGTGCTGCAGGGGATCGGCGAGGATGCCGGTGCCGCCCTCACCGGCCATCCGGGCGTCGACCGCATCGCGTTCACCGGCTCGATCGAGACCGGCAAGCTCGTCGCACAGGCCGCGGCCGCGAACCTCACGCCGGTCTCGCTCGAGCTCGGGGGAAAGTCGCCGTTCGTCGCGTTCGCCGACGCGGACCTGGACGCGGTCGTGAAGCAGGCGGTGAACCAGTTCGACAACGCCGGCCAGGTGTGCCTGGCGGGCACGCGTCTGATCGTCGAGCGCTCGATGCGCGACGCGTTCCTCGAGCGGTTCCTCGAGGCGGCCGCCGCGATCGTGCAGGGCGACCCCCGTGAGGACGCCACCGACCTCGGCCCGCAGATCACGCGCGAGCACTTCGAGCGCGTGGACGGGTTCGTGCAGCGCGCGACGGCCGAGGGCGGGACGGTGCTCCTCGGCGGCGGCCCCAACGAGGAGCTCGGCGGCCTGTACTACCGGCCCACGCTCTTCTCCGACGTGCCCGCGGGGGCCGAGGTCCTGCGCAAGGAGGTCTTCGGCCCCGTCCTCACCCTCCAGGCGTTCGAGGACGAGGAGGAGGCGATCGCGCTCGCCAACGAGACCGAGTACGGCCTGGCCGCGATCCTCTACACGGGGGATCGCGCGCGGGCCGAACGCGTCGCCGAGCGTCTCGTCGCCGGGACCGTGTGGGTGAACTGCTTCTTCGTGCGCGACCTGCGCGCGCCGTTCGGCGGCGCCCGCGCGTCCGGTGTGGGGCGCGAGGGCGGCGTGTACTCGTTCGACTTCTACGCGGACGTGAAGAACGTCTGCATGGCTCCCTGGGATGCCGGGGCGGGAGAGGGGTGAGCATGGGAGAGATCGTCGGCGCGGCGCTCGTCGCGCACGTCCCCACGATCATGCTGCCGGAGGAGGTCCGGCTGGAGATCAACGAGGGCAAGGAGATCACGTTGGTCCCCGGGCTGCACCGGATGAAGACCGAGTGTCTGGACCGGCTGAAGCCGGACACGGTGATCGTCTTCGACACGCACTGGGAGTCGACGTTCGAGCACATCGTCACCTCGCACGAACGGCGGCAGGGCAGGTTCACGAGCCACGAGCTCCCGAGGGGCATGAGCCAGATCCCCTACGACATGCCCGGCGACCCGGAGCTCGCCAACCTGATCGCCGCTCAGGCCGAGGGGCGCGAGGACTGCTGGATCCTGGCCTGCGACGACCCCTACCTGCCGATCTTCTACGGCACCGTGAACATCTGGACGTTCCTGGGCGACGCCGACACGCGGTGGATCAGCGTCGCGATCAACCAGACGTGCGACACGGACGACTTCCTGCTGTTCGGCGAGCTGATCGGCAACGCGGTGGCACAGAGCGACCGGCGCGTGGTGCTGCTCGCGAGCGGCGGGATGACGCATCGCTTCTACAACTTCAAGGAGCTGCGACAGCGCGAGAGCCAGCGGGCGCCGGACAACATCTACGACATCGCCTACTACGAGGCCGACATGAAGGTGCTCGACCTGTTCGGCAAGGGCGATCACGCCGCCGTGATCGACGGGATGCCCGAGTACAGGAAGGCGTACCCGGAGGGGCACTTCGGCCACTACCTGATGATGGCCTCGGCGCTCGGCGGGCGGGCCTGCACGGCGCCGGGGGAGCTGTTCAGCGAGTACGAGGCCTCGGTGGGGACGGGGCAGGTCCACGTGTGGTTCGAGCGGCCGGGGTCGGGTTGGGCAGCTTGATGCAGACCCGGTGCTCGCTGGGGTAGCGTTCGCGGCAAGCGGCTGGAGGAGGGGGGAAGCGTCGTGGATCATCCGATGGCAGACGCCGGCAAACCCGTCGTCGAGCAGTACGAGCGGCTCGGCGCGAAGAGGCTGACGCTGATCGACGTGCTCGCGCAGTCGGTGGGCTTCATGGGGCCGGTGTTCAGCGCGGCCTTCATCATCCCGCTGATCATCGGGGTGAACGTCGCGGCTCGAGGGGCGGGGACCTCGGCGCCGCTCGCCGTGCTGCTGGCGGGGGTGGGCGTGTTCGCGCTGGGGTGGATCGTGGCCCAGTACGCGAAGCGCATCCACGCGGCCGGTTCGCTGTACGACTACGTCTCGAACGGTCTGGGCCGGACGATGGGCGCCACCGCCGGCTGGCTCTACTACGGCGGGACGATCATCCTGACGACCGGCCTCGGGGTCCTGCTGGGTGGGTACGTCCACGACAACCTGTGGCCGGTGCTGTTCGAGGCCGAGTCCCCGCTCCCGATCTGGCTGTGGGACGGGATCTTCGCCGCCTTGCTGTTCGTCGTCCTGTACTTCGGGGTCCAGATCTCGACGCGTGTCCAGCTCACGCTCGCGCTGATCTCGATCGCGGTGGTGCTGATCTTCTTCATCACCGTGATCATCGACCTCGGGTCGGCCAACGACTTCGTGAAGACGTTGGACCCGACGCCTGACCCGGACGGCTTCACCGGGATCTTGTTCGGCGTCCTGTACGGCGTGCTGATCTTCGTGGGGTTCGAGACGGCCGCGAACCTCGCGGAGGAGACCGCCGAGCCGAAGAAGTCGATCCCGAGGGCCGTGCTCGGCGCGGTCGTGATCGTCTCGCTCTTCTACCTGATCGCGTCGTACGTGGAGGTCGCCGGGTTCGGGTTCGACCTGGCCGTGATCACGAGCCCGGAGGTCGCCGGAGCGCCGCTCTTCGCGCTCGGCGCTCCGGGGTCGCCGTCGGGGTCCGAGTTCTGGTTGAAGGCGCTGCTGCTCGTGGTGTTCCTGGACATGCTCGCCGTCTACGTGGGCGCGGCGGTGGCTTCGACGCGGGGCGTCTTCGCGATGGCGCGGGACCGGCGGCTGCCGGCGCCCTTCGCGGCGGTGGCACCCCGCTACGGCACTCCTGCAGGCGCGATCGTGTTCCTGATCATCGTCCAGATCGCGCTGATCGTGATCTCCGAGGCCAACGACACGCTGCTCGCCCTGCCCGAGCTGCCGCACTACTTCTCGATCTTCGCTTGGTGCGCCACCTTCGGTGGCTTCGCGCTCCTCGTCGTCTACCTCCTGATGTCGCTCGGCGCGACCCGGGGACTGAGGGACGATGAGCACAAGGTCGAGCTGTGGTGCTCGGTGATCCTGGGCGTCGCGATCACCGCGGCTGCGATCTTCGGTTCGTTCTACAAGGTCACGAGCCCGACGCTCCTCGCGCCGTGGTCGGCGGTGATCTGGGGTGTCCTCGGGTTCCTGTACATGCTGGCCGTGAAGGGCCGCGAGCCGGCGAGCGAGGCGCTCGAGGATCTCCGCTCGGACCGCTGAGCGGGACGACGTGGGGGACGGGGACGGGGCGGCGCCGCAGAGGCCGCCCCGCCTCGTCCTGATCCTCTCCGAGAACCACACGCTCGTGCCCGCGCGCGACCTCCCCGCGCTGGTGTCGATGGCCACCGAGGCCGAGGCCGCGGGGTTCGACGCGGTCATGGTGAGCGAGCACGTCGTCCTCGGACCCGGCGCCGACGCCGACGGTACCCCGGAGAACCCCCGCGACTACGCGCTCCCGTTCAACCAGGATCCGGCGACGCCCTGGCCGGACGCCCTCACGCTCCTGGCGGCCGTCGCCGCTCGCACGACCCGGCTCCGGCTCGTCGCGGGGTCGATCATCGCGCCGCTGCGGAACCCGCTCCTGCTCGCCAAGCAGCTCGCCACGCTGGACCTGCTCTCGCAGGGTCGGTTGGTGGTCCAGCCCACCGTCTCGTGGCACCGGCCCGAGTACGAGGCGCTCGGCGTGCCGTTCGAGCGACGGGGCGAGCTCCTCGATGAGCACCTCGAGGCATGGCGGCGCCTGTGGGGCGACTCGCCCGCATCCTTCGAGGGCGAGCATTACCGGTTCGCCGACGTCTGGATGGAGCCGAAGCCGTTCCGACAGGGCGGGCCGGCGTTGTGGTTCGGCGGGCAGCGGCTGCACGAGCGCCTGCTCCGCCGCCTCGTCGCGTATGGCGACGGCTTCAACCCGCTCGGCTCGCCGACGGATGCGGAGCTCGGACGGCTGCGCGCCGCGATGGTCGCTTCCGGTCGCGACCCGGGCGAGGTCGAGATGGTGGGCGGTACGCGGGGACGGTTCCCCGACGGCCGGGGCGTGGCGGACCTCGACGAGGCGCTCGCGCAGATCCCGAACCAGCTCGCGCGGGGCTTCGGCACGATCTGCATCAAGCCGTCGCAGTTCCTGGATGACCCCGGCGGCATCGGTCGGTTCTGCCGGGAGGTGGTGGCCAAGGTGGCCGGGCTCGTCGACTGAGGCGCGAGGACCCGCTCGGACGGGCTCAGCCGGAGGGGTCCTCGACCTCGACCGTGTGCGCGCCCTCCCCGCCGCAGCGGATCACGACGGTGTCGGCCTCCCCTTCGGCTCCGGTGATCTCCCGGTGGACCCGACCCTTGGGGATCAGGAGGAAGTCGCCGGCCTGGGCCTCGAGCGCGGGACTGCCGTCGGCGAACTCGATCGTGATCCGGCCCGCCAGCAGGTACACGACCGTGTCGTGCCCGTCGTGGTGGTGCCATCCGCTCGCGAGGCCGGCCTGGGTCGTCGCGAGGCCGGCCCACAGGCCCGGTCCCGCGATCGCCTCGCGCCTGCGGATCTCCGGGGGCCCGGCCATCTCCGTGAGCTCGCCCGGGCTGACCTTCTTCGCCTCCATCTGAGCGTCCATGATCCCTCCCCTCAGATCACCTCGAAGTAGCGCCGGCGCTCCCACTCGGAGACGGCCTCCGGCGCGAGGAACCGTTCCCACTCCCACCGCCCCGCCTCCGCGTAGTGGGCCACCACCTCCTTGCCGAGCGCCTCCGCCGCGAACGCGCCGTCGCGGAACGCCGCGACCGCCTCGCCGAGGGTTCCCGGCAGCGGCGGCACCTCCTTGTCGAAGTCCCAGCCCATCAGCGGCTCGCCGGGGTCGGTGGCGTTCGCGATGCCGTCGCCGACCGATGCAAGGAGGCCGGCGATCGCGAGGTAGGGGTTCACGTCGGCGCCCGGCACGCGCCACTCCAGGCGGGTCGCGGTGCCTTCGGGGAGCACCCGGCACGAGACCATGCGGCTGTCGTACCCCCAGGAGAGGCCGTTGCCGGAGAACTCCCCGCTCCCGGTCCGCCGGTACGAGTTCACCGTTGGCGCGTACAGCAGCATCAGCTCGGGTGCGTGCGCGAGGACCCCGCCGACCGCGTGCCGGAGCGTGGCCGAGACGCCGTGCTCCGCCTCGGGGTCGTGGAAGACGTTGGTGCCGGCGGCGTGGACGAGGGACAGGTGCAGGTGGCACGAGGACCCGGTCGTGTCGGCGAACGGCCTGGCCATGAACGTCAGCGACATGCCCTCGGCCGCGGCGAGGTCCCGCATCGCCAGCTTGAACAGGATGTGCCGATCGGCCATCTCGAGGGCGTCCCGGTGCTCTAGGTTGATCTCCCACTGGCCCAGACCCCACTCGACCTGGCTCGTCCACGGTCCGAGGTCCGAGTCGGACAGCGCCTCGCGTGCCCGCGCGAAGAAGCCCTCGTGCTGGTCACCCGCCTGCACCGTGTAGTCGGCCCGTGCGAGGGTGGTGGGGCGGAGCGTCTCGTAGCCGTTCGAGCGACCCTCGTCGTAGGTGCCCCGGTAGAGGGAGAACTCGAGCTCGCTCGCCACCTGTGGTGTGAGGCCGGTCTGCGTCAGGTTCCCCACCTGCCGGTGCAGGATCGTGCGCGGAGCCACGGGGACCCGGTCGTCGCTCTCCAGCTCCGCGAAGTCGGCGATGACGATCGCCGTCCGCTCGAGCCACGCGGCGGGCCGCAGCGTGGCGAGGTCGGGGACCAGGCGCACGTCGTGCCAGCCGGTGTGGTGACCCGAGTACTCCTGCATCGGGCCGGGCCACTGGTCGATGTCCCAGGCAAGCACGCACGAGGACAGCGCGATGCCCTC
>DASSJM010000080.1:0-10258 GCA_035691205.1 Actinomycetota bacterium
ACGAGCGGTACCTCTCCGGCTGCTGGTCGGACCGGCGTACCGGACGGCCGGAGACGAGCACGACCGGCCTCACGTTCACGCGCGGCGGCTACTCGAAGTACGGCCTGGGCGCCGCGGACTCCCCGGCGGCGTACACGGTGCACCGCCCCGAGCACTGGGCGTTCGAGGGAACGGGCCTCGACCGAGGTTCAGCGTTCGGCGGCGCGGACGCGATCGTCGCGTACGAGTGCGACGGGTGCGCGCTCGAGCTCGACGAGGCGGGCCTGCCCGTGCCGACGCACGTCGACGGCGCTCCGGAGGGCCTCGAGATCCTCGCGACCGCGCCCGCGCACCTGTGGGCCCAGCACGAGCAGCCCACGCGCTACGCGATGGAGCAGGGCGACCTGGAGACGTGTGCGATGGCGATCTTCGGCGACACGAGCCCCGAGCACATCGCGGAACTGAACGACGGCCGCGCGGTGATGGCCTCCTTCGAACGCCCCGGCGGCGGGACGGTCGTGAACGCCGGTGTGACCGACTGGGTGCTCGGCCTGGGCGACGCGGTCGTCGAGCGCATCACGCGCAACCTGCTCGACCGCCTCTCGCGCTGAGCGGCCGTACGATGCGCGGATGCGTTGGGACGCGTTCGAGGCGGCCTGTCCCGAGATCGCGGCGCCCGCGCGCGGGCGGTTCCTGGCCGACGGGCTCGTGCTGATCGGGACGCTCCGGCGGGATGGATCGCCGCGGATCAGCCCCAACGAGCCGGCGTTCGGCGCCGGCCGGTTCTTCGTCTCGATGATGTGGCGATCGCGCAAGGCGCTGGACGTCCTTCGCGACCCGCGCGTGAGCGTCCACAGCCTGCCGTCGGGCCGCGAGAACCCCGACGGCGACGTCAAGCTGTACGGCCGTCTGCTCGATGAGCACGACCCCGACGTCCGTGAGGCGTTCCGCGAGGGTCTGCGCGAGCGGATCGGCTGGGCACCCGACGAGCCTGAGTACCACTGCTTCTCCATGGAGGTCGAGGAGGCGGCGCTGATCCGCCTCGTACGGGACCCGGTCGCCCTGGCGTGGGATCCGGTGAACGGCCTCCGCGAGCTTCCGCTTCCCGGGTGAGGGTCAGCCCACCTTCTTCAGCGGCGCGTAGGCGAGCAGGAGCCTCTTCTCCCCCACGTCCTCGAACCGCACGGTCGCCTCGGCGTCGGTGCCCGAGCCGCTCACGGCCAGCACCACCCCTTCGCCCCAGCGTTCGTGCTGCACGGTGTCGCCGGCCCCGATCCGCGGGATCTCGCGACGGCCCTCGACCGCCGCCCGGATCGCCGACACGTCCGAGGTCGAGCCGCTCCCCCCGATCACCGCGCCCTCGTCCTCCTCGATCGCGCGGACGAGCTCGGACGGGATCTCTCCGAGGAAGCGTGATGGCGGGTTATAGGAGGTCTGGCCGAACAGCGTCCGGCTCCACGCGTGCGTGAGGTAGAGGCGCTCCTGCGCCCGAGTGACCCCCACGTACATCAGGCGGCGCTCCTCCTCGAGCTCCGCCTGGTCGCCCATCGAGCGGTAGTGCGGGAACACCCCGTCCTCGAGGCCGATGATGAAGACCACCGGGAACTCCAGGCCCTTCGCGACGTGCAGCGTCATCAGCGTGGCGCTGCCGGCGTCCTCGTCGTACTCGTCCTGGTCCGAGACGAGCGAGACCGACTCCAGGAACTCCGAGAGCGTGCCCTCGGGCTGGCGCTGCTCGAACTCGGCCGCCACGCCCTGGAGCTCGCGGATGTTCTCGATCCGGCCCTCGGCCTCGACGGTGCGCTCGGTCTCCAGCTCGAGCAGGTAGCTGGACTCGGTGGCGGCGGCCTCCACCATCCGGGCGGGACCGGCCCCGGAGTCGAGGGCGTCCTGTAGACGGTCCATCACGCCGACGAACCCCGCCACGGCGCCCTTGGCGCGGGCGGCGAGCTCGGGGATCCGCTCCACCTGACGGCATGCCTCCAGGAACGCGACCTCCTCGAACGTCGCGTATCCCTCCAGGGAGGCGACGGTGGCGTCGCCGATGCCCCGCTTCGGGGTGTTCACCACGCGCCGAGCGCTGATCACATCCTGCGGGTTCAGGAGCAGGCGCAGGTACGCCAGCACGTCCTTGATCTCCTTGCGCTGGTAGAAGCGCACACCGCCGACCACGCGGTACGGCGTCCCGGCACGCATCAGGACGTCTTCGAGCACGCGGCTCTGCGCGTTCGTCCGGTAGAAGATCGCCACGTCCGAGAACCGGTGGCCCTCCTCCTCCACGAGGCGGTGGACCTCCTCGGCGACGAACAGCGCCTCCTCGTGCTCGTTGTCGGCGCGGTAGCGAACCGCGAGCTCGCCGCCCTGCGTCTCGGTCCACAGCGACTTGGGCTTGCGCTGCACGTTGTGCTCGATCAGAGCGTTGGCCACCGCAAGGATGTTGGAGGTGGAGCGGTAGTTCTGCTCCATCAGGAAGACCTCGGCGTCGGGGTAGTCGCGCTCGAAGTCCAGGAGGTTCTGGATCGTGGCCCCGCGCCAGGAGTAGACACCCTGGTCCGCGTCGCCGACGACACACACGTTCCGGTACTTGGCCGCGAGCTGGTTCACCAGCTGGTACTGCGCGCGGTTCGTGTCCTGGTACTCGTCGACCAGGATGTAGGGAAAGCGCTCCTGGTAGTGCTCGAGCACGGCCTCGTGCTCCCGGAACAGGCGCACGGTCTCGGTGATCAGGTCGTCGAAGTCCAGGGCGCCGGCCGCGTGCTTGCGCCGCTCGTACTCCGCGTACACCTTCGCGATCGTCTGCTCGTAGAAGTTGCCCGCGGCCTGCTCGAACTCGGCGGCCGAGAGCACGTGATCCTTCGCGCGCCCGATCGCCGCGGCCATCGCGCGAGGGGGGTAGCGCTTGTTGTCCAGGTTCAGCTCGCGGAGCACGGCGCCGATCAGGCGCTCGGTGTCGCCCTCGTCGTAGATCGTGAAGGACGACGGCAGGCCCAGGTGCTCGTGCTCGCGCCGGAGGATCCGGGAGCAGGCGGAGTGGAACGTTAAGATCCACATCCCTTTGGCGATACGCTCGCCGAGCAGGCCCTCGACGCGCGCGGCCATCTCGCGCGCGGCCTTGTTCGTGAACGTGATGGCCAGGATCGCGTAGGGCGAGACGCCTCGCTCACGGATCAGGTACGCGATCCGATGGGTCAGCGCCCGCGTCTTGCCCGAGCCCGCGCCCGCCACGATCAGGACGGGGCCCTCGGTGTGCAGCACGGCCTCGGCCTGGACGGGGTTCAGCGAGTCGAGCAAGGGCGACCGGGGGGTCATCGGTCCTTATCGTACGGGTGAGCCCGGACGGGCCGGAGCACGGCCGGCTCAAGCTCAGCCGGCGAACCTGCGACACTTCCCACATGCAGGATCAGGACGTCCGGGTGCCGGACGAGCGTGCCGAGCCCGAACACGGCCGCGACGGACACCGGCGGCGGAACCGCCGCGGCCGCGTCCTGCGGGTCCTCGGCTACACCCTCATCCTCGTCGCCCTCGCGCTGGGGGGATACGTCTGGTGGACGCTCTGGGGAACCGGGTTCGAGACCCGGGCCGCCCAGGGCGACCTCCGTCCCGTCTTCGAGGACTCGGTCGGGACCCGGACCGTCGAGGAGGCGCCTCCGGCCGCGGAGGTGGTCAAGGTCCCTGGTCGGGCCGTCGCGATCCTCAAGATCCCGACGATCGACGTGGACTACGTCGTCGTCGAGGGTACGGATACCGAGTCGCTCAAGAAGGGCCCGGGCCACTACTCGCAGACCTCGTACCCGTGGGAGGAGGAGGGCGCCGTCGGGATCGCCGGGCACCGGACGACCTACGGCGCGCCGTTCTGGGCCCTCGACGAGTTGAGCGCGGGCGACACGATCGTGCTCGAGACGGAGTTCGGCATCTTCGAGTACCGGGTCACGAGGTCCAAGGTGATCGCTCCCTCCGACGGCTCGGTGCTCCGCGACACGCGGCGGCCGACGCTGGTCCTCACCACCTGCACCCCGCGGTTCTCTGCGGCCCAGCGCCTGATCGTGTTCGCCGACCGCGTCGACTGAGGCCGGGATCCGGTCGGAGCCGGCTCAGCAGGCGACCGGGCCGGGCCACAGGTGCTCGATCCAGCGGACGCACGCCGACACGGGTGCCCACGGGGTCCGCGTCAGGTCGCGCGCCCGCTCCCCGCTCCAGGGGCAGTCGTCGTCGATCACCCGGAGGCGGAGCGCCCGGTCGGTCAGCTCGAACCCGTACACGCCCGGCATCTGCGGGCAGTTGGGGTCGTTGAACAGGGTCAGGCGGTCGCCCTCGACCACGAAGCTGCCCTGCGTCCGGAACCGGGAGATCTGGTGGTCGAGGAAGTACGCGCCCTCGTGGAAGATGATCGTGCTCACGCCCGCATCGAGGCGGTAGGGCGGGCACCGCAGGCAGCGGCCCGGCAGCCCGATGCGCGCTCCCCCGACGTCGCGAAGGGTCAAGGTACGGATGTACGTGCCATCGAGCACCGTAGGCGTGGGCGGCGGCGTCGGCGACATGTACGGGTACGGCAGCAGCAACGGATCGACCGTGGGGATCGGGGACGCGCCCGGCAGGCCGCCGATCTTGAGGAGCTCTCCCGGCGATGCCGAAGGCGATGGAGCCGCGGAGGCGGATCCGGTCGGCGCCGGCGATCTCGGTGGGTCGGCGACCGCGCCGGTCGACCCGGACGTCGCCACGGCGGTGACGACCGCCGCGACGAGCGCGCCCACCGCGAAGGCGAGCGCGAACGGACCGAGTCGTTTCGGTTCGAGCGCCATGACCGTCATACAGGTTATGCTGGTCACGCCGTGGAGGTCAACTCAGCCGATGAACGAGCGTGACAAGCGACGCGTCGGCGAGCAGATCGAGCCGGGCGGGCGGCCGAAGGCCCCCGGGCGCCTCGAGCTGCTCCAGCGGTTCGTCAACACCTGGAACCACGAGTTCCCCGAGGAGTGGGACCGGATCGGCGACCCGGCGAGGGCGCGCGCGTGGCTCTCGGAGAAGGGGCTGATCCGACCCACCGACCGCGTGACGCGCACCGACGTCGTCCGCCTCCGGCGGTTCCGCGAAACGATCCGCTCGCTCGCGCTGGCCAACCACCATGACCGCGCGCCGGTCGCGACCTCGCTCGAGCCGCTCCGGCGGGAGGCGGCGAACACGCGGCTCGGACTCACCGTCGATGCCGCCGGCTCCACGTCGATCCACGGTTCCGGGCCCGGCGTCGACGGGGCGATCGGGACGCTCCTCGCGATCCTGCACGAGGCCGAGCTCCTCGGGGCCTGGCCGCGGATGAAGGGCTGTCGCCAGTGCGAGTACGTGTTCTTCGACCGCTCGAAGAATCGCTCGGCTGCCTGGTGCGCGATGTCGATCTGCGGCAACCGGTCGAAGAATCGAACCTATCGACGACGCCGCACGCCTGGGTGATGCGAGGAAGGGGCGATTACTCCCACTCGATCGTTCCGGGTGGCTTGCTGGTGACGTCGTAGGCGACGCGGTTGATCCCCGGAACCTCGCGAACGACGCGGCTCGCGATCTTGTCGAGGACCTCGTGCGGCAGCCGGGCCCAGTCCGCCGTCATCGCATCCTCGCTGGTCACGGCCCGGAGGATCACGGGGTGCTCGTAGGTGCGACCGTCGCCCATCACCCCCACGCTGCGCACCTCGGCGAGGAGCACGCAGAACGCCTGCCACGTCTCTCGATCCAGTCCGGCGCGACGCATCTCCTCGCGCACGATGTGATCGGCCCCGCGGACCATCGCGAGGTTCTCGGCGGTGACCTCGCCGACGATCCGAACGGCCAGGCCCGGACCGGGGAACGGCTGGCGCTGAACGATCTCCTCGGGTAGGCCGAGCTCGGTGCCGACGCTCCGCACCTCGTCCTTGAACAGCTCGCGCAGCGGCTCGACGAGCTCGAGTTCCATCTCCTCGGGCAGGCCGCCGACGTTGTGGTGGCTCTTGATCTTGGCCGCGGTCCTGGATCCGGACTCGATCACGTCCGGGTACAGCGTCCCCTGGACGAGGAACCGGGCGCCATGGTGCTCCCGCGCCACCTCCTCGAACACGCGGATGAACTCCTCCCCGATCCGCCTGCGCTTGTCCTCCGGCTCGGTGACGCCCGCCAGCTTGGCGAGGAACCGATCGGCGGCCTTGACGTGGACGAACGGGACGTGGAAGTGGCGGCCGAAGGTCTCCTCCACCTGCTCGGGCTCCCCCTCGCGGAGCAGTCCCGTGTCGACGAACACGCAGGTCAGCTGCTCGCCCACCGCCTTGTGGACCAAGAGCGCGGCGACGGCCGAGTCGACGCCGCCGCTCAGGGCGCACAGCACCTCGGCCTCGCCGACCTGCGAGCGGATCGCGGCGACCTCGCGTTCGATGACGTTGGCCGGCGTCCAGTCCGGAAGCAGGCCGCAGCCCTCGTACAGGAACCGCTTCATCACCGCGGTGCCCTTCGGCGTGTGGGCGACCTCCGGATGGAACTGCACGGCGAACAGCCCGCGCTCGGGGTCCTCCATCGAGGCGATCGGGATGGCCTCGGTGCGCGAGGTGACCCGGAACCCCTCGGGCGCGCGGGTCACCGCGTCGCCGTGGCTCATCCAGACCGTCTCCGCCGGCGCGAGGTCCTGGAGCAGCACGCCGCGCTCGGTCACGGTCAGCTCGGTGCCCCCGTACTCGCGCTGTCCCGTCGCGGCCACCTCGCCGCCGAGCGCCCGCGCCATGAGCTGGTGTCCGTAGCAGATCCCGAGGACCGGCACGCCGAGCTCGAACACCGCGGGGTCGACGTCGGGCGCCCCCGGCTCGTAGACCGAGGCCGGACCCCCCGACAGGATCAGCCCGGCGGGCCGGCGGGCCTTCAGCTCGGCCGCCGGGAGGTCGTGGGGGACGATCTCGGAGTAGACGTGGCACTCACGGACCCGACGCGCGATCAGCTGGGCGTACTGCGCACCCAGGTCGACCACCAGGACCGGGCGCGGGTGCTCGACCACGCCCTAGTGCCCCATCCCCACGCGCTGGGCGGTCTGGTAGGCCTTCCCCTCGGTCTTGATCGAGGGCGCGACCACGAGCTCGGCCTTCTGGAACTCCCGGATCGTCGCGTAGCCAGTGGTGGCCATCGAGGCGGCGAGCGCGCCGAACAGGTTGAACGTCCCGTCGTTCTCGTGGGCAGGACCCTTCAGGATCTCCTCGAGCGAGGCGACCTGCTGGGTCTGGACGCGCGTTCCGCGCGGCAGGGTGGGGTGGAAGGTCGCCATCCCCCAGTGGTAGCCGCGTCCGGGCGCCTCGTACGCGCGCGTGAGCGGCGAGCCGATCATCACGGCGTCCGCCCCGCACGCGATCGCCTTCGCGATGTCGCCCCCGGTGCGCATCCCGCCGTCCGCGATCACGTGGCAGTAGCGACCGGTCTCGCGCAGATGCTCCATCCGCGCCGCCGCGGCGTCGGCGATCGCCGTTGCCTGTGGCACGCCCACCCCGAGGACCCCGCGCGTCGTGCAGGCGTTCCCCGGGCCGACCCCCACCAGCACGCCGACGGCGCCCGTCCGCATCAGGTGCAGCGCGGTCGTGTACGAGGCGCACCCGCCCACGATCACCGGCAGCTCGAACGAGCGGATGAACTCCTTCAGGTTCAGGGGCTCGGACCGGGTCGAGACGTGCTCGGCCGAGACCACCGTGCCCTGGATCACCAGGATGTCGAGCCCCGCCTCCAGCACGAGTGGCGCGAGGCGCGTTACGTGCTGCGGTGTGAGCGAGGCGCACGTGACCACACCGCCCTCGGCGATCTCGCGGATCCGCCGGCCGATGAGCTCCTCCTTGACCGGCTCCTGGTAGATCTCCTGCATCCGCCGGGTCGCCTTCTCGTCCGCGAGCGAGGCGATCTCCTCGTAGACGGGCGCCGGGTCCTCGTACCGGGTCCACAGGCCCTCGAGGTTCAGACAGGCGAGGCCGCCGAGCCGGCCGATCTGGGTAGCGGTCGCGGGACTCACCCCCGCGTCCATGGCGCTCGCCATCATCGGCAGCTCGAACGTGTACGCGTCGATCTCCCAGGAGATGTCCACGTCGTCGGGGTCCCGCGTCCGTCGCGACGGTACGACCGCCACCTCATCGAACCCGTACGCCCGCCGGGCGACCTTCCCCCTGCCGACCTCGATCTCCACCTATGCCTCCCCCGATACGCAACGACGCCCACCCGCTGCCGGGTGGGCGTCAGGGACCTCCATGCAGGAACGGTACCAGGGCGCCTCGCCGCACGCGAGAGCGGCTCAGTGCTCCTTGACGACGTGTCCGGTCTCGTGCACGCGGAGATCGGTCAGGCCGGAGTGGAGGCGGTCGCCCTCGACCATGATCTCGTCGCTCTCCAGGTACCCCAGCTCGACCAGCCGTGTGAGCACCGCCTGGAGCGACTCCTCGGGCGTCTGGACCATCGTGTCGACGACGAGCTCGGGGTGCTCGGGGACCTCGTACGGGTCGTCGACCCCGGTGAAGCCCGTGATCTCGCCCGCCATCGCCTTCTTGTACAGACCCTTGGGATCCCGGTTCTCGGCGAGCTCCTCAAGCGTGGCGTGGACGTAGATCTCGACGAACTCGCCGATCAGCTTGCGGTTCGCATCGCGTGTCTCCTTGTAGGGACTGATCGGACAGCAGATCGTCGCGACACCGTTGCGCGTCAGCAGCTCGGCGACGAACCCGATCCGCAGGATGTTGGTGTCGCGGTCCTCCTTGGAGAACCCCAGCCCCTTGCTCAGGTTCTGTCGCACGACGTCGCCATCCAGGATCTCGGTCTTCATGCCCCGCGCCTGGAACTCGTGGTACAGCATCTCGGCGACCGTGGACTTGCCCGAACCCGACAGGCCGGTGAACCAGACGGTGAATCCCCGTTGCTCGGTCACAGGAAGCTCCTCCCCACGGCGCCCTGCGGCGCCTCGAACCCGTACAGCTTCATGATCGTCGGCCCGACGTCGACGAGGTTCAGGCCGCTCGTCTCGCCCATCGGCTGCCCGGGCATGCCGGCCATCGCGAACACGCCGGTGCGATCGTGGTTGGCCCCGTCGGGGCCGGTGTCGTTCTCGTACGTGTAGATGCTGCCGTTGCCGACCGAGCCGACCGAGCGCCACGCGAGATCGCCGAAGTAGACGATGAGGTCCGGAGCCACGCCGCGGACCTCCGGATAGACGTCCTGCGGCTTCAGCACCCGGGTCCCGAGCGGCTGGCCGTCGGGCCCGAGCGCGGCCTCGAGCTTGGCGATCAGCTCGTCGCGCATCTCCTCGTACCGCGCCGGCTCGAGCACGCCCCGCGGCTCGCGACCCTTCACGTTCAGGAACAGCCGGCCGTAGTAGCCACCGTCGCCCCACGCGATCGTCCGGCTCCAGTCGATCGCCGCCTCCTTGATCGGGATCACGTGCGAGGGCTGAGCCTCGAGCGCCAGGTACCCCTCCTGGATCAGCCAGTCGTTGAAGCAGAGGCCACCCATCATGGGGCGGGCCCCGTGGTCGCTCATCACGATCGTGATCGCGTCGTCGGGGAGGGCCTCGAGGAGCTTGCCGACCTCGACGTCCAGGAACCGGTAGTAGTCCTGGAACGCGGTCTCGTACTTGTTGCCCGCCTCGTAGAGCGGGTGTCGCGGGTCCCAGTGCTGCCAGAACACGTGGTGCAGCCGGTCCGGCGCGATCTCGCACAGCATGAAGAAGTCCCACGGCTTCTCGGCGGCGAGCTTCCGGCCGACCTGGAACCGCCGCTCGGTCATCTTGAACACCTGGTCGAGCGCGACGTCGTAGCCGGCGCGGCGGAAGTCCGGGATGTCGAAGATGTAGTCGTTGTCGTCCCCCAGCTCGCCCACGATCTCGGTCTCGAGCTCCGCGGGGAACGCCCACGACGTGGCCGAGGGCGGTGTGAGGAAGCAGCCCACCCGCCAGCCCGGGAACTCCTTGGGCGGCGGGAAGGACGGCGGGACGCCGAGCAACAACGAACGGAGCCCGGCCGCGCCGAGCACGTCCCAGACGGCCGGCTCCTTGATCGCGTCCGCGGTCGCGATCGACAGGCCCTCGTAGGACGTGTCCTTGCGGTTGCGGAAGCCGTAGATGCCGAGCTGGCCGGGCGTCTTGCCGGTCATCGCACACGCCCAGGCGGGCACGGTGATCGGGGGGGTGATGCTCTCGAGGTCGCCCCACATCCCCCGCTGCATCAGCGCGTGGATGTTGGGCGTCTCGGCTTCGAAGTCGCGGAACAGGAGCTGGGGGGTACCGCAGTCCAGCCCGATGACCGCGACCCGG
>DASSJM010000081.1:0-6956 GCA_035691205.1 Actinomycetota bacterium
GCCAACCTGATCGTGGCGGTGGTGTTCGTCGTGGTCGCGGGCGGGCTCTTCCTCGTCGGCCGCAAGGCCATCCGGACCGCCCCCACCAAGCCGGAGCAGACGCAGGAGACGCTGAAGGAGGACGCCCGATGGGCGAAGCAGCAGCTCGCAAGGTGACCGAGATCGACGACGCCCGCCGGCAGCTCGAGCTGGACCTGCAGGAGCTCGAGGAACGTCTGCCAGCCCCGCTCCGCTCCATGAAGAGCCTGCTCGGCATGATCCTGGGTACGGCGATCCTTCTCCTCTTCGTGCTCCGGCGGTTCCGATCGAGATCGAAGGGCGCGCCCGCGGCCGAGGTGGTCGTGCGGATCGTGCGCGAGGATCGCTGAGCCGCCCAGCGTCGAGCGTCGCCAGGCCTAGTGGACTCAGGCGTTCGTGGCCCTCGGCCGAACGCCGACCGCCAGCGCTACCTGCGTGAGGTCCGAGCGCATCACGTCCATAGACGCCTGGAACGTGTCCATCCTCCGCTCGAGGGTGTCCATCCGGTGCTCCAGCCGGTCCTCGAGCCGGTCGAACCGGCGATCGGCGGCCTCGAACCGGCCCTTCCCGAGCCATCCGAGGATCAGGCCCACCGCTCCTATGACCGCTGCGTTGATCGCAACCGCTGTGACGTCCATCGACCGGGATCCTCTCCGGGGGAGGAACGCTCCACGCTAGCGTCGAACCGTAGCACTCGGCGATGACGAGAGGGGGCCGGTCGGAGGCGCCGGGCGGCACCGTCCCGGTGCTCGTCGCTCAGGGAGCGGGCGGCTCCCGATCCGCGAGGGCGGCGAGGGCGTTCGGGACGGTGTCCTCGGGCGTGACCGGCGACCAAGCACGCTCGATCCGGCCGTCGTCGACGAGGAAGGACGACCGGATGATCCCGACGGAGATCCCGCCGCTCGGTCTCGTCTTCTCGCCCCAGGCGCCGTACGCCTCGGCCACGGAGTGGTCGGGGTCCGAAAGCAGCGGGAACCCGAGCTCGTACTTCCGATCGAACGCGAGCTGTTCGGCGGGCAGGTCGGGCGAGATCCCGACGACGTCGAGCCGTACGCCGGCGAGGTCCTGGCGGTGATCGCGCAGGTCGCACGACTGCCTCGTGCAGCCCGGCGTGTCGGCCTGCGGGTAGAAGTAGACGAGGACCTTCCGCCCGCGGAAGCCCTCGAGCCGGACGGTGTTCCCGTGCTGGTCGAGCAGCGAGAACGGCGGGGCAGGATCGCCTGGCGCGAGGTCCGTCATCTCCCTGACATCATGAACGAACATGAGAGATGCGAGGCGGCTCGTCGCGGTCGGCGGTCGGAGGAGGGCCGTCATCGCCGTCGCCCTCGTCGCGTCGGTCGTGCTCGTGGCCGTCGTCGCTACCGTCGCCCTCGCGGGGCCGGGCGGAGACGGGTACGCCGGATGGTCGGGAGACGCCGACGGCCGGGGTCCGTCGGTGGTGGCCGCGCAGCCAGCTGGCGCCGTTCCCGGGATCGACGTCTCGCACCATCAGGACACGATCGACTGGGCGCAGGTCGCCGCCTCGGGGAAGCTCTTCGCGATCGCGAAGGCGACCGAGGGCCGGACGTTCGTCGACCCGCTCTACGCGATCAACAAGGTCAACGCGCAGGCGAACGGGCTCAGGTTCGGCGCCTACCACTTCGCCCAACCGGACGCCACGCCGGGCGATGCGATCGCGGAGGCCGATCACTTCGTCGACACCGCGCAGCTCACGCCCGGCAACCTGATCCCCGTCCTCGACATCGAGCGGACCGGCGGGCTCTCGCAGGCCGAGGTCACGCAGTGGATCCTCGCGTGGCTCGGCCGGGTCACCGAGCAGCTCGGCGTGCAGCCGATGGTGTACACGAGCCCGAACGGCTGGAACAACCGGACCGGCGACACCACCGCCGTCGTCGAGGCCGGCTACACGGTCCTGTGGGTCGCGCACTGGTTCGTCGAGCAGCCGACCCTGCCGGCCAACGACTGGGGCGGCCACGGGTGGACGTTCTGGCAGCACTCCAACTGCGGGACCGTCCCCGGCATCTCGGGCTGCGTCGACCTCGACTGGTACGAGAGCGCGGACTTCGGCCCGGTCACGATCCCGGGCAGCCCGACCCCGAACCCCGACGTCACTCCGCCGGTCGCGACGCTCGCGCCGCCGGCGGGCGTGGGCGACCCGATGACGGTCGCGTTCAGCGAGGTCGTGCGAAACGTGACACCGACGAACACCCTCATCCGGTCGGCGGGGACCGGGGCCGCGGTCGGGGCCTCGCTCTCGTGCAGATCGGGCCCGGGCGCCGAGGTCGACTGCCAGACCGGCAACGTCCGGACGGTCCTGGTGCAGCCGCTCGAGCCGCTCCTGCCCGGCGAGTCGTACGAGGCCGCGGTGAACCCGCTCGGGACCCCGGTGCTGGTGACCGACCGGAGCGGCAACCCCGCGCCCGAGACCGTGCAGGGCTTCGAGCCTCCGACCGAGATCGAGCAGGACAGCGCGGCCGTCTCGTACGCGTGGCGGACGGCCTCCCACCGGAGGGCCCTCGGCAGGTCGTACATGGTCGAGCGCTCACGGGGCGCCGAGGCGTCGTTCGCGTTCACCGGCAGGTCCCTGACCTGGTACACGGCGACGGGACCCGACCAGGGCAAGGCGGCCGTGAGGATCGACGGCGCCTCGCGCGGCACGTTCGACCTGTTCGGGTCGACGTTCACTCCCGGGGCCGCGCGCCGGTTCACCGGACTCGAGCGGGGCCCGCACACGATCACCATCCGAGCGCTCGGGAAGGGTTCGGCGAAGGCGACGGACACGCAGGT
Source organism: Actinomycetota bacterium (assembly GCA_035691205.1). Lineage (GTDB taxonomy): Bacteria > Actinomycetota > UBA4738 > UBA4738 > HRBIN12 > DASSJM01. Next base: position 2,806 of record DASSJM010000081.1, read on the forward strand.
GGTGGTCGATGCCTTCGAGGCCCGCGGGGACCTCGTCGCGAACCCCCAGCTCGAGACGTCGTGGGGGACCGTGCGGGCGTCGCAGGCCTCGGGCGGGAGCGTGTGGGCGAGCGATCTCGCGCGGGCCAGCGTGACGTTCGCGTTCCGCGGGACCGGCGTCGAGTGGTACACCGTCCGCGACCGCTGGCAGGGTCGGGCGGAGGTCTACGTCGACGGGCAGCTGGTCCGCACGGTCGACAACTTCGCGAAGGCTCCGGTGTTCGGGGTCGTGCGTTCGGTCTCCGGGCTGACCGATGGGACGCACACCCTCCGGATCGTCGTGCTCGGCGAGGGCCGGCGCGCGGCGGACGGGACGCTCGTCTCGATCGACCGGTTCGTCGTCCTCGGCTAACGGCCGCCGCGTAGGGCGGATGCCCGACTCTCTCGCTCCTCCCGTCGCGTTACGGTCGCGCGGGAAGGGGGTGTCGCGTGCAGCGGCGGATCGGCGTCGCGATCTCCGGAGGGGGCTACCGGGCGGCTGCCTGGGGTCTCGGCGCGCTCCTGTACCTGGCCGACGCCCAGCTGCACCGGAGCGTCGTCACCGCATCCTCGGTCTCCGGCGGCTCGCTCACGAACGCGGGATTGGCGCTCGAGGGCTACGCGGGGATGACGCCGCAGGGCCTGTGGGCCTACGCGGCGCGGCTCTCCCCCAAGCTGGCGGGGAACGTGAAGGCGTTCCTCCTCGTCCTCGCCCTCCACCTCGCGGCGTGGGTGACCGCGATCGTCGGCGGCGGGCTGCATGAGCCGGCGCTCGCGGGGATCGCTCTCGGGGCCTCGGTGGTGCTCTCGCTGCTGCTCGCACCGATCTGCGCCGACGCGACCTTCGCCTCCCGGATCATGTGGCTCTACCTGGACGTGCTGGCGGCGAGCCTCGTCGTGTTCGCGTTCGCCCTTGGGGAGGGTTGGTGGTGGCTCGCGGCTCTGCTCCTGGTCGCCGAGGTGTTCCAGGTCCGGGGCGTCGTCGTGGGCTGGGCGATCGGCAGGTCACTGCTCCGCGTGTCCAGCTTCCGCGCGCGTCTCTCCGACCTGTCCGCCGACATCGACCACGTCCTCTGCGCCTGCGACCTGCACGGTCGTCACCACGTCTACCTCGGCCGGGACTTCGTCTACAGCTACGGCCTCGGCCTGGGGGCTCGACCTCGGCTTCCGCTGAGCGCCGCCGTGCAGGCCTCGGCGAACCTGCCCGGCGCCTTCGCCCCCCGGCCGATGCTGGCTAGGCCGTTCCGTTTCACGGGGGCCCGGTACCACTCGCCCGTGCTCGCGCTCACCGACGGCGGGGTCTACGACAACATGGCCGATGAGTGGCTGCTGGGCTTCAAGGAGCGAGCCGCGAGGTTCCGGGAGCGGGCCGATGCCATCGCCGATCCCGAGCTCCGTGCACAGCTCCAGGTGGCGGCCCAGCGGCTGTCGGGACGGGATCCGAACTTCGTGGTGGTCGCGAACGCCTCGGGCCCGCTCGGGTTCAAGTTCGCGTGGACGACCTTCGTTCCGTTCCTCGGCGAGGTCGCCGGGCTGCTCCGGGTCAAGAGCATCCTGTACGACAACGGTCACACGACCCGACGCCGGATGATCGTCGATGAGTTCATCGACGGCGACCTCACCGGCATCCTGGTGCACATCTCCACCGATCCGTGGAGCGTGGTGGATGACGCGCGGAGGACCCATGACCCGCGGGTGACGGAACGCGCGGAACGCGCCGCGAAGAGGCTCCTGGCGACAGCCGGACTGGATCCGCAGACCACGAAGACGCCGGCCGGGGCCGGGACGGTCCTGTACCCGCTCGGCAGAGGCAAGATCGGGAACCTGCTGCAGCGCTCGTACGCGATCGCGTGCATCCAGGCCCACATCTGGCACGACCTTCCGCTGGTGGAGATCCCGCCGCTCGCGTGGTTCGAGGCGCTGGAGATGGGCCGCGTCGAGGACCGACCGGCTCCCTGGGAGGCACCGGACCCCAACCCGAGCCAGGAGGTCGTACCCACCGCGTGAACCGGATGATGGAGCTCGCGCGAACGTCGGGGGCCGATCGCGGTCCGAGGACCGCCCGTTGGCTCATCGCGACCGTCTTCGTCGCGATCTGGCTCGCCTCCGCGGCATACCCCGCGGGCGCCCAGACCGGCGAGCCTGATCCCTGCTCGAGCGGATACGACGACGTCGCCGGCCCCTGCCCCGACTTCCGCATCGACGACGCCCAGCCCCAGCTCGCGGGGCGCGTCCTCACGATCACCGCGATCGTCGCCAACGGCGGTGACCAGGACTCGCCGCCGACGCAGGTTCTCGCGGAGGGCATCGGGGCTGTCCTCGTCCCCGTGGACACTGCGCTGCCCCCCGAGGGCTCGGTACCGGTGCCGATCCGGATCGACATCCCGGGCGGGGTCGCCGGGCTCGTCGACATCGTCCTCACGGTCGACCCCGACGACACGATCGACGAGTACGACGACATCGAGAACAACCGGTTCGTCCTCCCGGTCGACATCCCTCCCGAGGAGACCACCCCCACGCCAACCCCGACGCCGTCTCCGACCGACACCGGTTCGGAGACGTTCACGACCTCAGAGCCGTCTCCCACCGGAGGGGATGAGCCCACCGACGGATCGGCCATCCCGCCGTGGGTCTGGGTCGCCGGCGGCGGCCTCCTCGTCCTGATCGTCGGGTTCGCCATCCTGCGGTTCACCCGTCCCCGGCCCCCAGCGCCACCCAGCCCACAGCCCTCGCCCGCACCGTCACCGGTCGACGTGGGTGGAACCGCGCCGCCACCCGCCGCACCGGCTCCCGTCGAGGCGGCTGCGACCCCGCCCCCACCGGTCGCACCGCCGCCGAGCGCGCCGCCGGCGAGTCCGCCCCCGCCCGTCCACCGGCCGCCGAGGACCGTCAGCACGGGCATCGCCCCGCACCAGGACCCCGGCCGCCCGATCGATCCCGACACGACGCTCGGGACCGGATCGCGGCAGTTCTTCTGGCTCGAGGTCGGACCGCCGGTGCCCGGGTCGATCGAGGCCCAGCCCACCGTGCTGCCCATCGAGCACCTCCCGGCGACCGCGCTGCTCGACGTCACGCTCGCCGCCCTCGGCGGGGGGCCCCGCATCCGGATCGCGGACGGGTCGGCCAAGCTGACCCTGCTGCGCTCGGGCGAGGTGGAGGTGGAGCGGCAGCCGGACGTCGGGTCGGGCGCGGTCCCGCCGGGGCCGGACCTCGCGGGGCGGCGGCTGTTCTTCGACGTCGGGATGCCCGAGGCGCCGGGCACCTACCGGATGCGGTGTGGGATCTACCACCGGCAGACGCTCGTCCAGTCGCGGGTAGTGACGCTGGTCGTGACCGAACAGCCGCGAACGCAGCCCGGCGCGCTCCGCTCCGAGGTCGACTACACCCTGTCGGCCAGCCTCGACCCCGGTCAGCTGGACGAGCTCCCCGCCAACCGGCTCAGCCTCATGCTGAACCGCAGCGACGCGGACACGCACGACCTCTTGGTCCTCGGCGAGGGCGGCGTGCGGATGGATCTGCCGCTCGACGCCGGCGAGCTCGAGAACATGATCCGGATCGCGCGGGGCGGGCTGCGACTCGCCTCGTGGGCGAGCGAGGACGAGTGGGACCTGAGCCGGGCCTACCGATACGTCGAGCCCTCGCGCGACCTGCTCCGGATCGACCTCGCGACGATGGCGATCCGAGGCGCGGTGCTGTACGCGAAGATCCTGGAGGTGGCGGCCTCGCACGCGGGGCCGGGCGTGGTGGACCACTTCCAGGAGCTCCTGCGGACCACCGGGCCGGTCCAGATCGCGCTCGGCCGTTCGGCCCGCCGCGTGTTCCCGGCCGCCCTCGTCTACGACCTCCTCGGCCTCGACACGACCCTGCAGGCCGACGCGTTCTCGCTCTGTTCCACCTTCGTCGCTGCGATGGACTCCGGGCTGCCGCTCGAGACCTCGGACTGCTTCACGACCGGGTGCGACACGCCGGGGAAGCGCGACGTCGTCTGTCCCAGCGGGTTCTGGGGCCTGCGGCACGAGCTCGGCCTCCCCGTGTCCGAGCTGGAGGGTGACACCCGGGCGACGATCGACCACGGGGGCGCGCCCGCGATCACGGTCGGTGTCTCGACCGACACCCGCCTGCAGATCCGGCCG
>DASSJM010000082.1:0-6366 GCA_035691205.1 Actinomycetota bacterium
CGAGCGCTCGCGCAACCCGTTCCTGCAGGGGTTGGGGAACTCGAGCCGCGAGCCCGGACGGGCGAGCGGCGCTTCCCCCGAGCAGGGGCTCTGAGCGTGGAGCTCAAGCCGCCCAGAGGCACCCTGGACCTGCTGCCGCCCGACGGAGGCCGGATGCGCGCGGTCTACGACCGGGCGGCCGCCCTCGCGCGCCGCTACGGCTACCGCTACGTCGAGACCCCCGGCTTCGAGCACACGGAGCTGTTCGCCGCGACCTCGGGGCAGACCAGCGACGTGGTGAGCAAGGAGATGTACACGTTCGTCGACCGGGGCGATCGATCCCTGACGCTCCGACCCGAGGGGACGGCGCCCGTCATGCGCGCCTACCTGCTTCGCCGAGGGGAGCTGCCGTCGCCGTTCAAGTCCTACTACCTGACGCGCATGTACCGGTACGGCCGACCCCAGTCCGGCCGGTACCGCGAGCACCGGCAGTTCGGCATCGAGGTGTTCGACGAGGCCTCCGCCGCCGCGGACGTGGAGACCGTCGTCGTAGGAGACCGGCTCCTGCGCGAGCTCGGCCTGTCCCGCTACCGGATCGAGGTGAACTCGATCGGGGACGAGGTCTGCCGTCCGGCGTACCGCGACGAGCTCGTCGCGTTCCTGCGCGCTCAGCAGGATCGCCTGCGGGACGAGCATCGCGACCGCTTCGAGCACAATCCGCTGCGGGTCCTCGACTGCAAGGACGAGGCCTGTCGGTCCGTGGCGGCCGAGGCGCCGAAGATCGTCGACCGACTATGCGACGCGTGTCGGGAGCACTTCGATGCCGTGCTCGAGGGCCTGCGGGACGAGGGGCTCCAGCCGCTCGTGTCGCCGACGCTCGTCCGGGGCCTCGACTACTACACGCGCACGGCGTTCGAGTTCGTCAGCGAGGTCCTGTCCCAGGCGCAGGCCACCCTGTTCGGCGGCGGCCGGTACGACGGCCTGGCCGAGGCGCTCGGCGGGCCACCGGTCCCGGGGGTCGGGTTCGGCATGGGGCTGGAGCGCGTGCTTCTCGCCCTGCACGACGAGGGTGTCGACCCGCCCGAGGAGGGGGGGTCGGAGGCGTTCGTGGTCGGGATCGGTCGTGGGCGCTCGGTCGCTCGGGATTTGGTCCGCTCCCTCCGCGATGCCGGTCTGGCAGCGGACGCGGCGTTCGAGGAGCGGCCGCTGAAGGCCCAGCTCAAGATGGCCGATCGGGCGGGGGCGGTCTACGCCGCGATCGTGGGTGACCGCGAGGTCGAGGCCGGGGTGGTGACCCTGCGGCGGCTCTCCGACGGCGAGCAGGAAGAGGTGGCGCTCGCCGATGTGGTGAACTGGCTCGCTCGGCAGAGCGGAGCGAGCGGACGATGAGCCAGATGCGGACGTCGATGCGCACCCATGCCTGCGGCGAGCTCCGCAACGGGCACACGGGGGAGCAGGTGACCCTGTGTGGGTGGGTCTGGCGCCAGCGCGACCACGGGGGCGTCACCTTCGTCGACCTGCGCGACCGCGAGGGGCTGGTCCAGCTGGTGTTCCACCCGGAGGACGCCCCGCAGGCGCACGCGGCCGCCCAGGCGTTCCGGTCCGAATCCGTGGTCCGCGTGGTCGGCGAGGTCCGCCCGCGTCCCGAGGGCACCGAGAACGCGGATCTTCCCACCGGAGCGGTCGAGGTCGCCGTGTCCGCCGTCGAGGTCCTGGCCGAGGCCGACACGCCCCCGTTCGTGATCGAGGACCGGATCGAGGCGTCCGAGGACCTGCGCCTGCGCTACCGCTACCTCGACCTGCGACGACCCGAGATGACGAGGATGTTGTCGCTGCGCGCCCGCATCAACTCGATCATCCGAGAGGAGATGGAGGCGCGTGGGTTCCTCGAGGTCGAGACCCCGATCCTCACGCGGAGCACGCCCGAGGGTGCCCGGGACTTCCTGGTCCCGAGCCGGCTGTGGCCCGGAACGTTCTACGCCCTGCCGCAGTCGCCGCAACAGTTGAAGCAGCTGCTCATGGTCGGGGGCCAGGATCGCTACTACCAGATCGTCCGCTGCCTGCGGGATGAACAGCCGCGGGCCGATCGCAGCTTGGAGTTCACGCAGCTGGACGTCGAGATGTCGTTCGTGGATGAGGAGGACGTGTTCGCGGTGATCGAGCCGCTGTACGCGCGGGTCGTCCGCGAGCTGCAGGGGGTCGACGTGCCCACCCCGTTCCCGCGGCTCACCCATGAGGAGATGCTCGCTCGGTTCGGGTCCGACAAGCCGGATCTGCGCTACGGGATGGAGCTCGCGGACCTGGGCGGGGTCTTCGCCGGAACGGGGTTCCGGGCGTTCGCCTCCGTGCTGGAGGACGGTGGTCTGATCAAGGGCCTCGCCGCGCCGGGCGGCGCGGGGCTCTCGCGCAAGGAGCTCGACGACCTGGTGCAGGCGGCGAAGTCCCGCGGCGCCGCGGGGCTGGTGTGGATCGCGGTCGAGGCCGACGGCGTGCGATCGCCGGTCGAGAAGCACCTGTCGGCCGACGAGATCGACGGCGTGCGCGAGGCGACCGGCGCCGGGCCCGGCGATCTGATCGCGATCGTGGGCGACAAGCCCGATCGCACGAACGTGGCCCTCGACGGTGTGCGGCGCCATCTGGCCGAGCGGCTCGGACTGGTCCCGCCCGGGCGGTGGGCGTTCTGCTGGCTCGTCGAGCCCCCGCTGTTCGAGTGGAGCGAGGACGAGGGCAAGTGGGTCTCGGCGCACCACCCGTTCACCTCCCCGGCCACGGAGGACCTGGATCCACACACGGCCCGCTCGCGCGGCTACGACCTCGTCCTGAACGGCTACGAGATCGGCGGGGGGAGCATCCGGATCCACCGCCCGGACGTGCAGCACCGGGTCTTCGAAGCGCTTGGGCTGCCCGATGAGGAGATCGAGGAGAAGTTCGGCCACCTGCTGCGGGCGTTCCGGTTCGGCGTCCCTCCCCACGGAGGCATCGCGATGGGGATCGACCGGCTCGTGATGTTGATGGCGGGCAGGGACACGATCCGGGACGTCACCGCGTTCCCCAAGGCGCAATCCGGCCAGGACCCGCTCACGGGCTCGCCCGCGCCGGCGACGCCGGAGCAGTTGGCCGAGCTGGGGCTCGCGGTGACGGTCGCGCCCGCGGAGGACGGGGAGGAGGAGGATGGCTGAGCTCACCGATCGCGACCTCGAGTACCTGAGTGGCACCCACTTCGCGATCCTCGTGACGATGAACCCCGATGGCTCGCCGCAGGCGACCATCACCTGGGTGGACGCGGCCGAGGGTCACGTGCTCATCAACACGGCTCGGGGGCGGGTGAAGGATCGGAACGTGCGCGCGGACCCGCGGGTCGCGCTCACCGTGTTGAGGGACGGCAACGCGTACGACTGGATCTCGGTCTACGGCACCGTGGTGGACATCGAGGTGAGCGAGCGCGCCGAGCGCCACATCGACGAGCTGTCCCACCGCTACGACGGCCACGGATACACGTACACGCCTGGCCAGGTCCGCGAGATCCTCAAGATCCGCCCCGATCGCATCCACCGCTACAAGGACTGACCTCGTGGCCGACGTCCCCTTGGCGGCGCGGATGCGGCCGCGCACGTTCGAGGAGTTCGTCGGGCAGTCGCACCTGATCGGACCCGGCAGGGCGCTCACCCGGCTCCTGGAGGGTGGCCACCTACCCTCGATCGTGCTCTGGGGTCCCGCCGGCACCGGGAAGACGACGCTCGCCTTCCTGCTGGCCGACGCCGTGGGGGCCGACCTCCAGCAGCTCTCGGCCGTGTCCTCCGGCGTCGCGGACGCGCGGAAGATCATGGCGCAGGCCCGGGGCGGGCTGTTCCGGACGGTGCTGTTCGTCGACGAGGTCCACCGTTGGTCCAAGGCGCAGCAGGACGTGCTCCTGCCGGCGGTCGAAGAGGGGACCGTGACGCTGATCGGCGCCACCACGGAGAACCCGTACTTCTCGCTCGTGACGCCGCTCCTGTCGCGCTCGATCCTGCTCCGCCTGGAACCGCTCTCTGCCGACGAGCTCCGGGACCTGATGCGCCGGGCGCTGGCCGACGAGGAACGAGGTCTCGGCTCCCAGGGGGTCGAGGTCTCCGAGGAGGCGCTCGACCACCTGGTGGAGGTGGCCGGCGGCGACGCGCGCGTGGCGCTCACCGGGCTCGAGGCGGCGGTCCTTGCCTCACGGTCGGCGGGGGAGGACGTGGTGACACTCGAGCGAGCCGCCGACGCGGTCCAGAAGAAGGCGATCGTGTACGACCGACAGGGCGACGCGCACTACGACGTCATCTCGGCATTCATCAAGAGCATCCGGGGCTCCGATCCCGACGCCACGCTGTTCTGGCTCGCCCGGATGCTGGAGGCGGGCGAGGATCCCCGCTACATCGCGCGCCGGATGGTGGTGCACGCCTCGGAGGACGTCGGCCTGGCGGACCCGCGAGCGCTCCTGGTCGCGGTCGCGGCGGCGCAGGCCGTGGAGTACGTGGGCCTGCCGGAGGCCCGCCTCAACCTCGCCGAGGCCGCGATCTACCTGGCGCGCGCCCCCAAGTCCAACAGCGTGATCGTGTCGCTGGGGAAGGCGACCGAGGATGCGCTCTCCGCCGACCCCGTCCCGCTCCACCTGAAGGAGCCGGGCCACCCCTCCCTGCGCAAGCTCGGGTACGGCGAGGGCTACCGGTACCCGCACGACTACCCCGGGCATCGCGTGGACCAGGAGTACCTCCCGGCGCGCTTCTCGGGCAGGCGCTACTACGAGCCCTCGGACCAGGGCGAGGAGGCCGAGGACTAGGTCTTCCAGCCGGGGCTCAATCCCGAGGTTCCGACAGCCGACGGTACTGCATGGCCTCGGTGACGGTGACGCCCGAGACGGGCGTGCGTGCGCCCGTTTCGGTGGAGCGTGGAGACGACGGGCCCGCCGCACGCAGCGCCGGCCGTCCCCGGCTCCTCGAGCTCGGGGTGGGCCTGGTCGTGTTCGGCTGCCCGCTCGTCTTCTTGCCGATGAGCTCGGCCCCGTTCGTGGACATCAAGATCGTGGTCCTGTTGGTTGGCACCGTCCTGATCTGGTTCGGCAGGCCGGCGTTGGACCGGCGCCTCGGGCTGCTCGCGGCCGTGTGGGTCGGGGTGATGGTGCTCGCCGGCCTCGCCGGCGTGGATCGATGGCTGAGCCTCGCAGGCCCCGATGGCCTCGCGAGCGGCCTGATCCTCTTCGGCCCCTGCGCCTACCTCCTCGTGGTCGGCGCGTCGTTGTCGGAGGAACTGGCCGGACGAGTGCCGGTCTGGGTGTTCGTGGTGTCGCTTCCCGTGGCTGCCTTCGGCCTCGCGTGGCGCCTCGTGCCCGGCGCTGCGCTCGACCTCGCGTGGCGCTTCATCCCCGGCTCGATGGACCCGATGTCGTTCGAGGGAGCGACGCTCGGCCACCCCATCCTGCTGTCGGGTCTGGTGGCGGCGGGCGCCGTCGCGGCCACCGCCGTGGCGCCCCGGGCGCCCCGATGGTCCACCGCCGGGGTCGTCGTCTTAGTGAGCGCCTTGTCGGTATCGACGAAGCGCGCCGGCTTGGTGGCGCTCGGCCTTGGGCTCCTGATCGTGTGGCTTCGCTCGCCCGAGTCCCGCCGTCGCGTCGGGATCGTCGCCGCGATCAGCGCGGCGACCCTGGCCGGATGGCTCCTCGTCTCCCCGCTGTTGTCGACCGGGGGGCCCGTCTCGGGCGTCGGACGGTTCGGCGAACTGGCGACCGACTCGTCTCGGGCGCGTGTGGTCATAACGAAGGTCCTTGCGGAGGCGTCGATGGAGCGGCCCATCCTGGGGTGGGGGCCGGGGAACACCTGGTCGGCATACCTGTCCGAGGCCACGACGGATGAGGTCGAGGTCGCCGAGCGTGGGATCCTGGATGCGCACAACATCGTGCTGGGCGCCTGGGTCACCACCGGGCTCGTGGGCCTTGCGGCGTTCCTCGTCCTCGGCGGCGCCGTGATTCTGAACGTGCGCAGGGCCGGCGCGTCGAGGGGATGGGCGGCCGGTGTGGCAACGGCCCTGCTCGTGTATCACCTCCTGCAGCCGGTCAGCGCGGCTCTCACGCCGATGCTGTTCCTCGTCGCGGGGATCGCGGCCGGGCCGCTCGCCGGCGTCCGTCCGCTGTCTCCGGCCGTCACGAGGCTGGGCCGGGCCACGCTCGGCCTCGGACTCGTGGCCCTGCTGGGGTTGTCCCTCGCCGTCATGAGCTCCAGCGTCCTCGAACGGTGGGGACGCAGCTACAACTCCGTGTGGGCACTGCGGGCCGCCGTGAACATCGCCCCGGGTCGATTCGAGCCGGTTCAGTGGCTCGCGTACTACCGAGCGGAGGACGCGACGGCCGGCGACCCGTCAGCGGCCGCTGAG
>DASSJM010000083.1:0-14276 GCA_035691205.1 Actinomycetota bacterium
GTTCGCCCACAGCACCGCGCTCGCCGAGACGGTGCAGAGCACCCAGTCCCGTGCGCCGAGCGCGGTCGTGCCGAAGGGCTCGTTCAGGAAGGGCAGGTAGACGACCGCGACCTGGAGCAGGAGCGACAGGCCGATCGCACCCCACAGCAGCGGGTTCGTGAACAGGTTGTGGAACGCGCTCACGCGCTCGGATCGCGCGTTGAAGCAGTTGAACAGCTGCGCGAGCACGAGCGTGGTGAACGCCATCGTCCGAGCGTGCGTGAGCGTCCCCGAGCCCTCGACCAACCCGCCCGGCAGGTCGATGTCCAGGGTCATGAGCGTTGCGGCCGCCATGACCACGCCGACGAACACGATGCCGACCTGCATGGGTCCGTCGATCACCCGGGCGGTGAGCCGGCGGGGCGAGCGGGACATCACGTCGTCCGGCGGCGGATCCACGCCCATCGCCAGGGCCGGGGCCGCGTCGGTCAGGAGGTTGATCCACAGGATCTGCGTGGCGAGCAGGGGGACGGCCGCCGCCGCGCCCGCCGGATCGAGCCCGATGATCCCGGCGCCGATCACGCCGAAGAACATCGTGAGCACCTCGCCGGCGTTGGACGAGAGCAGGTAGCGGAGGAACTTCCGGATGTTGGAGAAGATCCCCCGGCCCTCGCGGACGGCGTCCACGATCGTGGCGAAGTTGTCATCGGCGAGGATCATGTTGGCCGCCTCCTTCGCCACGTCCGTCCCGGTGATGCCCATCGCGACGCCGATGTCGGCGCGCTTGAGCGCCGGCGCGTCGTTCACCCCGTCCCCGGTCATCGCGACGATGTGACCATCGGCCTGCAGCGCGTCGACGATCCGCAGCTTGTGCTCGGGGGCGACGCGCGCGTAGACAGACGTCTCGTGCACCGCCTCCCGGAACGCCCCGGCGTCCAGCTCCTCGATCTCGGCTCCGGTCACGGTCCTCGTGTCGCCGTCGACCATGTCGAGCTCCTCGGCGATCCGCAGGGCCGTGCGCGGGTGGTCGCCGGTGATCATCAGGACGCGGATGCCGGCCCGTCGGGCCTCGTCGATCGCGACCCTCGCCTCGGAGCGGGGCGGGTCGATGATGCCGACCACGCCGGCGAAGGTCAGGCCGTGCTCCAGGTGCTCGCCGGCCTCGTCCGGGACCTCCTCCAGCGGGCGGTACGCGGTCCCTAGGACCCGGAACGCACGGTCGGCGAGCGCGTCGACGGCGGCCAGGATCTCGCCGCGTCGCTCGTCGTCCAGGGGCTGGGTCCGTTCGCCGATCCGCTCGTGCGCGCAGCGGGCGAGCAGCACGTCGGGCGCACCCTTGGTGGCGACCACGACCCCGCCGTCCCGCTCGGCGTCCTCGTGCACGGTGCTCATCAGCTTGCGCTCGGACGAGAACGGCACCTCTCCCACGCGAGGGAAGCGCTCCACGAGCCCCTCGATGAATCCCGCCTTGCGCTCGGCGACGACGAAGGCCGCCTCGGTGGGGTCGCCGTGGACGATCCACTCGCCCGACTCCTCCCGCACCGATGCGTCGCTGGCGAGGGCACCCAGCGAGAGCACCGCCCGCACCTCGTCGCGCAGCGGGCCGGCCTGGAGGGGACCCCCGTCCACCACGAACCCGCCCACGGGCCGATAGCCGACCCCGGTGACCTCCACCTCGCCGGAGCGGGTCACGACCCGCAGGATCGTCATCTCGTTCCGCGTGAGCGTGCCCGTCTTGTCCGAGCAGACCGCCGTGGCCGAGCCCAGCGTCTCCACCGAGGAGAGCTGCTTCACGATCGCGTTCTCCCGCGCCATCCGCTGGACGCCGAGCGCGAGGACCACGGACAGGATCGCGGGCAGGCCCTCGGGGACCGCGGCGACCGCGAGCGAGACCCCGATGATCAGGACGTCGACCACGTCGGCGACCTCGTCGATGTGGGAGGTCAGCAGGATCGCGGCGACGACCACCGCGGCGATGAGGAGCACGGCGATGCCGAGCGTCCGACCGACGTGGTCGATCTCCCGCTGCAGGGGCGTGCGCTCTTCCTCCGTCTCGCCGAGGAGCCGCGCGATCCGTCCCATCTCCGTCGACATGCCGGTCCCGGTGACCAGCGCGCGCCCACGTCCACGAGTGATCGCCGTGCCGCTGAAGACCATGTTGACCCGATCGCCGATCCCCACCGAACCCGACAGCGTCGCCGTGTCCTTCAGCACCGGCTCGCTCTCGCCGGTGAGCGATGCCTCGGCGACGGTGAGCGACGCCGCCTCGAGCAGTCGGCCGTCGGCGCCTACGGCGTCGCCCTCGGCGAGCACCAGCACGTCGCCCGGGACGACCTCGACGGTCGGAAGACGGACCTGGACGCCCTCGCGAAGCACCGTGGACATCGGCGCTGCCATCCGCTGGAGGGCGGCGACGGCCTGTTCGGCCTTGGCCTCCTGCACGTAGCCCAGCACGGCGTTCGCGATCAAGATCGCGGCGATCACCAGCGCCTCGAACGGAACGCCGTGCGCCCCCTCGATCGCCCACGTGACCAGCGAGATCGCGACGGCCGCGAGGAGCAGGTACACGAGCGGGTCGGCGAACTGCGCGAGGAGCTTGCGCCACGCCGGGATCGGCGCCTCGGGCTCCAACTGGTTCGGGCCGAACCGCTCGAGCCGCTCGGCGGCCTCCGCGTTCGTCAGGCCCCGATCGGGATGGGTGTCGAGCTCGGCCGCGAGATCCGCGGCCTCGGCCAGCCATGGGCGGACCAGCCGCTCGTCGTCCGAGACGAGCTCGCTCATGGCGCCCTCGAGGGAGGCGTCGGCGGGAGGCGTTCGGGCTGCGGACGTGTCGTCATGGCGGCGCGTCGGTGTGATGGGCTCGCGGGCCAGCCTAGCGTGCCGTCCGGGCGGGCCCCGTCAGCCTGCTCCTCACGCTCCGTCGACCACGATCACGCTTGAGACTTCTTGATCGACGTGACGAGGCCGTTCCGGACGATCACCTGGTAGTTGCCGTTGGCGAGCTTCGCGTCGTCGGGGTCCGTGCTCGACAGCAGCTTGCCGAACTGCGACAGCGTGTACTCGTCCCCGCCTGAGGTGATCGTGGGTTCCTTCGAGACCTGCGCCACCCGGAAGAGCCCGGCGGCGTCGAAGATGATCACTCGGTACGGGCTCGCCTTCGCGCCGAGGACCTGGCCGACGTAGGTCCCGTCTTCGAGCACGACCTCTCCCACCTTCGCAAGCTGCGCCTGCGCGTCGAGCAGCTCTGCCTGCGTGGTGCCGAGCTCCTCCTCCGTGGCGGCCAGCGCGTCCTGAGTGTCGGCGAGCTCGGTCTGCGCGTCGGCCAGCTGCTCCTGCAGGTCCGCGTTCGCACCCTCGGAGTCGTCGAGCGTCGCCTGAGTCTGCTCGAGCTCCGCCTCCAGCTCCGCAACCTGCTGCTCGAGGTCGGCGATCTGCTCCTCGTCGCTGTTGCGATCGCAGCCGACGAGCCCGAACGCCAGTGCCAGCGCGGATGCCACGGCCACGGTCAGCCTGATGCGAGGTCCTCGGCTCATGGAACCCTCCTTCTCTCAGACCGTCGTTCCGGGAGCCGGGCGGGCTCCTCGCACACGCTTCCACCACAGATCCAGACCGATGGAGAGCAAGATGATGATGCCCAGCGCGACGGCCGCGGCGGGCTCGTCAACGAGCGTCGTGGTGGCGAAGACGACCAGCGTCACGGTGGTCGTCAGCAGGCCGATGACGAGTGGAACGAGCCGCGCACCGGTCTCACGTCGGATCCGCAGGTGGGCAAGCGTCACCATGGAGAAGATCAGCAGCGCGACGGCGCTGCCGATCGACGCGATCGCGCCCAGGTCGAACCCGACCGCCAGCACGAGGGTCAGCGCGACCATGATCAGCATCCCGACCGGCGCGCGCCCGACGGACCTGCCGAACATCGGCGGGAACTGCCCGGTGGACGCGAGCTGGATCGAGAGCCCGCCGGCCGGGTAGATCCCGGAGTTCGTCGCGCCGGCGGTGGCGAACAGCCCCGTCACGCTCATGAGCGTGAACCCGAGCTGCCCGAGGGTCGGCTCCGCGGCCACGGCGATCGCCGTCCCGCCCGACGCGATCACCTCGTCGACGGTCAGCGTTCCGAACACGCCCAGCGCGACCGCGATGTAGGTCAGGGTCGCGATCGACAGCGCGAGGTACATCGCTCGAGGAAGCTGCCTCGACGGGTTCGGGAGATCCTTCGCGGTGAACGTCACGACGCCGAACCCCAGGAACGCGAAGAAGGTCAGGGCGACGCTGGAGACGATCTCGCGCCAGGAGGGATACCCCGACGGATCGAGCAGCGACATATCCATGTTCGCGATCGTCACCGCGGCGAACGCGAGCAGGATCCCTACGACGATCCATACGATCACCGACTGCACCTTCGCGACCGCCTGGGTCCCCACCACGTTCAGCCACAGCATCACGAGCAGGATCGCCGCGGCGAACACCTTGGCCCATCCCGCCGCCGCGTCCTCGCCGATGAACAGCGACGAGGCGTAGCTGCCGAAGGACACGGCCACGAGGGCGGTCACCACGATGTTCGAGGCGTAGGTGAGCCAGCAGCTCGCGCCGGTCACGTGGCCCTCGCCGAAGCCGCGCGAGAGGTACTCGAGCAGCCCCCCGCCCGACGGGAAGCGCGCGCCGAACTTGGCGAAGGAGTAGCCCTGGAACGCCGCGATCACGCCCGCGAGCACGAACGAGAGCCACACCGCGGATCCGGCGACCGCGCCCGCCTCGCCCAGCAGGGCGAAGATGCCGGCGCCGACCATGGCACCGACGCCGATGAACGCGGCCTGCCGGATGGTCATCGTGCCCTTCGGAACGTTCGCCGATGCCTCGGCCACGGCTCAGACCTCCACGGAGCTGATCGACGTCGCCGAGCTGCCCTCGATGACGACCTCGAAGTCGCCGTTCGCGAGCGCGGCCGCGCCCGGGTCGGTGCTCTGGAGGAAGGTCGCGAACTCGTCCAGCGACAGCGTCTGCCCACCGACGGTGATCGTCACGTTCGGGTCGACCTCCGCCACACGCCACGCCGTGCCGTCCTGGAAGACGATCGCCGGGAAGGGCTCGGTCCGAGCGGCGAGGACGGATCCGACGTAGGTGCCGCTGGGCAGCACCAGCTCGCCGAGGCTCTCGAGCTGCGCGTTGGCGTCGTCGAGGGCCGCCTGGGTCTCCTCGAGCTCGTTCGTCGCGTCAGCGAGGTCCTGCTGCGTGGCGTCGAGCTCCTGCTGCGTGGACTCGAGCTCTGCTTGCGTGTCCGCGAGCGCCTGCTCGGCCTCCTCCAGTTGCGCCGCCGAGATCCCGGCCTCCGTCTGCGACTGCTCGAGCGCGCCGGACAGGTCGGCGATCTGCTCTTCGAACCCGGCGACCCCGGACTCGACCGTACCCCTGAGCTCGATGCCCGCCGCCTGCAGGGCCGCGATCGTCTCCGACGCCGCCGCCTCCCAGTCGTCGACCTCCTGTTTGTACCGCAGCGCGAGATAGCTTGCGACCACCGCGACCACGATCGCGACGATCGCCACGATCATCCAGACGTCGACCCCCTTCTTCGCGGACTCGGTTCCCCCCGTCCCTGCCCCCGTCGCTTCGTCCGGCATCGACGTCATGTCGGCTGCCCCGTTCCCGGCGGCTGCGCCTGTTGCGGGGGCACCGCTCCCGGGGACCCCATCACGCGCGGTGCGGCGGGGGGGGCTCCCGGCGGTGCGGACGCGGCGGCCCACTGCTCTGCCCAGCGCGCGGCGGCCATCTTCCGGTCGATCCAGTCGATCAAGGCGTGCATCCCGATCGCGAGGAGGCCGTACATGAACATCGCGAACAAGAGCGACACGTCGAAGACCGATCCGCTCTCCCCCTCGATCGTCGGGAAGATGCCGCGGAACGGCTGCATGATGCGGCTGGTCGCCCGGTAGACCCACTCGACGAACGGCGCCGACGTGTTCGCGTTGAACAAGCGGAGGAAGAACGCCATCGCGAGCAGGCAGATCGCGACGACGGCGAAGCCGTAGATGAAGACCACCAGGAGCCGAGAGATCCGGTAGATCGGGCTCGTACCTCGGCGTGCGGTCGGGGGGCGACTCATGCGAGCCTCCTTCTCTCTAGGGTTCCGCTCACCCTAACCCGCCCCGGTCGCAGGGTGACGAAGGCGACCGAAGGATGTCATCGCTCCGTGTCATGGCCCAGACTTCGGCGACCCCGAAGGCTGTCGCGGGCGTCGCGTTCGCCGCCACATGAACCACAGGATCCCCCCGAGCAGGGCGAGGAATGAGACCACGACCCACGTAGGGTCGTCGCTGGCGCTTGCGGTGGCCGCGGCGACGATCTCGTCGCCATCCCCCGTGGGCCCGGTCGCGCCGGGTCCGGTGGCACCGGTAGGCGCCGTGGCTCCGGTCTCCCCGGTAGCACCCGTCGGCTCAGACGGACCGGTGGGCTCGGGATCGTCGGTCGGTACCTCGGTTGGCTCCTCCGTCGGCTCGGCGGTGGGGCCCGTCGGTTCCTGGGTCGGTTCCTCCGGCTGCTCGTCCGGCGGTGACGTCGGCTCGGGAGGCTCGGACGGCGACGGTTCCACGTCGGGTGGTTCGGCCACGATCCGACGCAGGATCGCGATGATCGCGGCCAGCAGTCCCCCGGACTCCCCGTCGCCGGGACCGGTCGTCGGTCCGGCGGTCGGGACCGGCTCCTCGGTCGGCTCGTTGGTCGGCTCCTCGCTTGGCGGGGTGGTGGGGCCGGTCGGTTGCTCGGCCGTCGACCCGGTCGGACCGCTCGGACGGATGTCCGGTCCCTCGGACCCCTCGGGAGGTGCAGGAAGCACCGTGGGCCGGCCGGTGGTGCCGGTCGGAAGGGCCTCCTCGATCCGTTGCCGCGTCTCATCCGTGCAGGCGGTCCCCAACGATGCGAGGAGCAGCACAGGGACGAGGACGCGGGCGATACGCGCGCCCGATGCTCGGGAGGCTCCGCACGGCGGGCGGAGCTGCGTCATCCGCACGAGGGCCTCATCCCTCGCCACCGTCTTCTGGCGAATCCGGGGCAGCCGAGCCCTGATCCAGTTCCTTGGAGCGCAGGATCGCGGGCGTCAGATCCTTCGGCTCGAGCGAATCCCATCCGCGCCAAAGAGAGACGCCGCGGACGAGCAGGATCAAGAGCAGCGCGGCGATCTGTGCGATCCCCTTGTGGGCTCCCAGTCCCTCCACGAGACCCACGTAGAGGGTCGCGCCCAGGAACGCAGCCGATGCGTAGGGCGGCCCTCGACGGAGCATCCGGGGCGGCGTCTCCCCGACCAGGACGTCGCGCAGCACGCTTCCGCCGACCCCGGTGATCGTGCCAAGCAGGATCGCCGACGGCACGGGCAGCCGAGCGCTCAGCCCCCCCTGGGCGCCGATCACCGTGAACAGGCCGAGCGAGATGGCGTCGATCGTGAGCATGGCTCCTCGCAGCCGGCTGGCGGCCTGGGCGAAGAAGGCGCCGATCAGCGCGCTCGCGAGGACCGCCACCAGGTACCAGGACTCGCGCAGCGCTAACGGGACGCGGGCCAGGAGGACGTCGCGGATGATCCCTCCGCCGAGTCCGCTCACCAAGGCGAGCGCGAGCACGCCGATCACATCGAGCCCACGCTTCTGGGCGAACAGCGCGCCCGCAAGCGCGCCCGCGACGACCGCGGGCAACTCGATCCAGAGCGGCGGCTCCAGCACCGCGGCGAGCATGCTCTCCGTCCCCGTCACTCCTCCGGCGTCCGCCGACACCTCATGCGAGCGCTGCCCCGCCGGCGAGCACCAGGACGACGACGATCCCCAGCATCAGGAGCAGCGGCCACACCCAGCGGAGGTAGCGACCGTACGGCACCCGGGCGATCGCCAAGCCGCCCATCACCACCGCCGAGGTCGGGATGAACAGGTTCATGAGACCCGACGCGCTCTGGTACGCGGTCACGACCAAGGCCTCGGAGACCCCGATGAACACCGCGAGCGGGGCCATGATCGGCATCGCCACGGTGGCGAGCCCCGAGGACGACGGGATCAGGAACGAGAGGGGAAGGAACAGCGCGAACATCACGATGGCGAACGCCGCGGGACCGACATCGCCGAGGGCCGTCTCCGCCCAGTGGAGCACCGTGTCCGTGATCTCGCCGTTGTTCATGATCACGGTGATCCCGCGCGCGATCCCGATGATCAGCGCCACCCCCAGAAGGTCACGCGCGCCTTCGACGAACGTCTCGGTCAGCTCGCCCTCCTTCATCCGGGCGATCAGGCCGATCACGATCGTGAAGAGCAGGAACGACGCGGTCATCTCGGAGAACCACCACCACAGCGTCGGGATGGGGACGCCGAGGTCGTCCCACGGGATCACGCCGTACATCATCGCGACGAAGGCGAGGCCGAAGACGACCAAGATCGCCTTGTGCTGGCCCGTCAACGGCGCGACCTCACCCCCCACGTCGTCCGCTCGGAAGTGCTTCTCGTTCTCGGCCTTCATGTCGTGGACGAGCGACGCGGTTGGGTCCTTCTTCACCCTGTCCGCGTAGCGCATCACGAAGAAGATCCCGATCGCGAGACCGACGATCAGGACGATCAGCCGGCCGATCAGACCCTCGCTGATCGGGATGCCCGCGAACCCCGAGGCGATGCCCGTCGCGAACGGGTTGATCGTGGAGCCCAGGGTCCCGATCCCGCACCCGAGCAGCACGACGGCGGCGCCGGTGATCGCGTCGTACCCGGCGGCGATCAACACCGTGATGACGAGCGCGTAGAACGCGAGACTCTCCTCCGCCATCCCGTAGGTCGTGCCGCCGATCGCGAACACGGTCATGAGGATCGGGATCATCCAGCGCTCCTTGCCGCGGAGCCGCTGAACCAGCCGCCCGATGCCCGCCTGGATCGCACCGGTCTTCATCGTCACGCCGAGGAACCCGCCGATCACGATGATGAACAGGGCGACGTCGATCGCGCCGAACAGGGTTCCCTTGTTGTAGGGGCTGATGTGACCCTTGTTGTTCTCGATCCCGTACATGCCGTTGACCGGAGCCTTCAGCGAATCAACGAGGATCTGCTGGGGGTTGGACTCCACCTCGTGGTACGTGCCCGGGATGGGCGAGCCCTCCTCGTCCAGGTCGTAGGTGCCCGCCGGGACGATCCACGTCGCGATCGCCGCGAGCACGATCAGGATGAACAGGATCGTGTAGGCGGACGGGAGCGTGAACCTGCGCTTCTTGGGCGCCGCCGGCTCGGTGGGGGCGGTGGTCGTCTGCTCACTCATCGCAACCTCCTCATCCGGCGGCCGTGCCAGGTGCCCGCTCGCCCGTATCGCCCGGGGGGGCGGTGCCTGGCGGCTCGGTCATCGGGATCGATGGAACCTTGAACCCGATGAACCCGAACAAGACGTCGAGCACCGGGCTCAGGATGTTGAAGAAGCAGTACGGCAGGTAGGCGCCCGTGGGAACCCCGAGCACCCCCGAGATGTAGGCGCCACAGGTGTTCCACGGCACGAGGACCGAGGTGACGGTCCCCGAGTCCTCGACGGCGCGGGAGAGCACCTGGGGGGCCAGGCCCCGGCGCTGGAACTCTCCGCGGAACATCCGAGCCGGCAGGACGACGGCTACGTACTGGTCGCCCGCGATCACGTTCAGGCCTACGCCGCTCGCGTTGACGGCCGTGAGCAGCCGGCCCCGGGTTCTCGCTCGCGCGACCACCGGCGCGAGCAGACGGTTCAGGAACCCCGCGTGCTCCACCACCGCGGCGAACGACAGCGCGCCGAGCACCAGCCAGACCGTCGTCAGCAGGCTGGCCATCCCGCCCCTCGAGAACAGCTGGTCGATCGCCGCGTTGCCAGTGTCGCTCACGAAGCCGGTCGCCATCGCTCCGTAGATCGCCTTCGTGCCCGTGGCCACCGGCCCGAGCGAGGGGTCGTCGACGAACGCCTGGACCGCGGTCCACTGCGTGAAGCACGCGAGGATCCCAGCGAACAGCGCCGACCCGAGGATGGACAGGAATGGCGGGAACTTGCGGATCGAGAACACCACCAGGAGCACCAGCGGGAGCAGGTTGAGCACCGTGATGTTGAAGGCGCTCTCGAGCGCCTCCTGGGCCGCCTCGGTGCTGCCGGCCCCGGTGGGTTCAGCATTCAGCCCGATGATGAGGAACAGGACCAAGCTGATCCCGATCGCCGGACCGGCCGTCCAGAACATGTTCCGGACGTGCTGCGCGACCGTCAGCCCGCCCCCGACCAGCTTGGGGACGAGGATCGTCGTCTCGGACAGCGGGGTCATCTTGTCGCCGAAGTAAGCGCCGCAGATCACGGCGCCGGCGGCGATCTCCTCGGACAGGCCGAGGACGTTGGCCATCCCGACGAACGCAACGCCGAGCGTGCCCGCGGTGGTCCACGAGCTCCCGGTGATCATCCCAACGAGGGCGCAGATCGCGGCGGACGCGACGTAGAACCACGTCGGGCTGAGGAGGCCGATCCCGTAGTGCACGACCGTCGGGATCGTCCCGGCCATGTTCCAAGTCCCGATCAGCGCGCCGACGGCGAGGAGGATGAACACCGCCCCGATCGCCGAGGTGACCCCACCGACGGCGGCGTCGGCGATGGCGGCCACCGTGTAGCCGTTCTTGAACGCGATCAGGCTCGCGAAGGCAGCGCTGAGGAACAGCGCCACCTGCAGCGGGCCGTCCGTCGCGCCCACCCCGAACAGCGCGATCGTTGCCGCGATCAGCACGATCAGGACGATGATCGGCAGGAGCGCGTCAAGCAGGCTGGGTGGCCGCGGTCGTCGTTCGTCCCCGGACGGCGTCTCCACCTCGGCCGAGGGATCCTGGGCCATCACGAGGCCCTCAGGCCTCGACCGTCTGGACCACGCTCACCCACGTTCCGAGGGCGCCGACCTCGTCACCCCGCCGATGGTCTCGACCACGAGCGAAGGCGATCAGGCCCACCGCGAGCAGCATCACCACGAGCACGATCACCCACCGCGGGGCGTCGCTCATCCTTCCTCGCCTCCCCCCTAGATCGGATCGCGGAGCATCGGACAGGTCATGCAGTGCCCGCCCCCGCGGCCCTTGCCGAGCTCGAAGCCCTCGATCGTGACGACCTCGATCCCCGCCTCGCGCATCTTCGAGATCGTGTAGGTGTTCCGCTCGTACGCGACCACCACGCCGGGCTCGAGCGCGACGACGTTGTTTCCGTCGTCCCACTGCTCGCGCTCCTGCTGGTAGGCGTCGCCCCCGGTCTCGACGACCCGGAGCTTGGAGACGCCGAGGGCGTCCGCGACGGCCGACAGGAACCCCTCTTCCTCGGTGACGTGGAACCGCCCGTTGGTGCCCGGGCGCAGGCTGATCGCACGAACCTGGTCCATCACCTTCGGGTACACGGTGACCGCGTCGCGGTCGAGCAACGTGAACACCGTGTCCAGGTGCATGTGCGCGCGATCCTTGGTCATCACGACGGCGATCACGCGCTCGGCGGCGCCCTTGTCGAACAGCGCCCGGGCGATCTGCTCGATCATCCGCGCCTGCGTACGCTCGGACAGGCCGATCAGCACGGTGCCGTTCCCGATCGGCTGGACGTCGCCGCCCTCCAGCGAGGAGCGACCGAAGTCCGCGATCTGGAAGCGGCCGTCGTCTCCGAGGGGCGGGTACCAGTACTCGAAGTCCTGGCCCTGGAACATCGGGTGGGCCTTGTAGATCGCGGCGACGTTGTACGCCTCGAGACGTCGGGCCGGCCAGTACATCGGGTTGATCGACACGCCGCTGTAGATCCAGCACGACGAGTCGCGCGTGAACAGCGTGTTCGGCAGCGGCGGCAGGATGAACGCGTTCACGTCCTCGAGCGCCGCGGCCGGGAGGGAGGACTCGCGGAACTTCCCGAGGTCGATCCCGGACTCCTCCACCGTCAGGCCGCCGATCAGGTGCTTGGCCAGCGCGTCGGGCTTCAGGTCCCCCAGCAGGCTGCGGACCTCGTCCGCGAGCGATACGCCGACCGTGTACTCGGATGCCGCGACCTCGATCAGCCGCCGGCGGCCCTCGTCGCTCGCGGCCAGGGCCTCCGCGAGCAGGTCGCGGAAGTAGAACACCTCGACCCCGCGGTCGCGCATCTTCTCGACGAACCGGTCGTGCTCGTACTGCGCGCGCTCCACCCACAGGACGTCGTCGAAGAGCAGCTCGTCGTGGTTCGAGGGGGTCAGCCGCTGGAGGCTGAGCTCCGGCCGGTGGACCATGACCTTGCGTAACTTCCCGACCTCCGAGTGGACCCCGAACTCCGTCATCTCACGCCTCCGTTCCGCTCATCCGGCCACCACCTGGGTGCCGGCGTCGCCCTCCACGATCGCCTCGATCTCCGCTAGGCCGCCGATCGCGGCCCGCTTGCCCGTGCGCTCGACGAACCGGATCGCGGCATCCACCTTCGGCCCCATGGACCCGGACGCGAACCCGTAGCCGCGCAGCTCGGCCGGGGTGACCCGCTGGAGCCGCCGCTGGTCGGGCGTGCCCCAGTCCGCGTAGACCCCGTCCACGTCGGTCGCCATGACGAACAGGTCGGCCTCCACCTCCCGCGCGAGGAGCTCGCTGGCGAAGTCCTTGTCGATCACGGCCTCCACGCCCACGAGCGTTCGCTGCTTGTCCCGGTCGTACATCGTGGGGACCCCGCCGCCGCCGGCGCAGATCACGACGACGTCCTTCTCCAGCAGCCACCGGATCGGCCGGATCTCGAAGATCCGCTTGGGTTCGGGCGAGGGCACCACCCGGCGCCACCGATCGCCATCCTGCTTGAAGACCCAATCCTTCTCGGCGGCGAGCCGGTCCGCCTCCCCTTTCTCGTACACGGGGCCGACGAACTTCGTGGGATCGCCGAACGCCGGGTCGTCCGGATCCACCTCGACCATCGTCAGGATGGTGGCGAACGGCACCTCGAAGGGCAGGAGGTTCCCGAGCTCCTGCTCCAGGACGTAGCCGATCATCCCCTCGGTCTGCGCGCCCAGGACGTCGAGCGGGTAGGCCTCCACCTCCTCGTACGCGGCCGCCTGCAGCGCGAGCAGTCCCACCTGCGGACCGTTGCCGTGCGAGAGCACGAGCTGGTGCGTGCCGGCGACGGCCGCGAGCGCGGGAGCCGCCGTCCTTACGTTGGCCCGCTGGACCTCGGCGGTCATCGGCTCGCCCCGCTTGAGCAGGGCGTTGCCGCCGAGCGCGACGACGACCCTCATCGCTCCGCCTCCGTTCAGTCGCCGAGCGTGGCCACCATGACGGCCTTGATCGTGTGCATCCGGTTCTCGGCCTGGTCGAAGACGATCGAGGCCTCGGACTCGAAGACGTCCTCGGTGACCTCCATCCCGTCCAGACCGAACCGCTGGAAGATGTCCTCGCCGACCTTGGTCGCGCGGTTGTGGAACGCCGGGAGGCAGTGGAGGAACTTCACGTTGGGGTTGCCGGTGCGCTTCAGGGCCTCCGCGTTCACCTGGTAGGGCTTCAGCAGGCCGATCCGCTCCTCCCACACGCTCGGGTCCTCCCCCATCGAGACCCAGACGTCCGTGTACAGGTAGTCGACGCCGCGTACGCCCTCGTCCACGTCGGCCGTGAGCGTGAGCCGCGCGCCGGTCTGTTCCGCGATCGCCCGACACGTCTTGACCAGGTCCTCGCTCGGCCACAGCTGCTCGGGCGCGCAGAGCCGCACGTCCATCCCCAGCTTGGACCCCATGACCATGAGGGAGTTGCCCATGTTGAACCGGGCGTCGCCCAGGTAGCAGTAGGCGATCTCCCCGAGGTGCTTGTCGCTGTGCTCGGTCATCGTGAGCACGTCGGCGAGCGTCTGCGTCGGGTGGAACTCGTCGGTCAGCCCATTCCAGACCGGGACCCCCGCGAACTCGGCCAGCGTCTCGACGGTCTCCTGCGCGAACCCCCGGTACTCGATGCCGTCATAGGTCCTGCCGAGGACGCGGGCGGTGTCCTTCATCGTCTCCTTGTGGCCGATCTGCGAGCCGCTCGGCTCCAGGTAGGTGACCTGCGCGCCCTGGTCGTACGCGGCGACCTCGAACGCCGTCCGCGTGCGGGTCGAGGTCTTCTCGAAGATCAACGCGACGTTCTTGCCGACGAGCCGCTTGCGCTCGTACCCGCCGTACTTGGCCGCCTTGAGGTCGGCGGCGAGCTTCAGCAGGAACCGCAGCTCGTCGGGCGTGAAGTCGAGCTCCTTGACGAAGCTCCGGTTCCGAAGGTTGAACGCCATCTCCTCCTCCTCCTTCAGGCAGTCGCCCGCGCGGGGACCGACGCACCCCGCCGCGCACGCCGCCGGATGAACACCTTGAT
>DASSJM010000084.1:0-13962 GCA_035691205.1 Actinomycetota bacterium
CGGCGACGATCACGGTCCGGCGGTTCGGGCTCGTCGCCGGCCGCTCGGGTGCGCGTTCCGGTGATGGCGGCGTGGGAGCCGCGGGCGGTGGCGGGGGCGGTTGCGAAGGAGCGCGTTCCGGCGCGACCGGCGCCGAAGCGATCGCGGTGGCCGCCACGGGGGCCAGCGCCGTCGGCGCGCCTCGGACCTGGAGCGCCTCTCGCGCCGCGCGCGCGAAGGCGGCGCATGACTCGAACCGCTGCTCCTTCTGTTTGGCCATCGCGCGTTCGATCACGGCGTCGATCTCGGTCGGCAGGTCCGGACGGTGACCCGTCACCTTCGGCGGGGGATCCTGCAGGTGCGCGAAGAGCGCGGCCGTCTCCTCCTCGCGAGGGAAGGGAACCATCCCCGTTAAGCACTGGTACAGGACGCAGGCGAGCGCGTACTGATCGGTACGCCCGTCCATGTCCTTGCCCGAGATCTGCTCCGGGGCCACGTAGTCGATGGTTCCCATGAAGTGACCGGTCTGCGTGAGCCCGCTCCGGGAGTCCGTGTGCTTGGTGAGCCCGAAGTCGGAGAGGTACGCATGGTCCGTCCCCTCCGGGCCCGCGCCGACGGCCACGAGGATGTTGGCCGGCTTGACGTCTCGGTGGACGAGGTGCTGTTGGTGCGCCGCGTCGAGCGCGCTCGCGGTCTGCGCGATGACGCTCACCGCGCGCTCCGGGTCGAGCCGGCCCTCCTGCTCGATCAGCGCCTTGAGGTCCGTCGTCTGCACGTAGCGCATCGCGATGAACAGGTAGCCATCGGCCTCGCCCGCCTCGAACACCGGGATGATGTTGGGGTGATCGAGCTGCGCCAGACGCTCCCACTCGCTCACGAACCGAGCGCGGAAGGTCGGATCGTCCGCGAGCTCGGGCGAGAGGAGCTTCAGCGCGGCCTTGCGCTTCAGGCGGGCGTGCTCGGCGAGGTAGACCACGCTCATCCCGCCGCGGCCGAGGAGCCGCTCGATGCGGTACTCCCCCAGCTGCGTTCCGATCCTGGGGTCGCCGCTCACCCCTCGAGCCTCGCCCCGCAGTTCGTGCAGAACCGGCTGTCCCGGGTGTTCTCGTTCCCGCACTCGGGACAGCGGACACGATCGTCGGGCGCGGGAGGGATGAGTGGCGGAACGATGACCCCTCCCTCCGTGGGCAGAGGCACGGCGCCGGGCGCGGGGCTCGGACCACCGGCGGGGGCGGCGCCGGGCGCGGGGCTCGGACCCCCGGCGGGGGTGGCGCCGGGCGCAGGGCTCGGACCACCGGCGGGCGTGGCGCCGGGCGCGGGGCTCGGACCCCCGGCTGGGGTGGCGCCGGGCGCCCCGCCGCCCGCTCCTTGCCCGGCCTCGGCGAACCCCTTGGCGGCGCCCTGGTCGCTGGCGCTCTCGAGGTCACGGGCCACCTGGACGTCCTGATCGGGCCCCGCGGGCAGTTGGTCCGCCGGGCCGCCGCCGAGATGCTGAGCGGCGCGTCGACCCGCTCCCGTCCCGGCCCTCCGCAGGAGGGATGCTCCCACCGCACCCGCGACGCCGATCGCGACGGGCACCCCGAACGCGGTCGCGGCCGTGAGCGGCATCACGCAGAACTGCTGGAGCAGCACCGCGCCGCCGATCCCCGCTGTCGTGCCGCCCGCGAAGCCCTGCGTGCCGGCCCGCATCCCGGTCATCCTCCCGGCCCGCGTGAGCGAGAGCAGGAGCAGGATGAACCCCCCGACCCCGAGCGCGGTCGCGCCGGCGCCGACGGCCGTGGTCAGAGGGCTGCGTCCCTCGATGCACACGTACGCGACGCCCGTGCAGTCCCCTGCCGCCGTCTGCGCGTCGACGGTGACCTCGAACAGCCCGACCGAGACGCGAGAGAAGTCCTCCAGATCGAGGGTGCCGGTCCAGCTGCGACCGTCGACGACGACGCTTCCAACCTGGATCCCGCCACCGACGACCTTCACCGTGTACGACAGATCCAGGACGCGGCCCTGCGCCGTCCCGGCGACCGGGATCTGCTCGCCCGACTGGAGCGGAACGGCGGTGCTCGGCTCGTCGTGGCCGGAGGTGACGTCCACCCCGTCGATCGAGGCCGTGCACGGGCCGGTGACGGAGGCGGAGGCCGGGGCGGGCAATACCGAGAGCCACGCGACGAGCAGGATCGCCGCGAGGCCGAGCATCGAGAACGCCCGCCTCATGGTCGCCCTACGCTAGGCGCACCCGGGCCGGTGCGCAATCCGCTCCCAGGCGGCGGTGATAGAAAGGGGGACCTGATGCGCACCCTTCCTCGGTCCTCCACGACCTCGCATGCCGCCGCCGTCGACCTGCGCGGCGTGACGCGGCTGTTCGGTGCCGCGCCGGCGATCGTGCGGGTGGACCTGTCGATCGAGCCGGGCGAGGCGGTCGTCCTTCGCGGGGCCAATGGGGCCGGCAAGAGCACGCTCCTTCGCATCGTCGCCACGGCCCTGTCCCCGACGTACGGCGAGGGCACGATCGTGGGCTTCGACCTGCTCACCCAGCGTGACGAGATCCGACGCCGGTGCGAGCTCCTCGGTCACCGGACCCGCCTGTACGAGGATCTCTCGGCGCGCGAGAACCTGCGCCTGCACGCGGACCTGCTCGGAGCGGAGCGTCGCCTCGTCGAGGACGCGCTCGAGCGCGTGGAGCTGACCGGCGTCGCCGACGAGCGCGTGCGCGGCTTCTCACAGGGCATGCGGCAACGGGTCGCCGTCGCGCGGACGCTGGTCCGCGACCCGGAGCTCCTGCTCCTCGATGAGCCGACCACCGGACTGGACGCCGCCGCCCGCGACGTGGTCGAGGCCATGATGCTCGACACGGCTCGCGCGGGACGGACCGTGCTGATCGCGACGCACCGCGAGGTGCCCGCGGGGATGGCGCACCGCATCGTCGAGATGGCCGAGGGTCGGATCGTGGCGGCCCGGTGACGTTCGCCCGGCAGGCCTCGACGATCGCCCGCAAGGATCTGTGGATCGAGATCCGCGGGCGGCACGCCGTGGGCACCCTGCTCCCGTTCGCCGCCACGCTGCTGATCGCCTTCGGGTTCGCGTTCGGCCCGGGACGCGAGGTGCTCGAGGCCACCGCGCCGGGGCTCCTGTGGATGGCGGTGCTCTTCGCGTCGGTGATGGCCTCCCGCCGCGCCTACCAGATCGAGACCGAGGACGGGGCGCTCGAGGGACTGCTCCTCGCGCCGATCGACAAGGCGGCGGTGTTCCTGGGCAAGGCCGCCGCGGTGACGGTCGAGCTGCTGGCGCTCGTCGCCGCGGTGCTGGTGCTGGTGGTTGCCCTGTTCGACCTCTCGCTCGGCTCCCCGCTTCCGTTGGTCGCGGGGTTCGTGCTGGGCGTGATCGGCCTGGCCGCGGTGGGCAGTCTGTTCGGCGTGGTGGCAGAGTCGGCGCGTACGCGCGAGGCGGTCTTCCCGATGCTGGTGCTGCCGCTCGTGACGCCGGTGCTGATCGCCGGCGTCCGGGCGACCGACCTCGCGGCCGCCGGTCGCGCGCAGGAGGCCTCGCAGTGGCTCGGCCTGCTCGCCGCGTTCGACGTGGTGTTCCTGTCGATCGGCGTCCTGGTGTTCGGCTACCTGATGGAGGATTGAGTGGCGGCGGAACGCGCGCTCGGACGCGCGACTTCAAGGAAGGGCGAGCGTGTCTTGGGCGTGCTCGCCGCGGCCGCGCTCGTGGGCTCGACGGTGCTCGGACTCATCGTGGCGCCGCCCGACGCCGTGCAGGGCGAGGTCCAGCGCCTCATGTACATCCACGTGCCGGCGGCGTGGCTCGCCTACCTGTCGTTCGCCGTCGTGTTCATCGGGAGCATCGCGTACCTTCGGACGCGGAGGACGCGCTGGGACCGCCTGGCCGGGGCGTCCGCGGAGATCGGGGTCATGTTCACCGCGCTCGCGATCGTCCTGGGCGCGCTGTGGGGCAAGCCGGTGTGGGGGACGTGGTGGACCTGGGATCCGCGCCTGACGACCACCGCCGTCCTCCTGCTGATCTACATCGGGTACCTGGCGATCCGCCGGATCTCCGATAACCCGTCGCGCCGGGCGCAGTGGTGCGCCGTGGTCGGGATCGTCGGGTTCGTCGACGTCCCGATCGTCCACCTCTCGGTCGTCTGGTGGCGCTCGCTCCACCAGGGGCCGACGGTGCTGCGCCTCGGCGGACCCGAGATCGAGGGGACGATGCTGCTTGCGCTGATCGCCGGGGTGGTCGCGTTCACGCTCGTGTACGCGTACCTGATGACGCTGCGGCTGCGCGTGGGGCGCCTCGAGGAACGCGCCGCGCGCGAGGCGCTGTCGCCGATCGTCGGGCCCGCCGTGGAGGCGGAGGTCTGATGGAGGCGAACACCGGCTACGTGATCGCCGGGTACGTGATCACGGCGGCCACGCTCGGCGGATACACGTGGCGCCTGTTCGCGCGGGGCCGTGCCGCGAGGCGACGGGCCGAGGCGATCGCGGCGCGCCGACGGCCGGCCTAGGCGACGGGCACGCGGGCCGGCTCGGTCTCGGCCACGGCGAACGTGCTGATCACCATCTGCGGCAGCAGCGCATCCGAGGTCAGGCCCCCGGGGTAGAAGCCGTCGAGCGCCCGCAGGAAGTACGGAGGGAGGTGCCGCAGGTGGAACCTCACCGTCACGACGACGTCCTGCCCGCGGACCGCACGGGTGTCGAACGCGTACCCGAACGTGAGCTCGCGGTCGTCGACCTCGGTGGTCGGGTCGTCGTACGCCTTCAGCGTCCGCATGGGCTGTTGGTCGGCCACCCGGGTCTGCAGCTTGACGATGTCGGGCAGCAGCGACTGGTACGCCACCTCGACGAACTGCCCGGTCCCCTCCGGATCGCCGTCGGTCAGGATCTTCTGGAAGTTGGTGAGCCACGGATCGCAATCCGACAGCGGTGCCGGCGCGGTGAGGACGGTCGTCGCGTTCCGGGGCTCGATGCCCCGGGCGCGGAGCTCGTCGCCGAACTCCGCCGCAACCTGCCGCGGATCGCACGTCCGAAGGTCGGTCTGCGGCGTCTCGACGGTCCCCGACGAGCAGGGCGACGCGATCCCGTTCGTCGGGTCCACCTGCCCCGTCCCCGGGTTCACCGGTAGCAGGCACACGGGGTCGCCGCTCACCGTCTCGGCCGACACCTCGAGCCACCACTGGCGCGCGAACGCGAACCCGGTCGGGAAGTCATGCCCGACGAAGCCGCTCCGAACCGTGACCTCCATCAGCAGCTGGTTCGCGTTCACGCGGATCACCTCCGGGGCGATGCCCGCCGCCTGCGCGATCAGCGCGTCGCGCGCGGAGAGCACGTGGGAGGTCGCGTCCTCGCCGCCGACGCCGAGCGCCGTGTAGTGCCCCGGCTCGAGCGAGTAATCCACCCCGACGAACTCGTGCGAGTGCAGCGGCCGGTCGGGCAGGGCGAGCCCGCCGGGCGCACGGTCGACCGTCGGCCCCTGACCAAGCGAGGGCAGGTGGCACGTGCCGCAGGTCTCGCCTCGGAACTGATCGGACTCGCGGAAGTCCTCCCACTCGTCGAACGTCGTCTGCAGCACGAGGTCCAGGAGCCGATCGGTGCCGTCGACGTCGAGCTCGACGCTCCCCGGCTCCAGGTCCGCGATCCCGTTGCCGTTGTCGTCGACGAACTGGAGCTCGTTCTCGTTCAGCTGGCCGTCGCCGTCCTGGTCCTCGCGTGAGCCCTCGGAGACGTCGTCCCCCAGGACGGAGAAGCCGTCGCCGCCGAGGTCGACCTTGACGTTGTGGCAGGCGCCGCACAGCTGATAGGTCTCGATCTCGTCCATCATGAACCCGACGTCCACCTGGTGGTCGGGCACCGGGAGCGGGAAGTCACCCTCCACGGGCGGGGCGAAGACGAAGCCGAACGATCGCGTCCCGGCGCGGTTGACCGGGAAGTCGGCGGCCGCGCCCGAGATCTCGGCGGGCTGCTCCGGCAGGGCATGGCAGGTCCAGCACGTCACGCCGTCCGAGAGGATCTGCCCCCCTCCCTCCTGGCCGGGGAGCGGGTAGGTAGCGCCGGGCGCGACCTGGGTCCCGATCGGCGAGTGGCAGTTGGTGCACACCTGCCCGAACTCCGGGTATCGCTCCAGCGCCAGCGCGGTCTGGGCGACGACGGTGGGGTTCGTCTGGGCGATCGCGTGCATGGCCAGTCGCCACTCCTCGACGATGTCCGTGTGGCAGCCGGCGCAGGCTGAGGAATCGGGGAAGGCGTCCGTCTCGCTCGCGGCCACCTTCTGCTTCAGGCCGAGCACGTCGCCGATGTGGATCGCGAGCGCCGCCCCGAGGATCACCGCGAGCGGCAGGTGGACCACCTTCCATCGCTGGAGGAGCCGGTGGTAGCGCTCCTGCTTCGGCCCGCGATCCCCGTAGCGCTCCCGGCGTTCGGCCAGGCGCTTCAGCTCCTCCCAGGTCCCTTGCTCCTCGATCGGGAGCATCAGGGCCCGGTGATCGAGCTCGGGCACCCTCGTCTTGCCCGCGAGGAGCAGCGCGACGAGGTTGCGGAGCTCGTCCGAACCTCCGGCCGTCGCCTTCTCGATCTCGACCTGCGTCTGCTCCAGACGCGAGCGCGTGTCCTTGATCGACAGGTTGCCCACGCGCTCGGCGACGCGCTTGGGGACGGTCTCGTAGACGATCCGCCACGCGATCCCCGAGAGCACGAGCACGAGCAGGATCGCGAGCGTGATCTTGCCCGTGCTGATCTCGAACGTGATCGGATAGAGCCACGCGTGGACGAGGACGGCGAACAGCGCCGCGAGACCCAGCCAGACATGACCCTTGAGCCACGTCATCATCGTGCCGGGCAGGTGCTCCTGGAGCCCGCGGCGGCGCTTGCGGGCCGAGTAGAAGCCCACGACGGCCATCAACGTCACCGCGATGACCCCGACGAGGACGATCGCGAAGAAGGCGTCGTCGGAGTTGCCCCCGGCCTCGTGCGCGCTCCGGAGCATCGACGTGCCGAGGGCGAACACTCCGCCGACGATGATCCCGGCCACGACGATCCACGGCCAGGACCGCTCCAGGAGTTTCGTCGGCCGCTCCGGCCGAGCGGTAGGAACCGTCGGACGCGGGCCCTTGGGCTTGGCGACGCTCACACCGTCGCCCTCTTCATCTCGAGGCCGATCAGCAGGTCGCCGCGCCCGAAGACCTCGACCGGATCGACCCGCATGGCGGCGCCGACCGGGCACGCGTGCACGCACGCGTACTCGTCGTAGCCGGCGCACAGATCGCACTTCACGGCGATCTTCTGCCTCAGGTGCTCCTCGGCGTCGGTCTCCGGCTGAGCCTTGCGGTGGAACACCCTCGACAGGATGCCGCTGGCCTTCGCGTCGAGCTCGTGCATCTGGATGTTGTCGTAGGGACAGCGCTCCGCGCACGCGCCACACCCGATGCAGTTGTCGGGCACGATGCGGATCTCGCCGTCGGGCTCGCGGACGATCCCGTTCACCGAGCACAGCAGGCAGACGGGATCCTCGCAGTGCCGGCACGCCGAGGGGAAGAGCAGGTTGCCGAGCTGCAGGCCCGCGCGCTCCAGACGCGAGTAGCCATGCCGGCGGCCGCACGCGTCGACGCAGTTGTTGCAGTCGGTGCAGATCGAGGTGTCGATGAGCAGGACCTCGTGCCCCTGCATCACACCTGCATCCACGAGGCCCTCGATCGAGAGGATCTGCGAGGAGGCGCGGTCCTTCGGAGCCGGCCGGACCGCCGAGCCGAGCTGCAGGATCGTCTCCTCCGACCTGGTCGCCTCGGCGATGAGGGATCGGCGGAGCTCCGGCGAGCGCTCGAGCAGCGCCATGACGGCGTCGCCGGGGATGGTCACGATCTCGGCGCGCGTGTTGGCGCTCACGGTCGCCGACTGGAGCTGGTTGAACAGGAGCGCCACGCCGCCGAACACGTCGCCCTCACGGAAGTACTGCAGGACGCGCTCGTCCGCCCCGAAGCGGCGTGCCACGCGGAGGAAGCCGGTCCGGACCAGGTGCAGGTCGCCCGGCCGGTCGCCCTCGCGGAACACGACGGCTCCCTGACGGACCACGCGGAACCGCGCCCGCGCCAGCAGGTCCTCGACGGCGCTCTCGGGCAGGGCCGCGAGCATCGGCGACGTTCGGGCGTGCGTCCAGATCGCCCGACGCTGGTACAGGTCCTCCATGCGCTGCTCGAAGGCCGGGGCCTCACGCATGAGCCGGTACACGGTGGCCTTGGGCAGCTCGAGCACGGTGGCGGGGAGCACCGCGGAGATCGTGTAGCTCTCCTCCTGGTTGCCCATCACGGCGAGCTCGCCGTGGAACGATCCCGGCCCCAGGATCAGGATCCGCGTGGCGTCGCTGGCCGTCGAGGTCGCCGTCTGCTCCACGCTCCCGTCCAGCACCACGAACAGCCGTTCGTGGAACTCGCCCTCCCGAACGAGCACCTCGCGCGGCTCCAGGTGGCGCAGGGTCGAGGACTGCAGGCCCCGGCGAAGCACGCCCGCGTCCACCTCTTCGAACAGCGGCAGGGTCGACAGGTGCCGCGCCAGCGCGTCCACCGTCCACCCGGACGCGGTGATGGAAGGCCCGACCTGCAGGGGCATGTCGCGATCGGCGGCGACGTCCTCCACCTTCAGCTTGTTGTAGAGGACGATGTCCGCTCGATGCAGGTCTGCGGGACACACCGGCACGCACTGCTGGCACTGCGTGCACGCCTGCACGAAGCCGATCACGTCGGCCGAGGCGATCTGCTCGTCGAGCACCGCGTGGTTCAGCTGCGCGATGGTCACCTGCTTGGCCTCGGGGAGCGGACATGCGAGCAGGCAGTCGTTGCACCCGATGCACGCCATGATCTCCCGCTCGACCTCGCCCTGGAGCGCCTCGAAGAAGTCGACCTGCGCCATCAATCGCCCACCTCGAACCGCAGGGTGACCTCGCCCAGCCGCACCTCGGCCCCCGGGTCGATCGGGGTCGCGCGGTTGGGCTCGATGGGCCGGCCATCCAGCCGCGTGCCGTTGGTGCTGCCGAGGTCGGTGATCGTCCACGCGGCCCCGTGCGCCGTGAGCCGGGCGTGCCGCCAGCTCACGGTGGGCTCGGAGAGCGCGACGCCCCCCTCGGGATCGCGCCCCACGACGACCTCGGGCGGCTCGAGCCAGAAGGCGTTGCCGACCAGCGGACCGGCCTCGACGACCAGCCGGAAGACCCTGGGCCCGGCGGGCGTCGGCGGTGCCGGGGGCGGCGGCTCGGGTGGTGCGGTCGAAGGGAGCTCGGCGCCGGCGGGGGCTCGGAACGTGAGGTCGGTGTCCCCGACGTGGACGACCTCGCCGTCGCGCAGGGCGTGCGGGGTCGAGACCAGCACGGCGTTCACGTAGGTGCCGTTGCGACTGCCGAGGTCCCGGACGTACAGCGCGCCCTCGTGCTCGGCGAGCTGCGCGTGGGTCCCGGAGACCGCGGGATCGGACAGGGCGATGTCCGAGCTCGGATCGCGGCCGATCGAGATCACGCTGCCGATGAGCTCGAACCGCTTGCCGGCGCCCTCGAGCCAGCCCATCACCCGCTCGGTGGGAGGGGGCGGGACGTCGAGCGCGTCGGGCCGGACGAACAGGCCGGAGACGGCGGCGCCGACGGGTCCCTCGACCACGGTCACTCCCGGTGGTCCCGCGGACGCGCGGACCGGGACGGCCGGGCGCTGGGCGACCTCGATCGCGAGCCGCACGACCGTGTCCCCCAGTCGGAGCTCGTCACCGTCGGCGAGCCGGGTGGGCGCCGCCACACGCTCCCCTCGCAGGACCGTGCCGTTGCGGCTCTCCAGGTCGACGAGGACGTATCCGCCGTCGACCGAGCGGACCTCGGCGTGGTGGCCCGAGACCACCGGGTCGTCCAGGACCACGTCGTTGTCCAGGGCGCGCCCGAGCCGGGCCACGTCCCCGACCTCGACGCTCGGGCCGCCCGCCACCGAGAGCGTCCCTCGGGGGGCGAGGGCTGGCGCGGCGGAGACCGGCTCCAGGATCGCGACCGCCGCGGCTGGCTCGCCGGGAGGTTCGGGCAGCAACGAGGGCGCCGCCATCGCATCGGCGGCCGGGATCGGCATCGCCCGCGACAGTGGCGAGGACAGGTCCGCGATCTTGAACAGCCGCGAGTAGGTGGGTGCGGCCGCGCCGAGCGCGAACCCCGTGGTGGCCCTGCGCTCCTCGCCGCCCTGCTGCGCCATCCACGCCGGCAGGTCGAAGCCCGGATCGAGCAGCTCGTCGGCGACCGCGGAGACGTCGGTGCCGTCCTCGATCAGCTTCTTCAGACGCAGCCCGTGCCGTCGGACCCGTTCGGACCGGTGGCCGAGCAGGACCGCCCCGACGAGCCTGCCACCTTCGACCACCAGCTTGCGATAAGAGATCGTGCCCCTTCCCCTCGGCAGATCGGCGACGACCCGGTCCCCGTCGCGCTCGATCGTGCGGCCCAGGCCAGCGAAGTCCAGGTCGTACAGCCGCGTGGCGTTGTACATGACGCCGACCCGATAGCGTGCCTCGCCGCCGCCCATGTTCGAGCCCGCCACCCGGCCCTGCAGGCGGGCCGGCTCCCACAGGCCGAGCCCGCGATGCGCCCCCACGATGGGGTCGTACACCTCGACGATGTCGCCGGCCGCGTACACGTCCTCGACGTTGGTGCGCATGTGCTCGTCCACGGGGATGCCTCGGTTCACGCCGATCCCCGACCCGTCCAGGAAGACGGTGTTCATCCGGATGCCGATCGCGGCGCACACGAGCTGGGCTTCCACCTGCTCGCCGCTGCTCTTGAGCTGCACCGCCCGGACGCGCCCGTGCCGGTCACCCAGGACCTCGGCGACCTCCTCGTCCATCCGTAGGTCGCAGCCGAACGCGCGGAGTCGGGACGCGACCAGGTCGGAGCCCGTCGCGTCCAGCACCCCGGCCATGAACTCGCGGCCTCGCAGGATGTAGGTCACCTCGGCGCCGCGGGCCCGGAGACCGGCCGCCCATTCCAGTGCGAGCGGTCCCCCGCCGATCACCACGGCCCGCTTCACCCGCCCCGACCGGAGGTCCTCCATGAACGCTCGGGCGTCCTGCAACGTGCGCATCGTCATGACCCCGGACAGCTCGGCGCCGGCGAACGGAGGCGGGTTCGGGCTCGAGCCGGCCGCGACGCACAGCCGGTCGTACGCGACGGGCGGGCCGCCGCTCGTGAGCACGAGCCGTCGGTTCGCCGTGTCGATCGAGGCCACGCGGGCGAGGACGCGGTGGATGCGGTTCTTCACGTAGAAGTCGGGTGGAACCGCGAAGAGCTGGTCCTCGCGCAGCTCGCCGATCAGGTAGTTCGTCAGGGCCGCTCGGTAGTACGCGGCATTCGGGTCATCCGAGTAGATCGTGATGCGACCGTCGGGATCTCGGCGGCGGATGTACTGCGCGGCGGTCGTCCCCGCGGCCCCATCGCCGATGACGACGTACTCGGTCACCAGGATCTGCTCCCCTCGGCCGCGGAGGGACGAGTTTCGCCCGAAGGTCAGCGCCGGGCAAGTCGGTCGGTGGCGGGATGTCCGGAGCGACGACGAGCGTTCAGCCGCCGTCAGCCCTCGGCCAGCGCGGCCTCCGCCTCGACGATCAGCTCCTGCACCGACCCGCGTTCGGCGCCGAAGGGAGCGGCCGCCAGGTACCGCTCGAAGGCCTCCACCGCCTCCCCGGGACGCTCCAACCCGCGGAGCAGGATCACGCCGCGGAAGAACAGGGCCTCCGGGTAGTCGGGGTCCGTCTCGAGCGCCCGATCGACCGAGGCGAGGGCCTCCTCGGGCCGCTCGGCCAGGTACAGGATCATGCCGACGTGCGCGTGCGCCTCCGCATCGTCGGGGTCGAGCTCGAGGGCGACCGCGTACTCATCCAGGGCTTCGTCGACCCGCCCGGCGTCGAGGTACCGATGTGCCAGGTCCAGGCGGGCCGCCAGGTCGTCGGGGTTCCGCCGGACCCGTTCCTCGAAGAACGCGAA
The DNA here is from genome assembly GCA_035691205.1 of Actinomycetota bacterium. GTDB lineage: Bacteria > Actinomycetota > UBA4738 > UBA4738 > HRBIN12 > DASSJM01. The sequence continues at coordinate 11,956 of DASSJM010000084.1, forward strand.
CGGGTCCTCGGCCTGGGCCGAGGGCGCGGTGGACGCCTGGACCTGCGACGACGTGTCCTGCACGAGCGCGGCGACCACCATCGCGGCGACGGTCCCCCCGATGAGCACCGCGACCGCCCAGGGCGGCACCCGCCTGGGCTCGGAGGCCACCGCCTCGGTCGACCCCCCATCGACGGCCCGCGGCGCCGCGGGCGCAGGCGTGCGCTCGCGCTGGCCGAGCGCTCGCAGGACGCGGGCCAGCCGGTCATCGGAGTCTCGCCGCAGCCGTTCGTACTCCGTGTCCTCCAGCGCGCCGGTCGCGCGTGCGTCCTCGAGGTCGTCGATCGCGCGGAGCAGGGCGGCCCGACGGTCCTCCAACGGATCGCCCGGGCCCTCGATCGGGATCGGGTCTCGGCGGAGGAACCCCGCCACCACGCCCGCGGCGGCGAGCGCCGCCAGGGACGCCACGACGAACGCGGCCGCGACCGGGCTCACGCGAGCTCCTCCCTCGCCGGGCGCCGGCGGAGCAGGTAGACCCACAGGCCGACGCCGAGCACGACCCCGACGACGGGCACCAGCCACGGCAGGAGGTTCAGACCCTCGCGCGTGGGCGCGAGGAGCACCCACTCCCCGTAGCGCTCGACGAAGAAGGCGCGCACCTCATCGGGCGTCCGGCCGGCCTCGAGCTGAGACTCGATCTCCGAGCGCATCTCGCCGGCGAGGCGGGACGGCGAGTCGGCGACCGACAGGTTCTGGCAGACAGGGCATCGCAGCCCCGACGCGATGTCGCGCACCCGCTCGTCCGGCGTGTCGCCGCCCCGCCCGCCCGGCGCGAACACGGCCGCGAGCGCCACGACGACCACCGCGGCCGCGAGGGCCAACCACAGGCGTCCGCGACCGCTCACGCCGCCTCCGCCGCCCGCAGGGCCTCGTCGATCTCGGCCGTCAGCCACGTGTAGTCGACGGGCCCGACCCGCTTGGCCGTGACCGACCCGTCGGGCCCGATCACGAAGGTCTCCGGCACGCCGAACACGCCGTACGCGATCGCCGTGCGCGAGCCCGGATCGTCGACCAGGGGCCAGTCCGTGGCGAACTCGCCGGCGAACGCCAACGCGTCGTCGATCGTGTCCTCGAACAGCACGCCGACGAACACGACGCCGCGTTCCCGGTACCGGCTCCACGCGGCGTCCAGCGCCGGATGCTCGTCCCGGCACTCGAGGCACCACGACGCCCAGAAGTTCACGACCACGACCTGGCCGCGGAGGGCCTCGAGGTCGACGATCCCGCCGCCCTCGAGGTTGGGCAGCGCGAATGCGGGGGCCGGATCGCCGACGAGCTCGCTCGGGAGCGCGCGCGGATCGCGACCCAGGCTCGCGGCGAGCAGGAGGGCGAACGCCGCCAGGGGCACGAGGACCAGCGCGAGCGTCCTCCACGAGGGACGCCGCGGCCGGCCGGCCCCGTCCGGGACGTCCGGCCGCTCGGGGACCTCGGTCCTCACACCGTCACCTCCTGCCGGGACTCGGCGATCCCCAGTTCGGCGGCCGTCCGGGTCGGTCGTGAGCGCGACGGCCACGCGGCCAGGACCCCGCCGATGGCCATCACCGCTCCCCCGAACCACAGCAGCCCGACCCCCGGGTTCACGAAGAACCGGAACGACGCCTGCCCCTGCCCGTCGACCGAGACGAGCGAGAGGTACAGGTCCGTCATCCCGTTCAGCGGCGTGCCGACCCGGATCGACGGCGTGCCGATCGGCTCGGAGGAGCCCGGGTACAGGTTCAGGGAGGGGTGGAGCCGCACGACCTCGCCTCCGCTCTCGGGGTCCAGCACCGTGACGTCGGCGACCACGACGCGCCGGTGGGCCTCCTCGCGGCTCGAGACCCCGTCGAGCCGAAGCTCGTAGCCCTCGACGCGTACCGGGCCGCCGGCGCCGATCGTGAGTTCGGACGAGCGATCGGCGAGGGAGACCCACGACACCCCCACGACGGCCACGATCAGCCCGAGGTGCACGATGAGCCCGCCGTAGAGCCG
>DASSJM010000085.1:0-26963 GCA_035691205.1 Actinomycetota bacterium
GGCACGTCGGCGGTCCGGTTCTTGCCGATCTCGGCCGGATCGACGTCGACGTGGATCACCTTGGCGTTCGGCGCGAAGCTCGACAGCTGCCCGGTCACCCGGTCGTCGAACCGTGCGCCGAGCGCGACCAGCAGGTCGGCCTTCTGCATCGCGGTCACGGCCGTGTACGCGCCGTGCATCCCCGGCATCCCGAGCGCGAGCTCGTGGGTATCGGGGAACGCGCCGCGCGCCATCAGCGTGGTCACCACCGGCAGGCGCCCGTCGATCGCGAGCTTGGACAGCTCCTTGCTGGCGTTGGCCTTGATCACGCCGCCGCCCACGTACAGCACCGGGCGCTTGGACTCCATGATCAGCCGGGCGGCGGTGCGGACCTGCTTGAGGTTGCCCTTCGTCGTCGGCTTGTAGCCCGGCAGGTCCACCACCTCGGGCCAGCGCCAGGTGATCTCCTGGAGCTGGACGTCCTTCGGGATGTCCACGAGCACCGGGCCCGGGCGACCGGTCGCGGCGATGTGGAAGGCCTCGCGGATCGTCTCGGCCAGCTCGTTGGCGTCCTTGACCAGGAAGTTGTGCTTGGTGACCGGCATCGTGATGCCGGTGATGTCCGCCTCCTGGAACGCGTCGTTGCCCACGACCGGCGTCGGGACCTGGCCCGTGATCGCCACCATCGGCACCGAGTCCATCTTGGCGTCGGCGAGCGCGGTCACGAGGTTGCATCCCCCCGGCCCCGAGGTCGCGATCGCGACGCCGACCTTCCCCGTGGCCCACGCGTAGCCCTCGGCCGCATGGCCGGCGCCCTGCTCGTGCCGGCAGAGCACGTGGCGGACGCTCGAGTCCAGGAGCGGGTCGTAGGCGGGCAGGATCGCCCCGCCGGGGATCCCGAAGACGACGTCCACGCCCTCGCCCTCGAGGGACCTGAACAACGCCTGCGCGCCCGTGACCTTCATCGCGCGCCCACCCCCGAACGATCCTCCACCGGCCCGGTCTCCACGCGCCGGACCGTGCAGCCGAGGCGATGCGCCAGGTTGCGAACCGAGCGCTCGAACTCCCACGGCGTCCAGTCGCGCCGACGCGAGGCCAGGCCGCCCTCGCCCATCGCGCCGCCGAACTCCTCGCCGGCGGACAGGTACACGACCTCCTCGCCGAAGAACCGGTCGAAGCTCGGGCGGTCGGCGGGATCGGAGACGTCCACCGAGACCTGGCCCGGCCCCTCCCACAGCACGCTCGCGACGGTGCGGCCGCCTCGATCGAACTCGTATCGCATCTCGCTCCTCCTCCTCGAACCTGGCTCTGGGGGTAGAAAAAGCCCCTCGCTCGGCGAGGGGCATCTGGCGCGGTCCCGGGCTTCGGTGGCCCGGCCGCGCCTAGGCGATAAGTACGAGAGCCCGCGGTCCGGTGCTGGTCCTCGTCGTCATGGTCCGGCCAGTCTACGGGCGCGATCCATCGTGTCAACCCGGATCCCCAGCTTTCGGTCACGAACGGTCATCGATGCGCCCGGTTCCGTTCATGAACGGTCATGCTTTGACCGGAAACGCTCAGGCCATTAGCCTTCGCGTCCGTGGAGCTCGACGCTGACCTCGCAAGGGTCATCGATGCCGTCCCCGCCTGGGCCGGCCTTGGCGCGGAGGTCGAGGTGCTCGGCGGCGGGATCACCAACCGGAACTTCCGCGTGGACATCGGGGGGGAGTCCTTCGTCGTTCGACTCGCCGGGAAGGACACCGAGCTGCTCGGCGTCGACCGGGAAGCCGAGCGGGCGGCGACCGAGGCCGCCGCGGCGGCGGGGGTCGCGCCGGAGGTGTACGCGTACCTTCCCGAGCACCGAGCGCTGATCACGCGCTTCGTCGAGGCCGACCCCCTGCCACCAGAGGACCTCGAACGGCCCGAGGTGATGGGCGCCGTGATCGACGCCGTGCGGGCGATCCACGGCATGGCGCCGATCCCGTCCTCCTTCGACGTGTTCCGCGTCGTGCGGGCATACCGACGGACCGCCGGGTCGCGCGGCGTGCGGATCCCCGAGGTCTACGGCGAGGCGCTGTCGATCGCGGACCGAGCCGCCGAGGCGTTCGCCGCCTCGCCGACGCCCCGGCGCCCCTGCCACGACGACCTGCTCAACGCCAACTTCCTGATGCGCGAGGGTCGAGTGGTGATCGTCGATTACGAGTACGCCGGGATGGGCGATCCGTTCTTCGACCTGGGGAACCTCTCGATCAACAACCAGATCAGCGAGGCCGCACAGGAGGTCCTGCTGGAGCGGTACTTCGGGACGCCGACCCGCGTTCATCGCGCCCGGCTGGCGCTGATGCGCGTCCTGTCGGACTTCCGCGAGGCGATGTGGGGCGTGCTGCAGCAGGCGATCTCGTCGCTCGACTTCGATTACGTCGACTATGCGGACCGGCACTTCGTGAGATGCCTGGAGGGCGCGGCGGACGCGCGGTTCGGGACCTGGCTGGAGGAGGCGAGGGGGGAGCCTTGGTGAACGAGGCGCGGGCGGTCGTGATCGGCGGCGGGGTCGCCGGCGCGAGCATCGCGTACCACCTCACGGCGCTCGGCTGGTCAGACGTGGTGCTGGTGGATCGGAGCGAGCTGACGAGCGGATCGACGTTCCATTCGGCGGGCCTGGTCGGCCAGCTCCGTTCGAGCGTCACGCTGACGAAGATGATGATGTACGGCGTCGAGCTCTATCGGCGGCTCGCGCGGGAGACGGGCATCGATCCGTCCTGGCACGAGGTGGGCTCCCTGCGACTTGCCTCGTCGCGGGAGCGGATCGAGGAGCTGCAACGGCTCGCCGGATGGGGCCAGACGTTCGGGCTGCCGCTCGAGATCGTCTCGGTGCAGCGCGCGCTCGAGCTGTGGCCGCTGTTCGATCCTCGGGGGGTCGAGGGCGCCGCCTATCTCCCGACGGATGGCTACCTGGACCCCACCAACCTGACCTTCGCGCTCGCCGAGGGCGCGAGAAGCCGGGGCGCACAGGTCTGGACCGGGGCCCGCGTCGTCGGGATCGATGTGTCACACGGCCGCGTCACGGGCGTGCGGTTCGAGGACCGCGATCCCCTCCGGGCCGAGGTCGTGGTGGACGCCGGCGGGATGTACTCGAACCAGATCGGACGACTCGTCGGCGTCGAGGTCCCGGTCGTGCCGTTCGCCCATCAGTACCTGCTCACCGAGCCGGTCGAGGGCGTCGTGCCCGAGATGCCCACGATCCGAGACCCCGATCGGCTCGTGTACTTCCGCCCGGAGGCCGGGGGAGGGCTGGTCGCCGGCGGTTACGAGCGGGACCCGGCACCGTGGTCCTGGGAGGTGGGTCCGCCCGCGGACTTCAACCACACCCTGCTGCCCGAGGACTGGGAACGGTTCGAGCCGCTCGCCGAGGGCGCGTCCTCGCTGGTCCCGGCGATGGAGAAGGCGGGCGTCGTGACGATGATCAACGGCCCCGAGGCCTTCACGCCCGACGGCGAGTTCATCCTGGGCGAGTCGGACGTTCGTGGCTTCTTCGTGGCCGCCGGCTTCTGCGCCCACGGGATCGCCGGGGCCGGCGGCATCGGCAAGGTGATGGCCGAGTGGATCGTCGAGGGCGAGCCCGAGCTCGACGTATGGAAGATGGACATCCGGCGCTTCGGGGCGCACTACCGCAGCCGTCGCTACGCGCTCGCACGCGCGCACGAGATCTACGCCACGTACTACGACATCCATTACCCCAACGAGGAGCGCCTGGCCGGCCGGCCGCTGAAGACCGGACCCACGTACGAGCGCCTCCAGGCCCTCGGCGCGTCGTTCGGCGAGAAGTCCGGGTGGGAGCGGCCCAATTGGTTCGAGAGCAACGCCGACGAGCGGTTCGAGCCGATGCGCCCTCGCGGGTGGGCGGGCCACCACTGGTCGAGCGCGATCGCCGCGGAGGCCACCGCCACGCGCGAGCGCGCCGGCCTCTTCGACGAGTCCAGCTTCGCGAAGATCGAGGTGGAGGGTCGGGGGGCGGTGGCGTTCCTGCAGCGCGTCTGCGCCAACGACGTCGACCGGGAGGTCGGCGTCGTGGTCTACACGCAGCTGCTCAACCGTCGCGGCGGGATCGAGTGCGACCTGACGGTCGCGCGCCTGTCCGAGGACCGGTTCCGGCTGGTCACCGGCACCGCGTTCGGGACGCACGACGTCGCGTGGATCCGCAAGCAGTTGGTCGACGGCGAAGACGTGCGCGTCCGCGACGTGACCGGGGCGCTCGCCTGCATCGGGCTGTGGGGGCCCGCCGCCCGCCAGATCCTCGCCCCGCTCACCGAGGCGGATCTGTCCGCCGCCGCCTTCCCGTACCTGACCGCCCGCGAGATCGTGGTCGGCGACACGCCGTGCCTGGCGGCCCGCGTCACCTACGTGGGCGAGCTCGGGTGGGAGCTCTACCCCGGGGTCGAGCTCGCTCGCGCGCTGTGGGACACGTTGGAGCAGGCGGGGAGCCACCGCGGGCTCGTGCCGGCCGGCTACCGGGCCATCGACTCGCTCCGGCTCGAGAAGGGCTACCGGGCGTGGGGCTCGGACATCACCCCCGAGGACACCCCGCTCGAGGCGGGCCTGGGCTTCGCGGTGGCCTGGGGGAAGGACTTCGTCGGGCGCGAGGCGCTCGAGCGCCAGCGGGAGGCGGGCGTCTCCCGGTCGCTTCGGACGCTGACGCTCGGCGAGCCGACCGCGATGTGCCTGGGCAACGAGCCGGTGTTCTCCGGCGGTCGGGTGGTCTCCCGCATCACCAGCGGTGGCATCGGCTACGCCACCGGCACGAGCATCGCGCTCGCGTACCTGTCGTCCGACCTCGCCGAGGCCGGAACCGCGCTCGAGGTCGAGGTGTTCGGCGAGCGCGTCGAGGCCCGCGTCTCCCCCACCGCGACCTACGATCCGAGGGGCGAGCGGATCCGCGCCTGAGCCGCGTCAGTCACGGCCGAACGAGTGGCCGTTCCAGTACGCACGCAAGCGCCGGCGCCACCACCCCGTGAGTGCGAGGTGCAGCTCCTCGGGAACGCCGTGCTCGGTCGTGTCGATCAGCACGTCGAACCCCGCGCCCCCGAACCGGACGAACCCTCGGCCAGCCCCCGGCGACTCGGTCGACGCCTCGAGCGCGAACACGCCGCGTCCGGCCGTGGGACCCTCGAGCGTCAGCGGCCAGACGAACACCCGCCCGCCACGCTCGCGGACGAACGCGACCGCCTCCGGACTCGCGATCACGCGCACGGGATCACCCCGGCTCAACCTCCCGCCGACGCCCGGACCCACGGGTCGAAGTCAGGTCCGTCGAGGATCGCCACCGCCCGCTCCCATCGCTCGGTGGCCCAGCCCCAGAAGTCATAGTCGATCTCGGAGATCTTCGCCTGGATCGCCGCCCACAGCGTCCACCCGACGTCGGCCATCAACGCCTGCAGGTTCATGCGGGCCAGCCGGTCCTCCCGCAACTCGCCGAAGTACGCCTCGCACAGCGCTTCACGCAGCCCCTCGTCGTACCCACACTCCTGCGCGGTGTCGCCCAGCTCGAAGCACGGGTCGTTGTTCCCGCTGTACTCGAAGTCCACGATCCACAGCCTGGCGCCGTCGTCGATGTAGTTCTCGGCGAGCAGGTCGTTGTGGCAGGGCACGCTCTCCACGGGGTTGGCCGCGAACGCGCGCTCCACCTCGGCGATCCGATCCATGCGCGCGCGGAAGCCGTCGGGGATCCGTACCTCGTGCTCGTCGCACACGCGCAGGTAGAACTCGGTCAGGCGGAACATGTCGAAGTCGGTGGCGAACCGCGGGGCGGTATGCAGCACCCGCAGCGAGGCCGCGATCCGGCGCGCCTGGTCGGGTGATCGCAGCGACGCCGGGGACATCGTCTCGCCCTCGACGAACGCGAGGATCATCACGTTCCACTCCTCCAGGTACTCGAGGATCGGGGGCGAGATCCCGGTCGATGCCGCGGCCTCGGCGTTGTGCCGCTCGTTGCGTCGGTCGACGGCGAGCAGCTCCGTGGAGCGCCCGGGGATCCGCACGACGTGCCTCACGCCGTCGGCCTCGACGAGGTAGTTGACGTTGGTCAGGCCGCCCGAGAGCTCGGAGACCTGGACGGACCGTCCCCGGAACACCTTCGCCTCCTCGACGACCTGCTCGATGCTCGGCATCACGCGCGCATCCTCTTGCCCCCGGGGGCGACCAGCACGTCATCGGCAACCTGCCCGGGCACCAGGTCGCCGAACACCTCGACCCTCACCTCGTCGCCCACTTCGAAGTCCGCCGGGAGGTACGCGGTCGCGACCATCCGGTCCACGGTGTAGCCGAACGCGGCGCTTCGCACGCGCCCGACCACCTCGCCACCCGCATGGACCGCCTCGCCGCCGTATGCCGTCACGTAGCCGTCGCCGACCGTCAGGGTGCGCAGGCGCCGCCGAGGTGGGCCGGCCTCGCGGGCGGCGAGCACCGCGTCCCGTCCGACGAAGTCCTTCGTCACGTCCACGCAGAACGAGAGCCCAGCCTCGTCCGGCGTGTCGCCCGCGGTGAGGTCGGTCCCGAAGTATCGGTAGCCGCGCTCGAGCCGAAGGCCGTCGAGCGCCCGGTAGCCGCACGGCTCCAGCCCGCGCCCCGCGGCGGCCGCGGCCACGGCGTCCCACGCGTGCACGGCCCACCGCGGCTCCACCCACAGCTCCCAGCCGAGCTCGCCGACGTAGCTCACCCGCTGGGCGAACACCGGCGCCGTCCCGACCCGCAGATCCCGGCCCGTCAGGTACCCGAAGGCCTCGCTGGAGATGTCGTCCTCGGTGATGGCCTGCAGGATCTCGCGAGCGACGGGGCCCCACAGTCCGATCACCGCATGCTCCTCGCTCGCCTCGCGGAGCTCGACGGGCCCGTCGTCCGCGCGAACGAGCATCCGGAGCCACCCGAGGTCCGCGTCCACCGTCCCCGAACCGGTGACCACGCGGAACCGGTCGAGCCCCAGGCGCGTGATCGTGACGTCGGCGACGATCCCCGCGCGCTGGTCGAGGAACTGGCCGTAGACCACCGCGCCGACGGGTCGGTCGATCCGGTTGTCGCACGCCCTCTCGAGCAGGGGGAGCGCACCGGCGCCGGCGACCTCGATCTTGCCGAAGGACGTCAGGTCGATCAGCCCGGCCCGCTCGCGGAACGCGGCGTGCTCCGCACCGACGCGCTCGAACCACGGCGGGCGCGTCCACCCATACGCGCGCTGGTCGGCGCCGGCCCGCCGCCACGGCCCGCCGGGCTCGAGGTGCTCGGCGCGCTCCCATCCGCCCTTGGCGCCGAACACGGCGCCCAGGTCCTGGAGGCGGCCGTGGAGCGGGGAGACGCGCCGGGGCCGGCCCCACTCGTCCTGATCGAACGGGTAGCGCAGCAGGTAGTAGTAGCGGTACGCCTCACGGGCCCGCTCGGCCGCGAACACCGGGTCGCGGTACACCGCTCCGAACCGCCACGCCCGGTAGGCGGTCAGGTCCAGCTCGGTCTCCCCCGAGGTGACCCACTCCGAGATCGCCTTCCCGATCCCGCCCGCCCCGCCGAACCCGTTCAGCGACAGCCCGGCCGCCAGGAAGAACCCGCGGGTCCCCGGGATCGGCCCGAGCAGCGGGTCGGCGTCGGGCGTCATCGCGTCCGGGTGGCAGACGAGCTTGACCACCTCGGCCCCCTCCAGGAACGGGAACCGGCGGATCGCTCCGCGCATCAGCGGCTCGAACCGATCCTGGTCCGGTGGCAGTGACCGCGATCCGTGCTCCCACGGCACGCCGTCGACCCACCGCGCGACCGGATCGCCCTCGTAGCCGCCGAACAGGAGCCCGCCCGCCTCGGACTTGCCGTACACGAGGTTGTCGGGGTCGCGGAAGCACGGCATGTCGCGCGGGAGCTCATCGCCCGGGACCGCACGGAGCGCGACGTGCTGGTGGTCAACGGGCGTCGAGGGCACCGCGGCGCCCACCATGGCCGCAACCCTCGGCGCCCACATCCCGGCCGCGTTCACGACCACCTCGCACCCGATCCGCTCGCCGTCCACCACGACCGCGGAGACCTCGCGATCGGCCGTGAGCTCGATCGCCTCCACACGCGCGCCGGTGCGGAGCGTCACGCCGAGCGCGCGGGCACCGGTCGCGAGCGCGTGCGTCGCGGTGTGCGGATCCAGGAAGCCATCGCCCGGCACCCACACCGCTCCGTGGAGCGACGCCGAGCTCGCGGCCGGCATCAGGTCGCGCGCATCGCTCGGCCCGAGGAGCTCGACGTCGAGTCCGATCCCTCGGGCACGCGAGGCGCCACGCTTCAACTCGAGCAGCTGCTCGGGGCTGGAGGCGAAGCGCAGGCTCCCGACCGTCTCGAACACCCCAAGCTCGCGGTACAGCTCGATCGAGTACCGGCGGAACCGCATCATCGTCGGCGAGGGATTGAACATCGTGACCAGGCCCGCCGCGTGCGCGGTGGAGCCGCTCGTGAGCTCACCCTTGTCAACGAGCAGGACGTCGGTCCACCCCGCGCGCGCGAGGTGGTACGCGACGCTACACCCGGTGATGCCGCCGCCGATCACGACCACCCGATACCGCTCGGTCACCCTCTACCTCCGGACGCGCGTGGGGCGGGGACGAGCCCCGCCCCACCACGCTGATGCGCCGCCCGCTACTCGGGCGGGATCTCCGCGAACGCGTACTCGACCTTCAGCCCCTTGCTGGCGCGGAAGCTCCGCATGATCCAGTACACGATGAGCCCGAAGGCGGCCGTCGCGAGCACGATCCAGTACGGCAGCGCGTCGTTGGTGAACGCGAGCCCGAGGTCCTTGACGAACAGGAACGACCCCACCATGAACAGCCCGGTGAGGAAGCCGATGCTCCCGATCACGCTCACGGTCGGCGTGCCGCCGAGCTTGTAGACGGCGCCGGGCGAGGCCTCGTACAGCTTCTTGGCCCGGTACGGGAGCAACGCTCCCGCAAGCGCAGAGAGCATCATCACCGCCCCGTTGGCGAACGTGACCCCCAGGGTCCATCGGAACCAGTTCGCGTTCTTGTTGTAGAGGAAGATCACCGGGATCGCCGCCAGGAAGTAGGCGATGTGCGCATTGAGCGGCGTCTTCCACCTCGGATGGACCCGCGCGAACCAGTCGGGCAGCAGCCCGTCCAGACCTTGCGCCACCATGATCCTCGTCGTCCCGATGTAGCAGTTGCAGACGATCTGGAACGAGTTGAGGATGTAGCCGAACCCGATGACCGCGATCAGGATCGGGCTCGTGGTGAGCGCCATCGCGATCAGGTTCGGCATCATCGCCGTCCCCGCGATCGTCGCCTCGGGTACCAGGTACCAGTAGCCCGATGAGGCCACGAGGATCCCGTCCTGCCCGATGCCCTGGGTCATCGCGAGCGCGAGCAGGATCAGCAGCGCCGCGGTGACGATGAGCGAGCCGACCATGATGAAGACCTGGCTGCGGAACACGTGGGCGTTCTTGATCTCGCCGCCCTGCTCGGACGAGTAGGTCGCCCACTGCAGGCTGGTCCAGGCGATCGGCGCCACCATCAGCGTGCCGAACAGCCAGAACGGCGGGTTGAAGTTCACGCCCGCCTCGGCGGCGGCCGCCTTCGCGGTCTCGAAGAAGTCCGGAGACCCTCCGGTGGCCAGCGCGAACTCGTTCAGCTTGCCCACGGACTCGCCCGGGCTCGACGTGAAGAACAGCAGCAGCATCACGGCGAACGACGCCAAGATCGCGTACCACATCACGTACTGGAACCGGACGTAGTTCTTGAACCCGGTCACTAGCAGGACCAGCGAGATGAGCGCGTTCAGGATACTCACGACGATGATCCCGTTGGCGCTGGCGATGTCCGCCCCCCAGTTGATCAGGGTCTGGTTCTCGAGCGAGACGCCCAACCCGATCAGCGTGGGTGCGAGGCCCAGGACGGCCATCAGCCATCCCGACAGCGCGACCCACTGCAGGATCCACACGACGAAGAACGCGAACACCACGGTGAACCCGAACCCGCCTCCGAACACTCGGCTCTGGAACACGTAGTCGCCTCCCGAGCGAGGCAGCGCGGTCGCGAGCCACACGTAGGCCAGCGCGATCGGCAGCTCGAACAGGAACGCGAACGCGATCCCGAGGACGAGGTTCGACCCCTGGAACGCGGTGGGAGCCCACACGAACGTCCAGGGGAAGATGATCCCCATCGTCAGGACGTTGTAGATGAACGCCGAGTAAGGCGACATCACGCGGACGAGCCCCGAGGCCCGTCTGGTGAAGACCTGTGGTGCTACGGCTTCCGCCATCCCCCCTCCTTGTGCGCTCGGCGCCTGCCGGGTGCGGGCCTACCCGGAGGTGAACTGATGGCCAACGACCTCACCACCTCTGATCGCGACGATCAGACCCCGCAACACCCCCTCTCCGTACTCGCTCCCGGGATTGAACGCCGGCGTCCGCCCGAAGTCGATCATCCCCCGGGCCTCGTGGATGTGCCCGTGCAGCCCCACCGTGGGCTGATAGCGCTCGAGGGCGTCCGAGACCGCCTGGGACCCCGCCCCGTAATGGACCGGCTGCCCGTTCTCGAGCAGCGGCGTGGGCGGCCAGACGGAGGCGTCCAGCTTGAGGCACGTGTCCAGGGTCGAGTTCAGCGGCGGGCAGTGGAAGTTGAAGACGGCGCGCGAGGGATCGGGCACGTCGGCCATGACCTTGTCGATCACCTCGGCGATCTCTGGCTCGGTCTTCTCGCGCGGGGTGTCCCAGGGTGTGGGCGTCGAGTACCCGATCGTGACGACCAGGTGCTCATCGTCCACCGGCACCGCCCGGTTCTCGGCGTTCACCACTCGGTCCCAGGTCTCCTCCTCCAGGGCGGAGAGCACCTCGTCGGTGTCGTCGTTGCCGCCACACAGGAACACTCGGACATGCGTGTCCGCCAGTCGCTCCTCGGCAAGGGCGATCCACTCCGCGAGGCGCTCCTTGGCCAGGACGTCGAACAGCCCGTCGATCCGCTCCTGATCCCCCTCGTAGGTCCGGTACTCCTCGGGGTCCATCTCCTGCCAGTAGAAGCCCAGCGTCTGCAGCGTCCGCTTGAACTCCCTCATCTCCTCGTCGCTGGTGATGTGGTGGTTCTGGGACTGCAACCGGGCCCGGAAGGACCCGTCCGCATCGCGGACGATCGGGATCAGGAGCTTGCCCATCAGGTCGCCGCCGAAGATCAGCGCATCCACGTCGTAGAACTTCGCGGCGTTCAGGAACTTGCGGTACGTGGGCTCGGAGCCGTGGATGTCGCACGCGTAGAACAACCGTGTCGCCTCCGCGCCCGGCTTCCCCTTCTTCCAGAACGGCACGGCTCAGACCTCCCCCACGTGCTCGGTGAGCTCGCCGACGTCCTGGTACCACTTCTTGCGGTCGCCCACCCGGGCGCGCATCTTCCAGCCCATCGACTTGGGCTCTCCCTCGATCCGCGCCAGGGCCGCGTCCACCTGCTCCTGCGCCCGGCGCTGCTCGTCCGCCGACAGGTCGTAGACCGCGGCTGCCTGGCGGACCTTGCCGAGGTTCATCGTGAGCGTCCGCCACCAGCCCCAGTCCTTCGCGCACACCCGCGCCACGAGGCCGATGTTCACACCGGCGTCGTCCTCGGTCAGCGGATGCTCCAGCAGCAGCATGATCGTGTCGATCAGGTCCTTCTCGTTGATCTCCACGATCTGCATCTTCTGCATCAGCATCTCGGCCAGGGGGATCGTCCAGTCGTCGATCTCCAGACGTCCCTTCCAATCGATCGTGTGGCAGAACGCGAGGCTATCCAGGAACACGTCCAGGTGCAGCCCCGTCATCGGATGGTTGAGCACGAGTCGCATGCCCTGCGACTCCACGTACACCATCTCGTCCTCCGCGTACCCCTGCGCCGCGAGGAACCCTCGCACCTCGCGCGCCTGGCGCCCGTACGCGCCGAAGTCGATGTCCGTGTACTCGCGCTTCAGCCGCTCCTGCAGGTAGCTGTGCTGGGGACACCGGTGGTGAAAGGCCAGCGCGCCGAGCACCCGAAGCACGATCCCGTTGGCGGTCGCGCCTCGGACCAGGCGATCGGCCTCGGCCTCGAACTCCCGCTTATCCACGGGCGCCCGCCTCCGCGAGCTCGCCGGCCACGACGACCTCCACCCCGGCCTCGGAGAGCTGATCGCGGAACTCGGTGCCGATCCCGGCGTCGACGACCAGCGCATCCACCTGCTCCAGCGGCGCGATCACGAAGTCGGCCACGGTCCCGATCTTGGAGTGGTCGGCCACCACGATCACCCGGCCGCGGGTCTGCTCGATCATCACCCGCGCGATCTCCGCCTCGGCGGCCACCGGGGTCGTGAGGCCCGAGGACAGGCTCACGCCCTCCACGCCGATGAACGCCTTCGTCGCATGCGTCCGGCGGAGCGCGTCTGTCGCGAACGGTCCGACCACGGAGTTGCTCGGCGCCCGGTAGTGGCCACCGAGCAGCAAGAGCTCGGCGTCGTGCTCGGCGGCCTCCAGCGCGATCCCCACGTGGTTGGTGATCACCTTCAGCCCCGGAGCCCGGAGGGCTCGGAAGACCTGGAGGGTGGTCGTCCCGCCGTTCAGGTAGATGGCGTCTCCGGCCTCGGCCAGCGTCGCGGCGGCCTCGCCGATCTGTCGCTTCTCCTCGGGGTTGCTGGAGGCCGCCTCGAAGTACGCGGGCTCGCTCCGCATCCGATGCGTGAGGACGGCTCCACCGTGGGTCCGCTCGAGGAAGCCTCGCCGCTCCAGGGCCTCGAGGTCGCGTCGGATCGTCACCTCGGACACACCCATCTGCTCGGACAGCGCCGAGACCCGGACCACGAGGTGCTCGCGCAGGAGCTCCTGGATGCGCCGATGGCGCTCCGCCGGAAGCGGCTGCTCCACGCCCTCGCCTCGTCCTTCCTCCGCGGCCCGCGGGTGACCGAACAGGCGCGAGTCTGTCCCGTTCCGATCGGGAACGCAAACAGGTGGGTGGGGGTGTCTCGCACCCCCACCCGCGCGATGCAGACCGGCGACGCTAGGTGATGACCTTGTAGGCGAACGTGAACTCGGTACCGTCCTCGTTCCCCGTCAGCTTCATCGTCCCGCCGGCGTTCTTGTACGCCCCGGTCCCGCCGGTGATGGCCAGGGTCGACGGGCCGGCGTCCAGGAACGCTCCCTCGACGGCGATCGACCCTTCCTCGAGGGTGGTCACCCACCGGCACTCCCAACTGACGCCGGCCTCGATCCGGATGCAGTCGCCGTGGCTGGTCCCGACGACGGTGGTGTTCGTCGCGTCGAAGACCTCGTTGTGCCACGTCAGCAGGTCCCCGGTCGAGTCCGCCCCGTCCCCGTCGGTATCGATCACGGTGTCGGTCGTCGCGTGCTCGATCACCGTGACCTTCGTGGCCGGAGCCGCGCTCGAGACGGTGACCAGCGACAGGACCAGCGCCACCGCCGCGATCGAGCCGGCGGCGATCAGGATCCGTGCCTTGCCTCGCATACCTCCCCCTTCCTCCCGTAGGCGCGGCCATCGTGCGCCGCGAGGACGAGCGAGGCAAATCGACGAGGTCAGTCCTCGGGGTCGACCGGCTCCTGCTTTCGCCGCTCGATGAAGGCCCGGAGCTCCTCGTCGACGGCCTCATCGATGCCGGGATCCTCGTAGGAGGCGAGGAGCTTGGTCCACGACTCGAACGCGCGCTGGCGGGCATCGGGCGACCCGGCCGCCTCCCACGTCGCGATGTCCGGGGTCGTGAACAGCGGGCTCATCGTGAGCCACTCCTTGAAGTGGGCCATCGTGTGGTCGGATGCGAGGTACAGCCCGCCGGGCCCGACCTCCTTCAACGCGTCGAACGCGAGCTCCTCGTCGCTGAACCCGATCCCGCGCATCGTGTGCGCGAACTGCTCGAGCAGCTCGACGTCCAGCGCGAACTTCTCGAAGGAGGCCGTGAGCCCGCCCTCGAGCCAGCCCGCGGCGTGAAGGACCACGTCCGCGCGTGAGAGCACCGTCGCCCACAGCATCAGCGTCGACTCGGCGGCCGCCTGGGCGTCCACGATGTTCGAGCTCGCGAGCCCGCCCCCGCCCCGGTACGGCAGGCCGTAGTGCCGCGCGAGCTGCCCGCCGGCCAGCACGCCGACGATCGACTCGGGCGTGCCGAACGCCGGAGCCCCCGAGCGCATGTCGATCGCCGTGAAGAACGATCCGTACAGGCACGGCGTCCCCGGCCGCACGAGCTGGGCCATCGCGACGCCCGTCAGGCACTCGGCCACCTGCTGCGCGAGGCCGCCGGCCACCGACACGGGCGCCGTCGCGCCCGCGAGCAGGAACGGCGTCACCGCGATCGCCTGGTTCGACCCGGCCCACGCGAGGAGCGCGTCGGCCATCTTGAAGTCCCAGACGAGCGGCGAGTTCGAGTTCACGATGCCGATCAGCGCCGGCGCCCGCTCGATCGCCTCGCGCCCACCGTGGACGATCGCCGCCATCTCGATGCCGTCGCGCGCCTTCGGGCCGCTCGTCCCATAGGTCGTGTACGGCTCGTCGCTCCAGCGGATCGTCGAGTACTCCATGTCCATGTGGCGCGTGGCGACGTCGAGCTCCATCGCCTCCACCGCGCCGGTCTGCACGCAGTTCAGGACGTCGGCCGCGTGGGTCAGCTTCACGAGCGCGTCGTGATCGGCCAGCGTCCCGCTGCGGCGCCCACCCTCCAGATCGCTCGCGAACGGCGGGCCGCCGACGTTCATCCACAGCGGCGTCGGGCCGCCGACCTCGTGGGCCTTCGCGGGGTCGCGAGCCTGCAACGTGAAGGTGGACGGCGCCCTCGCGACCTGCTCCATCACGAAGCCGCGGTCGAAGTGGACCCGGTCGTCCTGGACCTTCATGCCCGCCTCGGCGAGCAGAGCGCGCATGTCGTCGTGCAGGACGTCCAGGCCGATCTCCTCGCAGATGCGCATCGCCGTTTCGTGGACGGTCGCGACCTGCTCCTCGGAGAGCACCGCGAGGCCAGCCTCAGGAACGAGCATTCGCGCCCTGCTCCATCAGCGGCACGAGGAGCCGCTCGAGCGGCTCGATGCCGAGGTCGTGGATCTCCAGCGGCTTGCCCATCCACTCGGCGATCTCGCGGGCGCGAGCCTCGCGCTCGGGATCGGGGTGCTGGCGCACGAACAAGATCCGCGAGAGGTTGCCGAAGTACTCGTCCTTCAGCCACGGGAACCGGTCCAGGCCCAGGCCGTGGACCACGGCCCGATCCCAGTTGGTCACGAGCCAGTCGGTCAGGAAGTAGATGCCGATGTCCTCGTGGAACCGCTCGTACAGCTCACCCGCGTACCACTGGAAGCAGTGGTAGCCGACCGGGCGCACCGCCGGGTACCTCGCGAGCACCTCGTCCAGGCGCCCGCCGGTACCGCAATCCCCGTACACGACGATCACGCGCTCGTACCGGGGCAGCAGGTCCAGAAGCTTGGCCTCGACGGCCGGTCCGATCTCGAGCGGGGTCATGTGCAGGTCGCTCGAGATGCCGTGGACGTCCGCTTGCCAGCCGTGGGCCTTCGTGATCGCGGCCACGTCCAGCGCCACGGCACCGCAGGCGATGAGCGCCACCGGCGCGCCGGTGGACGTCACTCGGCGCGCTCCAGCGACTCCAGCGCGGGGAACGCGAGGTTCGCGATGAACCGGTCGTTGAAGTCGGCCGCGCCCGAGAGCTCGAGGTACTCGACGAACCCGGGCAGCTCGAACGCCACCTCGCGCTCGCGGAAGGACATCAGCGCCATCTTGGCGCCCTCGCTCGCCGCGTTGCCCACCGCGCGGATCCGCTCGACGGGCACCGGCGGGACCAGGCCGACGACGCGCGCGCTCTCCGGGTGGATGTAGGTCCCGAACGAGCCCGCGAGCATCACCTCGTCCAGGTCGGCCGCGACGATGCCGAGCTCGTGCATCGCGACCTCGATGCCGGTCGCGATCGCGCCCTTGGCCGACTGGAGCTCGCGGATGTCCAGCTGCGTGAGCAGCACGCCCTCGGCGACCTCGAACGCCCGCACCCCGTCGCGGTCGACGATGCGCTCGGCAAGCGGGTGGCCGGCGAGCGTGGCCTCCTCGGCGGACAGGAGGATCCCGTTCTCCTTCAGCAGGCCGACGATCCGGAGCTGCGCCACCACGTCGATCAAGCCGCTGCCGCAGATCCCGCGCGGGGCCACGTCCCCACCGATCACCTGCAGGTGCACGCCCGAGTCGTCGAGCACGACCCCTTCGATCGCGCCCTCGGTGGCACGCATCCCGTGCAGGATCTGTCCGCCCTCGAACGCGGGGCCGGCCGGCGCCGCGGTGGCCACCGCGCGATCCGCATTGCCGCACACGATCTCGCCGTTGGTGCCGACGTCGACGAGCAGCCTGGTCTCCGACTCGCGGGCGAGGCCGGACGCGACGATGTCACCGACGACGTCGGCCCCCACGTACGCGCCGATCGACGGGAACAACGCGACCCGTCCGTCCGGATGGATCTGGATCCCGATCTCGGAGGCCCGCAGGTCTTGCGGCTCCAGGAACGTCGCGACGAACGGCGACAGCGCGATCGAGCGCGGATCGACGCCGAGCAGGAGGTGGAGCATCGTCGCGTTGCCGACCACGACCATCTCGAAGACGTGGTCGCGCTCGACGCCCGCGGTCGCGCACACGCTCTCGACGAGGCCGTTCACCGTGTCGAGCACCGCGGCGCGCAGGTCGGCGATCGCCTCCTCGCCGGTCATCGCGTGCCCCATCCGCGCGATCACGTCCGCCCCGAACGGGGCCTGCCGGTTGATCGTGGACTCGACCGCCGCGGCCGCGCCGCTCACCAGGTCGACGAGCGTGGCGACCACGGTCGTCGTGCCGATGTCGAGCGAGATCCCGAACATCGCGCCGGTCGTGTCGCCCGCGTCGACGTCGACGAGGTGCTCGCCGACGAGCGTCGCCGTGAGCTCGAGCGGCTCGTCGGCCATCGCGCGAGCGAGGCGCGGGTAGACCGCGAGGCCGTGCGTCGGCTCGTGGCCCTCGACCTCGAGTGCATCGAGCAGCCGGCGGAGGTGGCTGCGGTGGTCCTCGAGGCTCGGCGGGTCGACCGCGACGACGACCTGCTGGACGTTCGGCTCGAGCAGGACGAACCGCCCGACGCCCATCGTCGCGGCCTTCGGGGTCACCTGCAGGTTCGGCACCTCGCAGGTCGCGTCCTCGGTGATCTCGAGCTGGCACGACAGTCGCCAGCCCTGCACGACCTCGGCGTCCGTGAGCTTGCGGTGGTCGGCAGGCGTCGGCTCGTGGTGGCGCAGGCCTTCGGTGACCTTCACCTTGCACTTGCCGCACGTCCCCCGACCGCCGCACGTGGACTCGATCGGCAGTCCGGCCCAGTGCGCCGCGTTGAACAGGGTGGTCCCGGCGGGCACGTGCGCGGTCTTGCCGCTCGGCAGGTATGTGACCTCGAGCTTCCTCATGCACCGCTCCGACCGCCGGTCAGGATCCACCCCCGTCCCATCGGCCGATGGTCCCACCATCAGCACGGACGGAGAACGAGGCCAACGTGACCAGTGGTCACACGGGCCGAGCGCTACGCGGGGGACTGCTCGGCGCGATGGGCGGCGATCCATGCGGCGCCGAACGCGTCGCGGCCGAGCATCAGATCCGCGGCGAGGATCGCCTTCCGCACGCGGTCATGCAGCGGGTTCGTGATCGCGGTGTTCATGCCCGCGGCGATCGCGAACGTGAGGAACGACGCGTCGATGCCCTGACGGTCGGGCATGCCGAACGAGACGTTCGAGGCGCCGCAGCTCACGTTCACGCCGAGCTCTACTCGGATCAGCCGGATCGTCTCGATCATCGCGAGGGCCGCCCGCGGCTCGGCGCCGATCGGCATCGCGAGCGGGTCGATGATCACGTCCTCGCGGGCGATCCCCGCCGCCTCGGCCGCCTCGACGATCCTGCGAGCGGCCTTCAGGCGGACCTCGGGCTCCATCGAGATGCCCTCCTCGTCGTTGGCCATCCCGATCACGGCCGCGCCGTGGCGCGCGACGAGCGGCAGGACGCGTTCCAACGCGTGCGCCTCGGCGGTGACCGAGTTCACGAGCGGCTTCCCCGGCACGATCGGCAGCACGGCCTCGAGCACCTCGTGCGTCGAGGAGTCCACGCAGAGCGGGACGTCCACGACCTCGTGCACGGCCCGGACCACGTTCGCGAGCATCTCGGCCTCGTCGAACCCGGGGATACCGGCGTTCACGTCGAGCACCCTCGCGCCCGCCCGCACCTGCGCGAGCGCGTCGGCCTTCACCGTGGTCATGTCGCCGGCCTTGAGCTCCTCGGTGAGCCGCGACCGACCGGTCGGGTTGATGCGCTCGCCGATGATCGCGAACGGATGCGCGTCGCCGATCCGGATTTCGGAGCCGGGACCGCGCAGGACGGTCTCGACGACCCCCGAGGTCACTGCGCGAGCCCGACGAGCTTGCGGGCGACCTCGACGGCCTCGGGCGCGTTGTTCGCGTAGCCGTCGGCACCGATCTTCTCGGCCCACTCGGGCGTGACCGGGGCGCCGCCGACCATGACCTTGACCTGGTCGCGGACGCCCGCCGCGACGAGCTTCTTGATCACGGTCTCCTGGTACGGCACGGTCGTGGTCAGCAGGGCCGACATCCCGACGATCGCGGGCCGCTTCTCGTTGATCGCCTCGATGATCGTGTCGGCCGGCGTGTCCTTGCCCAGGTCGTGGACCTCGAACCCGGACGTGCGCAGCATCGCGGCGACCATGTTCTTCCCCAGGTCGTGCAGGTCGCCCTTCACCGTGCACAGGATCACGATCGCCGCGGCCGCGTCGCCCGGCTTGCGCTGCGCGAGCAGCACGGGCTCGACGATCTCGTTGCACTGCTTGAACACGGATGCCGACGCGACGACCTCGGGCAGGAAGACCTCGCCACGCTTCCACATCTCGCCGAGGTCGAACATCGCCACGGCCATGCCCTGCTCGAGGATCGTCTTCGGATCCACGCCGGCGTCGACCAAGCGTTGCGCCGCGCCGAGCGCGGTCTCGCGATCCGCGCCGATCAGCGCCTGCTTGAGGATCTCGAGGTCGTCGTTCACCGGATCTCCCGTCGAGCTCGAACCGTGGGTCAACGTCGCCCCACAGGGTACGGCCGGCTCGACCACGGTGTGGAACCCCTCGCGGTGACCGGGAGTCACGCACGGGGCCGAACCGGTCAGTCCGTGAGCTCGACGCGGACCAGCGCGTCACTGTCGGTGACCGCCCAGAGCTGGCCATCGGAGACCGCGAGGAACGTGACGGCATCGGGTCGACCGAGCCTCATGGTCTCGGTCCTTCCGGTGGCGGGGTCGAAGCGGAAGATCGTGTCGCGCGGACACACCGCCCGGCAGACGTCCGCCCAACCAACGGCGCCCCACAGGGCGCCCTCACCGGCCGCGCCGATGACGAAGGCCGTGCTGCCGGGTGGTCCGACACCGTCCCCCGAGGGAAGGGGCACGGGGGGCGCGAGGAGGCCGGTCGCCGCATCGACCGAGTACACGAACCAGTCGCAGATGGTCACCGGCGGGGGCTGCGGAGCGCCCGACACGTCCCGTTCCACGCATCCGGTCGCCCAGGCGCCGGTTGCGTCCGCGGCCACGGTCAGGGAGAGGTTGGCGCCCGTCCGGACCCTGTCGACCACCTCGTCGGTGCTCGGGTCGATCCGGGTCAGGGTCCCGGCGAAGTCGTCGACGACCCAGATCGCGCCCTCGACGGCCGCGATGCCGGCGGGACGAGGGCCGGTCCGGATCTCGGCGACGACCTGGTTGGTCGCCGGGTCCACGCGCGAGACGTGTCCGTCGAGCCTGGTCACCCACACCGCTCCGGCCCCGACGTCGAGCGAAACCGCGGCCGGGATCGTGATGCGCGCCGTCACCAGCTCGGTCGTTGGGTCGATGCGGAGGAGCTCGCCTCCGTAGGACGAGAGGACCCAGACCGCACCCTCGCCCTCGACGACCTGCAGGAACGAGAAGCGCGAGTGCGGTTCGCGGGCGACGTCCAGATCGATCTGCGCCATGGTCTCCATCGCCGGGTCGAACCGCTGGAGCGTGCCATCGCGCGCGTTCGCCACCCAGACCGACCCGGCCCCCACGGCGACCGAGGACGGGGAGGCGCCGGTGCGAACCGTCGACACGACACGACCGAACTCGCGCTCCGCCGCCGGGACCGGCTCGCGCGCGACGCGGAGCGAGGGCACGACGAGCACCGCGATCAGCACCGTGGCGACGGCGGCCAGGGACCCAACCACCACCGTGGTCGCCGCACGTCGCCGCGCGCGATGAACCGTTCGCTCCGGCGCGGGCGCGAACCCCGGGGCCTCGTTCGCCGCGTCGGCGAGGAGCCCCCTGATGTCGTCGAAGGTCTGCTCAGGCATCGCGATCTCTCCCCAGGTCGGATCGGAGCGCCTGCACGCCCCGCGTGACGAGTGAACGAACGGTCCCCGGACGACATCGCAGGATGTCGGCCACGTCGCCCTCGGGAAGGTCCTCGTAGAAGCGCAACACGATCGCCGCCCGCTGGCGTTGCGGGAGGCGCGCCAAGGCATCCAACACCGTGTGCCGATCAACCACGGCTCGCTCCGGACCGGCCATCGCCTCGCGCTGACCGGCCCGAGCGAGGAACGCACGCTCCAGGGAACGGCGACGGAAGTGGTTCCTCGTGAGGTTCACGACGGCCCGACGCAGGTAGGCCTCGAAAGCAGCCGGTTCGCGGAGGTGCCCGAGCCTGCCCGCGACCCGTACGAAGGCGTCCTGCGCGATGTCCTCTGCAGCCGCACGATCGCCCGTC
Organism: Actinomycetota bacterium; assembly: GCA_035691205.1. GTDB lineage: Bacteria > Actinomycetota > UBA4738 > UBA4738 > HRBIN12 > DASSJM01. The sequence continues at coordinate 20,749 of DASSJM010000085.1, forward strand.
ATGAGGTAGGCAAGCCGGACCGCGCCGGGCCCGTGGCGCTCGTACAGGTCGGCGAGGCGGTGACCCGTGGTCTCCGCCCCGACCGCCCTGTCGTTCGCCGTCGTCACCATGACGTGTCGTCTACGTCGTGGACCATGAGGCCCTCCGCCGATGCGTCAAGCCGCGACCGTATGCCCGTGTCGCCATCGGGTCTAGTCGCCGACCTGTCCCGCGAGCAGTCGTCCCTCCATGGCGGCGAGCTTGGCCTCGTCCCACCCGATCGCCGGGGTGATCTGCTCGGCGAGGAGCCGTCCCTCCATGGCCGCGAGCTTCTGCGCGTCCCATGTCGGCACCGACCGGACCTGCGCGGCGACCTGGCGCCCCTCCATCGCGGAGAGTTTCTGCGCGTCCCATACCGGCGCCGACACCACCACATCGGTATCCGCGCGATCCACGACGGCCCGCGTGATCAGGCTGCCGGCGGCCGCCCCGATCGCCAGGGCCAACACGATCGCGGCGATGATCGGGCCCGCCACCTGGGGCCGATCGATGGCCGAGGTCTGCAACGTGGCGCTCATCTGACACCTCCCACGAGATCGGACTGCGTTCGGTCGCGGGATCCCGCTCGGATCATCTAGATGTGAGTAGGGACACGCGAGCGGCTCGAACCGCTGCATCCGATCCGGACGCGTTCGCCGCGACCCGCTCGGTGACGTTGGCCAGGGTGACCGAGCGGCGGTCAGGCTCCCGGTTGGCCCGGCGCGGCCGGCAGCCGCACCGTGAAGGCGGCGCCGCCCTCGGCGCGGTTCCTCGCCTCGATCGAACCGCCGTGCGCCGCGACGAGCTCGGCGGCGACCGCGAGGCCGATCCCGCTGCCCGATCCCGCCTCGGCGCCTCCGCCTCGGTAGAAGCGCTCGAACACGTGCGGCAGGTCCTCGGGCGCGATGCCCCCGCCGGTGTCCAGGACCTCCAGCTCGGCCTCGCCGTCCTCAGCACCGGTGCGCACGTCGATCCGGCCGCCCGCCGGCGTGTGGCGGAGCGCGTTCGAGAGCAGGTTGACGACCACCTGGCGCAAGCGCTCGGGGTCGCCCTCGACGGGCACGGGGGCGAGGGCCGCCTCGAGGTGGACGTCGGCGTCCGCGGCCGCGCCGCGCGCCAACGACACGGCCGCGCCCGCCACCTCGGCCAGGTCGATCGGACGTCGGTCGAGGCGGAGCGCCGCCGCGTCCGCGGCCGCGAGCGTCTCCAGGTCGCCCACGAGGCTCGAGAGCCGGAGCACCTCGTCGTGCAGCGACGCGAGCGTCTCCTGATCGGGTTCGAGCACCCCGTCGACCAGGCCCTCGGTGGTGCCGCGCAGGATCGTGAGCGGGGTCCGGACCTCGTGCGCCACGTCGCGGACCACCTGGCGCCGCAGATCCTCCTCATGCTCGACCGACTCGGACATCCGGTCGAAGGCGGTCGCGAGCACCCCGAGCTCGCCGGGCTGGCCGCCGAGGCCGACGCGCACCCCCCGCTGTCCCGACGCCATCTCGGTCGCGGCGTCGGTGAGCGCGACGAGCGGGCGGCTGACCCGTCGGGCGACGAACAGCGCGATGCCGACCGCCACCAGGACGGCCACCGCCGCACCCACCAAGGCGGTCCGGATCAAGGCGGAGCGGACCTGCTGCTCGGGCGCGGGCAGGTGGCTCGCCGGGAAGCGAAGGACCAGGCTGCCCACCCGCTCCCCGTCCACCACCACCGGCGCAACCACGGGGTCGCCACGTGCGATGTCCACGAGCTCGACGCCGTGCATCTGCTCGAGCATCGCCGCGGCCTCCTCGGCGGGCGCGGCGACGAGGTTCCCGTCCGCGTCGCGCACGGCGATCGTCGCCTGCCCGCGCGCGGCGACCGCCACGGCACCGATCAGGTCGGCGTCCTCCCAGCTCCCGGCCGCCTCGTACGCGCGGGCGGCCGCCGCGGCCGCGGACTCGGCATCCTGGCGATGGACCTGCAGCATCAGTTCGGCGAGCTGCTCACGGGTCGACGTCACGGTCAGCACCGCGTACACGGCGACGGCGACCACCGCGACGGTCACGAACGCCGCGGCCAGCCGCAGGCCGAGCGACGAGGGCCGCCGCTCAGCCATCTCGGTCCAGTCCCAGCCGATAGCCCGTGCCGAGCACGGTCTGCACGATCGTCGGCTCGTGGGGGTCGCGCTCGATCTTGCGACGCAGGTTCTTCACGTGGCTGTCGATCGCCCGCTCGGACGCGAACTCGTAGCCGCGCGTGCGGTTGATCAACTCGGTCCGCGAGTACACGCGTCCGGGCGCGCCCGCGAGCGCGACCAGCAGCGACCACTCGCTCGGCGTGAGCTCGACACGCTCGCCGCGGACCCGAACCTCGTGGCGATCCTCGTCGATCAGCAGGGTCCCTCGGCCGAAGCTCCGGACGGCGCCGGCCGCCCCGGATCCGGACGACCGACGCAGGATCGCCTGCGCACGGAGCACCACCTCTTGGGGACTGAAGGGCTTCGTGACGTAGTCGTCGGCGCCGAGCTCGAGGCCGGCGATCCGGTCCTCCTCGCCGGCCTTCGCCGTCAGGATCACGATCGGCGTCGGGCTCATGCGGCGAACCTCACGCGCGACGGTTTCGCCCGCGATGTCGGGCAGGCCGAGATCCAGCACGATCAGGTCTGGGCTCGCCGAGCCGGCCATCGCGAGCGCCTCGGCCCCGCTGCCGGTGGTCAAGACCGAGAACCCGGCGCGCTCCAGGTACCCGCGCAGCAGCGAACGGATCTTCGCCTCGTCCTCGACGACCAGGATCGTGTGGGTCATGCCCGCCCCCGTGCCGCGATGGTACGCGGGGCCCGCCCGGAGGTCTCGCACGCTCCATCCCAGCCGCGCACGGCCTCCACACGACCTCCACACGCCCGCCTCACCATCTGGGTCAGGAGGCGATGCCGCAGTGGACGAGCCGGAGCACCAGGCCCCGACCGAGGGGACGCGCCAGGGAACGATCGCCGTCGTGACGCTCGGGATCGCCGTCCTGGTGATGGTGGCCGCCGGCGTCGTCGGCGTGACGATCGGGATGGACGGCGGGTCGCACGCCGCGATGATGTCGGGCGTGCCGGCGTCCAGGACCACGGCGGACGCCGGCGGCTTCACGCTCGACATGGTCCCGGCTCACCTGGTCCGCCACTACGAGCTCGCCCGCGCGAACCCGGACGTCTACTCGCAGGTCCCCTGCTTCTGCGGCTGCGAGCAGATGCTGGCGCACCGCAACCTCGAGGACTGCTTCGTGACCCCGGACGGCGCCTGGGAGTCCCACGCGTCCGGGTGCCAGATCTGCATCAAGGAGTCCCGGATGCTGATGCGGATGATGGGCCGCGGCATGAGTGCCCCGATGATGGCCGAGCGGGTGGTCGGTGAGTTCGGCGGCCCGACGATCGGCACGTAGGAGGGTCGAACGGTGTCCAGGAAGACGAAGAAGATCGCGAGGAAGCGTCGGGCCGATGCGTGGACGATCGCCGCGGTCGCGGCGGCCGTCGTGTTCGTCGGCGCCGTCGCGGGGATCGCGCTGACGGCCGGCGGCGGGTCCGAGCCGGCGCCCGCCGGCGCCGAGGCCGCGAGCGCGGCGACGGAGTTCACCCCGACCGGCGAGGTGAGCTCGATGGGGCTCCCGGTCGTGGAGACCCCCGGCTACACGTCCGGGTCCGCCGAGTCCGGCGGCGTCACCGTCCAGGGCGCGACCTGGGAGATGGGCCAGGTGCCGCTGGACGTCGCGGTGCTGCCGTTCTGGACCCTGACGAACACCGGTGCGAGCGCGGTCACGCTCGGCGAGCCTCAGGCCGAGGTCCGCGCCGGCTGCTGCCCCGGCCCGTTCACCCTGGGTGCGAGGATGCTTCGGCCCGGGGAGTCCACCGTGCTCACCTTCGAGCTGTCGATGCACGAGGGCATGGACGGCTGGCACGACATGGGCGTGTACGTCCCGGTCGAGAGCACCACCGGCGACGGCCATCTCGAGCTGGCCGTGACCGGCGACTTCCGCAACTGATAAGGAGCGGTGCCATGGCAGGCTGGGAGGGCTTCCGCCAGTGCCCCGGGTGCGCCTACGACCTCGCGACGGGCGAGGGCGAGCGAGGATGCTCGTGGGGGGACTGTCCATACCTCCCCGAGGTCCTCGACGTCTTCTGCCCCAACTGCCGCTTCAACTTCTTCACGATGGAGGGCAACTCGCAGTGCGGCCGCCCGGGCGTGTGCGACCACAGCACCGATGCGCGCTCGCACGTCGGGAACCTCCGCGAGTGGCTGGAGGCGAACCCACAGCTCGTGAGCTGATCTAGGCCCGGTCCTCGCGCCGGAGTTCGTAGCGCACGACGTGCCAGGTCTCGACGCCGTCCCGGCGCTCGATGCGCTCGACCAGGCGCATGCCGACCTTCTCCGCGACGCGGATCGACGGATCGTTCTCGGCGTTCGCGTGGGCCCGGACCACGTCGGCGCCGAGCGTGTCGAACGCGTACGCGACGAGCGCGCGGATCGCCTCGGTGGCGTACCCGAGGCCCTGGAACGCGGGGGCGATCGTGTATCCGACCCGGATCACGCCGTGCTCGTCCTCGGCCAGGGCGAGCCCGACGTCGCCGACGAGCCGTTTGCCGTCGCGCTCGTGCACCGAGAACTGCACCCATCCGCCCGGCTGGCCCGGCGCGCGGCCGGTCATCTCCTCGATCTCGGCGCGGACCCCGTCGGCGTCCACGCGCTCCCAGCCCTGGTAGCGATGGACGTCCGGGTCGCTGCGGTAGGCCGAGATCGCCTCGGCGTCCTCGGGCCGTGAGCGTTGGAGCTCGAGCCGTTCGGTGAGGATGGGCCGGAAGTCGGCGTCGACGCGCATCGAGCCGAAGGGTACCCGTGGGCGGGCCCCGGATGTGAAGAACCGCCGGAGCCCGAAGGCTCCAGCGGTTCCTCGTGGCGAACCGTACCGACCCGTCCCCGCGCCGTCAAACTGGGAACGGCACTCTTGTCACTCTTTCTCCCGGCCGATCACTCGGCCTCGTACTTGAAGGAGATGTTGACCCGAGCGCGGTACTGCTTCACGTGGCCGTCCTCGATCGTGACGTCGAGCTTCACGACCTCGCCGACGCGCAGGTCGCGGAGCGTGTGGGCCGCCGTCTCGATCGCGCTCTTCGTCGCGTCCTCCCACGACGTGGTGCTCGTCCCGATCACCTCGGTGACCCGGTAGATGCTGTCGGTCATCGCGTGGCCTCCTCCCGTATGCCCTCATCATCTCCCGCCTCGGTCACCCGAGGCAACGCTCGGGGGCCGGGCAGCGCACCGCTCACCGCGGAGGCGCGTCCGAACGCCGGACCGTGCCCTCGATCTGGCCCGAGGGGCTATCCGTGACGAGGAACACCTCGCCCTCGTTGGTCATCCCGTACGGGGACAGGTCGGCGAGGATGTGGTGGAGGTTCGGGAGCGAGAACGAGACCTCCTCCACGCTCGGGCTGACCTCGAGCACGGCCCGTCCCATCTCCCACAGCGTGTGCTGCACCGATCGGCTCTCGTCGTGGCGCGCGAACGTGTGCACGATCGCGTCCTTCACGCGTTCGCGCTCGGCGGCGAAGTCCAGGTCGGTGGCCGCGTAGCGCCACTCGGCGCGCACCTGGGTGGCGAGGATCCGGTCGTCCGTCTCGGGCAGCGTCGTGAACCGGTCCCGCAGGAACCCCGAGAAACCCGAGCCGGTGGTCTTCAGGACCGAGAGCCCCTCCAACCCGGCGGAGAGCCGGACCGAGTCCCGCGTGCGCACCACGTGCGCGGTCCGCCGGTACGACCCGAGCGTGAAGGCGTGCGGGTGCGGCGTGCCGTCGATCACCACGCGGTCCCACGGGCGCTCGGTGATCCAGGCCTCGGCGAGCGAGGCGGACGGGGAGGCCCCCAGCAGGTGCTCCGTGTAGCGGAGCGCGAACGCCTCGACCTCCTCGTCGGGATGCTCCTTCGAGAGCGCGAACACGGTCCCGCGCATCGTGTCGGTCGGCAGGACGGGCGCGTTGTCGCCCTCGGTATGGACCGCGGCGAAGTCGCCCTCGAGCCGCACGTCCACCAGCCGGTCGACGAAGTCGTGGTGATCCGCGCGGCGCACCACCGTCGCGACGTGGATGCCCGCCTTCCCGTAGCGGTTGGCCGCCATCTCGGCGTTCATTCAGCTCCCCCGGTACGTCGAGTAGCCGAACGGACTGAGCAGCAGCGGCACGTGGTGGTGCGCGT
>DASSJM010000086.1:0-16369 GCA_035691205.1 Actinomycetota bacterium
ACGACGGTCGTCATGGCCACGCACGACCAGGCCATCGTGGACGCGATGCGGCGCCGCGTGATCGAGCTCGACCAGGGCAAGGTCGTCCGCGACCAGGCCCGCGGGGTGTACAGCTAGTGGCCCGGTTCGAGTACCTGTTCCGCGAGACCACCTCGGGGCTGCGGCGGAACGGCCTCGTCGCGTTCGCCGCGATCTCGACGACGTTCATCGCGCTGCTGCTCTTCGGGCTGTCGCTGCTCATCAGCCGTCAGGTCAGCCTGATGATCGAGGCGACGACCGGCAACGTGGAGGTCGCCGTGTACCTGACCGACCCGGTCAACCCCGACACGGTGAACTCGCTCACCGATACCCTGAACGAGCTTCCCGCCGTCGCGAACGTGGACTTCGAGAGCAAGCAGGAGGCGTGCGACCGGTTCCGCGAGCTGTTCGCCAACCAGCCGGCGCTCGTGAACAACGTGGATTGTGACGCGCTGCCGGCTTCGCTCCGGGTCAAGCTGGACGATCCCGAGCAGTACGCGCAGGTCGAGGCCGTCCTGAAGGGCCAGCCGGGCATCGATCGCATCGTGGACCAGAGCGCGTTCCTTGACCGCCTGTTCGCCGTCACCCGCGTGTTCCGAGTGGGCGTCCTGCTGATCTCGTTCGTCATGCTGGTGTCGGCCGCGATCCTGATCGCGAACACGGTCCGGATGGGGCTGTTCGCCCGCCGCAAGGAGATCGGGATCATGAAGCTCGTCGGCGCCACCAACTGGCGGATCCGGATCCCGTTCCTGGTCGAGGGGCTGTTCGAGAGCTTCATCGGCGCGGTCGCGGCGATCCTCGTGCTGTTCGGGCTCAAGGTTGCCTTCATCAACCCGCTGAACGAGTCGGTGCAGTTCGTCCCCTGGATCGTCAACGCCGACGTCATCGCGATCATCCCGTGGCTGCTGCTCGCCGCCATGGTCGTCTCGCTGCTCGCGAGCCTCGCCGGGATGCGCCGCTTCCTCGACGTCTAGGCTGAGGGGCCATGAGCCCCAAGGCCGATCCCGCAGGTCAGAGGACCGTCGTCTCCAACCGCCGCGCCCGGCACGACTTCGAGATCCTCGAGCGGTTCGAGGCCGGCCTCGTGCTCACCGGCGCCGAGGTGAAGTCCCTCCGCGGCGGCCACGGCTCGCTCGCCGAGGCGTTCGGGCGCGTGCGCGACGGGGAGGTGTGGATCGAGGGGTTCCACATCCCGCCGTACGAGCGACAGATGGACAAGCGGGGCCACGACCCCGTGCGCCCGCGCAAGCTCCTGCTGCATCGCCGCGAGATCGAGAGGCTGATCGGCAAGACGGCCGAGCGCGGCCTCGCGGTCGTCCCACTTCGCGTCTACTTCGTGCACGGGATCGCGAAGATGGAGCTCGGCCTGGGTCGCGGCAAGCGGCAGTTCGAGAAGCGCCAGGCCATCGCCGAGCGGGAGCACCAGCGCGAGATCGAGCGCTCCGTCACGCGTCGACGGTAGGGCGTACGACCCAACACCGCCGCCCTCGGTGGTAGGGAGTTCTCCCGGCTGTTTCCGAGCGGTGCCCCCTGGGTACCTTCCCACGACTCGTTGGGTGCCCGATCCGTCGCCGCGGTGGCGCGGAGGTCGCCCCGGAGAGGAGGAAGTGCATGAGGAAGGGTATCTTCGCGCTCGCCGCTATCGCGGCGACGCTGATCGCGCTGCTGGTGCCGCCGGCGACGGCTGCCGTGGGCGTGGATTCGGAGGAGCTGCGCGACGCGGTGACTCCCGAGGCCATCGAGGATCACCTCGAGGCGTTCGACCTGATCGGGAGTTCGAACGGCGGCACGCGAGCTTCCGGAACGCCTGGCTATGCGGATTCGGTCGAGTACGTTGTCGAGACGCTCGAGGCGGCCGGGTACGTACCAGCGGTCCAGACGTTCACCTACGAGCAGTGGAGCGAGACCGCTCCGCCGCTGTTCGCACAGCTCTCGCCCAACGCGGTCGTGTACGCCGACGGCGTTGACTTCGCAACGATGGAGTACTCGGACAGCGGCCTCGTTGCGGGCGGCATGCTCGAGGCCGTGGACCTGGTCCTGCCTCCGGGGCCGTCGGCCAACACGTCTTCCAGTGGGTGTGAGGCGGCGGACTTCGCCGGGTTCACCGCCGGCAACGTCGCCCTGATCCAGCGGGGGACCTGCTCGTTCGCGCAGAAGGCTCTCAACGCCGCGGCCGCGGATGCCGCGGGGGTCGTGATCTTCAACGAGGGTCAGCCGGGTCGCACAGACGTGCTGTTCGGGACGCTGGGTGGGCCCGGTCCGACCGGTGTGCCGGTGATCGGGACGAGCTTCGCGGTCGGCGATGCGCTCGCCGGGTTGCTCACCCCTGGACCGGTCCTGGTCGATCTGCAGACGACGACGACGGTGGTGTCGACGGAGACCCAGAACGTGATCGCGGAGACCGAAGGGCGCTCAGACCGCGTGGTCGTCGCTGGCGCACACCTCGACTCGGTTCCCGAGGGGCCGGGGGTCAACGACAACGGCTCGGGGTCGGCGACGATCCTCGAGATCGCGGTGCAGATGGCCGAGCTCGGCATCGAGCCCCGGAACCAGGTGCGGTTCGCATGGTGGGGCGCCGAGGAGTCCGGGCTGATCGGCTCTGAGTTCTACGTGAGCCAGCTCACCTCCCGGGACATCAAGGACATCGCGGTGAACCTGAACTTCGACATGGTGGGTTCGCCCAACTACGCCCCGTTCGTGTACGACGGTGATGGGTCTGACACCCCCGCAGCCGGCCCGAACGGCTCTGGCGTGGTCGAGGATGTGTTCCTCGACTACTTCGGATCCATGGACGCGCCGACGTGGCCGACGGCGTTCGACGGACGCTCGGACTACGGCCCGTTCATCGCGGTCGGGATCCCGGCTGGTGGCCTCTTCACGGGCGCCGAGGGGCTCAAGACCCAGGATCAGGAGGACGCATACGGTGGGATGGAAGGGGTGGCCTATGACGTCTGCTACCACCAGGCGTGTGACACCATCGCCAACGTCAACATGGATGCGATCGACCTCATGTCGGACGCGGCCGCACATGCCGTGCTGACGTTCGCGATGACGACGTCGGCCGTGAACGGCACTGGCCAGGGCAACGGGAACGGCGTCGGGAACCTCGAGTTCGATGGGGCTCGCCGACAGCGGTAAGCGCGCGATCGTAGAGGGGGGCGGTGCACGCCACCGCCCCCCTCTATACTTCCTGCGACAACTGCATATGGGGGTGTACTGGCTTCGACCTGGACGAGAACCAGCCAGGTGAAGCGGGCCGAGGTCCCCGGATGCCTCGTGAAAAGCCGGGACCAATACAAGCGCCGATACTGAATACGCGCTCGCTGCCTAGGTAGCTAGGTAGCCGTCCGCCCGGGGGTGCCTGCTCCCCGGGGTCGGGCGTCGTGAGCAGGCTCACGGAGGTGGCTCCGCCCGGGGGCCGCCGCCGGACATCTCACCCGGGCTGGCCGAGAGGTCCTCCGCCGGTGGGAGCCTCGAGGCGAGATCTTCCCGCCGGCTGCGCCCGGAGAAGCCCTGGTCGGTCGCCCTGGGACGGGGGTTCGAATCCCCCCACCTCCACGAACGCTCGACGTTCGGCTCCGAGCGCTTGTTGCCTATTCGCGCGCCCTACGGCGCCGTGGTGAACGTCCCCTCCGTGATCGTCTGGTTGCCACCCTCGGCGATGGCGAGCACCTCGAACTTGTATCCGGTGTCGGGCTCGAGGAACCCGACCGGCACGGTGAGCGCGGTCACTGACGGCGGAAGGTCGACGCTGAAGACCCGAAGCGGCTCGGGAAGCTCGACGATGAGCTGGTATCCCGTGATGATGATCCCCGCGGGCTCGATGACCGGGTCCCAGTCGATCACGGTGTTGTCCGCATCGGTGGTCGCGCCCTCGAGCGGCGACACCACGTTGGGCCCGGAGGGGATGTCGTGGCTCAGCACGGCGCCGCCGACGATGTCCCTGCCCTCCGAGGTCTCCCCGACGATACGGTACCGGCCCTCGGGGAACATCTGCAGCAGGTCCTCGAGCGGCAGCTCGTCGAGCGAGGGCTCCTCGCTCTCGAAGAAGAGCTCGGTCAGCCCCAGGATCCCGACGCTCCCGCGGGCCTTGACGTTCAGCACCCGGTTGCCGCCGGGCGTGTAGACGGATGCATGCTCCCATCCTTCGCCGTCGATCAACATCTGGATGCCCGCGTCGTTGCCGGTCTGGTTCATCTCGATCCGGATCTGCGCCTTCGAGAACCGGAGCGGCTTCGCGTGCGGCTCTACAGCGGCAACGGACGACACGCCCGCTACCACCGCCACGAGGGCTCCGAGGATCGGCAGCCACCGGTGCGTTCGCTTCGACCTCGTCATGGCTCGTCCCTCCTCATTCCGCTTCAGATCGCCAGGGTGTGCCGAGTGACCTGAACGACCCCTGAACGTCCGCTGAGTGAGCGACCGCCCGGTGGTCGGTTTGCACGACCGGGCGTGGGTGACGTACCGTGCGCGCCATGCGCCGCTGCCGGCGGATGCGCGTGCCCGCGCTCGCCGCTTGCTTCGCTGTGCTCGTTGTCGCCCTCTCGCTACCAGCGTTCGCCGCGGGCAAGAAGATCTTCATCACGAAGACCGACGAGAACTTCAACGGCATGAACGGTGTCACGTTCGAGCTGTACACGGACAACCCACCGGTGGGAGGCGCTCGCGGCAACGAGGACACCAAGGTCGACACCCAGACCACCGACGCGACCGGGAAGGCGACCTTCGAGAACGTGGCGCAGGGGAACTACTGGGTCCATGAGGTCACGCCCGCCGGCTACAACGACAACCCCGACGAGTCCGTGAAGGTCGGCAGGAAGAACAAGGAGATCGTCTTCTCGAACACGAGGAAGCCGGCGAACAACCGTGTCAACGACCCGACCGGCGACGAAGCGATCCACGATGGGACGCACGTCTCGGACTTCGGGCCGGCGATCGCGGCTCTCTGCGAGGCAGGGGAGGAGCAGTGCCGGGTCGTCGCGGCCTGGAACGACTCGGCCGAGCTTCGAACGACGGATGGCGTCTCGGCCGTCGCCGGAGCCCTCTCGACCGATAGCGGGGGCACCTGGGGCCCGCAGCACAAGCTCCGGCCCTTCGCGGTCGCCGACGCCGTCCTGGGGGAACCGGCGGTCGCGGTCGACCCCACTCAGGACCGGTTCTTCGTGGCTTCCATCGGGTTCAAGATCGCCGCGGCGTTCGACCGCTGGCCGATCTTCGTGGCTCGGTTCGGCGCGAACGGGTTCGAGGAGCCGGTGAACACGTGGCCCGAGATCCCATCCGGCTTCATCGCGCACGGCCCCAGCATCGCCGCGGATGCCGGCGACGTCTTCCTCGCGAACACCATCTCCCTAGGGAAGGGCAGCAGCGAGATCGCGTTCAGCCGGTCGACCGATGCAGGCCAGACCTGGTCGGAGCCGAGCTCGATCTCGGGGACGGGGACCTACGATCACGTGGACCTCAACCTCGGGCCGAACAACAACCTCTACGTGGCCTGGGCCGATTACAAGGGCGCGAACGTGCCCACCTACCACATCATGTTCTCGAGGTCGATCAACGCCGGCGAGGACTTCCGGGAGCCCGTCTTCGTCCGACAGGCGACGCCGAAGCCGGGAACGCCCGGACACTGCGGAAGCCCCTCCCTCCGCAGCGTCCTGGGCCGGGTCGCAGCGGTCGCGCAGGCGGACCTCGCGGTCGACCCCGGAGACGTGACCCGTCTGTACGCGGTCTACCCGAGGCACGGGCAGGGTGGCGACGAGAGCGATGTCTTCTACTCGACCTCCCACGACGGAGGCCTCACGTGGGGAGACCCCGAGCTCGTCGGATCCGCCGAGGGCACGCAGTGGGCGCCACACGTCGACGTCGCACCGGACGGCAGGGTGGCCATCACGTTCTGGGAGAGCGAAGACGGATCGACCGTTGACCCGAAGGTCGCCTACTACGACCCGTTCGAGGACGGGTTCCTCGGTGAACCGCGCAGCCTGACGAACGGGAACCCGTTCCCCCTCTGGCAGCTGGCGCCCTCGTTCGATTCCGAGCTGGCCGACTGCTTCGGGCTGGGCGACCCGGCGGTCGTCGCCCCCGGCTCGGGGTTCTTCTTCGCTTGGGCCGATGGACGCGACCCCGGTCCGGCCGGCAACGGCGGCGTCGACCCGAACATCTATTCCGCGCACGACATCGGGCCGTTCCTCAGCACGTCGACCAGCCTGTCGGTGTCGAAGACCGCCTCGGAGCTCGAGGCGCGAGGCAGGGTGGCGCCCGCGCCGCTCGCCGGTGCCCGGGTCTCGGTGACGCTGTTCGTCGACGATGGCGGCGGGTTCGATCGGGTCGGCCGCAAGCGCGCCAAGACCGGGGCCGAGGGCGCCTACTCCGCCTCGTTCACGCGGCCGGACGTCGGGCGGTGCAGGCTCGTGGTCGTCTTCGAGGGATCCGAGGGCCGCGAGCCGAGCCCGGCGACCACCAAGACCTTCTCCTGCTAGGCCGGCTCCAGCCGAGCGCCGCCAAGGCCTGCCTCGACCACGAGTCGACCGATGGGCACCTCGGCCTCCGCGACGACGACCGGAACCTGCGTCCCGTAGAGCTCGCGGGCGACGATCGCGCCGAGCGCGACGATCGGATCGGGCTCGAGCAGCACGATGGCGGCCGGCGCCGTCCCGGCCCTGATCGCCTCGGCGAACACGCTGGAGGACGAGCTCGAGCCGCGGCCCCCGGGCATCACGAGGACCCTCCCGGCGACGTTCGCCCCGCGCTGCGGGTGGTGGACGTCGATGATCTCGCCGCTGCCCGGGTCGATGCCACCCCAGAAGGACAGTGGCTCGTCCAGCACGAGGACGTCCCCGGTCGCCTCGCCGGCAACGAGGGTCCTTGCTGCGGTCACGAGGAGCTCCAGACCGTCTCGTCGCGGACGACCCGCCCGGCGAGGGCCGAGAGCACGCAGTCCTCCATGCCGCCGAACACGACCTCGGCGCCGATATTGGCCGGTGCGTACCACGCCCATTTGCCCGAATCCGTCATCACCGGGCCATCCACCTCGCCCATGATCGGCGTCAGGTACGTGCACGTGTCCGTCACCACCTGCACGCCGGCGGCCTCGAGCGTCGCGAGCAGGCCCCCCCGCCCGGCCTCGGCGAGGACGTCCCGCGCCGTGTTCACATAGATGGGGACGAGCGGTCGTCCCTGCCCCAGGAGCCCGGCGAGCCGCTCGAGCTCGGCCAGGGACGCGTGCGGGGTTCCCAGACTCACGGCGCCGAGGTGGTCGGCGTCGGCGGTGGAGAGCTCCTCCCGAGCCGCTCGGAGGCGATCCATCGTCAGGACGACCTCCGGGACGGGCTCGCCGCCGGTCGCCGTTCTCAGGTTCGACGCCTCCGGCGTGACGCCGACGACGTGGAACATCGCCACCGAGCCCGAGGACGCGGCCGCGGCCCCGATCGCCTTAAGCCGGTCCTCGGAGGTGTCGGTGGGGAGCCCGACGATCGCGGCGACGGCGCTCCCAGCCTCGCGCCCGAGCACGTGCCCGAGCACGGGGTACAGCGCGTCGGAGTCGATGAGTTTGTCGGGCACCCCGTCCAGCCGCAGGACCAAGCGTGCACGGCGCTCCTCGTCGCGATGCAACCCGGCGAACGGCACCCGTCCCGTGATCGCCGCGCAGATGTCGATGAAGTCGCCGTACCGGTTGGTCCGGGCGCCGAGCACCGAGTTGCAGAACGCGATCGCGTTGGACTCGGCCCAGGCGACGTGCTGCCCGAAGGCGGGGCGTTCGGGGAGCTGGTACGGCGCGCAGGTCCAGGTGGGGCGGCAGCCCATCGAGACGTACAGGTCCATCTGCCGACGTGCGTCCGCCCGCGTGGCGGGATCGCCCCGGTTCAGCTCTGGATGCAACAGGTCCAGGTACGCGACGTTCAGGGTGGTGGGCACGGACACCGATGCTCCGCCCGCCGCGAGCCGCTCGGCGAAGTCCAATCCCGCCCGGCCGTGGTACAGGCATCCGTCCACGTGCGCCGAGGCGACGTCGATCAGCCCGGTGGCGCCCATGACCTCGGCCATCTCGAGCACGACGCGCATCGCGAGGGCGGACGCCTCGCCGTGCGTGCCCGAGAGCAGGGCGCGGTCGCGCTCGGCGAGCTCGACCGGCACCGCGGGCCTAGGCCTCCTTGGCGGCCTGCTCGAAGATCGGCAGCGCGCGCTCGACCATCTGGTCGTTGGCCGTGAACGAGATCCGGAAGCGGCCGGGCATCTCGACGATCGCCCCGGGGAGCACGAAGACCTTCTCCTTGGCCAGCCGGTCGACGAACGCGAGATCGTCCGGGATCGGGCTGGTCGGCAGAAGGTAGAAGGTGCCCTCGGGCGAGTGGAGGTCGTAGCCGTACGAGGAGAGGGCCTCGACCATCACGTCGCGCCGTCGCTGGAGGGCGCCGATGTTCACGCTCATCTTCTCGATATCGACGATCGCGCGCTGCAAGACGTTGCTCGGCGCGCCGTGCCCGCCGTGGGTGAGCTGCGCGATCATGAGGGCCTCGCGCATCGACTCCCGGTCCGGCATCGTCGGGGGGAGGGCGACGTACCCGCAGCGCTGGCCGGGCGTGAGGAGCTGCTTCGCGTAGGTGTAGACGAGGAACGAGTTCGGATAGAACTCGGTCGGGCTCGGGTACGAGCGCCCGTCGAAGACGATCCGCGAGTAGGCCTCGTCCGAGATCAGGTAGATCGGACGGCCGTGCAGCTCGGACGCCGCCGTGAGGATCCGGGCGAGCGCGGTCAGCGTCTCCGGCGGGTAGATCTTGCCCGAGGGGTTGTTGGGCGAGTTCACGATGATGCACGAGGTGCGCTCGGTGATCGCCGCCGCGATCGCGTCCAGGTCCAGGTCCCAGGTCTGCTGGTCGACGCGGACGCGGACGGGCGTGGCGCCGGTCCCGATGATCATCGCCTCGTAGAAGAACCACGGCGGCGACAGGAAGATCACCTCGTCCCCGGGGTCGGTCACGGTGCGCATGCACAGGTTCAGGCCGGTGAACGCGCCGTCGGTCATCAGGACGTCGTCCGCCTCGAACGGCACGCCCCGCCGATCGCGCAGGCCGGCCGCCGCCGCCTCGATCGCGTACGGCTCGTTGAACTTGTACGCGTACCAGTCCTTGTCCTGTGGCACGGTCCAGCGCTGGAGCGACTCCACGTACTCGGGCAGAGCCATCTCCTGGGGGTTGCCGGCCACGAAGTCGCAGTTCTCCGGGTCGTCCGGGTCGCGGGTGGCCCACCCACCGTCCTCGAAGAAGTGCGTGAGCTCCTTCTCGACCTCGATCATCCGGTCCATCGTCCGAGCGAATCGATGCGTCATGGGGCCCTCCTCGGGAGCGGTGAGGCGAACGGTACCACCGAGCCGCGTTACCAGGTGACCGGCGGGATCCCGTCGGGGTCGGCCTCCGGATAGGTCGTGGCGCCGTACGCTGACAGGTCGCGGGCGGCCAGGTCGGCGATGAACGACGTGGGAAGGACCGCCGCGAAGGTCCGGGCACCCAGGCGGTCGGTGGCGATCGCATCCGGCCGGACGTACGGGCCGATGTTCTGGCCGTAGCGGTAGTCGGAGATGAAGGCGGCCACGTCCTCGACCGAGGCTCCCGTGTCCGCGAGCGCCTTGGACGAGAGGAAGATCTCCGAGGGCGCGACGCTCTCGATCAGGTCGAACACGCTCGTGCCGAACTCGGCCTCCAGGTCCTCGGACAGCTGGATCGGGTCGATCCGGACGCCGCCGTTCTCGTCGATCGGCGGGCACTGGCCGTGGTCGGCGGTCACGATCAGCACGGAGCGGCCCGGCCCGAACCGGTCCAGGAGCAGATCCGCGAGGCGTCCGAGCTCGGCGTCGACGGCCGCGAGCACCTCGGCCTGCCGCGGATCGTCCATGTTGTACACGTGCCCCGAGTAGTCGGGCGCCTTGAAGTTGATGTAGAGGAGATCCGTCACCTCGTCGTCGCCGATCGCCTCGGAGTCCAGCGTCGCCTCGATGAGCTCGCCCTGGAGCCGGACGATCGGCGGGAAGCAGCACATGGTCTTACCCGCGGCCTTGATCCACCGGTCGTACGTCGACGGATCCGGCGCGGTGAACTCGGCGGTGAGGCTGTCCAGGCGCTCGGGTGCCGGGACGGTGTGGGGAAGGCGATAGAGCCTGGGGTGGTGGGGTGCCCACTCACCTCCGGCCTGCTCGTCCCAGAAGACGCCGACCGGGGCCTCGCCTCGAGGGCGCCCGCCGTGCCCCAGCATCCCGACGTGCCAGACCTGGTACCCGAGCTCTCCCACCCAGGCCTCGTTCTCCGTGTGCCGGGCCCAGCGATCGGCCAGGGTCGGCGTGAGCAAGAACGACGGGTCGATGTGGCCGGCCTCCCCCCACGCCTTGACCGGCCGGCCGTCGCGCCGGACGTTGTGGCCGGTGATGCCGTGGGTCCCGGGGAACGCCCCGGTACCGATCGTGGCGTGCGTCGAGGCGGTGACCGCGGGGAACGAGCCCGCGATCGCGTTCCGGTACGTGGCCCCCTCGCGCATCAGGCGCTTGAGGTTCGGCCAGGCATCGGGCCAGCGGCGCAGGACGTTCCACCCGCCGCCGTCGATCACGAACGTGACGATCAGCCTCGGCTGGACCGGTGGCGTGACGCTCGGCAGACCGGGGAGGAACGTCCCATCGGCCGCATCGAACTCGTCGAAGCCCATCAAGCGGGCCGTCGAGGGCGCGAGGTCGGCGAGGGTGACCCGTTCGTCACTGTCGGATGGCTCCACGCGGGTGGGGGACCACACGACGATCGGCACCCGCTGGCCGTACATCCACACGACCGCGTGACTGGTGCGCGGGTCGCGCGGGAGCAGGGCCAGGGACTCCTGCTCGTAGTTCGACGTCGAGTACGGGGTCACGAGGAGCTGCAGGTCGCCGGACCGCTCCGGGTGGTACGCGCGGGTGACGAGCTCGAGGTACTCGGCACCCACATCGGTCGAATCGGCTTCGAGGCGCGGGCGTGGGTTCGGTCGGATCAGCCTCTTCAGCGTGTGACCGAGGGCGGAGCCTCCCGCGATGAGCGCGAGTCCCGTCCCGATCAGCGCCGCGGCCAGCAGGCGTCGCCTCGAGGGGTCGGGAACGGCATCGGGCGCCTCGGCACGGGTCCGGGTTGCCACGATGGCGACCGCGACCGCCAGGACGGCGAGCCCGACCAGGATGGCGGCGACCAGCCCACCGGTGAGGGCGACGACGAACGCGCTCGCACCCACGGCGACCGCGAGCAGCACGAAGAGCCCTCGACGTCCCATGGAGGCCTCCATCATCCCAGAGACCGCACGCTGGACGGCCGGCCGTCACATGATCGCTACGAGCGTTTGCGCTCCAGGTCCAGGAAGGGGAGTTGCACGACGGTGGCACCCACCTTCCCGCGCTCGCCCTCGACGGTCCACTCGACCGAGACGCGGGTGCCCGGCTCGGCGAGGGGCGGACTCAGCGAGCCGAACCCCACCATCTTCTTGATCGTGGGGCCCCATCCCACGCTCGTCGCGCGGCCGACGTGCTTCCCGTCCTTGTACACGGGGACGGGGTCCCGCTGAACGATCGCGGAGACGCCCGGCGGCAGGTCGTGGCGGGCGTACATCGCTTCGATCCCGCTCCAATCCAGGTCGAGCCCGACCAGGCGGCGGGCAGGGCCACCGCGACGCCGCTCGAGCGCGAGCGCGTGTCGCCCGACGAACGCGGACTTGCCGAAGTCGACCAACCTGCCCAGGCCGATCTCGAACGGCGAGTACTGCTGCTCGAGGCTGACCGCGTGCCGCGCGCTCGTGTACTCGACCTCGATCAGGATCAGGCCGGCCTCGAGGCGCGCGACGTCGAGCGCCCGGATGCCCGCGGGGCGGATCCCGTGCGGGACCCCCGCCTCCCACAGGGCATCCCAGACCCCGACGGCCTGGCCCTCGGGGGTCCAGACCTCGTAGCCGAGGTCGCCGGTGTAGCCGGTGCGCGTCACGTGGACGTCGACGCCACCGATCTCGGTCCGACGGTGGCCGAAGTAGCGCACGTCACCCCAGTCCTGCCGGGTGGCCGCCTCGAGGATCGCCCGCGAGCGCGGGCCCTGCAGGGCGACGCCGGCGACCTTCTCGGAGACGTCCTCGATCCGCACGTCGAGCCCCGAGGCGTTCAGCAGGAACCAGCGGTAGGTGGGGTCGGCGGCCGTCCAGAAGAACTCGTTCTCGCCGCGCCTGGTGACCGTGCCGTCGTCGATCACCTTGCCGTCCTCGTTGCACCAGGGCGTGTAGAAGACCCGGCCGATGGCGAGCTTCGCGACGTCGCGGGTCATCACGCGGTCGACCAGGCGCGCGGCGTCCGGGCCCGAGATCTCGTACTTGTACAAGGGGGAGACGTCGATCAGGGCGGCCTGTTCGCGGATCGCGTTGTACTCGATGTCGTGGAAGTCGGCGTAGACGGCGGCGGCGAAGTAGCCGGACCACTCGCCCCAGGACATCTTCGAGTTGAGCTGCGACGTTCGCTCGTGGAACGCGGTCCCTACGCTCACGGACCCCTCCTGACCCCCGGCATCCGATCGGAAGTATGCACCTGCGCCTCCACCCGGGGCTCGCCCGTGCTGACCACAGGTCACGACCCCCGTGGCCGGGGTTCGAAGGCCGTTCTAGCATGACCTGGGCGCCCGTTCGGCGCCGGTTCGCACCGCGCTTGACCTGGGGTCACGGGAGGGAACGGTGGCTGCGAAGCGCTACGACGCGGTGATCGTCGGAGGGGGCCACAACGGGCTCACGGCGGCCGCCTACCTGGCGCGCGCCGGGCGCTCGGTCCTGGTGCTCGAGAAGCGGCACGTCCTCGGCGGAGCGGCGGTCACCGAGGAGGTCCACCCGGGCTTCCGCTTCAGCGAGATGTCGTACGTGGTCTCGCTCCTTCGTCCCGAGATCATCCGGGAGCTCGAGTTGCCCAAGCACGGCCTGGAGATCCTGCCGCTCGACGGGACCATCACCCCGCTCGAGGACGACTACCTATGGCGCGTGAACGACCATGGCCGCACGATCCGCGAGCTCCGCCGGTGGTCGAAGAGCGACGCGGAAGCGTACGAGGAGTACGGCCAACTGATGGCCGACATGGCGCGTTTCGTGAAGCCGATCCTGTCGGTCGTGCCGCCCGACCCCGGCGCGATCAACCCGTTCGACTGGATGCCCGTCGTCGGGCTCGCCAAGACGTTCCGCGACCTTCCCGAGCGGCTGCAGGCGACCTTCGTGCAGCTCATGACGATGAGCGCGACCGAGTTCCTGCAGCAGTGGTTCGAGACCGACCCCTTGATCGCGACGATGTCGGCCTCGGGCATCATCGGCACCTTCCAGGGGGTTCGCTCGCCCGGCACCGCGTACGTGCTGCTCCACCACTACATGGGCGAGATCGACGGGGCGTTCCGGGCGTGGGGCATCCCCCGGGGCGGTACGGGCGGCATCTCCGAGGCGATCGGCTCGGCCGCCGCCTCGCTCGGGGCCGAGATCCGGACCGAGGCTCCGGTCGCCCGGATCGATGTCCGGAACGGCCGCGCCGTCGGCGTGGTGCTCGAGTCCGGCGAGGAGATCCGGGCCGGCACCGTGCTCTCCAGCGTGGACTCGCACCTCACCTTCCTGAAGCTGGTCGAGGAGTCGGCGCTGGATCCGGAGTTCCGCGACGAGGTCAAGCGGTACAAGTACCGAGGTTCCTCGGGCAAGGTGAACCTCGCGCTCGACGCACTGCCCGAGCTCGCATGCAAGCCCGGCGTCGGCGAATGGCTCCGCGGCGCGATCAGCTTCTCGCCGGGCGTGGATTACATGGAGCGTGCCTACGACGACGCGAAGTACGGACGCTTCTCGCGCCGCCCGTACATCGACTGCATCTTCCCCACCCTCGTCGACCCGAGCATGGCGCCGCCCGGCAAGCACGTGATGTCGTGCTTCGTGCAGTACGCGCCGTACCACCTCTCGGAGGGGCGCACGTGGACCGACGCCGAGCGTGACGCCTTCGGTGAGACCGTGCTCGACACGCTGGAGGAGCGGTTCCCGAACCTCCGGAGCCTGATCCTGCACAAGCAGGTGCTGACGCCGCTCGACATCGAGGAGATGACCGGGCTCACGGAGGGCAACATCTTCCAGGGGGAGCTCTCGCTCGAGCAGCTGTTCTTCAACCGGCCCGTCCCCGGGTGGGCGCGCTACCGGACGCCGATCAAGGACCTGTGGATGTGCGGTTCGGCCACGCACCCGGGCGGCGGCATCATGGGCGCCCCCGGCCGGATCGCCGCGCTCGAGCTGCTGAAGGAGAAGTCCCGCAAGCGCGGGAGGGCGGCGTGATGGCCTACGACGCGATCGTGATCGGTGCCGGACACAACGGGCTGGTGACGGCGGCCTACCTCGCGAAGGCGGGGCGGAAGGTCCTCGTGCTCGAACGGCGCGAGCGGGTGGGCGGCATCCTCGACACGATCGAGATCGCCGACGGGTTCCGCGCGCCCGGGATCGTGCACACGGTCGGACGCCTGCGCTCGAGCGTCGTCCGCGACCTGGGACTCGTGAAGCACGGCCTCGAGACCGTCGACCCGGCGGTGAGGCTGTTCGCGCCGCAGCCCGACGGACCGGCGCTCACCCTGTGGGCGGACGCCTCGCGCACGGCGGGCGAGCTCCGCGAGCGCTCCGTTGCGGACGCCGAGGCCTACCCGGAGTTCGACCGTCGGATCCGCTCGTTGGCGTCGTTCCTGTCGTACGTGCACGCGATCACGCCGCCCGACGTGAAGGATCCGTCGATGGCGGATGCGATGAACGGGCTGAAGATCGGCAACGCCTTCCGGCGGCTCGGCAAGAGGCCCGGGCGCGAGGCGACCCGCGCCCTGCCGATGGCGATCGCCGACTACGTGGCCGAGACCTTCGAGACCGACGCCGTGCGCGGCGCGATCGCCAGCCGTGCCGTGCAGTACACGGCGATGGGGCCATGGTCGGCCGGCACGACCACCGTGCTGCTGGCCGACTCCGCGGGCAACGATGGCGGCGCGCCCGGTCAGTCGACGATGGCGCGCGGGGGGCCCGGCGCGCTCGCCGAGGCGCTCGCGGCCGCCGCGCGATCGTTCGGCGCCGAGATCCGTACCGGCGCCGAGGTGGCGCAGGTGCTCACCAGGAACCATCGTGTGACGGGTGTCGCGCTCGCGGATGGATCCGAGATCCACGCCCGCGTCGTCGTGACCGCGGCCGACCCCAAGCGCACGCTCACCACGCTGGTGGACCCGGTCGAGATCGGTCCGCACCTGCGCTGGCGCGCGACCAACATCCGCACGCCCGGCGCGGTCTCGAAGGTGAACCTCGCGCTCTCGGGCCTGCCGAGCTTCGACGGCGCCGAGCCCGAGCGCCTGGCGGGGCGCATCGTGATCGGCCACTCGATCGATCACCTCGAGCGCGCGTTCGACGCGAGCAAGTACGGGGCGATCGGCGAGGAGCCGTTCCTGGAGGCGACGATCCCTACGATCTCAGATCCCTCGCTCGCGCCCGAGGGGAGCCACGTGATGAGCATCGTGGCGCAGTGGACGCCCCACGCCCTTCGCGACGGCGACTGGGGCGCCGAACGCGACGCCCTCGCGGACCTCGTGGTCAAGACGATGGAGCGGTTCGCGCCGGGCCTGTCCGACCTCGTGGTGGCCCGGCAGGTGATCACGCCGGTGGACCTCGAGGCCGACTACGGGCTCTCCGGCGGGCACGTCTACCACGCCGAGCCCGGACTGGATCAGTTCTTCGTTTGGCGTCCGCTCTTCGGGCACGCGCGGTACCGGTTCGGGCTGCCCGGGCTGTACCTGTGTGGCTCGGGCGCCCACCCCGGCGGCGGCGTGACGGGCGCGCCCGGCGCGAACGCGGCCCGCGAGATCCTGGCCGACCTCAAGAAGCGCGCCCCCCGCTAGCCGCCCAGCGAGCGGTCGGCCCACAGGCCCGCCAGCAGCGCGTCGACCGCGTCCACGCCGCCGGCCGGGACCGACGCGGGAGGGTCGCCCTCCGGTGTTGGGTCGGCGAACGTGGAGCGGAGCGCGAACCGGCCCCGGACCTCCTCCGGCACGAAGCGGGTGAGCTGCGCGTACCAGTGGCGGTCCTCGAGGCCCCGGTTCGAGCGGTGGTAGCGGAGCGGGAACGTCACCACGAGCGATTGGCGTGCCCGCGTCAGCGCCACGTAGAAGAGCCGGCGTTCCTCCTCCAGCTCGTCGGGGTCGCCGGCCGCCATGTCCGAGGGGATCATGCCGTCGGCGGCGTGGATCACGTGCACGACGTCCCACTCGCCCCCCTTGGCCGAGTGGATCGTGGACAGGACCACGTAGTCCTCGTCCAGGTGCGGGGGGCCGGCGAGGTCCGAGGTCGAGAT